>JBPRGG010000122.1:0-2472 GCA_051418075.1 Candidatus Cyclobacteriaceae bacterium M3_2C_046 | reverse complement strand
TAGCCAAAGCTACGGTCGAAAATTTTAACATAGTATAAAGTAAAAAGAGGGGTGAAAATAGTGAGTGAATTTAGTAATTAACACACTAGTCATCATCCCGTAATACCTGATTATAGCTATAGATTGGTTATCTGACACAATTGGATACTTCGGTTTGGTGGAGTTTGTCCTCATCTAAAGTCCAGGCTCTAATAGTTTTTCATAGTGTTTTTTTCTAAAATCTTCCGCATCTTCCATTGAAGCAGGCATCTGTTTTTCCTACCCTTTAATGATTATTCAATGAAGAATAAGGTCATTGAACTAACCCGAAATAAATTTTAACATGAAGATAACATTTATTTGCAACATATTAATTAAATTTAAAAATCAGGAGAAAGTTACTAAATAGTAACATTTGACCATTTGCTTAATAATGAAGGAAAAACAATAGTAAAATTATATATTCTTTGGCTTTAAAAGCTTCTTTTCTCAGAAAAACAGAAAATTAATACCTGTAAAAAAATCAAAAATTTATGAAAACATCTATCAACTTTAAGATGAAGCTCAGGTTTTTCTACCTGATGTTATTAGCCCTGGCCTTATCGAATGCTGCCCAGGCCCAGATCGAATGGGCCGAATTTCCCGGCAAAATACCGGAAGAGCACCAGGACAAAGTAAAATTTGGATATTTGACGGTGCCGGAAAACCATGACCAGCCCACTGGCAGAAAAATCCAGGTGGCGTTCAGTCTTCTACAAAGCAATAATAATGACAAACAGGATGCGCTCATTTTTTTACCCGGAGGCCCGGGAGGTAATGCAACCAGTGCTACCGGAATTTTATTAAACATGAAACCCATCCAAAAAATTCTGGAACAAAAAGACATTGTTTTACTCGATCCTCGTGGATGTGGCCATTCCTCCCCCTCATTGTGTGAAAACCTGAATGACCTGGAAATTTATTATCCTCACTTCTTTGATCGTACCGATGAAGAAATTAAAATTTTGGTTACTAAGGCAGTAAAAGCCTGCAAGGATACCCTGAATGAGGCAGGCATTGATCCAACCGCTTACAGTGCAGTTTCAGTGGCACATGATGTTGAAATGCTGAGAAAGACTTTAGGATATGAGCAATTTATCCTGAGAGGTCATTCCTACGGAAGCTATTACAGTCAGGCAGTCATTCATCATTATCCGGAATCAGTCAAAGCGGCCATCATTAGTGGTTTGGTTCCCAAAGGTGTCAAGACCGATTTGGATGATTTTAATAATATGGTCAGATCCTTTCAATTGACCTTTGATGCCTGCCAAAAAGATGCATCATGCAAGCAACAGTATCCTGACTTAAAGGAAACCTTCATGGCCACATTAGAAAAACTGGATCAATCCCCAATTATATTAGACGTAGCTGATAAAACGATTGAAATTGATGCCTCGGCATTTATCTCTATTGCCTTTGGTTTGAACTATTTCAAAGATGGACTGGAGGTTTTGCCTTTATTGATAAAATCAGTAGAAGAAGACAAGCAATGGGTTTTCCAATCATTGGCCAATGCCCTGCTGGCTACTTTTTCTGCTATTGAAAATGATATGTTGCATATTATCAAACTAAATGACAAGTCGTTAGTTTACACGCCTGCCGATGGATTTAAAGACGAGTTTACCGAAAGGTTGTATCATTTTTACAATTCTAAACTGCATTACGATCTCACAAAGATATATAGGGATGAATTGGGGATCAAGGCACAGCCCTTCGATACTACGCGAACAATTTATGACACCCCAATTTTACTTTTTGATGGCTTGTACGATCCGGTAACACCCCCTGCCAACACCGATAAAGTGGCTGCTTACTTTCCCAATCATTTTAAATTTACAGTGACTGACCGCAGCCACGATGCCTCGGCCTCTTTTGAAAATATAATGCCGGAATACATATCAAAGCCCGGACAACAGCCAAACCTTTCCGAACTGGATGAGCTGGAAGGTCTTAGTTTTGCCACCGAAGTAACCTTCAACAAAGGGGTCTCCACTTTGGCGGGTAAAGTGGTCTCCGGCAACTACCTGAATATGGCCATCATTGCCGGCATTTTTTTACTGCTTCTACTTATCGGTTTTTTCTACTTTCCGGTTCGATTCCTGGTCAGGAAATTGCGCAAAAAGCCCGTTACATTGCCACTGTCTACCAACTTGTCTACCTGGGCCGTCACCCTGCTGGCCATAGGTTTTTTAGCTTTGCTGGCCATGGCGCTGATGGATACCATGGAAACCAATCAATACCTGGCCATTTTCGGCCTTTCCGGCCAGTGGTCCTTCATTTTCATCATTCCCTGGCTTTTGTTAGTAGCATTAATTGCCAGCCTCTACTTCAGCAAAAGTGTATGGCGCACCAGTACCGGCAACAAGATCTTCTGGTCGGTTTCCTGGCTGGGCGGTTTGGGTATGATAGTCTTTCTCGTTGTGAATGGATTCATTGGGTGAGGGGAATAGCATT
>JBPRGG010000121.1:0-1211 GCA_051418075.1 Candidatus Cyclobacteriaceae bacterium M3_2C_046 | reverse complement strand
CCTGATCGGCTTTCCACCCCTGAAATAAAACAGGTCTATTGGTGGAATCACTTAAAACGTATATAATAACCGGTTCAGCTAAAAAAACCGCTTCGGCTTTCACCGGCTGGTCCCGGTCTGACTGAAAAGTGATGTTTCCTGACAAATGCTGGGCCCTGACCTGGTAGCATAAGGCCAGGTAAAATAATATGAAGACCAGACGATTCAAAAGCGGTTATTGGTAGTGTAAAGGGTAAATTTATATTAATAATGATTAAAATACAACTTTTTGAATGTTTAAACTCATATAGCACAAGTAAAAAACATTGGCGCTATAATTGGGGCTGCTTATAATTACCAGCTACCTTAACTCCGGCAGATTTCTCCTGATGTTGAAATGACGATCTTACCGTTTTATGGCGAAAGTGTTTTCCATTGGCATCTTTCAAAATAACTACTCAAATCAATTCCCCTTTGGAAATAATTTTATCCGTCTGGTAATTTCAGGGATCATAATTTGAACCTTTCGTACTTAGCTGGTATTTTTTAATGGATGATTATGCTTATTTTGAAGATCATAAAGCACAAGTGGAAAACACTTGCGCTATAATTGGGTGATAAAACCCAGTGAATTAGTGCAGTTGATATAAAATGAATTCAGGTACTAGATCTCTACCTTTAGCCCTACATAATAATTCCTGTCCGGAGAAGGTTGAAAATAACGCTGGCCGAAGGCATTCAGGTCATTACCCAGGCTATATTTCTGATCAAAAAGGTTGTTAATGCCTCCATAAAAATTCAACCGGGTGCCCTCCAATTGTTTTTCCCAGCCCAGCTTCAGGTCAAATAAATGATAATCCGGAGCATATACCGTGTTGGCATCATTTAAGGGAATTTCATCAGTAAAATTATAGGTCAGGTAAGCATATAAACCCAGGGAAGTGTAAATGTCCAGGGTACTGACAAAAATATGCGGGGCCACCCCGGTCAGATCATTGCCGGAAAAATCCTCTCCTTCCTTGACATAATCATTGAACCGAAAATGATGATAGGTATAGGATGTTTGCAGCTTTACCTGGGTCAGGCTTTTATAAGGATCATTGACCAGGTAAATGGTACTGTTCCATTCAATCCCCTGCTGATCAGTGGAACCGGTATTACGGAATTTGGTGGTATTAATAATGGAATCGGTATAGCTCACGATGGTTTCGTCCAGCTTGAAATAGAAATAA
>JBPRGG010000120.1:0-2922 GCA_051418075.1 Candidatus Cyclobacteriaceae bacterium M3_2C_046 | reverse complement strand
AAACTGCCACTTTAAAGGCGGGAAGGATATGCTTTCGATCTATGTAAATAATTATCCGGACACAAAATTATTTACCGGTAAAATGCTTTCGATTGGGGGCAGTCAACAAATCAACCAGTTTGACGAGAATGCCAATTCGCGCTATGGAGACGTTTCTGCAGTAATCATGAAAAACCTGCCCCTCTGGGCTCAGATCGGCCGCACACCTAGCCTGGACATTGCTTTAATGGAAAACTGGGAACAAAAGCTGGAAAAAATGGCTGAAGAAACAGCTAAAGAAAATGTTACCAGCATTGCTGGCGTCCCCACCTGGACCATCGTGCTGCTCAAAAGAATACTGGAGCAGGAAGGCAAGCAGAGTATCCTTGAAATTTGGCCAGATCTTGAGCTTTTTATTCATGGTGCGGTAGCATTTGGTCCTTACAGAGATCTGTTCAAAAAATTAATTCCTTCGCCGGGAATGCATTACATGGAAACTTACAATGCCAGTGAGGGATTCTTTGGTATCCAGGACCAGGTAAACTCAGAAGAAATGTTGTTGATGCTGGATTATGGCATTTTTTATGAATTTGTTCCTTTTGAAGAAGTGGGTTCTCCCTATCCAAAGGCGGTGGGATTAACTGAAGTGGAACTGGATAAAAATTATGCAATGGTTATTTCTACCAATGCAGGTCTTTGGCGATACAACATTGGCGACACCATCAAATTCACTTCTAAATTTCCTTTCAGAATCAAAATATCTGGTCGTACCAAGCATTTCATCAATGCATTCGGGGAAGAAGTGATCGTGGAAAATGCTGAAAAGGCCATTACGGCAGCCTGTGAATCTACGGATGCCATCATTGAAAACTTCACTGCAGCTCCAAAGTATTTTGATCACGAAAATGCTTCAGGTTGTCATGAATGGATCATTGAGTTTGTAAAACCCCCCAGTGATGCTGATAAATTCAGGGATGTGCTGGATGGAAAATTACGGGAAATTAATTCAGATTATGATGCAAAAAGATTCAAAGATATTGCCCTGAAACAACCGATCATTCACCAGGTGGAAAGAGATACATTTTTCAGGTGGATGAAAGAAAGAGGCAAGCTGGGAGGACAAAATAAAGTGCCCAGGTTAGCAAACAACCGGGAATATGTGGATGATATACTCAAGCTAATTCTTGCCTGATTGCTTCAGCTTTGCCTCTAATACAGACCAATCCTGTACCTGTAGCTCATCCTGAAGTTTTTGAAAAAGCACCCGTTCTTCTTTTCGGATGTGTATTTCCAGCAATGTGCCTAACCTGTCAAGATCCTTCCAGTCCCGATTGGCAATGATCTCATTAAACATGAATGTCATTTCCTGGTGTTCCCGTTCAAGATCTTCTACTAACTCATCCAGAAAAAATACTTTTTCTTTAATGAATGGATAGAGAACCTGCTCCTCCAATTTCATGTGAGGGAGCAGACTTTCCCTGAAATGATTGGCAAGATAATTGATTTTGCCATTGAGATCATCCGGAAGGCCACGATATGGTGGACTGCCATGCTTCAGAAGTTGGGCAAGAACCAGGTGGTCATGATGATGCCTGGACAATGGAATAAGTACCGGATGCCTTTTCACTATTTTTAAGAACCAGCTAGTTCAAGTTGATCTTGAAAATCCAAATCTGCAAGATTAGCTCCATTTAATACCGCAACCAATCCCTTTTACCTTATCGTAAGGAGGTTTCTGTCCATCGATCATAGCTTCCACCACTTTTTCGACATAGGGTTTTTGAACTTTCGATGGATCGCCTGAATTATCATCAATGGCACCAATATAGGCTACTGTAAATTGATCTGCAGCTTTACGGTCCAGCACAAAGACATGGGGTGTATAAGATGCCCCAAACTTCCTGGCCAGCTCAGAATTTTCATCTACAAGATAAGGGAATGGATAATCTTTTTCACTGGCTCTCGCTTTCATTTTAGCAAATGAATCTCCCGGAGATTTATTGGGATCGTTTGGATTAACTGCTATTACAGGATAACCCTGGTCTGCATATTTTTGATGCAACTCAATGATCCGCTGCTCATATTTGTTGGCATATGGACAGGTGTTACAGGTGAATACCACAATAAAACCTTTGGCATCTGGAAAATCAGCTAGCGACACCATTTCACCACTGACATTTTTAAGCTCAAAACTACTGGTTTGATCCCCCACCTCATAACCATCAGCAATTAGAGTGTTAACAGAAATGACTAATGCCAATGCCACAAATAACGATTTTACTAAACTTTTCATAATATATTTACATTTTAAGGTTGAACTTCAGGTTTTGCCAGTTTTTGAAAGGCACTTATCAACTCAGTTTTTTCGATTGCTCCTTCTTTAAAAAATATTTCATCACTGCCATTGATCATCAATGTAGCGGGCAACGCGCCAGACCAGTCAGGATGAATTTTATCTATAAAGGCATTGAAATCTGTTTCATCGAGTAAAAATACGTTCGATTGAATATTTTTCCTCGCAACAAACGGTTTTAACCTGCTATCAAGCTGATCAGGGAAATCAAAAGATATCAAATTAACATCTGCCTGTTCATAATTTTCATGCAGCCCTTCGAAATAAGGCATCTCTTTAATACAAGGCTTACACCAGGTGGCCCAAAAGTTAAAAACCTTTACTTTTTTGGCATTTGGTTCCATCATTTCTTCAAGAGTTTCAAATTTGATTACCTGTACCTCCTGGCTATACAAAGGATCATAAATCAGAATTTGGAACATTATTATCAGGAAGGTGTATTTCATTTTTTTTGTGATTCAAAACTTTAAAATAATAAATCAGATAACTGAATCACGGCTCAGGTTGTTTGGGATTTTTTTAATAGACATCTCCCTAAAGTCGACCTTATTTGGCGGATATGAAATCTCAATTAAATTCAATAAAAAGTT
>JBPRGG010000119.1:0-89964 GCA_051418075.1 Candidatus Cyclobacteriaceae bacterium M3_2C_046 | reverse complement strand
GGATTTTTGTTAGGTGATAAAAGCATGAAATGGTGGACCATTGGATTGTCCGTAATGGCTACCCAGGCCAGCGCCATCACTTTTTTATCTACACCAGGACAAGCCTATGAATCAGGAATGGGTTTTGTACAATTTTATTTTGGCTTGCCTATCGCTATGGTGATATTGTCTATTACGGTAGTGCCCATTTATTACCGGTTGAAAGTGTATACAGCCTATGAATTTCTGGAAAATCGGTTTGATCTGAAAACCCGTACCCTTGCCGCATTTTTATTCCTGGTACAACGGGGTCTGGCAGCCGGTATTACCATTTATGCCCCTGCCATCATTTTATCATCTATTTTGGGCTGGTCATTGATATATACCAATTTGCTCATTGGAGTGCTGGTAATTATCTATACAGTATCCGGGGGGACCAAAGCAGTCAGTCAAACCCAGAAATATCAAATGGTGGTAATGATGGGAGGGATGATATTCGCCGGCATTGTGATTCTGAATATGCTGCCCCAGGAAATTTCTTTTAACAAAGCCATGCATGTAGCTGGTAAAATGGGCAAATTAAACCTGATTGACTGGGAATTTGATTACAGTAATCGGTATAATATATGGTCGGGGATTACCGGTGGTTTGTTTTTATTCTTGTCCTACTTTGGCACAGATCAGTCGCAGGTACAAAGATATCTTACCGGAAGCTCGATCAGGGAAAGCCGGCTGGGCCTGATATTTAACGGACTGCTGAAGATCCCCATGCAGTTTATTATTTTGCTTATAGGAGTATTGGTTTTTGTGTTTTATCAGTTTTACCAACCTCCTTTGTTTTTTAATAAAGCAGCACAGGATAAGGTTTATTCATCTGAATTAAATGATCCGTATAACAACCTGGAACAGCAGCATGATGCGCTTTTTGCCCGAAAAAAAGCGCAGATTGAGCAAATGCTGGCCGCCATTGAAAGTGGAGACCAGGACAGGGTCGAACAGTTGCAGCAAGAAGTAAACCTTACCATGGCTCAGGTTGAAGGTTTACGAGAGCAGGTGGTGGAAATGATCAATGAGGTAGATCCTGAATTGGAAACACAAGACACTGATTATGTTTTCATCAGCTTTATCATGAAATATCTGCCTCATGGTATGATAGGATTGTTGCTGGCTGTGATTTTTTCTGCCGCCATGTCTTCCACCGCAGGAGAATTAAATGCCCTGGCTTCCACCACTACCGTAGATATTTACAAGCGGTCTGTTAAGAAAAGTGGCTCAGACCGGCATTATCTGATATCATCCAAACTTTTCACCTTGATGTGGGGCTTAATAGCCATTACTTTTGCTGCTTTTGCCTCCTTGCTTGACAACCTGATTGAGGCTGTAAATATTATTGGCTCTTTATTTTATGGTACCATATTAGGGATCTTTCTGGTGGCCTTTTATTTGAAAAGGATTAGGGGCAACGCCGTATTCATCGCCGCTTTGGTGGCTGAAGGTATTGTAATGCTGGCCTTTTACCTTACTGAACAGGGGATTTTAACCATAGGTTATTTGTGGTATAATGTAATTGGCTGTATATTGGTAATAATTATCAGTTATTTGCTGCAATGGATAAACGGTATGTTTGTCAATAAATCCTAAAATCATGAAGACTTCCCGTAGATCTTTTCTGAATCAGGCCTCTATGTCGGCTGTTTTTTGTGCCCTGTATCCAGCTGATCTATCAACCCAGCCAGATCCGTTTAAAAGGCTAGGAGGGGCCAAGCTTAAATTAAGTCTTAATGCCTACTCTTTTAACCAACCGCTGAGATCCGGAGAAATGAGCCTGTTTGACATGCTGGAATATTGTGCCAGATTAGGATTTGAAGCCGTAGACCCCACCGGATATTATTTCCCAGGATACCCTGAAGTTCCTTCGGATGAATATATAAATGATTTTAAAAGAAGAGCCTTTGTTTTGGGCCTCGATATCAGTGGTACGGGGGTGAGGAATAATTTTACCAGCCCTGATCAGGAGGAAAGAGCTAAAGATGTGATGCTGGTCAAGCAGTGGATTGAAGCATCCGCCAAAATGGGCGCCCCACTGATCAGGGTGTTTGCCGGACGGAACCATCCTGAAGGATATAGCCAGGATCAGGTGGATGAGTGGCTGGTAGCAGACTTGCGGGAATGTGCCGACTATGGTAAAAAATTCGGGGTGTTGATAGCTTTGCAAAACCATAATGATTATATAAAAACGTCAGATCATGTGATCAAGATCCTGGAAATGGCCGATCACCAGTGGTTGGGCCTGCACCTTGATATTGGCAGCTTAAGGCAGGGCGACCCTTATGAAGAAGTGTCCAGGCTGGTGCCTTATGCCATTAACTGGCAGGTAAAAGAACAGGTTTACCGGGAAAATATGCCGGAGCCAACTGATCTGTTAAAGGTGATGCAAATTGCTCATAAAGGAGGTTATAGGGGATATCTGCCTTTGGAAACACTGGGGGAAGGTGATCCCAGGAAAAAAGTTGAGGTCCTGTATAAGCAGGCAGTGAGAGCCCTGAATATTATTGAAAATAGTTAGATCAGCATAAATATTTTTTTGAATGAATCTTCGTTTTCATCTGAAAATTCATGTTTATTTGCGTCCTTATTTTTAGTTTTTCTAAAATTACATGCAGAAGTATATTGTAGTAGATAATCCCAAACATTGGAATTTATCCATTGAAGGGGTGGAGATCATTTCTTCCAGAGAGTATCTTACCAATCCGAAATATGCCGATCTAAGGAATATCAGGATCTTTAATTTATGTAAACAATACCGCTATCAGTCAAAAGGATATTATGTCTCCCTGTTAGCCGAGGCTAGAGGGCATAAAGCCATGCCTAATATAAAGACAATTCAGGACCTGAAGGCACCGGCTATAGTAAAAATCATCTCTGATGAACTGGATCTGTTGGTACAAAAAACACTGAAAAAGATCAAATCCAACGAATATGTCTTAAGCATTTACTTTGGGCAGAATATTTCAAAACATTACGACGCTCTCAGTAATGAGTTATATAAACTGTTTCAGGCACCTTTTCTGCGGGCCAAATTTATATATAATAAAAAATGGACCATTCAGAATATTAAACCCATACCTTTCAATGAGATTCCGGATTATCATTTTGATTTTGTAGAAAAAGTAGCCAAAGAATTTTTTAATAAAAAGAGGTATTCCTCCATCAAGCAAAACAAGTTCATTTATGACCTGGCTATTCTGATGAACCCTGAGGAAAAATCACCACCATCCAACAAAAAAGCGATCAATAAATTTGTGGATGTAGCTGAAAGTATGGGCTTTTCAGTGGAATTAATTACCAAAGACGATTATAACCGCATTGGTGAATTTGATGCCCTGTTTATCCGGGAAACCACTTCTGTAAACCATCATACTTATCGGCTGGCCAGCCGGGCTCAATCCGAGGGACTGGTGGTGATCGATGATCCCGAGTCCATCCTTAGGTGTACCAACAAAGTGTATCTGGCGGAGTTGCTCATCAAAGCTAAAATACCCACTCCCAAAACTCTGATCACACATTCTGAAAATAAAGATCAGATTGCCAATCAGTTAGGGTTTCCCTGTGTGCTTAAAATGCCGGACTCCTCCTTTTCTCAGGGTGTGGTAAAAGTGAATTCAGCCGAAGAGTTTAAAAGTGAAGTGGATAAAATGCTGAATGCTTCTGACCTGATCATTGCTCAGCAATATACCCCTTCAGAATTTGATTGGAGAATAGGTTTTATCGATAAAAAGCCCCTTTATGCCTGTAAATATTATATGGCTAAAGACCATTGGCAGATCTATAACTGGATGGCTGAGACTGCTGATATAGAAGGTTTATTTGACACAGTGTCACTGGAGGAGGTGCCGAAAAAAGTAATGGACATTTCCAGCAAAGCGGCACAACTGATCGGGAACGGCCTTTATGGGGTTGATGTTAAAGAAATAAATGGGCAAGTGATGATCATTGAAGTGAATGATAACCCTAATTTAGATGATGGGATTGAAAATCAAAAATCAGGAGATGAACTTTACAAAATCATCATTCAGACCATAAAATCACGCTTGGAAAACAGGATAAAAGTTAATTAAATATAAAAATGATTGAGTTATGATGAGGATTCGAATACTTTTAGCCGTTTTTATTTTATGGGCTTTGGGACCAGGAGTTTATGCTGGAAATGATCCCCTGAAGGGCCTTATTCTTACCGGACATCACCACCCCGGTCATAAATGGGAGGAAACAACACCATTGATCAAGGCAGCTCTGGAGGAGCATCCGTCCATACAAGTGGATGTATCCACTGAAATAGAAGATTTATCACGGCTGGACCTTGCTGATTTTGACTTTTTAGTATTGAATTATTGCAATTGGCAGCAACCCGAAGGTTTAAGCCAATCCTCCAAACAGGCATTCGTAAACTATTTAAATTCAGGAGGCGGGTTGCTGCTGATACATTTTGCCAATGGAGCCTGGCACTATTCTTTACCTGAAGCGGAGTCCTCGGATTGGCCGGAATTCAGGAATATTTGCCGCAGGGCCTGGGACCACAGCCAGAACAGCAGCCACGACAAATATGGCACCTTTACCGTGAATATTGCCAGCAAACATCCAATTACCAAAGGATTGGAAGATTTTACCACGGAGGATGAATTGTATTACAATCAAAAAGGAGATGCTCCGGTGGGTCCACCTTTGCTAACTGCTGTTTCAAAAGATACCGGGAAAGCAGAACCTCTGGCCTGGGCTTACACTTATGGAGATGGCGAAGGAAAAATATTTCAATGTTTATTGGGACATGGAACCGCCTCATTGTCCATACAGCCTTTGCATCAAATACTGCGTAATGCGGCCCAATGGGTAAGCCGGTAATTTGACAAATCCATTATTTCCAAATGGGTTTTTATCTTTTTATCGCCAGTTTTAGTATTGGATAGTTGGTAATAGGGTGATTTCTGAAATCTTTTTTTGGGAATGTACTATGTCCTGTGAAGGATCTAATGATATTGATTAATATCATCGTTGGGCAAAAAACCGGCTGAATTGAAAACAATTCCGTTTTAACCATTATTTTTCATATAAACCATCAATTTTTTAATCATGAATGATAATGAAAGAAAAGCAATTCGTCAGCGTTTTTTTGAGAAGGTAAATATGGCACCATCAGAATTAGAAAACTGGCTGGAAACTGAAGAATCCCAGAATGTTGGTTGGGATAGTGGAGATGGTGAAGCCATCGGTCATAAATCGGGACATAAAATAGTAAGTATTAAGCATAAAAATGTAGCTGAATTGTCTGAACAGGATTATGAGCATATGAAGAAAGTGAGCAGCTACATCAGTCGACATATGGCTCAAAAACCATCCAGTGATCGAAAAAACAGTAAATGGCGCTATTCCCTGATTAACTGGGGGTGTGATCCCTGTAAAGAAACAAACTGTTGAACTTTAGGATTCCTGCAGTTTTTTCACCATTTTTTTAAAGTTTACTTTAAATTCTTCAAAATATTTACCTGTGCCAGGTCCGCTAAAACCGGTATGGATTTGTCGGATATTTCCCTGGCTGTCCACAAAAATAGTAGTGGGAAAAGCCAGGACCTGGTCTATCATGGGAAATGCCTGCTTCAGGTTTTCCTTTTCTTTGGAGCCTGCAAAAAGTATGGGATAGGTTACCTGATATTTTTGTTTAAAACGAGTCAATAGTTTCCGGGCATAGCTAAAATCATTCTTTCTTTCAAAAGCTAGACCAACAACGGAAATATCATATTTATCTTGTTGTTTGTACCATTTGGCCAGAAATGCAGTTTCATCCATACAGTTGGGACACCAGGATCCCAGGATCTGGATGATCATAGGCTTACCCCTGAATTGCTCATCAGAGGAGGAGATTATTTGTCCGCTCAGGTCAGGGAAATTAAAATGAATTTGCTGATCCGAAACCAAGCTGGTCATTTCATTGGGGTCAGGTAGCCGGGCCTGGCGGTTGCGATAGGCTTTCCAGCGGGAGAACCCGGTCTTGCCCGAATAAAAAGTTCCTTCCAGGATGTCAGGCTGACTTGCAGCAGCTTTGAATAAGTAGGCTGATGTTCCGTTAAAGGCACTCAACCAGATAGAGTCTCCCGATATTATACCTTCCAGAAACCGGTAATCCCCGGTAGGAGTAAGAAATGTTCCGGTCAAGTGATCCTCATTTTGCTCAAAAATACCTTTAGCCTCTGTAGAATCCTGTCCGTCCCGGAATATCACGGCCCATTCTCCTGAAAGGTTCAGTTGGGTTTCCTGATCTGGTTTGATAAACCGACCCTTTGGCTTGTAGCCGGCCCGGAATGGCACCTTATAATCTTCTATGTAATGCTTGATCCAATAGCCCTCCATGGTGGAATCAATAACCCTGGCTACTATAGTTGCGTCAAATACATGCATTGGAATGTATATGGAATCCTGATCTTTTTCTACAGAATCTATGGGAATTCTTTCCACGCCATTGATCAGGGTTACCTGGTATTGCCCTGCTTCCTCACTTAATTCAAATATAAAAGGAAGCTGCTGCCCCTGGATCCGAAGCAAGCCCCGCCATTCACCTTGAAGAATGGATTTGTCCTGGTGGTCTTTATCGCTATCACAGGATAATAATAAGATGAACAGGTTGAAATATAGCCACTTAGTATTTAAATATGTAATATTTATTTTCATTTTCAATCAGATTTGGACCCCTGCTTTCTGTAAACTGCCAAAAATAATATAATTTATATTTATAACAAGATCAATCAATTTGTTAGTGTTTTACTGGATTTTTATCCCACTTTTTCCCACGGGTTTGTGTAAAAGGTTGATTCAGATGGCTTAAAAGTCAATTTTATGCTTAAGTTTGTATGGTGGATTATAACCCATTCCACCCATGAGCCTGATTTTTTATAGCTTTAAAGTCCTTTTAAAGCCTATGTGGAAAGATGTGGAGAAACAATTAACCCCCGGTTACGTTGAAATTAATAAGATGTGGAAAAAAGTGGGAAATTGTGGTTGATTTTTCCTGTTGAATATCTATATTTGTATCAGTGATCACTATTTTTGGTAAAGTTGCCCCATGTCCGGTTTTCAAAGCGAGTATGAATGTAAAATAGACGCCAAGGGAAGGTTGGTTTTGCCGGCCAAGATCAAAGCGCAACTACCTGAATCGTCGGGTAATACGATCGTTTTGAGACGTGGATTTGAACCTTGTCTGGTAATTTATCCCAAAGTTGAATTCAATAAAATTTATTCCCGGATATCCGGACTAAATGAATTTAACGAAGAATTCCGGACTTTACAGAGAAATTTTTTCAGGGGCAATACAACAATTGAGTTGGATAATATGGGGCGTTTTCTGATTCCCAAATCTATGGCCAGATATGCACAATTAGAAAAAGAGGTTGTGGTGGTAGGGTTGGGAAATCGGGTGGAAATCTGGAATCCGGATCTGTATGATGAATTTTTAATAAAAGACGCCAAAGAGTTTTCAGCCCTGGCTGAAAAGCACTTAAAATTTTAAACCAGAATGACAGATGAATTTCATGAACCTGTATTGCTGAAAGAAAGCGTGGATGGCTTGTTAATTAAACCTCAGGGAGTTTATGTGGACCTGACTTTTGGCGGTGGAGGACATGCTGGTGAAATTCTGAAAAGACTGACAAACGGACATTTATTTGCATTTGACCAGGATCAGGAAGCCAGGCTAAATGCAGAAAAAATAAATCATCGTTCTTTTACATTTATTTCAGCCAATTTTAGATATGTGAAGCAGTATTTAAAATCGCATAAGGTGACTCAGGTTGATGGGATCTTAGGTGATTTCGGTGTTTCTTCCCATCAGATTGATCAGGCCCGGCGTGGATTTTCATCCCGGTATGAAGGTCAACTCGATATGAGAATGAATAGCAATGACAAGCTCACTGCAGCAAAAGTAGTGAATGAATATGATGAAAAATCATTGCATAAGATCTTGGGCATGTATGGTGAAGTAAAGAATGCCCGTACTCTGGCTCTGGCTATTGTTTCTGCCCGGGCCAAACAGAAGATCATCACCACCACGGATCTGACCAGGATTTTAGACCCGTTTGCACCCAAAGGGCGGTTGGCCAAATATTTAGCCCAGGTGTTTCAGGCTATCAGGATTGAGGTGAATCAGGAGCTAAAAGCCATTGAGGATATGTTGCTCCAGGCCAGCCAGCTCATTAAGCCAGGAGGACGTTTATCCCTGATATCTTATCATTCCCTGGAAGACCGGATGGTGAAAAATTTTATGTTAAAAGGCAATTTAACCGGTAAGGAAGAAAAGGATTTTTTTGGAAACCTGATCCGCCCGTTTCAACCGGTGAATCGAAAGCCGATTGTAGCCAGTGAGGCTGAAATAGCCAGGAATAAAAGGGCCAGAAGTGCCAAATTGAGAATAGCAGAAAAATTGATAGCAAATGATTAGCAACAGCTATAAAATTAAAAAAGGTAATAACGGTAATAGCATTTTTTCATTGCTGGACAAAGTGATCAGCTTGCATGGTTTAGCTGAGCAGGGTTTACCGTTGAGGTTTTTCCCCTATATTTTATTTCTGACCGCAGTAGCCATTTTTTATATTGGAAATAATCATCATGCTGAAAAAACCATCAGGAAGATCAATCGGCTGGAGGTGGAGGTAGAAGAGCTCAGAGCTGATTATACTTCACTAAAAGCTGATTATATGTTTGACAGCAAGCAGTCTGAAGTGGCCAAAAAAGTAATTAAGATAGGTTTGGAAGAAAGTCTGGAACCACCATATAAAATTGTTTTAAAAAAAGGTGAATATTAAAAAGTCCATATTGCTAAGGGTAAGACTGGCCTTTCTGGTCATGTTTGTATTCGGATTGCTGGTGATTGGAAAGATCTCCAGGATCCAGTACTGGGAAGGAGAAAAATGGAATGAAATTGCCAAAATGATCAGTTTACAGTATCGCCAGGTGGAAGCTACCAGAGGAAATATCTATTCCAACAATGGGAGTTTACTGGCTACCTCCTTACCTGAATACCGGGTGGCATTTGATCCCACAGTGGCCAGTGAGGATATCTATGCCAATGGTCTGGATTCCCTGGCTTATTTGCTGTCCCGAAAGTTTGATGGGAGCAAGGAATATTACAAAAGAAAAATTAATAATGCCCGGATCAGTGGGAGACAATATATTATCCTGAGTAAAGCACTGGTAAAATATCAGGATAAGAAGATGATGAGTAATTGGCCAATCTTCCGGGAAGGTCGCTTAAAAGGGGGCATCATATTTGAAAAGATCAATAAAAGGTTTAAGCCATTTAAATATCTGGCTTTCAGGACGATAGGATATCTTAACCAGAATCAATACGGAGCCGGGCTGGAGTACAGCTTCAATAATTTACTGGCCGGAAAAGACGGGAAGGCTTTATACCAAAAAATGTATGGATCCAACTGGCGACCTATTTATGACGGATCAGAAGTGCCTCCTGTTGATGGTTATGATATTGTGACCACAATAGATGTCAATATTCAGGATGTGACTGAATCCGCGCTATTAGCTGCACTGCAAGATCATAATGCCGATTATGGTTGTGTGGTGGTGATGGAAGTGCAAACCGGGGAGATCAAAGCCATTTCCAATCTGAGCAAAAGTAATAATTATTATGCCGAAAGGTATAATTATGCAGTAGGAAGCCAGGGGTTAACCGAACCAGGCTCCACTTTTAAGTTGATGTCTATTATTGCCTTACTGGAAGATACGCCTATCCAGCTGACAGACAGTATTGATACGGGCAAAGGAAGGTATCGGTTTTATGACCGGGTCATGGTAGACCATAAATATGGGGGGTTTGGCACCATTACCGTCAAACAGGCGTTTGAAAAGTCATCTAATATTGCAATTTCTAAAATGGTACATGACCATTTCGGTTTGCATCCTGAAAGATTTATTGATTATATCAAATCACTGGGCCTGTATCACCCCCTGGGTTTCCAAATGATCGGTGAGGGCGTTCCCTATATCAAAACTCCGGAAGATAAATCCTGGAGTGGCACTTCTTTGCCTTGGATGTCAATAGGCTATGAATTAAAATTAACCCCTTTACAAATTCTTACCCTTTTCAATGCCGTGGCAAATGATGGTAAAATGATCCAGCCTATCATTGTTAAATCCCAGAAAAAAGCAGATAAAATTATTAAAGAATTTGAACCTGTAGTGATTAACCCGCAGATATGCAGCCCGGAAACATTGCATAAAGTGAAAGAACTGTTGGAAGGAGTGATAGAACGAGGTACCGCAGCCAATATAAGGGATGCCCATTATAAAATTGCCGGTAAAACCGGAACTGCCCAGAAAGTAAAAGAAGGAGGAGGATATAGCCGTAATTATTATACTTCGTTTGCCGGCTATTTTCCGGCCGATCAACCCAAATACAGCTGTATAGTGGTGATAGATAATCCCCAAAATAATTACCAGTACGGCAGCGATGTGGCAGCCCCTGTCTTTAAGATGATTGCTGATAAGATCTATTCCCAGGATATTCAGATGCATGCCGAAATTAACCTGGAATCACAGCAGCAGCAGGTTTTTCCGGTAATTCAGTCAGGATTTAGGCAGGAGTTGTCTACCATATGTAATGAACTGGGTATTTCTAACCACGCCAGTGACAATGAAGAATGGGTAAAAGCCAGAATTGATAAAAATTCCATTCAGTGGGAATCACAGGAAATAAAATCCGGATTTGTGCCTGATGTAAAAGGCATGAGACTGAGAGATGCCATATATTTGCTTGAAAATCAGGGGTTAAGGGTTCTCTATCGAGGAGAGGGAAGGATTGTTTCCCAGTCCCGAAACCCTGGAGAAAAAGCAATTAAAGGTAGTACTATTGAACTTAAATTAAAAGAATGGCCAACTTAAAAGAAATATTGTACAAGGTATCTCTCTTATCAGTAACCGGCAAAACTGATCTGGAGGTAAAGAATATCTGCTTTGATTCCAGGCAGGTGGAAGAAGGAAGCCTTTTTATTGCCTTGACCGGTACTCAGGCAGATGGACACGATTATATCGAACAGGCCCTGGAAAAGGGGGCAGCAGCGGTGATGGTAGAAAAAATGCCTGCCTCCTGGCCCGAAAATGTGGTTTTTATCCAGGTGGAAAACAGTGCAAAAGCCCTGGCTGTAGCGGCATCCAATTATTATGGCAATCCATCAGCCCGGCTCAACCTGGTTGGTGTCACAGGAACTAATGGAAAAACCACCGTGGTTACGCTGCTTCATCAGCTTTTCCGTAAGCTTGGCTATAATGTTGGGATGTTGTCCACCGTGGAAAACAAGATCAACGAAGAAATTATACCCTCCACCCATACCACTCCTGATGCTATTCAGATCAATCAGTTGTTGGACCGGATGGTAAAGGCCGGTTGCACCCATTGTTTTATGGAAGCCAGTTCACATGCCATCGTGCAGGAACGGATTACCGGACTTGAATTTAAAGTAGCTGTATTTACCAACATCTCGCGTGATCACCTGGACTACCATCAGACTTTTGATGCCTATATTAAAGCAAAAAAGAAGCTTTTTGATGATTTACCCTCTTCGGCTTTTGCCCTGGTCAATGCAGATGATAAGCGAAGCGAGGTCATGGTGCAGAACACCAAGGCAGCCAAAAGGAATTTTGGCCTTAAAACCATGAGTAATTTCAAGGCCAAAATTGTATCCAACACCCTACAGGGACTGGAATTGGATATAGAAAATGTAATGGCCTGGTTTCAACTGATAGGTGATTTTAATGCCTATAATATTTTGGCAGTATATGGTACGGCTGTGTTGCTGGATGAATACCCTGATGAGGTTCTGACCGAATTATCCAGTCTCAAAGGAGCTTCCGGTAGATTTGAGCAGGTGAATTCCCGCTCTAACATAACCGCCATTGTGGATTATGCCCATACGCCGGATGCCCTGGAAAATGTTTTAAAAACCATTAATATACTTCGAACAGGCAATGAACAGGTCATTACGGTAGTAGGATGCGGAGGAAACCGGGATAAAGGAAAACGACCGGAAATGGCTGGTATAGCTTGTAATTATAGTAACCGGGTAATAATGACCTCGGATAATCCCCGCCACGAAGATCCTGCTAAGATCATTGAAGATATGAGGGCAGGAGTGAGTGCCAGCAATTTTAAAAAAGTGCTGGAAATAATTGATCGAAGGGAGGCTATAAAAACCGCCTGTTCCCTGGCCTCTGATCATGATATCATCCTGGTGGCAGGAAAAGGACATGAAACCTATCAGGAAATTAAAGGAGTAAAACATCCTTTTGATGACCGGGAAATTTTAAGTGAAATGTTAAATCTAATGTTTGGCTGATGTTATACTATCTGTTTACATATCTGGACCAGGAGTTTAACCTGATGGGGGCACAGGTTTTCCAGTTTATTTCTTTCCGGGCTGGAATGGCTGCCACGCTTTCCCTTTTAATTACCATCACTTTTGGCAAGAATCTGATTAATTTGCTGCGTAAAAAACAGGTGGGAGAGTCCATCAGGGATCTGGGTCTGCAGGGACAAATTGAAAAAGCAGGAACTCCAACCATGGGTGGGATCATAATAATTGCTGCCATCGTTGTGCCCACTTTGCTATTTGCCAAACTGGACAATATTTATATTATCCTGATGTTGATTTCCACTTTATGGATGGGAATGGTAGGTTTTATGGACGACTATATCAAGGTGTTTAAAAAAGATAAAAAAGGACTGGCCGGAAGATTTAAGATCGTGGGACAGATCGGATTAGGCTTAATTGTGGGGCTGACCTTATTTTTCAATGATGATGTAGTGGTGAGACAATTTCAGGACACTTTTTCTGTAGTACACGGGGAAATAGTGGAAGGATATGAATATGTAGACGTGAAATCCATGAAGACGACCATACCTTTTTTCAAAAACAATGAATTTAATTACGAAGAACTGCTGTTTTTCCTGGATGATCAGTTTTCCTACCTGGTATATATACCGATTGTGATCATTATTGTTATGGCCGTTTCCAATGGGGCCAATATTACCGATGGTATTGACGGATTGGCTGCCGGCACCTCAGCCATCATCGGATTAACCCTGGCCATATTTGCCTGGCTGTCAGGTAACGTAATCGCATCAGACTATCTGAACATCATGTACATTCCCAGATCGGGAGAACTCACGATTTTTTGTACTGCTTTTGTGGGGGCTTGTGTTGGCTTTTTGTGGTACAATACCTATCCGGCCCAGGTTTTTATGGGTGATACCGGCAGTCTTTCCCTGGGAGCAATCATTGCAGTGCTGGCTTTAACCATTCGCAAGGAGTTGCTGATCCCTATTTTGTGCGGCATATTTCTGATCGAAAATATATCGGTAATTATACAGGTAAGCTATTTCAGATATACCAAAAAGAAATTCGGAGAAGGCAGGCGGATCTTTTTGATGGCGCCCCTTCACCATCATTATCAGAAGAAAAATTTACATGAGGCTAAAATAGTAACCAGGTTTTGGATTGTGGGAATCCTGCTAGCTATTTTTTCCCTGGCTACCTTAAAATTAAGATAGAAGGGAATATGAATGGATTACTAAATAAAGTGAAAGAATGAAAAAACTTGTCATACTTGGTGCTGGAGAAAGTGGGATTGGGGCTGCCTTGCTGGGCAAAGCCAGAGGGTATGATGTGTTTGTTTCAGACCAGGGCACTATAAAGCCAAATTATCGGAAGCTGCTTGAACAGGAACAAATTCAATTTGAATCAGGACAGCATACAGAATCTTTAATTTTGGCAGCTGATGAGGTGGTAAAGAGTCCGGGAATCCCGGAAAAAACCCCTGTCATACAAATGATCAGACATAAAAATATCCCGGTCATTTCTGAACTTGAATTTGCCTTCAGGTTTACCGATGCCAAAATTATTCTGATCACCGGTACCAATGGCAAAACTACTACCACCCTGTTGACTTATCATTTATTACGTCAGGCAGGTTTAAATGTAGGGGTGGGGGGTAATGTAGGGAACAGCTTTGCCCGTATGGTGATCGAAGATAGCTATGAATATTATGTGCTGGAAGTTAGCAGTTTTCAACTGGATGATATGTACGGGTTTAAGGCAGACATTGCTGTATTGTTGAATATCACCCCGGATCACCTGGATCGCTATGAAAACCAGATGGAGCTTTATATCAATGCCAAATTCAGGTCGGTACAGCAAATGACCAACCGGGATACCTTTATTCATTTTATAGATGATCCAAATATAAATAAAGCGCTTTCAGAAAGGCAGATTAAAGCAAAGTTGTTTCCATTATCTCTGCAAAATGAAGTATCTCCCGGTGCTTTTTACCAGGATCATCTTATGCATTTCCGGTATAAGGATCAGCATTGGCAAATTGAAGATAAGGCCTTGACCTTAAAAGGAAAGCATAACCTGGTAAACAGTATGGCTGCTATTTCAACAGCCGGACTTTTAGGTCTATCCAGGGAGGAGATAATTTCCGGCCTGGCCAGCTTCAAAAATGCAGCTCACCGTATGGAATGGGTAGGGCAGGTCAATGGTGTGAATTTCATTAATGATTCCAAAGCTACCAATATTGATGCTGTTTTTTATGCCCTGGAAAGTTTTTCCAAACCAGTTGTTTGGATAGTGGGAGGACAGGATAAAGGAAATGATTATGAAAAAATCCACCATCTGGTCACCCAAAAAGTAAAAAAAATAGTGTGCTTAGGTCTTGATAATCAAAAGATTGTGCGGGCTTTTGGCAGTAACTATCCGGACCTGGTAGAAACCAGTCGGGCAGATCAGGCAGTGGAAGCCGCCCTGGCCCTGGCTCTGCCCGGTGATACGGTCATTCTTTCTCCGGCGTGTGCCAGCTTTGATCTTTTCAAAAATTATGAAGACCGGGGCGATCAATTTAAACAGGCTGTTTTAAAATTGAAAAATAGTAAGGCAATTTAAATACCGTGTTATGACTAAGGAATGGTTTTATAGAAATTTTAAAGGAGATCCGATTATCTGGTTAGTGATCTTTGCTTTATCCATTTTTGGAATACTGGTAGTATACAGCGCCACTGGAAGCCTAGCCTACAAAATGATGCAAGGTAACACCGAGCATTACCTGGTCAAACATTCTTTCCTGGTAGCCCTGGCCATCGGCGCTATGTGGTTTGCCCATAAGATTGATTACAGGTATTATTCCTCCCTGTCAAGATTAGCCCTGATTTTTTCTGTTCCCTTACTGTTTATAGCCTGGAAATTTGGTACAAATTTTAATGATGCATCTCGTTCCATTACAATACCCATTATCAACCAGGCATTTCAACCCATGGACCTGGCTAAATTGGCCCTTATTGCCAACCTGGCCAGCATGTTAGCCAAAAGACAACAAAACATCAAGGATTTCAAGGATTCACTGATCCCAATGCTGATCTGGTGCGGCTTGATTTGCGGTTTGATCGCCATGACCAATTTCAGTTCGGCCATCCTGCTGTTTGTCACCTGTCTTTTATTACTTTTCATAGGCAGGGTTCCATTAAAATATTTGATAATGCTGGTATTTGTGGGAGCTTTAGCTGGTGGGGTAGCCTATTCGATTGGGCAAAGGGGCGAAACAGTGATCAGTCGTATTGAGGATTTTTTTAATAAAGATGAAATAGAATTTCAGGCCAAACAAAGCTATATAGCCATTGCCACGGGTGGACTCACCGGTAAGGGGCCGGGACAGAGTGATCAGCGTAATTTTTTACCAAACTCTTATGATGACTTCATCTATGCCATAATCATTGAAGAATATGGCCTGGTAGGAGGTGGCTTTGTGTTGCTTTTGTATCTGATCTTGCTATACCGGGGCATGAGGGTAGCAGCACGAAGTGAAAAAGCATTTGGAGGACTTTTGTCGGCCGGGCTAAGCTTTGCCATCGTATTACAGGCATTGATCAATATGGCCGTGGTAGTGGGGCTGGGGCCTATTACAGGATTACCTTTGCCCATGATCAGTATGGGAGGAACTTCCCTGCTTTTTACCGGACTGTCGATCGGTATTATATTAAGCGTCAGCCGCAGTACTGAAAGCGAAATGAATTTCAAATTAGAAAAAGACCATAATGTTGCCAAAGCAGCTTAACAACCATAAATAATAGAATTATTGCACAGATACGACCATATCGATTAATTATCAGTGGAGGAGGAACCGGGGGACACATTTATCCCGCGATAGCTATTGCTGATAAGTTCAGGGAGAAGTTTCCTGAGGCTGAGATCCTTTTCGTGGGAGCCAGGGGCAGGATGGAAATGGAGAAAGTACCGGAATCAGGTTATCCGATTAAAGGGTTATGGATCAGCGGATTACAGCGAAAGATCAGCCTGGACAACCTTTCCTTTCCTTTCAAAGTGCTTTCAAGTTTACAAAAAGCAGGAAAGATCATCCGTGATTTCAAACCTGATGCAGCTGTGGGAGTAGGTGGCTATGCCAGCGGTCCCTTGTTGTTTGTTGCTTCACGCAGAGGCATTCCCTCTCTTATTCAGGAACAGAATTCCTATCCCGGAATTACCAATAAGTTATTGGCAGGCAGAGCCAGCAAAATTTGTGTGGCTCATGATCATATGGACCGTTTCTTTCCGGCTGATAAAATTATATTTACCGGAAATCCTGTGAGGAAGGATATTGCTGATTTGCCTGCTAAAAGAGCCAGGGCGCTTGAGTTTTTCAAGTTTAGCGAGGATAAGAAGGTATTATTAATCATTGGAGGAAGTTTAGGCGCTCGCACCCTGAATCAAAGCCTGGAAGCTCATTTCTCTACATTAGTTGATCAAGATATACAGGTGATCTGGCAAACCGGCAGGTATTATTTCAGGGATTACCAGGAAAAAATGAAAAACCATGATCTTTCCCAGGTCAGGTTACTGGAGTTTTTAAGGGAAATGGACCTGGCCTATGCTGCAGCCGATGTAGTGATCTCACGGGCTGGGGCACTATCTGTTTCGGAGCTTTGTTTGGCCGCCAAACCAACCATTTTCGTGCCTTCTCCTAATGTGGCGGAGGACCATCAAACTAAAAATGCCCTGGCTTTAGAGCAAAAAGGTGCAGCCTGGATCGTAAAGGACAAGGAAGCTCCTCAAATTCTGGTGGATCAGGCTATAAAACTGCTGAATGATGAAAATGAGCAACAGCAATTGAGTCGGCAAATTGCCCAATTGGCCCGTCCAAAGGCGGCAGAAGAAATTGTAAATGAAATTGTAAAGATATTAAAATGAAACTGTCAAAGAACCATAGGATCTACTTTTTGGGTATTGGGGGTATAGGTATGAGTGCTTTGGCCCGATGGTTCAGTCACAAAGGACATGAAGTTTCAGGATACGACCGAACTCCCACTCAGCTTACTGATCAGCTGCAACAGGAAGGTATAAAAGTGACCTTTGAGGACAAGGTGGAATCTTTGCCAGCCTTTGTCAGGGACAATAAAGAAAAGGTCCTGGTGGTTTATACGCCTGCTATTCCATCTGATCACCCTCAGCTTCAGTTTTTTCAGAAAAAAGGCTTTGAAATACAAAAAAGAGCCCAGGTATTGGGTAGGATCAGCCGCGAATACTTTACCATTGCCGTTGCAGGTACACATGGCAAAACCACTACCTCCAGTATGATCGCTCAGATCCTATATGATGCCGGAAGGAATATGGCCGCCTTTCTGGGGGGGATCACCCAGAAATTTAATTCCAACCTGGTATTGCAGGGTGAGATGAATGAGCAGGCTTTGGTAGTGGCTGAAGCTGACGAATATGATCGTTCTTTTTTAAATCTTTATCCTGACCTGGCCATCATCACTTCAGCCGATGCAGATCATTTGGATATTTATGGCGATAAGCACAACCTGACCCGGTCGTTTAAAGATTTTATTGGACAAATCAAACCGGGCGGTAAGCTGATCATTAAATCCTCCATCGCTGACGATCTGATTGATGACGGAGTAGAAAATCTTGAACTGATTAAATATGATCTTCAGCAGGCTCAGGCTTTTGCCACCAGTATCAGGGTGGAAGAAAATCAGTTTGTGTTTGACTATTTCGACCATGATCAGGAAATAAGAAATATTCGATTGGCCATACCTGGATTTCATAATATTGAAAATGCAGTGGCAGCCATTGTTGCCTGTCTGTCTGTTGGTATAGAGCCTGATATGATCAGTCAGAGCCTGGCTGAATTCAGGGGCGTGAAAAGGCGGTTTGAATACATTATTAATACAGCCGGTTTGGTATTTATTGATGATTACGCCCATCACCCGGTAGAGATCACAGCCCTGCTAAAATCTGTGCGGGCCTTACATCAGGGGAAAAGGATCATGACCATTTTTCAGCCTCACTTATTTTCAAGGACCAGGGATTTTGCTGAAGAATTTGGTCAAAGTCTGAGCCTGGCCGATGATGTAATACTGCTGGATATTTATCCGGCCCGGGAAGAGCCAATTCCTGAAGTGACTGCCAAGTTGATCTATGATAAAGTGGATACCCGGCAAAAAATGCTGGTCAAAAAGGAAAATCTAAAAGGCTTGCTCAGCCGCTTTGATGTACAGGTATTGGTCACTTTAGGAGCTGGGGATATAGATAAACTGGTGCCGGAAATTAATACTTTGTTAAGCCAAAAGGAAGGAGGATATGAAGCGGTTTAAATTAAAAATATCAGAAAACCTGGGAAAATCTTTGCAGGCAATTTTAGTTGCAATCATCCTGTTTGCTTCTATTGGTCTGGTGGAAAAGCGTCAGGAATACAAGGTTTGCCAAAAGATAATTATCCAGATCCAGAATCAGTATGAAAACTACTTTATCAATGATAAGGATGTCATGGATCTTTTAACGGAGGGAGGCAGCCTGGTGATAAAGGGCCGGGAGTTGGATGAACTGAACTTAAAGCAGCTGGAATTAAAAGTAAAAGAGCACAAATTTGTAAAAGATGCAGAAGTGTACCGGGATTTGAAAGGTAATTTAATTGTAAACATTGCTCAAAATCGACCTTTAGCCCGAATATCCCAAACAGATGGGCCAGATGCATATATTAGTCAGGAAGGGGATGTCCTGCCTGTTTCAGACCGCTATACTGCACGAGTGGTCATCCTGCGGGGGCCATATGTGAAGAAGCTCATTAAGGATGGACTGAATCAGTCAAATCGTGGTTTGGCTTACCTTGAGCTGCTTTCCTATATAGAGCAGGATAAATTCTGGAAAGCTGAAATTGCAGAAATCGAAATCGATGCCAAAGGGGGAATTATTTTTCTGCCCCAGCTTGGAAAACAGAAAATCATTTTTGGACAGCCTCAGGATATAGAAGAAAAATTCAGAAAGTTGAATATTTTCCTGAAGCAGATTCTTCCCCATAAAGGCTGGAATCATTATAACACCGTGAACCTGAAATTTAAAGATCAAATTATTTGCGATTAAAATAGAAGCTATGGAAAAAGATAAAATTGTTGTCGGACTAGATATTGGAACTACCAAAATTTGTGCAATTGTTGGCCGTAAAAATGAATACGGCAAACTTGAAGTGCTGGGCATGGGTAAAGCTGTTTCCGATGGAGTAATCAGAGGAATTGTCACCAACATTGATAAAACCATTCAGGGTATAGAAAAGGCTATCCGGGAGGCTGAAAACCAGTCCGGGATCAATATCAGGGTGGTGAATGTGGGTATTGCCGGGCAGCATATCAAAAGTGCTATCCAGCATGGATCTATTACCCGGGATACTACTGATGATGAGATCACAGTGGAAGATGTAAATCGCCTGACTAATGATATGTATAAGATCGTAATTCCGCCTGGCAGTGAGATCATACATGTGATGCCACAGGATTATATCGTAGATTATGAAGAGGGGATCAAAGATCCGGTGGGCATGACCGGGGTGAAACTTGAGGCTGATTTTCATGTGATCACCGCCCAGACCAATGCCATCAGCAATGTCAATAAATGTGTGCGACGGGCCGGTCTGGACATTGAAAACCTGATCCTGGAACCATTGGCTTCCAGCCTTGCAGTATTGAGTGATGAAGAAAAAGAAGCAGGTGTTTGCCTGGTAGATATTGGAGGTGGTACCACAGATATTGCCATTTTCCATGACAATATTATTCGCCATACAGCTGTAATACCTTTTGGAGGAAATATCATCACCTCAGATATCAAACAGGGATGCATGGTGATGCAGCACCAGGCCGAATTGCTGAAGACCAAGTTTGGTAAAGCCATTGCCAAGGAGGCTAACCCCAATGAAATTGTTTCCATACCTGGCTTGAAACACAGGGCACCTAAGGAAATCTCCATTAAAAACCTGGCTTATATCATTGAAGCCAGAATGGAAGAGATCATTGAACTGGTGCATACAGAGATCATAACTTCCGGATATGAAGGAAAAATTGCCGGAGGAATTGTCATTACCGGAGGCGGTGCCCAAATGCAGTACTCCAAACAGCTATTTGAATTTATGACAGGCCTGGATTGCCGGATCGGTTATCCCAATGAACACCTGGGTAAGAGCAAGATCGAAGCCGTAAAAACACCCATGTACGCTACTTCAGTAGGGTTAGTGCTGTCAGGTTTCAGGGCTATAGATGATCGGGAGAATCGCTACAAACTCAATCGGGAGCAGGTTTCCAATAAAAACAGGATCAAAAAAGACCGTCAGGGAAGCGATTTTTTCAGAAGGATCATTGACCGGACCAAGGGACTTTTGATTGATGACGTAGATGAGGAACAGGATTATTAATTAATATGAAGAGACTTTGTTGAACCATAAAACAATTACAACTATGGGAGAAAATTCTTATAAATTTGAAATTCCAAAGCACCACAAATCGATCATCAAAGTAATTGGTGTAGGTGGTGGCGGAAGTAATGCAGTCAATCACATGTTTAATCAGGGCATCAAGGATGTGGAATTCGTGGTGTGCAATACCGATTCACAGGCCCTGAAAAGCAGTCCGGTGCCGAACCGGCTACAAATCGGAGTAAATCTTACCAGTGGCCTGGGGGCAGGAGCCAATCCGGAAAAAGGCAAGCAGGCTGCCCTTGAGAGCAAGGAAGAGATCAGGGACCTGTTAAGTGACAGCACTAAAATGGTATTCATAACCGCCGGAATGGGTGGCGGCACCGGAACTGGGGCTGCACCGGTGATTGCCAAAGTAGCCAAGGAACTGGATATTTTAACCGTAGGTATTGTCACCGCTCCATTTGCTTTTGAAGGCAAAAAGAAGACCAGGGCGGCCCAGGCTGGTATCGACGACCTGCGGGAAAGTTGTGATACGGTATTGGTCATTTTAAATGACAAATTAAGAGAGATTTATGGGAACCTGCCGATTCGGGCTGCCTTCGCCCAGGCTGATAATATTTTGACCACTGCAGCCAAAGGTATAGCTGAAATCATTACCGTGCCTGGCTATGTCAATGTAGACTTTGAAGATGTAAAAACCGTGATGAAGGAATCCGGGGCGGCAGTAATGGGATCAGCCAAAACAGAAGGAGAAAACCGGGCCAAAAGAGCTGCCGAAGAAGCTATATCTTCTCCATTGCTTAACAATAAAGATATCCATGGGGCTGAAAAGATCCTGTTGTCTATCATTTCCGGGGAGCAGGCGGAGTTGCAAATGGATGAACTGACTGATATCATTGAATACATCCAGGAGAAAGCTGGTGAAGAGGCGGAGGTGATATTCGGCCATGGTATTGATCCTGATCTGGGAGAAAGTATTCGGGTAACCATTATCGCTACTGGTTTTGAGAATGATGATTTTAAAACCATTAAAGCTGAAAAGAAAAAAGTGATAGATCTGGAATCCAATAAACAGATCAGTTTGTTTGATGATCAGAAAAAGGAATCGGTTCAGAACCATCAAAATCAACAGGAAGAACCTAAAAAATCATTCACCTTCCAAAAGCCTCAGGAGCAGGATCAGGTAGAAAGTTCGGAAGACTTTTATGCCGGCCTGGGTGATTTTGAAATTGTGGATCACACCCAATCAACTGAAGAGGAAGATGATATGGACAGGAAAAAGATGGTATTGCAAAAACAAGCAGATGAACGGCGACAAAGATTGCAGGGCCTGAAATCAGGTCCGGCTGACGCCAATGAGTTTAAGAATAAACTGGAAGTGCCGGCTTACATCAGGAAAAAATACAAACTTCAGGATGTGACCCACTCTTCCGAGAAAAATATATCCCGATATAATTTGAATGATGAAAATCAGATTTTGGGCAATAACAAGTTTCTGCATGATAATGTAGATTAAGATTTTTTTCTGCTAGTCTCTCATAGTTTCTATTAAAGTTTGGTGCGTAATATTATGCACCGAACTTTCTTTAATCTTTTTGCCTTTTCCCGTTTCAAATCCTTTCTTTAGTTACAGGTCACATTTTACTTAATCTGAAATATACACTTGAGCAGCCTTCCATTATGAATTTTCCTCTTCAATAAATTTTTGCTTCATGATTGTAATTAAACTCAGCTTACAATAGTTTTATAGGAAGAATAATGCATAAATAACATGAATCCTATATTTATTATTTTTCTGTCCCTGGTAGCCTTTTTGTCAGGTAATGCTTTGGCACAGGATGAGCATCAATCCATAGATCCGGGTATATTTATTAAAACCAGGATCAATCAATACGATCACCAGCAGCATAATTTGCTTATTTACCGGCAGCAATTTCCTTCTGAGGGAGATCATTTAAAAGCCCGTAATTCTGAATGGCAGGTATCCACTAAAGTACAACCAGTGACAGATCGTAAGGACGCGAAAGATTATACCATCACCCTCAGATGTACAGCCGGCTCCATACAACAAGCCAGTGTTTCAGTGGATATAGAAATTAATCGGTGGTCCCGGCAAAATTATGTTTTGATGCCGGGAGCTGTGTATAATGGCAACCGTTATGACTATCGCCGTATTCGCTATTCACCTAAATTGCTGGACCCTAGAGATATAGGTCCGGATCAACCCATCATCCTGTCTGATGTGCCCAAACTGGCTCATGACGATGGATTTTCCCGTATTCAGCAACGAACCGGAGATATGACCACACCAGGGATTGGCTATCATGACCAGGCAAATTCTAAAGGTTTCTTTCTGCTTACTGACCAGGCAACAGGTTTAGGAGATACCGGGATAAGCATTACTGAAAGCCGTGATCGTCAGTCTGCTACCATTTCATTGACTGCACCGGTAATGCGGGAATTGTATAAATACCGTATTACTGATAATCGTTGGCCCTCTGACGATCAACCGGTGGATTTTTCAGCAGGTGATGAAGTTACTTTACATTTCAGGCTGTATTCATTTGAGGCTCATCAATTACAGGATCTGTTTGATAGGTTCGCAGTCATCAGGAAGGATGTGATAGACAATGGTAAACGGCGAAAGATCATACCTTTTTCCGATTGTTTTCGGGTGCAGGAGCAAAAGTTTAACCAGCTCAACTGGGAGTCAAAGCATGGATATTATTCGGTGGGGCCGCGTAATATGTTTTTGCAGGATTGGCAAATCGGATGGACTGGAGGTATGATTTCTACCTACCCGCTCCTGTGGGCGGGTAATGAACAGACCAGGCAAAATGTAATCCGTAATTTTGATTGGCTCTTTCCTGACGGTATTGCCCCTTCCGGATTGTTCTGGGATTCCGGCGAACATGGAGATAAATGGTATGGCGGTGATATAAGAAAGCCACACACTAAAAACTGGCACCTGATCCGAAAAAGTGGTGATGGCTTGTTTTATATTGTGAAACAGTTGATGCTGATGGAAGAAATGCAGATGGAGGTGAAAGAAAGCTGGAAAAATGGAACCAAAGGGGCATCTGATGCTTTGGTGAAAATCTGGCAGGACCATGGCCAGTTTGGTCAGTTTGTAGATAATCCAACCGGGGAAGTGGTAGTAGGAGGATCTACCAGTGGAGGAATTATTCCGGCTGCACTGTGCCTGGCTTATCAATATTTTGACCGGAAAGATTACTTGAAAACGGCCCAACAAGCTGGGGAATATTATTATCAAAATTTTGTGAAAAAAGGTATTACTAATGGTGGTCCCGGAGATGCCATGCAGAATTTTGACAGCGAATCCTGCTATGCCCTGGTAGAAAGTTATGCCACTTTATATGAAACAACCGGTGATAATAAATGGCTGAAATATGGCAGCGATGTAGCCCGCCAGTTTTCTACCTGGGTCATATCCTACAATTATCAGTTTCCTCCAGGTTCTCTTTTTGGAAAACTGGATATGTATTCCCTGGGTGCTGTAAATGCCAATACACAAAATAAACATGGCGCACCCGGCATCTGCACCCATTCAGGCCTGGGTTTGCTAAAACTGTACCGGGCTACCGGAGATACTTTCTACCTGGATTTATTGCAGGATATATCGCATAACCTGCCCCAATACCTTTCCCATCCGGATCGTCCGATTGCCGGGGCTAACCTGGGATGGATGTGTGAACGGGTGAATACCACCGACTGGCTGGAAGGGATTGGGGAGATCACTTACCTCACCACCTGGGCTGAAACTTCACTGATGCTGACTTACATAGAGATTCCAGGTATTTATGTCCAGACCGACAAAAACTACATCAAGGTATTTGACAATGTAGATGCTGAAATTAAACGTAAAACCAGGAACAGGATGGTGCTTTCAGTGACCAATCCTACCAGGATGACAGCTAAAGTGAAACTGGTACAGGAAAATGAGGAACAAATGAAGCAGCCTTTTGGTCAAAATGCTTTGTTAAAGGCCCGGGAGATCATACTTAAACCTGGTGAAACCCGGGAGGTGATTTTAAAGATCTAAGGAATAACCTATGTAATTGCAGCAATTATCCGATGAAATTTATATCCTGGCTCATATTGCTTCTGCTAATTCCCTGCTCGGTAAAGGCAACTACCTACTATATTAATTCAGGTAATGGTAGCAATCAAAATGATGGATTAAATCCTGCCACGGCCTTCTATGATTTTTACCAACTTGATCATGTCGCTGTTTCACCGGGTGATTCCATCCTTTTCGCCAGGAATTCGTCCTATTCAGGTTATTTTAATCTCAAGTATCCAGGCACACCGGAGCAACCCGTTTATGTAGGTAGTTATGGAATGGGAATTTAACCATCGTTTTCCAATCCGGGAGAGTGGTATGCAATCGGGGTACAGGCCCAATACGTAGTGATAGACAGTTTAAACATCCATAATACCCATTCTGCCGGCATTCAAATAGACAGCAGTCATTGTACAGTTAGCCACTGCGAAATTTATAACACAGGATTTGGTATTGCCATCCATTGCGGATTTAATAAGATCTTCCACAATAATATTCATGATCTTCATATCATTCGAAATACCCCTGGTGGTAATGATGATTATGGGGCAGTGGGAATAGAAGTGGAACATGGTAAAAATGAAATTGCCTGGAATTATTTTTTAAATTGTATTGATCAATCCTATGATTATGGTGTAGATGGGGGTGCCCTTGAATTTTTTGGGGATATAAAGGGGCTGAAGGTGCATCATAATTATGCTGAAAATTGTGATGGTTTTTTTGAAGCAGGAGCAGGTGTGATGGAAAACATTGAGATCTATTATAACTTGCTGGTAAACAATGGAGAAATTGGTGGATTTCATTTTCAGGGTGATTTTGCCGCTTCCGTAAAAAACTTTCTTTTTATCAATAATAGCGTATTTGATCTTTCAAAAGATCAATATGAAGTATTGTGGTTTAATGGTGAAAATTCTGCCGGGAAAGTGCAGGTGCTGAACAACATTATTGTATACCAAGGGTTTGACCGCTTTTCCGGAAATCATAGTTTTCAGCATGATTATAATTTGTATTATTCACCATCCAATGATCCTTTGGGCATTTCACTAAATCAACATGAGTTGCAGGCTATTCCGGGTTTTATTGATCCTTTGGGAAACAATTTTCAATTAAACTTTTCTTCCCCGGCCATAAATGCCGGGACTTCACATGATTATGAAATTGATTATTTAGCCCATCAGATTACTGATTCTCCTGATCTGGGCGCTTTTGAGAGGCAAATTATTTCAGGTTTTCAAACGGATCAATCAAGTCAATTAAAAGCTTATCCTAACCCATCTCCGAACGTTTATTATCTATCAGAATGTCCTGGTCAGGAATGGGTGATAACGAATCTTCAGCAGCAGGTAATTAAAACTGGTTCATCCAGGTTCATTGATCTGGGACTATACCAGGATGGCATATATATCTTGAAGTTGGGTGAACAAGGGTTATTATTATTTAAAAGAAGTAAATAATGCTCTTTGGGACCGGCAGAAATAAACTGGAATTTGATTTCTTCGGAAGTGACTTAACTTCATAAGAGTAAAATGCAGTCATCCTCCCTTTTTTCTTTGATCAATCAACAATTAAATGTGTTAAGATTATACCAACAAAAAACATGATATGAAGACTAACAGAAAGTATTTTCGAAAACATCCTATGACCAGGTTTTCTTTAATATTTGGGGGACTTACTTTTGTTGCTTCCCTAATAGCAGCTATCATTGAAATGATCAGCCGGAATCGCAAATAGCCAGTTATTTAACCAGTACTTTTTGCATAAATCGCTCATTGTCTATAAAATATTGGAATAAATACAGGTCGGGAGGGAGTCCTGAAATTATTTTTTGATCATCCTGACCGGATATATCATTATGGTAAACATCTTGCCCTTTACTATTGCTGATGACTAAATGACCTGGCTTATTCAGCAGGTTAGGTGCACTAATTATGATTAATCCCAGAGATGGATTAGGAAAAACCTTAAATTGATTTATTGCTGGATAACCTGTAGATAAAACGATTTCATTACTCAATTTAAAAAAGGAAGGAGTTCCATTCAATTCCACGGTCGTACTGCTCAATTGCTGGGATTGGCCGGTCAGGGTATAGTCGGATTTGAATTTTGTACAACTGGCAGCACCAAAATCATCAGGAAATTGATAAGTAGCTGCAGTCGTTTCATCATTATCCTTTGAAGTCTTAGCCCATAAAGCATAAATGTAATGCCCCTCTTGATCTTTGAAGGCCGCTCCATCAGCCTGGTCTGGTATTTTTAACTCGGCGGTTCTGATCGGATCATATTTATGGCCCTTTAAAAGTGACATGGTATTTCTTGCTAACACTGCGGACTGATGCTCAACTTGTTGATAAGGTTTGACATTCTTTAAATTGGGATAAAATCCCATAACATGGTAAGGATTGGAGGGCTGTTCTGAATCATATAAACAAAAAGTATGGATCTGGTCGATATTATTTGCTTGACCTTTGATAATAATTTTGGCCAGGTAATTATTTTGTGCCGCTTCAGATCCAATAAAATTTTGAAAGACCTGTCGGGGCAGGTTGGTTTCAGTCACAATTACCCGTTTTTTAGGAAAGTTTTTGTTATCATACCCATAACTGGCCAGAAGTTGTTCTTTAGATTTTTTAGCATTTATAAACACTTCTACAGCTTTATCGGAATGCCTATAGGGTACCCAATTACCATTTTCATAGGCTCTCAGCCCATACATGGGATAATTATGATAACTTAGACAATCAAACCAGGCACCTCCCTTCAAGGGATATTGACTTGTAACTTTTCCCTGGTCTGGATTATCAGTGTTTCGCAGAATGGCATCAAGAAAACTGTCGTAGCCAATTCCTCCGATACAGATAAAAGCCTCAGGATCAACGAATTTTACTACCTCATAGGCGATGCGTAAAGCCCGGATATAATGTTGCACCGGGGCCAGCAAATTATTCAACTCGCAGGGGGCAGGATCTCTTTTCCACCAGCTGTCATCAGCGTCTCTGGATTGCCATCCCTTATCACTTCTGGTATAGTCAGGTTCATTCCAGACTTCCCAGAAAGTTACTGTTTCATTATATTTTAAAGCAGTTTTATATAAATATAGCGCCATCGGATTATTATCATTCACCGGTGTTCCGTTTTTTCCCCCGTCCCAGATGGGTTCATACATTTTGGCAAATAATTTAGAAGCTCCCCTGGCCTCACACCATACTTTTGATTCCCTATCATCTAGAGCAGGGTAACCTATAAATAAGGTATGATGATCCATTCCCAAATCTTTATGATAGTATTTGACAGTATTGACCCGGATATCGTAACCCCATTTTTCCAGGAAATGGTGGGGCAAAGATAAACGGAGCGCGTTACAGCCTGCCCCGGGTAGGCCCAAAGTTTCCGAACCGGCCGCTAAAGTAGCCAGCGTCTGATCTGACCATTCACCCTGTGGAGCACCCATATTGGTGCCAAACCTGAAACCACCTTGATAATCAGGTACCTGGTCATTGGCCGAGTAATCAATTTGACCAAACAAAAGCTGATAATCCAGAAAAATTAAAAGAAAGAAAATGATTGAATAGTGGTTCATGGCGCTGGTTGTTAACGATTTGTGGCTAAAATTGGCTTTTTTTATGAACTTAAAAAGTGAATATTAACCCTAATCTCACATTCCTGAATTTATAATTTAAAAAATTAAAAGTCCAGGTGATATTTTAAATATAAATTGAGGGCCGGAACCATTTTGCTGGTAGTCATTCCATAACCTGGTATCCGGTCAATAGGAAACAGGTCGAATTTATCATAATTATTCAGGAACCTAAAGCGTAAAGTCCAACCCATATAAAACCCATACTTTAAAGCCCCTTCCGTGCCAAATACCAGTTCAGCCCAATCTGCAGTAAGATTTTTGCGGGTAAAATCTCTTTGGTAAGATGGCCAGACGGAGCTTTCCAACACCAGGCTGCCCTGATCTTCAAACCTGCTTTGGGCATATCTGAAGCCCAGATAAATTTTATTGGAGGGGCTGTTGATCAATATAAAATTAATGCCTATTCTGCCATAGATACCCTCGGAACGATAACTGCCGTTTTTAATAGCCCGCTCCGGAACCAGTAAACCGTAACCTCCTTCTGCCACGATCATGAAGTCCTCGAAAAATGTAATGGCCAGACTCCCCTCGTATTTTTCATTATTACCCAAAATGTATGAACCGAATTTAAGGTAATCTACCATCAGGCTTACCCCGCCCCAGGAAACATTCACAGTATCAGCCGGATTAGGAGCTACAGTCTGAGGTTCTTTCTGGCGGATGGTATCCTCAGCAATTTGGGTGGTATCACCGGAACTTTTACTTAAATCCAGGCTATCAGTGGGCAAATTTGTAGTGTCTTTATTTTGGATCAGGCTGTCAGCCGGAACTGTTATAGTATCAATGGGGGCCATAATTGTATCGGCTGGAATGAACGTCGTATCCTGCCCTGCCGGAATGCTATCTCCTGGCATCTGGGCCTGGACAGTCATGGGAAAAAAAAATCCCACTAGCAGGATGATCCTAAAAATATACCTTAAGCGTGATTTCATTACTGGATTGATTTGGACTAACCGAAGCCGGAGCCAGGGAGTCAAAACTGTGTTGGACTACATTTAAATTTTCAGCCCTCATTTTATAAATATTTTCAGCTGCCTCATAAAAAATAGTGTCATATTCGATGATCAGAGTATCTGTAAATGCATTTTGTCCTTCAATGGCATCTGACAATTCCAGGTATTCCAGGATTATCTCTGAACGGGTATCAACGGGAGAAAGGGGAAGCCTGAATACAGAAGCTGTATCAACCAGGGCTGGAGAAAAATCTGCCTGACGAATTCCGTTGATGGCAGTGATGGTAACTTCTGTAGCTTTTTGGGTAAGCATCGCATTGAAGTTTAGCCGCACAAACGGATCTTCTGCAACAATCCCGCAATCATTACATTCCTCACAGGAAAGGCTGGATATTACCAGCAGTAACATCAGTATCTTGTTCAGCTTGTTCAAATTCTTAGCCTTTATTCCGGGGCAAATTTAGAAATTATAATCAATTATCATTCAGAATTTTCTAATAGGGATCAACATCATAGACAATGATCAGCTTTTTATACGCTTTTTGCTGGTTCAAAGCCAGTCCTTGTTCCTGTAATATACTTTTTACTTTTTGCAGATGGATTTGTTTTCGTTCCAGTTTGATCATTACCTGCATAAGGTACAAATTTCTTACTTTGCCAATCAGTGGCTCTTCCGGACCTAATACACGATGCTGGCCCAACGCTGTTTTGAGCATATTTACCAGGTCATGAGAGGCTTTTTTGGAAATATCTTGTTCTGCATGTTTCAGTGTGATCCTGATCAAACGGTAGAATGGCGGATAATGAAATTGTTTTCTTTCCTGGATCTCCTGATGAAAAAAGCCCTTAAAATCATTTAAAATTATTTTATTTAACAGGTGTTGATCCGTATTGGCCGTTTGAATAATTACCCTGCCGGTTTTTTCTCTGCGGCCAGCTCTGCCACTGACCTGGGTGATCAATTGAAAGGTTCGTTCATGCGACCTGAAATCAGGAAAATGGATCATTCTGTCGGCATCCAATATGCCTACCAGGCTCACCCGGTCGAAATCCAGTCCTTTACTTACCATCTGGGTGCCTACCAATACGTCAATTTCTCCTTTTTCAAATTCCTCAATCAAATTTTGATAACTGTATTTTTTACGGGTGGTATCCAGGTCCATTCGTTTCACCTTCTGTTCCGGCAATCTTAATTTGAGGTCTTCTTCCAGTTTTTCTGTGCCATATCCCATGGTCTTTAGCCGGGAAGAGCCACAGGCAGGGCAAGTACTGGGCTGTTTGATGTAATGTCCGCAATAGTGACATCTCAATTCGTTTTTAAACATATGGTAAGTCAAACTGACTGCACAATTATTACATTTAGGTATCCAGGCACAGTCTTCACAAGAAATATAGGGAGCGTAACCCCGCCGGTTCTGAAATATGATCACCTGTTCTTTATTTTGCAAGGACTCGGAAATATTATCCATCAGTGCTGTCGTAAATTCTCCCTGAATCGTTTTTTGCTTTCTTTCTTTACGTAAATCGGCCAACAGGATATCCGGCAGCTGGGCCGAACCGAACCGTTTGAATAATTCTACTAAGCCATACTTACCCTGCTTCACATGGTAATAGGATTCTACTGAAGGAGTGGCTGAACCCATCAGAACTTTGGACCCATGCATTTGAGCCAGCATCAGGGCCGAATCTCTGGCATTATACCGGGGAGCCGGATCAAATTGCTTGTAGGAGTTTTCATGTTCCTCATCAATGATGATCAGACCAAGGTTGTCAAAAGGCAGAAAAACAGAGGACCTGACCCCCACAACAAATGAAAATTTGCCTTCTGTAATACCCCGCCATACTTCAACCCGTTCATTATCAGAGAATTTGGAATGATATACTCCTACTTTGTCTCCAAAGATCTTTCTGAGGCGATTTACGATTTGGGTGGTTATGGCTATTTCCGGCAGCAGATACAGCACCTGATCCCCATTGGCCAGGACATCCTTGATCAATTCTATATATATTTCCGTTTTACCGCTGCCGGTAATTCCATGAAACAGGATCACATCCTTCTCTGCAAACAGATCCAGTATCCTGTTTTTGGTCTCAACCTGCTGGGGAGAAAGCTTTACTTCTACATTTTTTATGGGAATGGCCTGCTCGAAACGTGAAACTGTCAGGTCGTATTCTTCCAATATTCTATTTTTAACTAAAGTATTTAGCGAAGAGGGACTTAATCCTGATTTCAGGATTTCCTGTTTGGCCAGGCCAGCCTGATTGGCCCCGGGATCCTGATATACCGGCACTTGCTGCAAGTACTTCATTACAATATCCAATTGCTTGGGCTGTTTTTCCAGGTTTTCAAACAACTTTTGCAGTTTTTGCCTGTCATGGGCCAGATCGGCAGCCATCCGGATACGCTTTTCTTTTTTAGGGGCAAATTTTTCCTTGATCTCTTCAAATATCAGGATAGAATTTTTATAGAGTAATGATTTCAAAATAGGGGTAAAGTTTTTTACCTCCAGAATTCTTTCTATTTCAGGATAACTCAGTGATTTTTCCTGCCTGGCTGCATCAATTAACATAAGCTCCCGGTCAGAAAAATCATGTTCACTTTTATCCGGATCGAAATTAGGGTGGATCTGTATTTTTGATTCGCTGCTAAGCTTCAAGCCCGTGGGTAAAGCCATATTCAATACTTCGCCTACTGTACACATATAGTAATCGGCCATCCACTGAAAAAAATTGAGCTGTAACTGGTTCACAGAAGGTAAATCATCCAGCAGATCATGCAACAGTTTGGCTTCATAGGCTTTGGGCGGATGCTCATGGATCTGGGCGATTACCCCGGTGAGAATTTTCTTTTTTCCAAACGGAACAATTACCCTGCAACCTATCTTGATATCATCATTTAGTTCAAGCGGCACCCTATAGGTAAATAGTTTAGGAATGGGAACCGGCAGCATCACATCTACAAAAAAAGTTTTCCGCCCTGAATATATTTCCTGGTTTAACTCTAATTGACCCATATGTCAATATTAATCAGAAATCATGAATTTTATATCCTGAATTATAACTATGTTTTTGGGATTTGTTCAAAATTCATTTCAAAATGATTATACTTGTAATTTGCCCGTGACAGCAATATTCCAAAATTTTTATTATGAGGATATTTTTGACAATATGCTATCTTATCTTATTGAACAACATGGTTACTGGTCAGCCAGGGAAAATAGTACTGGTTGGAGGTGGTACTGAGAATCGGGATGCATGGAGCGATCTGCCTTACCAATGGGCTGTAGATCAGTCAGCTAATAAAAAGGTGGCAATCATCAGTTATGACCCGGGAGGTGAGCCAGAGTGGCTGCCAGATTATTTCCTGGACCTGGGTGCTGCCGCAGCTCTTAACTTCCGAATTGATAGCCGGGCCAGGGCCAATGACGCTCAACTAATGGAACAGATCAAAGAATATGATGTGCTCTTTTTCAAAGGCGGGGACCAGAGCCAGTATTATGAATATTACCTGAATACAAAGCTGGATACCCTGGTTGAAGAAAAATATAATAGCGGAGGTGTGATTGCTGGTACTTCGGCCGGGGCTGCAATAATTGCAGGCATTGCCTATACTGCTGAAAATGGCACGGTATATCCTGATCAGGTTCTGCAAAATGTGAATCATCCGGATATTACCCTGAAGGATGATTTTTTGGATATTTTACCTGGCATAATTGTAGATACCCATTTCATCGAGCGAGGAAGGCAAGCCCGTCTGATGGGATTTATGGCCCATTGGTATATCAATGAAGGAGAAATGCCTGTAGGAATAGGTATTGATGACAGAACAGCTTTTTGTATTGATGCTGATATGATGGGAACTACTTTTGGTACCGGGGCAGTTTCTATATACACAGCCGGACATTTTCCCTCCACTTCAGAAAAATTGATAACTGACAGCATTCAGGCGGTCCAATTACTGCATACTTATCAATATGATTTAAATCAAAAAGAAGTAGTGAAAGGTCCTGATTCAGTGACAGGTCAACCAGATCAGGAAAATAGCAACTATCAAGTATTTTTGCACTCTGATCTTGATCCGGTACCTGGTTTCTGGCAGGATTTTTTTTATGATCAGGAGCAGGATTCGATGGTAATAATAAGTGCATCAGCTCAGGGAGCTTCTGGATTAATGGATCAAGTTGAAAATATAAACCTGGTAAAAGCCACCCTGATTTTGACTTCGGAAGATTATAACCACCCGGATTCAGCCCGACTCAGGAATTCTATCAGGAGGAGCAAGTATATTGGTTTTGTAAATAATGATTTCAATCAATTGAAGGAATTTCTGCAAGCCGGCCCCACTGGTTCTTTGCTGTCCGGACATATAAAAAGAAATAATGTGGTTGTAGGTTTTTGGGGAGAAGATTGTCAGCTGGCCGGAGATAGTTATGCGGCTAATATCTACCAGGACTCCTATGCCCTTTATGATGGGACTTTAAAGTATGAATCAGGATTACGTTTGCTGACTAATTCGATCATCATGCATGACACCTATTCCGGTACTACCACAGATTATTATGAAAATAAGACGGGGGCTGTATTATATAAAATGGTTAAAGACAGCCTTGGCTATGGTATTTATTTGAACAGAAAAAGCTATCTGGCCCTGGATCAGCAAGCTGATATTAATATCCTCCGGGCTGAAGGAACATTTCCTGTCCTGGTGGCCTGCCAGAAAAAGGGACAAACCGAACTGAATCAAAATCCTGGCAGACGGGGCAACATACGAATGGTAACTGGATTTACTAATTTCCAATATGCCTCTGTCTCAGGCAATAAAACCATTGAAGTAGGGCATCCGAAGGCACTGGATCAGCAGCCTTACCAGTTTGAAAAGGAACCATTGACTACAGGTTTAAGATCCCCTCAAAATGGACAATATCCAAAAATCTTTCAAAATCTGCAGAATAAATCATGCAGGATTGAATGGCCGGGACAATCCTTTAAGCTTAAAATATTTAATATTCAGGGAAAGACGCTTGGCAATATAAGTTCTGATCAGCAGGGTCAGGTAAACTTATCTCAATTACCCACTGGTAATTATATAATTACGGTCTTGCCCGAAAAATCTTTCCAAAGCCATTCATATAGATTATGTATTCCCTGAAGCAGATTTTTTATAGCTGATTATTTTGAAAATTTGGATTGGATGTTTGTATAATTTGTAATTTTGGTTTAAGTTTGGTATAACATTCACAATAACCCATTGAATGAATAATAATAATACAAGCACCAAACCTATAGAAACACCAGCTGCAAAGCCGCTTAATTTGCTTAATTTGCAGCCTATTTTTGATTGTTAGATCCTGGCAGGCTATTCTGCATTTTTTATCTCTTATCTTTTTATAAATCCTTTTTGTAAACCTTTATCCTATGAAAAACTATTTACTAGTATTCTTTATAGTAAGTGGATTGGTAAATATAAGTGTAGCCCAAAAAACCATTACCGGTAAGGTGTTGGCTTATGAAAATGAACAGCCATTGCCCGGGGCCAATGTGGTGATTAAAGACACCTCTGTGGGCACAGTGACTGATCTTTCCGGCAACTTTAGTCTTGAGGTTCCCACAGAAACCAACATCCTGGTGGTTTCTTATATTGGATATCTGCCCGAAGAGATTACCTTAAATAACCAGACCAATTTTGAAGTCATGCTGGTTCAGGATGTTACCCAATTGGAAGAATTGGTAGTGGTAGGATATGGATCCACCAGTCGAAAACTGGTTTCTGGTTCAATTTCACAGATTGATGCGGAGGATTTTGAAGACATCATCAAGCCCAGTCTGGATGCGGCCCTTCAGGGTAAAACTACAGGGGTACAAATCAATTCTAATTCCGGCACACCGGGAGCGGCTTTGTCTGTGGAGATCAGGGGAGCTAATTCGATCTCTGCCGGTACACAACCCCTCTATGTGATCGACGGTATTCCCATCACTACCGGTGATTTTGCCCAGATTGGTATGGAGGGTCAAAATATCAATGCGCTTTCCGATATAGATCCAGATGATATAGCTTCTATTACTGTTTTAAAAGACGCTTCTTCTGCTGCCATTTATGGAGCCAGGGCAGCCAATGGAGTGGTTTTGATAGAAACAAAATCAGGTAAAAGTGGCCAGACCAGGATCAATCTTTCTGCCTATACCGGTGTTCAAACTGTGCAAAATAAGCTGGATTTGTTAAATGCCTCTGAATTCATTGAATATCTGAACGACGTATCAGCCGGCCTGGGAGACCAGTTTGACCCCTCTGTTAACACAGATTGGCAAAATGAAGTGCTCAGAACTGCTCCGATTCATGAAGTCGAATTAAATCTTTCAGGAGGCACAAATGAAACACAATTTTACATTTCAGGGGGATTTTTTCAGCAGGAAGGAATTGTCATTGGTACTGATTATACCAGATTTAATGGAAGGGTCAATGTAGATCATAGTATCAATGAAAGATTCCGGATCGGAGCAAAAGTCACCACCAGCAGAGCTGTCAACAACCGTGTTCCGGGTGACCAGTCAATAAATGGCGTTTTACCTAATTCCATTTCCAAACCTCCGGTTTACCAGATCCGTGATGAAGAAGGCAATTATCTGGAGCAGGGTTTTTGGCCTAATCCGGTTGCCATAGGCAATGAAGCTCTGAATGAATTGGTTTCATTAAGAAATATTACCAATGTGTACGGAGAGTATGATCTGATCCCGGAATTAACTTTCAGAACCCAATGGGGATACGATTTTTATAATCTGGACGAAAGGAGATATGAACCAACTACTACTGACCGGGGGGCTCAAAGCAATGGTTATGGTATTGATGCCTCTACCAGAATAAGCCGGCTGGTACAACAATCCACCCTGAATTACCAGCAGGAAATCAACAATCACGATTTTAGTATATTGGCCGGGTATAGTTTTGAGGTGGAAAATGAAAAATCCAATTATTTACAGGGTGTAAATTTCCCCACAGATGACTTTCAATATATTTCAGAGGCAGGTACTGTAGAAGAAACAGCAGCCAGTGCTTCTGATTACGCCCTTCAATCCATATTTGGCCGTATAAATTATATTTATGACAATCGTTACATCATCACCTTTAATTTTAGAAGAGACGGCTCCTCTAATTTCGGCAGTGATAATCGTTATGCTAATTTTCCCGGAGGTTCAGTTGCCTGGAATATCAGTGAAGAAGACTTTTTTAATGCAGGGGCTGTTGAAAATCTCAAAATCAGAGCTGGATATGGTCTGGTGGGGAATGATAACATTGGCCGGTTTCAGTTCCTGAATACCTATTCAGGCGGTTTCAACTATCTGAATAATCCCGGAATTGTTCCTTCACGAATCCCTAATCCCGATCTGAAATGGGAGTCTTCGGCTCAGGCTAATTTGGGTGTTGATCTAAGCCTTTGGCAAGGCAGGTTGTCTGTGTCTACCGATGTATATTATAACAGGACGACCGATCTATTGCTTGACCGTCCTTTACCAGGCAATCTTGGCTTTTCTTCAGTGGCTGCCAATGTAGGCGAACTGGAAAATAAAGGATTGGAAATAGGTCTGGATGGGGTGATAACTGAGGGAGCGATCAAATGGAATAGTAATTTCAATGTTTCCTTTAATCGTAATAAGGTTATTTCACTTTATGAGGATCAACCCATACTGAATGTGGGAAGAGGCAACAATGCTGTTCTGGTCAACCAACCCATCGGGGTATTTTATCAGCTCAGATCCCAGGGAGTAGATCCCTCTACCGGTGATCTGGTATTTGAAGATGTAGATTTCAATAACGAGATCAATGATCAGGACCGTCAGGTGGTTGGAGATCCCAACCCTGATTTTTCCGGAGGTTTTACAAACCGGCTGGCCTATAAAAATTTTGATCTGAGCCTTTTTCTGCAGTTCGTTTATGGCAATGAGATCTTTAACGGAGTCCGGCAATATGCTGAAAATATGACCTTCGAAGAAAATGACAATCAGCTGGCCTCCATTAAGCAAAGATGGCGTCAGCCAGGTGACCGGGTGCCCATTCCCCGGATCAATGGGATCTATAATAATGATATTACCTCTCATTACATTGAGGACGGATCATTTATGAGGCTGAAAAATGTCACCCTGGGATATACATTGCCAAAGGGGGCCATTTCAGGACTGACAAATTTAAGACTTTACATTACAGGGCAGAACTTATTCACCCTGACCAGGTATTCCGGGTATGACCCCGAAGTCAACTACAGCGGGATTGGATCAATAAGGAGAGGAGTTGATTTCTTTACCTTTCCACTGGCTAGAACGATCACCCTGGGAGCAAAGATTTCATTTTAAAACAGTAGGATGATGATAAAGAAGATTAATTTTAAACTGATACTGGTTCTTTTCCTGGCCGGTTGTGTAGACCTGGAAACTGAGCCGACCGGAAGTGTACCTGATGATCAGGCATTTTTATCAGAAAACTCAGTGAAGGCAGTTTTAAACGGTGTTTATGACGGCTTACAATCCGGTGCCATTGTACAGGATTATATACTTCATGCCGATTTGGCTGCTGATAACCTGGACGCTGTAGGTTCAAAGATTGAATACAGGGAAGTGAACAACAACAGGATCACTACTTTCAATGTAGACATTGAAGGCATCTGGAATGCTCATTATGATGTGATCAACCGGGCCAATCAATTGATCGCCGGATTACAGGGAAATTCCGGCTTTAGTGAATCCTTTAAGCAGGAACAGGTCGGCCAGGCTCGTTTTATTCGTTCTATGGCTTATTTTAACCTGGTCCGGATGTTTGGACCGGTACCTTACAGAGACCAGCCGGCAGCAGGAATTGCCCCCGAGGAGGTAAATCAAGCCCGAATTGAACAAGGTCAGCTTTATGATCTGATCATTCAGGATTTAAACCAGGCAGAAACTGAACTGGAAGGTACGGGTACAGGGAGTAGCCCCTATCTGGTCAGTGAAGCGGCAGTTAAAGCATTACTGGCCCGGGTATACCTGTATAATGACCAATTTGAACAGGCAGCTAATAAAGCCCAGGAAGTGATCAACCTGGGGTATGAATTGGTGAATGGTGAAGATTATCAGTTGCTTTTTGATGAAAATGAATCCAATAACGAGGTGATCTTTGCCATTGACTATGCCAATGACGAGGCCCGGAATACATTGGCTTCCTATACACAACCTACCGGAAGATTCGAAGTGGCCGCCACCAAAGAACTGTATGATGCATTTAGCAACAATGATATTCGCAAGGGGTCGATAGTTCGCCAAAGTGGCAACAGCTTTTATATTAATAAGTATGATGACCTGGTGAATCTTTCCGATAACTCTATTGTGCTGCGCCTGGCTGAAATGTACCTGATCCGGGCGGAAGCGCTCAATCAGTTACAATATGTTCCGGATGGAGAGGCTTTTCAATTATTGAATCAGGTGAGAAACCGAGCAGGTCTGGATGATATTGATGCAGCCAATGCTCAAAATCAGGCTTCCTTTAATCAATATGTGCTGGAAGAGCGACGTCGTGAACTGGTGGGAGAAGGTCATCGCTGGTTTGACCTGATCCGTAATGACCAGGCTATTCAAATGCTTTCTGAAAAGGGGACTTTACGTGTAGATAATGGAGATAATGATAATCAGTTGTTGTTTCCTATACCGCAATCAGAGGTGGATGCTAACCGGCATCCTGATATGTATCAAAATCAGGGATATTAATTTTTAATTTAGGATAAACTAAAATTTTATAGAACATGAAAAAAAATTCCAACTTACTTAAAATAATTGCCTTAGGCATTTTTATTGCATTTCCGGCCCTGTTTTTTTCCTGTAGTGAAGAAGAGGAAGAGCCATTACCGGTAGCAGAATTTACCACTTCTGTTACACCTATCGTAGTAGGAGAATATGTGACATTTCAAAATCAGTCCCAAAATGCCACAGCTTATGAGTGGAATTTTGATAATGGATTTACCACAACTGATGAAAGTCCGGTAGTAAGTTTCAGTGCAGCCGGTACTTATGCTGTGACTTTGATTGTTACCGGCCCTGGCGGAACAGAACAGGTTAGCCAGGATATCACAGTAATTGAACCCACTGTAATGTATATGGATGCCGATGCGCCAGCGGTTAATTCCCTCAATATAGCTTCAGGAGCTGTCAGTAGTGCTGTCAACCTGGATGGAGAAGGGTTTGCCCTGGCCATGGATTACGAAACTGAAACCCTCTATTACAATGATTTTGACAATCTTACCCTGGAAACCAATTCGCTGTCAGGAGGCAACGAACAGACTATATTATCTGATTATGTCTATTCAGTTTTTTCTATTGCAGTTGATTCTGTAAACGGTAAAATTTATTTTCCCGAGCGCGACACCAGCGGCGTGTATATGGCAGACCTTGATGGATCAAATTTAACCTTGCTTTATGGAGCCGAAGATGGGCTGGAATCTCCCACCGATGTAGCACTTGATCTGGAAAATAATCGCATCTATATTTCCGATGTGGGAATTGACGCTACAAATTATGCCGGCGATGGTATTTGGCAAGGCAATCTAGATGGATCTTCTCTGACTAAAGTAATTACCGGGGGTGGCTATTCTCTGGCCGTAGATCCCATCAGTGACATGTTGTACTACAATGACGCGTTTATGGACACCAATATAAAAATGGCTCCGCTTAATGATCTGGAAAATACCTCCAACTTTGCTGCACTGGAATATGAGCGATGCTATGGCATTACCGTTTACGGAACCAAGGTTTATTGGTCAGATCTTGGTGCGGATATTGGGTTGGGTTTTATCTTCCGGGCCAATATTGATGGTTCCAATACAGAAGAACTGGCCAATGAATTAGGTGATCCCAGACATCTTGTGATCACAAAATGATGGCTGGATCATTATAACTTGAAAAAAACATGAATTACTGATGAGAAACAGATTTGCTTTACTTTGGTTATGGTTATTCATTTTTTCAGGGTGTGGTGAGGGGTATCTGGAAGATTTTCCGGTACCTCCTGCCAGTACCGTGCCCGATTTCACTTTTTCATTAGCCAATGAAGGGTTTGCACCGGCTGAGGCAAGTTTTAGCAATGCCTCTATCATACCGGAAGAAGCAGGATCCTATAGCCTTCAATGGATTTTTGGCGATGGGAGTAATTCCAAGGAAGAAAATCCCAGCCATACCTATCAGGCAGCGGGTAAATATGAGGTCAAACTGATAATTACCACAGAAAGAGGTATCGAGCAGGCTGCCAAAACCATAACTGTGAAAAATCCTGTGGCTTCCGGCAGAAGGCTATATTTTGGGGACAGAAATACGGAATCTGTACAATTGGCCATTATTGGAGAAGAAGCGCCTATCAATGTTCCCTTACCGGGAGATCCTGTAAATCGGCCCTATGGTTTGGCTGTGGATACAATCAATAAATATGTATATATAGCTGATTTTGCCAATGGGGTGATCTTTCGTTCTGACCCGGAGGGAAATAACCGCACTGTTTTCAGGGAAGGATTAGCCGGACCTACCGGGCTGGCCCTGGATCTCAATACCAGCAATCTTTTTTGGGCTACTGATGATGGGGTACAAAAAGCCAACCTGGATGATGAAAATACAGATCAATTTGAAACACTGATAAGTGGCATATCCGATGATCCGGAAGGACTCACATTGAACCCTGCTGCTCAGAAAGTTTATTTTGTGACCTATGATGGAGGACTTTATCGCATGAACTATGATGGATCTGGAACCACCGAATTAATACCAGATGTTTTAGGGGCTGCTGCCCTGGTGGTGGATGACAAGCTCTATTTCCATACCTATGATCTGGATGCCTCACTTCACAATTTGAAAATGGCTGATTTGGAAGGTAATATTTTGTCCACTATCAGCTCTGGTATGGATGGTGATGTGTATGGCTTAGCCCATGATCCGGAGCAAAATAAATTGTACTGGAGTGATCAAAGAAGCGGAGCCATAAAGCGGGCTGATCTTGATGGCACCGGATTGGAAACTTTTTTTGAAGATAATACTACCAGGATATATGCCATTGCCGTTGGAGGAAGAACAGAATAATACCTTCATGAAAATAGTTAGTATAAGTTTAATTATGCTGCTGGGGCTGATGGGATGTGGTTCTCCAGCTCCGGATAATAATCAGATGGCACAACCGCCCAAAAATGGCAAATTGTTTATCATTGGAGGGGGAAGCAGGGGAGCGGAAATGGTACAAAGGATGATACAGGAATCAGGCCTGGATAGTGCTGGTTATGGCGTGATCTTACCTATGGCCAGTATACAACCAGATTCTTCCATTTATTATGCCCGAAGACAATTTACTGATCAGGGTATTTCAAGTGTGGTGGGAATGCATTTTTCTGATAAACAATCGATCGATCCGGACCGAATTGATTCACTGACCAATGCACAACTTATCTATATTTCAGGAGGCAGTCAAAGCCGCTTTATGGAAGCTGTCAGGGATACTCCTATAGAAAAAGCCATTCGTACAGCCTATGAAATGGGTGCCATGATAGCCGGGACCAGTGCCGGAGCAGCTGTTATGAGCCGGATGATGGTTACCGGTGACGAAAAGAAACATCCTGAATATGAATCCACCTTCAGCAGCCTGGAGCATGAAAACATCATCATTGATCAGGGCCTGGGGTTATTGGACCCGGCCATCATTATTGATCAACATTTTATTCAACGCAGTCGCTACAACCGGTTAATTACAGCAGTCCTGGAATTTCCCGGTAAAATTGGGATTGGTATTGAAGAATCCACTGCTATTTTGGTAGAAAATGATCAGGCAGAAGTGGTAGGCCAGGCCCAGGTGATAAAAATTCTGAACCCTCAACATAATCAAAAGGTTCAAAAGGGCTTATTGGGAGGTGAAAATCTGATATTGTCAGTATATTTGCCCGGTGACAATTTCAAACTGAAATAATGCTGAAAAAATTACCGGATACCCTGATTATTGTCCTAAGTATTTTGTTGATTTTTACGGCTTTAACCTGGATTATACCTGCCGGAAGCTTTGACCGCGAATTGGTTAATGGTCGTGAACTGGTAGTTCCGGGATCATATCAGCCTGCTTCATCTAATCCCCAGGGCTTCTTCGACTTTTTAAAGGCTCCTGTTCAGGGGTTTATTTCTGCTGCTCAGATCATAGCTTTTGTATTAATCGTAGGAGGGGCATTTTCCATTCTTAATCGATCCGGTGCCATCGATGCAGGCCTGAGAAAGATCATTGACATCAGCCTGAAATATCCCCGTTACAAAAAATTGATGGTAGCCCTGCTGGTGGTTTTATTTTCTTTGGCAGGTGCCACCTTCGGGATGAGTGAGGAGGTGCTGGTATTTATTTTAATTACACTACCACTGGCCTTTTCCTTAGGTTACGATTCCATCACCGGTGTGGCCATTCCATTTGTAGGGGCAGGGGCGGGTTTTGCCGGAGCATTTACTAACCCATTTACAATTGGAATAGCCCAGGGAATTGCAGAATTACCTCCTTTCAGTGGGTGGGAATATCGCCTGGTGGTATGGCTAATATTTACGATGGCTGCAGTGGGTTTTATCCTGCAATATGTGATCAGGCTGGAAGAATCTCCCGAAATAAGCCCGGTTTACCAGATAGATCAAAAAAGGGACAGAAAGGAGCGGCAAATTTCCAGCCAGACTGATTTTTCAATATCTAAAAAAGTGGTTTTGATAATTTTTGCCCTGAGCCTGGTTCTGCTGGTGTATGGGGTCAATAATTGGGACTGGTATATTAATGAAATCGCGGCTTTATTTCTTGGATTAGGAATAGTAGCCGCTCTGATAACTAAAATGAGTACTGCTACCGCCTCAGAAGCATTTATAGAAGGAGCTAAAGATATGATATATGCAGCTATGGTGATTGCTTTAAGTAAAGGCATACTGATCATTGCTTCAGAAGGTCAGATCATTGATACGGTTTTATTTCATTTATCCAATTTGGTGGAAGGATTTCATCGGGGAGTGGCAGTTGAATTGATGTTCTTTGTACAGGCTTTTCTGAATTTCTTTTTGCCGTCTGGGTCGGGACAAGCTGCTTTAACCATGCCTGTTATGGCTCCATTAAGTGATTTGCTGGAAATTTCCCGACAAACAGCGGTGTTGGCTTTTCAATTTGGTGACGGCATTTCCAACCTGGTGATTCCTACCAGTGGGGTTACTATGGGTGTGTTGGGGATCTCCAAAATACCCTACCAGAAATGGCTGACCTGGATCTGGCCTCTGATGTTGATATTGGTAGCTTTGGCTATGGTGTTGCTTTTATTACCGGTAGTGGCATTTAGCTGGGGGCCATTTTAAAAGTAATTGCTATTTGTTTTTTGCCTGAGGATGGGAGATTACTAACTTACGCTCGAGGCCATCATAGCCTTGGCACACCATCGCACCAGCATTTTCTGTCGGGCCAGTGCTTCTTGATTTTCTAATAATCATAGTTATCCTTATGTAATCATAGAATATTACAAATGACGTTATTGGAATGCAAATATTTGAAATATAATAGCTTTTGCTTACAGCTATAGTGCAGGTCAGCTCGACACCAGGAGGGATCTGTTTGAATTAAGGTAGGTAGTAGTTACTATAAGTTGCTATGCTGCGGAATTATTCAGATGGTAATTGATTTTTTCTGCTTTGTAACATTCTACCTTACCTAACTAATCTTTTGTCCTGTTTTTTTGCTTAACACGGACCATCATATTTTTTCTAATATTTCTCCTAATTCTGATATACCTGCTGTTTTTAGCTTATATAATTCATAAATCTGACTAATTACCTTACATACTGAGGTTTAGCTTAAAAATAAGTTGACTTTTTAAGGGGATTTTGACTTATTTAGCCTGTTGCTTTTTAAGACTCTTTTAAAGCGTCCTAATACCCTCAGATATGGCCAAGGTGCTTAAAGTGTGTATGCAATTTTTTTGTTTTTTTGTTTTTTTGAACATAGCAGGATTTTTTCCCTTGGATTCCAATGCTTCAGAATTTCATTTTGAACCTGCTAAATTCAACCGGATCAATGCCCAAAACGGATTGCCTAATAGCTCAGTGTGGTCTGTTACCCAGGATCAGCTAGGCTTTATCTGGCTGGCTACTTCCTATGGATTACATCGCTTTGATGGGGTTTCCTTTAAATCTTATATTCATGATCCCCGCGACAACGCTACCATTTCCAGCAATAGGATCAGACAGGTATTTATAGACCCCTCCGGTGATGTCTGGCTGTCTACTTTTTATGGAGAAGTGAACCGTTTGATAGAAGACCGGGATAAATTTAAAAGATATGAACTTACTGAAGAATTACAACCTGCTGGTCTTCAGCTGGAAGTAAGGTTTTTCTATTCGGATATCCAAAGCCGCTTATGGCTGGGAACAAATCGTGGACTTTGGATTTATCAGGTCGGTGATGATCAATTTCAAAAAGTTTCCTGCCCGAATGATCAGCAGCTTAATATAGTTTATGCCATGGCTGAATTAGATAATTCCCTTTGGGTTGCGTCAGATCAGGGTCTTCGAAAGATCGTTTCTCACCCACAGGATGGATTAATAGCTGTAAATCCTGCTCCTGATCAATCCTGGAGCCAATGGGGGGTTAGGACATTAGCTGTGGATACATTAGCCCAGTCATTAATAGCAGGAACTGTTTCAAAGGGTGCTTTTATCATTTCCGGAAAAGCATCAGGATTTGAAAGGCTGGAAATGTCACAGTTTAACCATAGGCCGGTTTTCCGGGTAATATTCAGAACCGAAAATGAGTTATGGCTTTTATCTGATCAAAAAGTAATGGTTCGCTTTATTCGCCATAATGAGGAATTCATATATGATGATGCATATTGTTATGAAAAAGCAGATCCAAACAGGAAGTTGTCTCACACCCTGATAAAGACACTTTATGTTGATAGCAAAGAGCAATTATGGGTTGGAACTGATGGAGGAGGTTTGAATAAATTCTTTCCCGCTGAAAGCAGATTCTTATTTTACAAGTCCAATGAATCAACTGCCAGCTTAAGTGGAAATAGCGTGGTAAGCATTTTTGAAGATCATCAAGAAGGACTTTGGATAGGCACATTTGGTAATGGTTTAAATTATTCAGCCAGCGCAAACAAGGGATTTTTACACTATGATGCCGACCCTTATCATCCGCAGCAGGAAGATTGGCTGACTAACGAACTGATTTTGGATTTTGATGAAACACCGGAAGGGAAAATATGGATTGCTACCAATGGGGGTGGCTTACATTTATTTGATCCAGCCAATGATTCATTTGCCAACTTTACTTATCAATCCAATCAGGCCAATGGTCTGCCTAATAACAAGTTGGCCAGCGTTCTACAATCCAATAATCAGGTATGGATAGGCACTTCAGGCAGTGGGTTGGCCCGTCTGGATCTTTCAACCGAAAGTTTTTATACCTATAAGGGTGATCAGGGGTTGTCTGATATTTTCATTTACTGCTTGTTTAAAGATCAGCAAGGAAATATTTGGGCAGGAAGCCGAAGAGGGATAGATATTTATAACCCTGATTGGGACAAGTTTATTCCTTTCCAGGAATATTTTAATAAAGTTTCACCTGATACCAGATTAACACATATCTGGAAGGTTTTCCAGGACCGGTCAGGTATGATTTGGATAGCCAGTGAGGGGCAGGGATTGTATTCTTTTAATCCTGATAGTCAAGTGCTTACAAATTTTCGATATGCTCCTGACGATACCACATCCATTAGTTCCAATGAAGTTTGGGATATCTGCCAGGATCTAAATGAGCGTATATGGATTGCCACTAGTGCTGGAATTAACCTGCTTATTCCAGGGGAACATCATTTCAGGGCTTTTTCTGCCAATGATGGTCTGGCCAATAATACGGTCATGAGCGTTGAGGTAGACCAGAATGGGGCATTATGGCTGGCCACCAAAGGTGGGTTGTCCCGGTTTGATTATGATCAGCAAAACTTTTCAAACTATTTTCAGGAAGATGGTTTGCAGGGGAATGAGTTTTTTCCAGCTTCTTTAAGTACCCAGTCGGGCCAATTATATTTCGGGGGTACCAATGGTTTCACCCGCTTTAATCCGGATCAATTGGGTCCAACCAATAAATATCCGCCGCCTACTGTGATTACGGCTATTAGCTTAGATAATATACCAGTTGAAATTAATCAGCCGAACGGTATTTTGTCCCAACCGATTGAATATACCGACCAACTCACTTTTCAACACAATTACAGGATACTTACATTAGAATTCGCCACTCTAAACTATTTAAATCCAGCTCAAAATCAGCAGGCTTACAGGTTATTGCCCCTGGAACAAGATTGGCAGGTCGTGAACAATCAAGACCGGGCAGTTTATACCAACCTTGACCCGGGCAGTTATATTTTCGAGGTGAAAGGAGCTAATAATGATGGGGTTTGGAATCCATTGCCTAGCAGACTACATATTGAAATTCTTCCTCCCTGGTGGCAGACCAATTGGGCCCAATTAGGGGCAGGCTTTTTACTGGCTTTGCTTATGGTTGGATTTACCTTGCATCGGTTTTATCAGTTAAAAATAAGACAATTGAAACTGGAAGACCTGGTGGAAAGCAGAACAGAGGAGATTGTTTCTCAAAAGAATGCCATATTACAACAAAAAGAAGCAATTATCAGACAAAACAAACAGTTGGAGCAAAAAAACCAGCAATTGATTGCCCTGAATCAGCAGAAAGATGGTTTGATGCATGTAGTGGCTCATGACCTTAAATCTCCACTCAACCGTCTCAAAGGGCTTTTACAGATTGTCCGGGGAGCAGTTAAATCCCAGAAAGTTGACCTGGAGGATGTATTTGATCTGTCCAATAAAGTGATCAATGATGGCAACCAGTTGATCAGGAATTTACTGGATCTGCATCAATTAGAAAAGGAAGGAGAAATTAAGCTAACGATATCCCGCTTTAACTTAAGGGAAATTCTGGAAGATATTATTCAAACCTATGAAAGACAACTCAATCAAAAGCAGATCAATCTGGATATTAATATTGCCGATTTAGACTTGGAATCTGATCAGCTGCATGTTACCAGGATTATTGATAACCTTTTTTCTAATGCAGTGAAGTTTTCTCCTCCTTACACCACCATTACTTTGTTAGCAGAAAAAATATCTGGTGAAGCTATGCGTATTAGTATCAAAGATGAAGGGCCGGGTATATCGGAAAGTGAGCAAAAGCACTTGTATCAAATGTTTAGTAAACTTTCGTCAAAACCCACTGGAGGAGAATCATCTCATGGTTTGGGTCTGGCTATTGTTAAATGTCTGGTAATTCAATTAAAAGGAGAGATCAGCCTGGAAAGTAAGAAAGGTAAAGGCAGTAATTTTATTCTGGTATTACCCATGATATGGCCAGAGAAAAATATTTCTGACTCCAATCAAATGATCTCATCTACCTGAATTTAATATTTTCTTCCAACTGTTTTGATTGATCCATATTAGGCTATGATGGGTAATTTTTGTAATTTACAGTTTTGCTGCAATTATTGATATTTTTTATTTTGTAGATCAATGAAAATAAATCTTTCCAAAAAAAATGTTTTGGTCACTGGAGCCAGCCGGGGAATAGGTAAAGCCATTACCCGCCAATTAGTGGCTTGCGGAGCTCATGTAGCCATACATTATCATAAAAGTGATAATGCCATTCACAAACTGAAGGATGAATTGGGGCACAATGTAGTGATATTTCAGGCCAATTTATGCCAGCCACTGGAAGTGATCCGGTTGTTCATCGATGTGGTGAAAAGGTTCAATCACCTGGATGTGTTAGTAAACAATGCAGGGGTGGCTATTCATTCCAAACCTGATGGGGAAGATGTGCAATGGGTGGATGATTGGTCAGAAACCATGATGATCAATTTGAATTCTGCCGCGCTATTGTGTAAAAAAGCCATAGAACATTTCCTGGAAAAAGGTGGAGGACGTATTATTAACATTTCCTCCCGGGCTGCTTTCAGGGGAGATACAGCTGATTACCTGGCTTATGCTGCATCCAAAGGTGGTATGGTGGCCTTGACCAAATCAATTGCCCGGGCTTATGGCAAAAAAGGAATTATTGCTTTTGATGTGGCTCCTGGTTTTGTCAATACAGATATGGCTCAACATTTCATCAAACAATATGGAGAACAACATGCTTTAAATGATATTTCCTTAAACAGATTGACAGAGCCTGAGGATCTAGCTCCTTTAATTGCCTTTCTGGCCAGTGGAATGGCTGATCATGCTACCGGCACTACATTTGACTTGAATGCAGGCAGCTATTTTCATTGATAAAACTTAAAACTTTATCGTTTCAAAGAATTGATGTATCTGCCGCAATTTCCTTCTGCGGGCGATTTTGAACAGCCGGATGGTCTTCTTAAACCTGATTGAATTCATGATGGTTTGGTACAAACGTTCAGCTGAAAGATTTTCCTTCAACAGATACTCCTGAATACCGGTTGTGATTACCTCGCGATTGGAACTTTTAAGCAAAGTTATAGGGATGTGGGCCGTCTTTTTATGCCTGTTTAATTTATCAATGTATTTCTGCAAATAATTTTTATTCAGGGTGTCATCCAGCAAAATTACATTGGGTTTAAATTTCATGGTTTTCATCAGGCTTTCCCTGCAATCAAAACAAATATCTATAATAAACTTTTTACCCTTAAAATTCTTCAAATAATTGTAAATATTACCTAAGACAATGGGATTGTTGCCCACCAATAGTACATTTAAAGGTTCATTATATTTTCCTTTATCCGAAATTTGATTTTGAGTAACTGCGGCTGACTTCATTTTTCCAGTAAATTTTTGCTTATTATTTCAAATAGTCCTGTAACTAATGTTGTAATAAATAAAACGTATTAGTTTAAATTTGTGTTTAGTTTTTATATTTATTTATCATTCGTGTAAGTAAAAAGTCTTATACTAAAATATTCATAGCAAATATCATTCCCAATTAAGAATCTGTTAAAAATGCTATCAGTTGTTTATTCTATTAAAGCCTTAAATATCAGAAATTTATAATATAAATATCCTAATTGATGCAGAAATTATTTTTTGTCGTCCTGTTAAGTGTTATTGGATGTGCTCCCGTATATGTGCCCAATCAGCTTAATGTACCTTTGCTGAACAATCAGGGCGAAATACAGCTTAATGTATCCGCAGGAACTGCTGGTATAGATATCCAGTCAGCCATGGGATTGGCTGATCATTTGGGGGCCATGTTGAATTTGAGCTATTCTAATTTTGGCGGTTCAGATAGTAGCAGGTATCATCAGCATTTATTGGCAGAATTAGGGCTGGGATATTTTGATTATATCAATGAAACCGGAAGGTTTGAGATTTATGGAGGAATAGGCAGAGGTTACGGTGAAACTTATGCCGCCTACGATTTTAACCAGCGGCAGTCTGTGTTGGCTAAAGGCAGGTTTACCAAGCTATTCATACAGGGCAATCTGGGTAAAACCACTGATATGCTGGATATTGCCGGGTCAGCCAGGGCATCGTATCTTCATTTTTATGAATTCCAAACTGAAAATAAGATCTCCCGGGAAACACTCACTGCATTATTTATTGAACCAGCCCTAACAGCCAAAGCAGGTTCAGAACGTTTCAAAGCTTTGGCCCAAATTGGGGCTTCCATTCCTATCAGCGGAAATCCTGAATTTGAATACCAGGCATTTTTTTTCAGCCTGGGCCTTCATCTTAAATTAAATCGGAAAAGATTGTATTTTTTATTCTAAACAAACCCAAAATATTCCAACCATGAAAATTGAAAACTCAAAAATACTGATTACCGGCGGAAGCCTGGGAATTGGTAAAGCCACAGCCCGTTTATTGGTAGACAGCGGAGCTCAGGTAGTGATCACAGGCCGGGATCCAAATAGAATCAAAGTCGCAGCTGCTGAAACAGGCGCTATACCGATAGTGGCAGATGTGTCTGATCCAAATCAAATTTCAGCCACCTACCAGCAAGTGCAGGAAAAATTACAGGGCCTGGATTGTCTGATCAACAATGCAGGAGTAGGCAGATCTTTGCCTATATCCGATATCTCCATGGAAGATTTTCTGTATGTATATAAGGTCAATGTTTTCGGCGCAGCCATTATGACTAAGCAAGCCGTAGAAATCTTCAAAAAACAAAACTATGGTCATATCATTAATATAGGATCTACGGCAGCCAAAAAAGGATATCTCAACGGAACCGTGTATGCTTCTTCAAAGTTTGCCCTCAGAGGGATGACCGAGTGCTGGCAGTCTGAATTAAGAAAGAGCAACATCCGGGTGATGCTGATCAATCCCAGTGAAGTGACTACCGCATTTGGCAGCTCCGATCGGGTGGAAAGAGATGAACAAAATAAGAAATTAAGAAGTCAGGAAATTGCACATGCCATAAAATCCGCTTTGGAAATGGATGACAGAGGGTTTACCACTGAATTGACTGTATGGGCTACTAATCCCTGGTGAAGCTTTCCAAAGGTAATGCTCAGCTTTAATATTTTTATTTCAAATCAAGTTTATTACTTTTGACAAATTTAAAAAACAGAAAAATAACCTAATTAAAAAAATTTGTGAGATTAAGTGAAGTCAGAAAACTATTTCCTCAGTGGATGAGGGGATTCTTGTTATTGAGCGGAGTTTATAGTATTGCCTGGGGAATATTTGTATATAATTTTACCACTGCTTTTGTAGGGTGGATTAAAAATGCACCTACTAATGAAACTTTTCAGGTGGAATTGCATGGCCTGGGCCTGATTGTGCTGGGAATTATTTTCTTAATCACAGCAGCTTATCCCATTCGCTTTTGGTATCTGATCGTTTTTGGCTTTGCAGCCAAATTAATGGGAGGGCTATGGGTCTATTTTTCAGTGATGGAGCAGGAAATCACCAAAACATTTATTTTGCATCTGATCATCAATGATTATGTATGGGCTATTGTTTTGGGTTTTATTGCTTTTAAATCAGTCAAGCTTTATTATTTACAGGATTAAAAAGGAGACTTATTTTAGCAACTGGTAAACAATCAAAGCTGATATATAAGCCAGGGCACTTAAATAGATCAATTGGAAAATAGGCCATTTCCAGCTTTTGGTTTCCCGTTTCACTACGGCCAATGTACTCATACATTGCATGGCAAAAGCATAGAAAATCATCAGGGAGAACGCCAATGCTGGTGTGTACATAGGTCCGCCGGTTTCAGGGTTAATTTCTGATTTCAACCGGCTTTTGATGGTTTTATCATCTTCGAAATCCGTACCGATACTGTAAATCGTAGCCATAGTGCCTACAAAAACTTCACGGGCGGCAAATGAAGTGATAAGCGCAATTCCAATTTTCCAATCATATCCCAATGGTTTTATGGCTGGTTCTATAACCTTGCCAAACATGCCGGCATAGGAATTTTCCAGTTTGAAAGCTTCAACCCTGTTCCTGAATTCCTCCTCAGTAAGTTCTTGTCCGGCCGTTCTTTCTGCTACAATTTCTTCTGCCTGGTTCATGATTTCGGCCGGCCCATAAGAGGCTAATACCCAAAGAATAATCGATATGGCAATGATTATCTTCCCTGCCTCAAGTACAAATGTCTTTACTTTTTCATAAATGGTGACTCCTACGTTTTTCCAGCGGGGCATTTTATAAGAGGGTAACTCCATCATAAAAAAGCTTCTTTCTCTGGCCTTGATCAGGGATTTAAATAAAAGGGCTGAAAAAATGGCGGCTATAAAACCTAATATATACATGGCCAGCAGGGCCAGACCCTGTAAATTAATAAAACCCCAAACCATTTGGTTAGGAATGATCAGGGCAATCAGGATGGTATAAACCGGAATCCTGGCCGAGCAACTCATCAACGGAGTCACGAAGATGGTGGTGATCCTGTCTTTCCAGTTATCAATACTTCGGGTAGCCATTATAGCAGGAACTGCACAAGCCACACCTGAAATTAATGGTACTACGCTTTTACCACTCAGGCCGAATTTCCGCATGATCTTATCCATCAGGAAAACAACCCTGGACATGTAACCTGATTCTTCCAGGATGGCAATAAAAGTGAACAGAATAGCTATCTGGGGTATAAATATCAATACGCCTCCTATTCCGGGAATCACACCTTCAGTAAGCAGGTCAGCCAAAGGTCCTGCCGGCAATCTTTGCTGAAGGAAATAACTGGTTTCTGAAAAAATATAATCAATCAGGTCCATTGGAAGCTGGGCCAGGTAAAAAATGGCTTGAAAAATGACAAACAAAACTACCAGGAAAGTCAGGTACCCCAGGTATTTATGCGTCACCAACCGGTCGATCTTGTCTCCAATGGTATTTTGCTTCTTTTGCCGGGTTTTTCGGACTGATTTTTCAATAATCTGATTGATCAGTTCATATCTGGCAATGGTCTCGCGTGCCTGCAGGTTTTTTTCCTGGAAATCATATTTTTGAATTACATCATGAATGAACTCCTTGTCCCTTAACGACAGGCTGGTATTGAATTCATATTGCTGGGCCAGTTGAAAAGCACGATAATTGTTTTCCAGGCCAAATTTAGTTTTTATTTCATCAATCAGCGGACCAGCCAGGGTGTAGACATCATAAAATGGCACTGAATCCTGTTGTAAAGAATTAAACAGGAGTTTTTTTAATTGGTCTAACCCATCTCCTTTCCGGGCATTGATCATAACAACAGGAACCTTAAATGCTTCTTCCAGCTTGTTCTGGTTGATCATCATGCCAGCTTTAAAGGCCAGGTCGACCATGTTCATAGCCAGGATCACCGGAATGCCCAGGTCTTTGATCTGAGAAAAAAGCAGAAGATTTCTTTTAAGGTTGGAAACATCAATGATCACTATAGCCAGATCGGGATACTGATCACTATGTGGATCACTTAGCAAGTCAAAAACAATACGCTCGTCCTCTGCCCTGGGATAAATGCTGTAAGTACCGGGAAGGTCAATAATCTCTGCTTCAATTTGCTGGTCCAGTTTAAGAAAACCACTTTTTTTATCTACCGTAACACCGGGAAAATTTCCAATTTTTTGATTCAAGCCGGTAAGATGGTTGAACAAGGAAGATTTTCCAGAATTCGGATTACCAACTAATATAACTTTTGGGTTTTTTTTCTGTCCGGTGTTTTCTTGATTTTTTTTATTCCAATGTAATAGTTGCTGCTTCATCCCTTCTCAATGAAAGATTATACCCTGACACTTTTATGGCTATCGGATCCCCCAATGGAGCTTTGAAATTGAGCTCTACTTCCGTTCCAGGCAGGCATCCCATTTCCAATAGCTTAAGAGACATGATTTCATCATTAAAACCTGTGATCACACCTTTTTCGCCAGGTTTTAAGTCTGCCAGGCTTCTTCTTAAATTTTCCACGCCTACTTTTTATTTAGATTGTTTAAAAATTACTCGCAATTTAAAATCTATAACGCTAATTAACAAATTACTGTTCATCTAATGTAAAAAAGATTTTGAAATTTACATTATTGGTAGAATAATTGTGATAAATATTCAATTTCTGAATTTTTACCATAATTTCTTTGCATAATATTATTTAATTAGGGAATGCTGTTAGTTATTCAGTAAAAAACACCCTTTTCACCCGTTCACTGACATTGGTAAGTATCTCGTAAGGTATGGTGTCTATGGCTTGAGCCAGATGTTGCAGGGGTAGTTCAGGCCCGAATATGATCACTTCATCTCCTTCATCAGCTTGAATTCCAGTGACATTGATCATGGTCATATCCATGCATACATTACCTATTACCGGGACCAACTTCCCATTTACCATAACCTTCCCTTTTCCATTGCTGAATGCCCGGGAAAAACCATCAGCATAACCCAGCCCGATGGTGGCTATCCGGCTGATCTGGTCTACCTTGCCTTTACGACTGTAACCCACTGTTTCTGAAGGATGTATTTGTTTGATTTGAGAAATACGGGTTTTGAGGGTACTGATGGCCACCAGTTGGTTTTGCTTCAGGTCGTTCACTTCTACGCCATATAAACCTATTCCTAACCGAACCATATCAAATTGAAAATGAGGAAAACGAATAATACCAGCTGAGTTTAAAACATGAAGGAGCGGGTCGATATTCAGGTTTTCTTTGATCAGGCTGGACATGCTTTTGAACCTGCTGACCTGTTGATGGCTGAATTCATTGAAGATCTCATCATCCGCTCCGGCCAGATGAGTGAAAATACTTTTTACATTGATTTGCGGATTTGATTTAAGCATTTTGATCAACTCATCCAGGTCTTTTGCCTCAAAGCCCAACCGGTGCATTCCTGTATCCAGTTTAAGATGGATATTAATCACATCTTCATATGGCCTTTGATGGTTTATCAGGCTTTTTAGCAACTTGATGTTGTAAATTTCTGGTTCAAGTTGAAATTCCATCATCTTTCCCAGACTTTCCGGGGAGGGGTTCATAACCATAACAGGTGTTGAAATACCATGAGCACGTAAGCTTATCCCTTCATCTGCATAAGCTACGGCCAGGTAATCTACCTTATGAAATTGTAAAAGGTTGGCAACTTCAAAGCTGCCGCTGCCATAGGCAAATGCTTTCACCATCACCATGATTCTGGTTGTGGGAGCTAACTGCTTACGGTAAAAATTCAGGTTTTGGGTCAGATGGTCCAGGTTAATTTCCAGTACTGTTCCGTGGGTTTTCTGTTGTAATTTCTGAACTATTTTTTCAAATTGAAACTTTCTGGCACCTTTGATCAGGATGACTTCCCGATCAAATTTGATGTTTGGGTAGTTTAGTAGCAAATCTTCTGTGGTATTGAAGAAAACGGATCCCTGAGGAAACAGATCCTGATAAGCTGCCAGGTCAGGGCCAATTCCAATTACCCGGTCCACATCTTTATCCTGTAATAATTTCTGAACCTGCTGGTATAAAACATCCTTCTCCTGCCCTGACTGAAGAATGTCAGAAATGATCAGGGTCTTTCTTTCTCTTTGATTTTGCTGATCCAGGAAGTTTAGGGCTATCTGCAGGCTGGCCAGGTCATTACTGTATGAGTCATCAATAATATAACAATCTTTAATGCCCTGTTTTAATTCCAGTCTCATGGATAGTTTTTCTAGTTGGTCCAGCCGGTTTTGGATTCGTGGGGGGGCAAAGTTTTCATAAAGCAGGTAAGACAGGCAAAGCATACAGTTTTCAATGGAGGCATCATCAGTAAAAGGCAGCACAAAATCAAGGTGATGCTCCTGATACCGCAATCCGACTCTGGTTTGCAGGGCTCCTTTTTCCAGGTTCAATACCTGCAGATCAGCCAGCTGGCTGGTCGACCAGGAAAATAAACGGATCTGTGATTTGTACATGGCCCGAAGTACCTCATCCACTTCCGGGTAATCACGGCGATAAAAGATGATTTTACAGCCCCGGAATAAGCTGGCTTTTTCTGAAGCTTTATGTTTCCGATCCCTGAACCCCTGATTATGAGCAGAACCCAGATTGGTGAAAATTCCTATAGAAGGTTGAATGACTTTATTCAGGTTATCCATTTCACCAGCCTGCGAGATACCGGCTTCAAATATTCCTAATTGATGGGACGCATTTATTTGCCATACTGATAAGGGCACGCCAAGCTGCGAATTATAACTCTTAGGACTTTTGACCACACGAAGTGTTGGATTAAGCAGATCAAATAACCATTCTTTGACGATGGTTTTTCCATTGCTGCCGGTAACACCAATAACCGGCAGGTTGAATTGTGACCGATGATGGGTCGCAATCGCCTGAAGCGCCTCCAGGCTATGATTTACCAGGATAATGTTTGAATTTTTTTTGATCTGGGAAGGGATAAGATCCGGGTTTTCTACTACAAACTGTCTGATTCCTTGCTGATATATTTCTGATAGGTAGTGGTGACCGTCATGATGTATGCCTTTGATAGCAAAAAATACGGATTTAATACTGATAATTAGTTTTCTACTGTCCACCAATAAATAGTCTATCGTCTGATCATCAGAAAAAGAAATGAATTTTCCCGCAGTTATAGCTTCCAGGTCTTTGAATCTTATCATTTTTACCAGTTGGTTTTAAGGCTTTCAGGCTTTCAGGCAAAAATACATATTATCAGGTGGTTTTTAGTGTAAAGGCAGCACCATTTCATACTGGTTGATTACATTATTAAAGCCGATGGCTAAAAGAAATTTTTGCAGCTTTACAGCAGATTCATCTACGTTGATTAGGGTCAATTCCTGGTTTTGTATGTTTTGAAACACCTGATAGATCAATAAGGTTGCAATGCCTTGTCTGCGAAAGTCAGGATGTACTGCCAGCTGGCTGATTCGTCCATTGGCTGGCTGAAAAATAATATATCCTGCTCTTTTATTTTCCCAGAAAGCTTCCAGTACTTTTTCATGAGATAAATTTTGCCGGAGATTAATAGTTTGATCCAGGAATGAAGGTTCATATTCCGACATTTCTGCCCATTGTTCCCAGCAGGGAGCGCTGGTTAATTTTAATTGTAGCTTGTCAGGAACTTCCGGTAGCTTAAAATGGCTTTTTTTTAATTTATAACAGCGGTATAACTTGTTGATTTTAAATCCTATTTTTTGATATACTTTTAGAGCTGGTTGATTTATGGTTAATACTTCCAGCACACCTTGTTGTACACCAGCATCCTTGAACTGTGGTAACAGGTGTTGATAGATCTTGCCTGTAATACCCATACCCCTGTAATCAGGTATTACTCCAGTACCGCCGTTGTAGGCTGTGTATTTATTTTGATAGTGATTGAGCCGGGAATAGACAAATCCAACCAACTGCCGTTGATGAAAGGCCCCGCCGGATAACTGGGAGTTTAGGTTCAATTTATTAAGGAATCTTTGAATAAATTGATTATGACTTAAGGAATTAAATGACGGGTAATCCGAAAAAGCTTTCATAAAAGCACTGTACATCTGATTTGTTCCAACATTTTGTAAATTTCTAATTTCAATTTGTGAAACGAGGTCTGTTTTTTTTGATGTTTTTCGTGGAAAAAGTCTCATTTGAGCAAGTTGTGATCTATGCTTTTTGAAATCAAAATAATAATCCCCTGCATTTATGTTACTGAATGTTTTTACCTAAAATCCTGAAAAGGAAGCCGCAACTACGGGATTAAATTAATCACAGTAAATCAAACTATTTTCATAGGCCTTTTATTCCATAAACATTTCGTTACTGTCTATGATCTCTACTGAAGTTATATTTAAAGGATAAGTAGCAATTTGCTGGTCTTCCTGTTGCACTTCTTCCGGTAATCCTTCTTTTACTATATCGGAATAACTCATGGGGGAAGGCTGGTTTTGTTTTAAGCTTTCGGCTAAAGGGCCTGCTTCACTATCATCAGTAACGATGGCAACATACATATTGTCCACCTGTAAATACTTTTTTATAGCTTCATTTACCTGTTCCAGTGTCACATTTTCCAATAATTCCCCTAATTCCGTAATGTAATCCATTCTGTCATAAAACCTGGAGTCCATCAAAAAACCCAATTCCCGTTCCGGTGTCTGAATGTACAGTTTGATATAGCTTTGCAGAAATTGCTTGGTCAGCTGAAAATCTACTTCACTCATTCCATTTTCAATCAGGTTCTCAATTTCCCGGATTGCCAGTCTTAAGGCAAAATGGGCATGCCCAACTTTAATTTGCTCCAACTCCTGATATTGCTGCTTTAAAGAAGAAGCAATTTGAACCGGCCTGATCCAGATAGAGAAGTAATTGGATGAACGTGGTACACCCGCCGGGGGGAGCTGATATCGCCCACCCTGGTCATACCACTCTATGTAGGTATAATCGCCATAGTTCATGCTTCTGGTTTCCCTGATTTTCTGGTACAACTGGCCATACGATTTTCTATGTTCACCCAAGTAAGAATTGGCGATCATTAAGGCGGCAAATTCATCATTGGCCCGGGTCAATTGTAGAGGATAGCCAGTATAAATGGCTGATCCTAAGGCATTTTCCTTGGAAATGATCTTTACCTGGATACCATTTGGTGATTGTGGCGAAGCCATTGCAGGCAAATCCGGATTATGATCCGGTAATTTTTGGATATCTTTTTTGAGCATTTGAATCAGTTCTTCCTCATAATTTCCGGCTAATCCCAGCCAGAGATTTTTACTGGTAAAGTACTTTTGATAATGTTCTTTTACATCCTGAAGATTTATGGATTTGATTCCAGTTACAGTACCCATCACCATATGCTGATAAGAGGTATTTTCAAACAAAAAATTTTCCAGGGCCATTTTACTGAAATCTTCATCGGAAGAAGCCCTGATCACCTGGTCTACATAGTTGAGCTGATTTGATTTGATCCGGTCAAAGTCTTCCTGGGAGAAAGCCGGGCTTATGATCATGCCTGTCATGATTTTATAAAAATCATCCATAAAAATGACAGGAACTTCAAATGTAAATGTAGATACCTCCTTATCCACTTTGGCATAATATTGGGCTGCCATGGGATAGACCATTTCATCAATTGCGGTTTTGGAATACTGTTCAGTGCCTCCTTCCACCATCAGGGTAGCAGTAAGGTAGGTCAAACCTTCCTTACCGGGAGGATCTGCAATTGAACCATTACGAAACATCAATTTAGTGACGATCTTGTTGGAAACTGGTTTTTCCAGCATGATATATTCCTGGGCTTGAATTAACCCATTTGTCAGCATAAAAAATACGAAACTTATTAGCAAGAGCTTTTTCATTATTGAATACCTCCTTCTTCATTTGGTGAAATGGTGGCTATAGTCAGCTTTTCCGGAACAAAATATTTTCGGGCTACCTGCATGATATCATCCTGAGTGATTCGATCATAAAGGGAATAATATTGATTCAATGATTCCGGGTTCCCGGTCACCCAAATAAAATAAGCCAGTGAATTTGCAATGGAGGAAGGGCTATCCTGTTCCATAGCAAAGCTGTATTTAATATGTGATACAGTTTCCCTCAAAAGCTGAGGGTCTACTGGTTCATTTTTGATCTGGTTTAATTGTTGTGTAATGGCATCTTTTACCTGTTGCAAGTCATCAGCCTGTTTAAACGAGGCATTGATAGTGAAAAGGTATGGATCCCGGGTGAAAAATTGTCCTGCATTAAGGCTTCTGAGCAGCCCTTCCTCAATAACCAGCCTGGTATATAATTCTGACCTTTCAGAAAACAACATGGAAGCTATGACATCCAGAGCAGCATTATCAATTACCTCATTATTGAAGCCTGGTGCTTTGTAGTTTAAGCTAAGATAAGGAGGAAAGTTTTGTGCCGAAACATGGGCATACCTGGTTTCCTGTTGAGTTGGCTCTGCCGGGATCTCCGGATGATAATCTCCTTCTTCCCATTTTCCAAAAAACCTTTCAGCCAATTCATTTACCCGGTCAGGAGTGACATCTCCTACCACTAATATGGTAGTATATTCAGGTCGGTAAAAACGATCAAAAAACTCAAGTGAATAAGCATACTGGTTGGGCATATCTACAATGTCTTCCCAAAAGCCCATGGTGGTATGCTTATAGGTATGTTGATCAAAAGCAGTGTTCAGGATCTTTTCATAAAGTTGGCTGTAAGGGCTGGCATAGTTTTTTGTATATTCTCCTTTTACTGCCCCGGCTTCGGTTTTGAAATCATGTTCAGAATAGTGCAAATGCATGAACCGGTCCGCTTCGATTTCAAACATCCGGTCCAGCATTTCAGCATTACCGGTCATATGATAAATTGTCCGGTCCAGGGAAGTATTGGCATTGGCACCGGCTCCAATGGTTTTCAATATCTTATTGTACTGATCGGGGGAGTAATTCTCAGTGCCCCGAAACATCATGTGTTCAAAAAAATGGGCAAATCCGGTTTTCCCTGGTTCTACTTCTTCCCTTGATCCTGCTCTTACTATTATGTGAAACGCTACCAAACCGGGACTGGGATATGGTACCGTCACTACATTGAGCTGGTTATCCAGGGTTTTTTGATGAATATGGTAGGGGAAGATATCCGATTCCTCTGCTTGTTCTTGTGTTTCATTCTGGCAAGCTGTGCATAAGTTTAAGACGGATATAATTAAAAATAAATATAAGTATCTCATTTAAAAGTGTTTTAGAACTGGTTTAAACCTTAAAAACCAGAGATTGGTTTTCCTAAAAATTTAAAACGATTAAATTACAAAAAATTAGTTAATAAATGCTAATTTTGTAACCTAAAATGAAACGAAATCGTTTTCTCTTTAAAAAAAGCAGTTATGAAAAAATTCAGATATTCAGTTGCTTTTGTTTTTTTGGTTTTAATCATCTTTTTTCAGTTTGCTGATGTCAGATCATTTAGTTCAAATATAAGCAATTCGATTGATCAAATCAGAATGGAGAATATTCAACCGTTAGATGCTGATCTGAATTCTCAGACGATAAATGATCATCAGGAAAATAAAAGCACTATTAATGAGGATTACGATATAGAAGAACAGGAAGTATCTATTCTCAGTTTTAATTTCTTGTTTAATCTTTTCAATAAGCTTGCCCTTAATATGCGATCTTTTTAAAGTCAGGGTTAATATGTTTTGGCAGCAGTTTTTGCTCATGCTGCTTTGCTTCATCATTTTTCCTGGCCGGACAAGCATTCCTTTATTCTTACCCATAAACATAGATAATCATCCCAAACCTGGCGACATCAATTTTACAACAAAGTCCCTCAGCTTTCAGATCAAACTTTGTTGAACAAAGGTGCAGTAACAAACGAATTAGTAAACCAGAACCTTGGAGAGGTTCGTTTACTTTAGAATAATAAAGAAAATTTATTTAACCAACCTTGTAGAGGTTGATTTCGGCGACATTAATTTTAGAGGAAACTCCAAACAGGTTTCTGGTTGCTGGTTTTTTGGTTGAAGGGGGGAATCACGGAGGAATCGGAAGAGGCTTGGAGGGGGAATAAAGCTAAAAGAATGCTGGATGTAATTAGCCCGAAGCTGGAAGCTCGAAGGAAAATTCTTAGTTTCTTATTACCGGTTTCTTATAGTGGGCAAGTCCTTACCATGATTTAAGCTAAAGGTGCAAACTTTTCGCCTATCTGCCCTTAATAATGGACTGCTTCACTCTTTTCCGCTGCCCTTCCCTTCAGTTCGCTGTGACGGATCATTTAGCTTTCCTTCTTTGGACAGCTAAATACGAGCCGCAATGAGTGAAATCCCTGGCCCGGTCTCCTTCCTGCAGCACGCATCAACCAAAATATTCTGTTGGGATGTCTCCTGCAGCTCGTATCAGTCAAAATCTCCTGTTGGGATTCTTCCTGCAACTCGCATCAGCCAAAATCTCCTGTTAGAATTCTTCCTACAGCACGCATCAACCAAAATTTCCTGATGGGATTCCTCCTGCAGTACGCATCAACCAAAATATTCTGTTGGGATGTCTCCTGCATCTCACATCAGTCAAAATCTCCTGTTGGGATTCTTCCTGCAGCTCTCATCAGCCAAAATTTCCTTATAGGAAGTCTCCTGCAGCTTGCATCAGCAATAATCGTTGGCAGCATTAATTACCACAAGTTGTATGATTCGGGTATTAAAGGAAAATGAATTATTGCCAGTTGCAGCCACGTTTTTAGGGTCAGGAATGTAATGCTGTGTTTTGCAATAACAACATTTTAAAAGATAAAACCTGAAAATAGGGGATAGCCTATAATTTTTTAAATTTATCCAAACTGTTGTAGCTTGATAAAAAACGAAGAATTAAATTTACAAGCGTAAGTTATTCGGTTACCAGGGAAAACACTAAAACTTGCTGAATTAATCTTCGAATGATGGACCATCAAATGCTACTGAAAAAATGCCTGAGCCAAATCGAAAAGTCCCTGGGGTGGGTGGATTCAGAAAATTGGCAGCATCAACATTTTGAATTGCTCAGCCAGCAAATATTTGAAAAAACCCGGGTTAGTTTGAGTCCGCTTACCTTGAAGCGTTTATGGGGAAAGGTTTCCTATCATTCATCCCCCTCTGTTACCACCCTGGATACCCTGGCCAAATATCTGGGTTATCAAAACTGGATTGAATACCAGCATCAGGCAGAAAATAAACAAAGAAATACTTGGAGCCGGCTTTTTACCAGGTATGAAAGGTGGCCTCAAGCCATTTTGTTCTTGCTATTGGCTGTACTTTTTCTGGTATTAGGCATAAGGGCCATACCCCAGTTTCAGTCAAAAGATTATGATGATTTCGAATTCTCGGTACAACCCCTGGTTAATAAGATCCCAAACACGGTTCACTTCAACTACAATGTAAAAAACACGGATGCCGATTCGGTGATCATTCAGCAATACTGGGATCCCAACATGCATCATGTAGTGGATAAAAACAAAACTGTTTTTTCCTGTATTTACTATTATCCCGGCTATTACAAAGCCAAACTGGTGTTGGATCAAACGGTGGTGGCTCAGCAAGATCTCTACATCAAATCGGGTGGGTGGCTGGGCATCATCAATAAAAACCCGGTGCCTCATTACCTGGACCTGAAAACGATCGCCCGGGGTAATGTGTTGGAAATCACTGCTTCTGATCTGAACCAGGCCGGTTTTGACCTAAGAAATGAAGTGCCCTATACCACCATTGATTTGGTGGAGGAGTTTGAAGGGATTCAGGGCAATAATTTTCAACTCCAGGCTGCATTTAAGCAAACCTATCCCCTGGGACCTGCTGTTTGCCAAAAGTCAGCTCTGATGATCCTTTGTTCAGATGGATATTTTATGATCCCCTTTTCCATTAAAGGATGTGTCAGTGAATTACAGATGAATATTCCGGAAAAGGTCATTCGTGCTCGTGATCATGATTTGCAGGCGTTGGGTCTGGAATACCCCGGTTTTGTACAGGTAGATCTGGAGGTTTTACAAGGGGAGTTCGATTTAACCATAAATAATGATCAGCATTTCAGTGATAGTCTTACCATGGATCCCGGCAAAATAGTGGGGGTGAAGTTTGCTTTTCATGGGTCTGGGGTGCTTAAATCATTTGAGCTCAAATCTGATCAGCACCATTATACAATGTCTGATTTTATGCCTTGACTGAACTTGTGCCAACTTGATCAATGCCTGAACAGGTATTTTTTTCCAATTCACCTATTATTGAACCATTCACCTAAATCATGTACAAATGCAACACGTTAAATTAATGGTTCATGGTAAAGCCTGTCAATCAGGGTTATCATTATTTTTATTGCTAATATTCTCTTCTTCATTATGGGCCCAGCAGGTCTACTTCAGAGATGATGTTTGGAAAGTGATGAATGTGGAGAACAACCAGGAGACGGCAAAGCAGATCACTGATCAAGAGGGGATAGAAGCCCTGCTTTTACCGGCCAATCATATTGCCTGGTATAAAGGTCAGTATCAAAATTTTACTATTGAATTTGACCTGAAAGGCGGCGCTATGCCGGGTCTGGGGTTCAGGGCTCAGGATCTATACAATTTCGAGTATTTTTATGTAAGGATGATGAACAGTGGCAAGCCCACTGCCTTACAATATTTCCCAGTGTATCAGGGGGCAGATGCCTGGCAAATATATAACTACCCGAAGTATGAATCGCAGGCTGAATTTCCGGCGGACCAGTGGATGAAGGTCATCCTCAAAGTGTATGGGGACAACCTGCAGGTATTTATTGGTGATTCAGAAAGTCCCAACCTTTCCTGTAAGCTGCTGCATTCCGGGGCCGACCAGGGCAACCTGTTTTTACGCTCATCCTTTCAGGATACGCATTTTGCCAATGTTTCGGTCAGGGAACTGGAACAGCCGTTTTCCATCCGGGAGGAAAAAACTTCCCACAAATACCTGGTTCGATGGATGCTCAGCCCTCAGTTTGAGGCCAGTTTTCACAGCCAGTCGGAAGTTTATGCTAATTACAAAAAGATGGCTGATCAGGAGTGGATTCAAATAGAAGCAGACCGGAACGGTATTGTAAACCTGGCCAGGCATTATGATATTCCCCAAAATGTGGTTTTTGCCAAAACAATAATTGAAGCGGAGCAGGACAAATCTGTGGAGTTGTTGTTCGATTACACCTTATCCCTGATGGTTGCCCTGAATAATGAGATTCTGTTTTGTGGTACCGAACTGGATACCAGGAACTTTATGCGGGTAATTGATGGAGAGGAGCGGCTTACCTTACCCCTGAAGCAGGGCCAGAATGAACTGGTATTTATGGTCCAGGCTGATGACCTGTGGCAGGAAGCGGTACAAAACCCACTCCACCTGGGCCAGAGACAAGCTATGAACTGGGGATTTATTGCCAGACTAAATGATTATGACGGCATAAGCTTGAAATGAATTTTACCAGGATAGGTATTGCAGAGGCAGGAATTAGCGGACATAATAATCCTCCTGCTCATGTTCCATGATCCTGATGATCCCCTTGCTCATGGCCTCTTCCAGTTCTCTTCGGGCCCGGCGTTGGGAAATGTTGACCAGGTTCATGTATTTTTTCAGGGTGATCTTCTCATGCCGGTTCAGAAATTCCAGTAACCGTTTTTCATTCCTGGTGTATTTTACTGGTTGCTCTGTTTCAGGCTGCTGCAGGATCTGTAGCAGGCCTTTTTTGCCTGCCATCAGGGTTTTATCTTTTTGGCGGATAAAAGGGAGCCAATCTCCTTTTTGATTTTGAGCATAGTGAGGTTTATTAGGGCTGGAAGGGACCTGCACTTTCAGAATTACACGTTCTTTAGGATGACTATTTTCCTCCAGGTAAAAGATCTCCTCAATATTCAGACTGACTGCTGGTTTGCAGTAGAATTCTGCTGCCTCCTGAATAATATGCCGTTCTTCATCCGGATCGATGCCCGAAATGGTTTTATCATCTTTTATCCCCACCAGGATCACCCCGCCTGCTGCATTGGCAAAGGCACAGATGGTCTTGGCAATCTTGTAAGGCCGATTGAGTGTTTGCTTAAATTCAATGTTTTCACCTTCACCCTGATAAAGGTATTCATCTATCTCTGGGTTCATGACCTAAATTTAACAACTAAATCAATAACCCTAAAACCAGGCTCAGCTCTGTATTGTTAGTTTTTTTTCTTCATTTCACCGGATATATATTTCTTCATGCTTTTGAAATCCACCAAAGAAAGCAGATCCTTAAAATCACGCTGATTGATCCAGCCCAGCAGGTAAAAACTCAGGTAGGTGAGGCCCAGGTACACCAAAATGAAGATAATGTCCAGCCAGATCAGGTTGGGTAACCATTGATTGGCCAGGAAGAAAACACCCAGGTTGATCAGGCCATAAAGTGTAAATCCGATGCTGCTGGAAAAACGCAGCACCGGGAAATGCTTTTTGGCATATAGCCGGTAAAGGATTCCAATAAAGATATTGGAAAGCAGTAAGCTCAAAGCTACACCATCTGCTCCCATTCCTAAAAACAGCGGGCTGCCTAATCCAAATATAGCTAAAATAAAGAAGCCAAGATTAGCCATATTGATCCAGGCCGACAGCTTGAATTTGCCCAACCCGCTGATCACGCTGCTGTAGGGCATATTCAGGATCATAAAGAACATGGATGCAGTAACTAATTGCATGATACTGATGGATGGTTCATATTCTTCACCCAGGATGATGAGCACGATTACCCGGGAGAAAATGATTACCAGGATGATCACTGGCATAATAAACAGGAAGCTGAACTTTTCGAATTTGTCCAGTTTGTCTTTGATATACTTATGATCTTTGCGGGCTACAGCCTGAGAAAACAGAGGGAAAAACAGGTTCTTTACACTCTTTCCAATCAAAATGATGAACCCCCCGATCTTGTAGCCGGCCGTATAAAAGCCCACTTGTTCTGAATTGGTAAAAAACTGAAGCAGGACTTTGTCGATGTAGTTGATCATGGTGGTGGAAAGGGCAATAAAGATCACCGGTCCGGCAATACGCAGGTATTTCCTGGCCAGGGGCCAGTCAAATTTGCCCCAGCTATAGCCTCTGAACAGGTAAAGGTAAACCGGGATCATCAGGGCATAAGAAGCCATATTGGCCCAGGCCAGAGCGATGGCACCAAAACCCAGAACCACCACAATGATACGGGCTGGCTGCAGGATCAGACCCCGTGAAAAGTCTACTGTGGCTATTTTTGCTTGTTCCGTATTAGCCATAAAGGTAGACCGGGCAACATACAAGATCTGGTTGAGGGTGATGCCAGCCAGCAAAATGAAGATGACAGTTTCATGAGCCTTGCTTTCAAATTGATGATCAAACCAGTACTTCTGAATGTAGAACATGGCTAAAACAGCCAGGGTGAAAAGCAGGGTAGTGACAAGTTTGAGTGCGGCGTAGGTGCTGACGCATTTGCCTTCATCCTGTCCCTCTGATACCAGTTTCATATGCGCAGTTCCTAAGCCCAGATCAGAGATAAATAGAAGCACTGAAACATAGGCCGTGCCAAAGGCCACAGTTCCCAGTACAGTGGGGCCGGCTACTCTGGCTACCACTACACTGGCTCCAACCTGTAACAATTGGAATCCAATCTGGGAAGCATAACTTAAGATGAGTTTTTGTTTCAGCATGTAGATAGCATGTTCTTAAAATCAGGCTGTTCCATTCCTAAGTTGTCGGTATTATCCGTTGGCAGGGAGCAGCTACTATAAGGACTCAGTTGATCTCAATTTGTTTGATGGCTTTGGCCGGAATGCCACCGATCAGGGTTCGGGGAGGGAATGATTTAGTGACCACACTACCGGCAGCTACCATACACTGTTCGCCCAGTTCTACCCCGTGAAGGATGGTACTGCCGGCTCCAATGAAGCTGTTTTTCCCAATCCTAATACCCTGGCGTTGGGTAGGAAAGCCGGACCTTAAATTGGAATGGGCCACATCAAAATGGGTTATAAGCTTGGTGAACATACCAACAGTGGTAAAATCTTCCAGGATGATCTCTGCACTCAGGTCCAAAAAGGCATTTTTTCCAATGTGACATTTACGTCCCGCTGTAAATCTTTTATAGTCATAGCAATTATGAAATATCAAAGGAGGCTCAAAATCACAGTCCGCCGATACGGAAGCTTTATGATGGTTAAGAATAGGAATGATGGCGCGTTTATCGATCACCTGAAGTAAATTATTGGCATTTTTAAATCCAAACAGGCTGTTACGCAAGTCAAAGTTATACTGAATAGCCTGGAGGTGCCAGTTGGTGATAAATTTTTTTATACCTAAACCCATAAATTTTGCTGATACTTTATTTGGTCAATACCATCAGGGAAAATCCACCCATTAGTTTGACGGTAAAATCAGGATTGAACTTGAACATGATCTTGCGGGGCAGTTTGGCAATCTTGCTTTTCATGGTTTTACGGGGTAATTCCAGGGAATCTGCCGTAAAGAAATGATCAATGATCTCATAGCCTGTTTCTTTTAGGCTGGCCAGGGCTGTTTCTTTGGTGAAATAATGGATATGGCCTACCGTTTTGCGCCCAACCATGAATTTATCCTGAATGATGGCATTAATATTAATATCCAGGGGTATATGGAACAACTTGTAAGTGCCGCGGTCTTTCATGTTTTTTAGAAAAGTAAAATAATCCTCAACATGTTCAAATACATCTATGGCCATTAACAGGTCATACCTGACATCTTCCGGTTCCTGGAAAAGGTCTTTTAAATAAAATTGCAGTTGCTCACCTGATCTTTCCTCGGCCATATAATAGGCTTGTGGTGAAATCTCATAACCGTAAAAATCAGTGGAAGAAGGCAGTTCATAACTAAGCTGCCTCAGGATCTCTCCGGCTCCGCAGCCTACCTCGCAGATGGTTTGAGCCTCCAGGTTATTTCTTTTAATCATTTTCATCACATTGCCGGCTTTCCAGGGGGAATCTTCAATGTGCCAGCTACTGTTGTTTTTCAGGTATTCACCAGTCTGATAAATCTCGGTTTTCATGGTATTGTTAAAGATTAAAAAATACAAAGATTTTAAATGAGCTATGAAAAAATATCAGCAAACATGCTGGTAACATAAGTCATACCCTCTTTTAACAAAAAGAGTAGATCAAGGTTTATCTAATAAAGCTTCTAATATACATTTTTTAATATTTTTTTAAGCTATTCTGAATAAGAAACCAATGATTTGTCTAAGAAAGACATTTTATATCATCCTTTTTTTTGTAATATCCTTGCCGGCACATGCACAATTAATTGTTGACATGTGTTTTTGTGATGACAGCAATATGCCCAATTCTTTGCTTACAAATGAGGTTGGAGTTGATGCCATTGATATCAATGATTCTGTCCAGTCAGATGGCGGGAATGGTATATATGTGCCTTATCTGAACTCCGGTTTAAATGTAGAACTGGAAAGGGATATTTTCAGTTTCAGCCACAGCATATCTCTGGAATTTGAATTTGCCATCAGAGAAGAGTATGGATTCTTATTTTCAATGGGGGCCTTTGAGATACTTATGTATAAGGGAGCGCTGGAGGCCACTTACCTGGTGGGAGATGGCCTGGATACCATAAGGAGCGGCTTTCATGGCAGCATGAATGCCAATGAGGTTATTAAAGCATCATTCTCCTATGTAAAGGAAACTGGTAAAGCCCGTATCTTCATTGATGGACAAAAGGTTTGGCAAACGCCTGATAATCAAACAACTGCTGGCGAAGATATATTCTGGCCGGAAGAAAATGCCCTTTTAGGGGTAGATCTTGATGGTAATGCTGCTACTCAACCGGTACTGTATGATTTCAAAGCTTATGGTTATGGCTGCCGGGAAGTTCCCAAACCTGTTGCGGCTGATCAGGTTAAATGTGGTTCTGGCAGTTTAACCCTTAAGGCCACTGCTACGAACGGAGGAGACCTGGTGTGGTATGATTCCCTGACCAATTTCCGGCCCCTCAGGATTGGGGCTACCAATGAATATAATACTCCTGAGATAGATACTACCACCACGTTTTTTGTGGCCCAGAAGCAGGGAGAGTGCACCAGCGACCGTGTAGCCGTAAATGCCGTGATCTCACCAGAACCCAGAGAACAAGTTAATTTATCACCCTCTGATACAGCTGTATGTTCTGGTCAAAGCTTTATTATCTGGTCTGATCAGGCTCAGTCACAGGTGACTTATACGCTTTTAAATAGTCAGGGAGATGCTGTTTCCTCTGCCATGGCGGTGGAAGGGCAATTAAGCCTGACTACTGGTCCGGTGGATCAGGATGAATTTTTTCAGGTGAGTGCCAGGGTAGATTCTTCCGGCTGCAATGTGATATTACAGGATACATTAGCCGTAAAAGCCTTATCCTTACCAGATCAACCCGCCATTACTTCTGATCCTGATAACCTGATCCAATGCAGTGGGGATACGCTGATGCTGAAAGTTCCCTCTGCCCATAATTACCTCTGGATAAAGGATAATGACACACTACCTGATACAAACAGACAACTTTTACTGGATCAACCGGACCAAAGCGGGATTTATGCCGTTCAGGTTAAGCAAACAGCAGAAGGATGTTACAGTCCTCTTTCAGATGGAGTAGCAGTTGAGATTAAGCCGCTTCCCCCGGTTCCTGTGACCAGCGATGCATCAAGATGCGGCCCGGGCCAGGTGGATTTAAAAGCTTCCGGCCCGGATTCTGTTAGCCTGGTATGGTTTGATGGATCAGGCGGTGCTGGTATTGCGGAAGGCAGAGACTTTGCTTCTCCCTCCTTATCAGCCTCTTATTCCTATTTTGTAGCTTCATCTTACCAAAATTGTCTCAGTGAAAAGGTTGAGGTGGAAGCTCATATTCAACCTTTGCCTTCGGATCAGGTGCAGGTAATTCCAGAAGATACTACAATTTGTAAATCTGCTGTGGTTCAATTCCGGTTAAAACAGTCTCAACCCAATGTTACCTACCATTTGTTAGGTCCGGACAGCCAGATTTTAGATACTGCTGTTGTAGAAGATCCCATCCTGAATACAGGCAGTATTGTTCAGGATACCAGGTTCAGTATAAGCGCAAAAACAGATACTTCTGGCTGCAGTGTAACTTTATCTGACCAGGTAATGGTGAATGTAAAACCTGCTCCGGAACCGCCTGCATTATCCCTGGTGCAGGGAAAGGAGCAAAGTTGCAGGTATGATACAGTAATTCTGGCTGCATCAGAAGGAATAGGTTACCAATGGTTCCGTAATGATACCCTTATGCAGCACGGCGGTCAGGAATTGAGGCTTAGCCAAAAATCCGGCAGTTACAAAGTGAGGATAAAGCAAAATGGTAATCCTTGTTTCAGTGACAGTTCAGCTGCTTTAAACATCAATTTTCAGGATATACCTCCTGTTCCACAGGTGCAGGATACTGGCAGGTGTGGACCCGGGGCTGTACAGTTGCAGGTTTCATCACCTACTGCTTCCAACTATCGTTGGTTTAATTCTACCGGGGCTGATCTGATAGCAGATTCTATCAGTGCCACCATGACTACCCCAATTCTGGAGCAGGATGCTGTTTTTTATGTTGCAGCCGAAGAAGGGGAATGTAGCAGTCCCAAAGCAGCTATCGAGGTTAAAATCTACGCTTTGCCCCAGGCCGATGCCGGCCCGGATGATGTGGTCAGAAAAGGGGAGCAGATCACTTTACAGGGTTCAGGTGGGATTAGCTACCGCTGGCATCCAGCAGTCAGTGTGCAATTTCCCCAACAGGCTACTACCCCGGCCAGCCCGGCAAAACCTACTACCTATACATTGTTTGTGAAAGATGAAAGAGGATGTTCCGGGCAGGATGAGGTACATATAAACGTGATGGAACAAGTCGTGTTTTTTCCCAATAGCTTTAGTCCTAATGGAGATGGCCTGAACGATACCTGGGAATTGGTAAACATTGACCGCTACCCTCAGTGTGAAATCTATATATTTAACCGGTGGGGCAACCTGGTATATCATTCCAATGGTTACCAACAGCCTTGGGATGGCAGGGTGAATAACCAGGCGCCGGTAAGAGCTACCTATATTTACAAGGTGGTTCTGGATCATAAAACCCAGCCTTTTTCAGGTTCTGTGAATGTGATCAAATAGCATAACAGTATAAGAAGAAGGCAGTTGCTTTTATATTAGGAATTATTTTTTTGCGAATACTAATTTGATTTTTTTATGAAGAAGTTTTATCTCTTTTTATTTGTTGGTTTTTTTGCGCAATCAGGATGGAGCCAGGACCTGGCAGATTTCTGTTTTTGTGATACCAGTGAAATGCCTGAATCATTATTGATCAATGCAGCTGGAGAAGATGCTCTCGATATTAATCCTAAAGTGAAATCTGATGGAGATGGGTTGTATATCGAAGAGCATGGGGAAAATTTTAACCTGCAGTTACCCCTGGAAATGTTTAAGGACCAGGAAAGCCTTTCCCTGGTTTTTGATTTTCACCGAAACGAGGAGCATGTGGAATTTTTCAAAGTAGGCGATTTTCGCTTGTTTATGTTTAGAGGAAAGATGAACCTCAGGTATTTTATTAAAACCCTGGATGGGGATACCTTAACCATTTCAGCCGATGATATTCCCCAAATTGATATGGGACAGCGGGTGGAGGTTGCTTTTGTATACAGAAAATTTCCCGGTGCAGCTACCGTATTGCTGGACGGAGAGCCGGTTTGGACCACCCCGCCTTCAGGTATGGTAAAAGGGGGCAAATTGGTTTGGCCGGAAGATGAAGAATACTTTTATGTAGCCACTGAAATGGATGGGGCAGCTTCAGTTCAGCCTTCCTTGTATAGCTTCAAAGCCTGGAGTTATGATAACCTCAATGCTTTATCCTTAGATGATCATGCTTTAAGTGCTGGCATCAGTCTGTTTCCCAATCCGGTGCAGGATCAATTACAGTTAAAGCTGGATCTTGATAATACGTTTCAGCCAGACAAACTGGATTTGATGAACATCAGCGGTCATAGTCTGAAGTCTATGCAGATACAACAACTATCCCAAAAGCACTGGAAGGTAAATTTGGCTGATTTACCTGATGGAATGTATATTTTAAAATTATCTGATCAGCAAAGAACCATCATGAAGAAGTTTGTAAAGCAGGCTCCTTAACAGCAGCATCCGAAATAGAACTGGTAGTAATAGCAGCCCTGGTTTTAGGTTCCAGGAAATACAGCAGCAGGTTGGCCATAATCAGTACCACAAATCCGCTGATCCCTGTCACGCCAACAATCAGATCGGAACCCCCTTGGATCAGCATTAGTGCCAGCCCAACTGTGCCATTAAGGGTACCATGCATAATAGATACAGCTATAACAGAACCTGATTTCAGGCGAATGTAACTGAACAGAGGGGATAAAAGAATACACCAGGCTATCATCATAAACATCCCCACCACCGGGTGATCAGGATAATTATGTCCCATAAGGATAATGGGCGCATGCCAGATGCCCCAAATGAAGCCTATCAGTATTGATACCGGCCAGAATTTCAGGTGGCGTAAGTGATAAAACAGGTATCCCCGCCAACCCAACTCTTCCCCAAAGGCCGCTATGGCGTTAATAGTAATACCTGCCAGCCAGCCCTGTAGTAAATTAATCCAGATAGGGTGAACAGGCATACTATCCATTGTTGTTTTCATTAGATCAAATTGCTCCGGACTTAGATCGCCCCTGATCCTTGCAAAAAATCCTGACAGATCTGGAGAATAAGTTACCTGGGGAAAAAGGAGGCTGACGGCTAAAGTAGCAAACGGCAATATGGGCATCCCCAGCCAGGGTATCCAATACCATTTATTGAACTTAAAATGTACTCCATATTGTTCTTTAATGGAATCTTTATGGAATAAACTCAAGATAAATACCACCAGGGCTGGAATGACCATATAGAAAATGGCTGTAACTGAACCGGCAGATGAGGTCCATTCATTTCCCGACCAGTAGAATACCAGGGCAATGGACCAGTTAATCGTAAAGACTAACAGGAAATACCAAAAAACTTTACTGTTTCTCAACATCGTTTTAATTATAAGTGGGACAAAGTTAATAAAGGTGAGTGATTTCGGTGTAAAAATCCTCAAAATGTAGAATAATGCAACATGATAAAATGAGGTAAAATAAATTTTAATTTTATATATAGCTGTTAATCAGCGCTTTGGCTTATAGATGATAAGTTTGGCATAGGATTAGCCTTATGATATATGTAATATTTTTTAAACTAAATTTTTTCAACTATGAGTAATCTTTTGTATTTAATCGCCATTATTTTAGTTATTGCCTGGTTAATAGGTGTAATAGGGTTTAGTGCAACCGGGTTGATTCACATTTTATTGGTAATTGCCGTTGTGGCTATTTTATTAAGGGTCATCAGTGGAAGAAGGATCCTTTAATTTTTAAACTAAAGAAAATCAATTATGACAGATATTAGAATTGAAAGACGGAGGTCAAGCCGATGGGTTTGGCTGATTGGCCTTATCGCATTACTACTTGTTGCGGTGGCTGCTATTGCATATCTTGATCCTTTTGAAAAAGAGGTTTTTGGATTTAGAGATCAGACTGAAGCAGTGGTTGTAGATTCTTCAGCTACAGAGGAAGTAGGGCAATATGAACAGGTAGAACAATATAATCAATTTGTTTTTAATGATATTGCCAATGCGGATACGGTAGATCAGGAGATGGCCCAAAAGGGGATGATGCAGTTATCTCTGGCTTTGGGTCAAATAATGAACCAATCTGGTGGACAACCTGATTCCCTGAAAGCTATGAAGCGTGCATTTGATCAACAATTGCCTCAGGATTCTTTAGCAATTCAGCCATCGGATCGAGTCCGGTCAAATTCAAATATTGACCAACAAGCTTTTATATCAGCAGCACGATTAGTTTCAAAAATCAATCAGCAAATGGATCAAGGTGTAGAGCAGGCAAAAGTAGATGAACTGGAGCAACTGGCCGCTTCCATAAAAACTGAGCCAACTATAGATGCTGGTACAGATCAGGTCAGGATGTTTTTCGTAGAGTCAGCTGCAATTCTGACCTCGTTGATCCCTGATCATTCAAATACATCACAATTAAGTTTAAAAAATCAGTAACACTTTGTTTATTTGATTTCAATGGATGTTTGGGCCAGGCTCAGGCATCCATTTTTTTATGCCTTATAAACAGTCTGCCCGCTTGTCGGTTGAATAACCAGTTGAACCATTTTTAATTTACCTGCTATCCAATGTTCTATGGGTAAAGTTTTTCGTATTTTTTACTGGTATTTGGTGGTTTTTTTTGGGTTAAATGAAGTTATTGCACAAAAAGTGGCAGACTTTGAATTTGATCAACCTTCCAACCTCTTATTAAATACAGCCGGACCTGATGGGATCAGTATTAATCCCTATGTGCAGACTGATGGAGAAGGACTGTATTCTGGCAGGGAAGGGGAGCATCTGGATGTTATCCTGGGTATGAACATCTTTCAGGAAGCCGAAACTATTGTATTGGTATTTGATTTTAAAAGTCTGGAAAGCTATTCCGGGCTGATCAGAGGAGGACTGGATGATAATTTTAGAATTGGCTACCAGCAGGGATTGGGGTTCAGGGTGGTATATTTTACTGAAAGTGATACCGTGAATGGATTGGTTGGAGTGGGAGGGGATATGGAGCCTGGTGAGCGGGCAGAAATATCCTTTATTTATGAGAAAGAAACCGGCAAAGCCCAATTACTTAAAAATGAGGTGCTGATGTGGGAATCAACCGAAGATCAGATGCGGCCCGGTGAAGGGTTTTACTGGAATGTGGAAGATGATAATTTAAGATTAGGTGGTAATGCCGGAGGAGATGCGGCTTTAAATCAGACCATTCTATACAGTTTCAAGGCTTACCTTTCCCGTTGTATTGACCCCATCCCACCACCGGAAGTGGTTCATGATTCGATTTGCGGCAGCGGAACGGCTCATTTGAAGGCAAATGGAGCTGATAGCGGCAATTATGTGTGGTATTACGACCAGAAAGTGCTTCAGGGGCAAGCGGGGGGCCAGTTGGAAACACCATTTCTCAATGCGACCGATACTTTTAAGGTGGCTGTTGTGGAAGAAGGTTGTGAAGGCGAGTCTGCTGAGGTTATCGCTTATGTTCGACAGCTTCCTGCTTCTCCTGCTATCACTCATGATACTATTTGTGGCTCCGGTACAGGTGAACTGCAAGCCCAGGCAGGAGATCTTGCGATTTATTGGTTTGCCCGTAAAGATGATCAAAATGAAATCGCTCGGGGGCAGAACTATGTTACTGATTCATTGGTAGCGAGCACCAGTTTTTATACCGCTTCTTTTGACGGTGACTGTCTTAGTGAGAAAGCCACGGTAACTGTTCAGGTTCTGGACCTTCCGGATCAACCCCCTATTAACCACGATTCCATTTGTGGACCGGGAATGGTTACATTGGAAGTGCCTGATCTGACTGGAATAACATATCGTTGGTACAGTTCAAAGGCCGATACAGATTGGCAACAGAAGACCAATGGTTCCTTGGAGATTATGATTGAAGCAGATACGAATTTGTGGGTCCAGTCATTCGACGGGCAATGCAGCAGTAAAAAATCAGCTGTAAAAGTAGATTATCTTGATCCTCCGGTTCTGGAAGCAGGTGAAGATCATCGATTGTTGCAAAACCAATCTGTCATATTGCAACCGTCTGGAGATTATATTACTTTTAGCTGGAATCCCATAGAAGGTCTGGATAATCCCGCCCTGCGAAATCCTACTGCTTCCCCAGATCAAACCACAACCTACAGGGTAAGTGCCACTAATAATTCCGGATGTGAAGCTTCAGATAGTCTTACCGTGTTTGTTTATGAGGGTATTACCATTCCTAATGCTTTTTCACCCAATGATGACGGTCATAATGATACCTGGATCATACCTTTGATTGAACTGTATCCACAGCATCAAGTGTACATTTTTAACCGCTGGGGCAACATGGTATATAAAAGTAATGGCAATTATGTACCCTGGGATGGAAAAATAGCTAACACCAATGTGATCGAGCCGGGTACTTACATTTATAAAATCCAGTTAAATCCTTCTGAACCAGTATTTCAGGGTGAGTTGGTGGTAATACAATAAAAAAATTGTTTTTTACTTTTTGTAGCCTTATTTGCATTGCTTTTCGTAAATTTTTATTTTTATTTGGTTACCATTCAAAAAAAATTTAATGAAAAATTGTTGTCTTTTTTTATGCCTTATAAGTTGGTTTGTAGCTTGTGATCAAAACGATGATTGCTGTGACATCATTGATGCACAGATATACCTGAAATATGTAGATGATCAGGGAAATAATTGGTTGGATAAAACAGATGTTTCTGATTCTCTGATTAAGGTTTTCTATAAAAAAGAAGATCAATGGCAATATTATTCCGAAGGAAATTTTACAAATGCTTATGGTTATCGGATTGATGAACATCAGGGAGCGCCTTACCTTGCCGTTTTCCTGAGCCTGGAGTTATATGATCAGCTTTTTTCCCAAACCAGGGTTGAAATAGGTGATGATATTTCCGATGTTTTTAAAGCTGAATATGATCTGAGTCATGATAATATCATTTTGAAACAGCTCTGGCGGCTGGAACAGGGAGACTGGCAGCTTTGTCAATACAAGAGAATGATTGAAATTACCAAATGATTTATAGCAACCATTGATAAGATGATTGAGTTGGACCATATCATCATTTTCTCTACCAAACAGGGTTTGGAAGCAGATGAACTGGTGAACTACGGGCTATGTGAAGGAAGTAGCCGGATACATCCCGGCCAGGGAACCAGGAACCGGAAGTTTTATTTTAAAAATCTTTACCTGGAAATATTGTGGATGCATGATGAGGAGAAAATCAAAAACCCGGCTGTAGCACCTACACAATTATGGCAAAGGGTAAATCATAAATCCTTTGGATTGTCGCCTTTTGGTTTGGGGCTGAAACCCGGTAAAGAGGCCGATCAGCTTTTTTCAGGGAGTGTTAAGTATCAGCCGGTTTATTTTCCGGAAGGTACCGCTTTTGAGGTGTTAACCCATCAGTCAAGGCCTTATTTGCCCTGGACTTTCCGAATGCCGTTTTTAACTGATGGGATGCATCAGACAGAACCTGTAAGTCATAAAACAGGAATTGAAGAGGTGACCAGGGTGATTTTTACGGTGCCTGAGGCAAATTTCCAGAATCCGTTTTCTACCGGTTTAACTCAAAATTCGCTTGTCACATTCAAATTGGGTTCCTCTTATGGCCTGATACTGGAGTTTGATCATAAAAAGCAAGGGAAAGAAAAAGCATTTGATCAGTTGCCCCTGACCCTGGCCTGTTAAAGCCAAAATTCACTTTGTATTATTGCATATCCCGATTTTTCAGCTGCATGTTGGATAGTTTATTGTACAAACCAGGTATTCTGCCGGTTTCGGAAACCATCAGGTAAAGGGAAAGCAAACCACTGTCCTCATGTGCCGTAATAAACAACCTGCCATCCCGGGAAAAATCAATATACTCGGTACGTGGTGTAGTGATGGTATACACCTCCTCATAATTAGTTGTTTTATAAAAGCGGATCATGTGATCATGTCCTCCAGTAAGCAGGAACTGACCATCCTGGCTGAAGGCTACCGCTTCTATCCGGGAAGGTTCCTTGAATTCATGCAGTAACTTTCCTGTTGGGAGCTCAAACAATCGGGCTGTATGATCAAATCCGCCTGTTGCCACATATTTTTCATCCGGGGATAAACGAATGGACTTCACAGAGCCCTCAGGTCCTTCATATTCCACCAGTGTTTTGAGGGAATTTACGTCCAGCAATTTGGCAAATCCATCCGTGATCCTTTGGCCTGTATTTGGATCGTCATATTTTATATTGCCTCCTACAGCTACTTTTTGATCATTTTGAGTAAACTGAATGGAATTAATGGTAGATCCTACTTTCACTTTTCCTTTCAATTGATAGGTTTGGGCATCCCATAAAAACAACTCCCCATCCTCAGTACCAGTAGCTATTATATTACCTTCATTGGACCAGGAAATGCCATCCAGGGCACTGGGATGTTCTATTTGATGTACTTCATTACCTGTTTCCCGGTCCCAGATCCGTAGGTAAAAATCCTCTCCTCCGGTGGCGATCAGGTGGCCATCGGTTGAAAAAACCACGCATTCTACTTCAGAATCATGGGCTTTTTCCCAGATCAGGCTGCCATCAGTAACCCGCCACAGCATCACGGAATAGCCAAATTTGGCTCCTGATACTACGTATTTGCCATCATTGGAAATTTCAGCTGATTCCACCGAACGAAGCGTGGGGGAGTAATCCGCCACCCGGTTCCATATATTGACCACATAAGGTTTTTCAGGATTGTAGATACTGGGTAATTCTTCCTGGGACCAGGCAAAATAGCCGGATAAAACCAGCAGGCATAAAGATATTAATTTTCGCATAACAGGATGATGGTTTAAATAAGCAAAAATAACAGTTTAAAGGAAAAAATTATCCCCTAAATTTTACAAAGTTTCAATTTTTAAAGAAACTACTGGGTAACCTTCTCCATTGCCAGGCAATATAAGGTAAATATTTGTGGAAATAAAATTGTAGAAATATGAAAAACGCCAACCTTAAAATTGCACTTTATCTATTGATTGTTTCTTTTTTAATTCAAACTGGCTGTACAAAAGATGACTGTATAGAAAACCCTTGTGCATCTGGTTGCCCTGAGTACCCATGTCCTGACCCTTGTGATGATCCCTGTGCCAATCCTGACCTTTGCCCGGGAGAATGTGGTATTGGAGCAGACGGTAGTCTCACCAAAGCTGAATTTCAGGGAGACCTTCAGCAGCAGGAAGAAGGTCATTACAATGTGGAAGGTGAACTGGAGATAAACCTGAGCCAAACCGACAAACTGTTGCTGACCAATTCTGATTTACGTCTTGAATTTGATGAGCAGGGAAATCTATTAAATATCAGTGGAAAGGCCACCATTCCATCTCCTACCAATCATATCGAATTTGAAGATCTGGTCCGGGCTGATGTGGGTTATTTTAATGGCAGGTATCTAAATGAAAATCGTGATTTTCCCATCTTATTAAAGGATGAAAAATTCTATTTTGTTTTCCATATTTCTGCTCAGCTGGCCATGAAAGTGGGTGCCAACGATGACCCGGATGCAGTAAAGCCATTGGTGATCAAGCCACCGGTGGGAGGCCATATTACCTACATTGCCGATTACAGTGATCCCATGTTTTTCTTTTCCGGAGGACATGATCTTCTGGGCTCTATCTGTTTTGCCGCTTCTGTTGAAGGGAATCTTCCCTACCGGCCTCTACAGCCTGTAGATCAGGGAGAGGCGTTTGATGGTATTGCCATGCGATGTGGGTCCTATGATTTTTTCAAGGTAATAAGTTTTTCCGGGCAAATGATTCAGAATGCGACGTTTAATTATCAGGTTGTGGAAGAAAATCCCTTGAACAGGAGCTTTGAAGCAGGTTATCAGGCAGGGCTGAACGGCAGCTTTGACCTTTCCCTGCCGGTGGTAAAATTTACTGAATTTACCATTCCTTTAGGCGAGGCCAGCGGAGCAGTATTGGCTGATGGAAATACTGCTTCTGGTTTTAAAGGATTAATTTTCATTAATGGCTTAGCTGATCCTGACAACTCCTGGTGGCCTGATTTTATCCCAGTGAAAGCAGGGAGCCAAATGAGGGCCAAGGGATATGTGCATCAGGATGGTCAGTTCGAAATAGGACTCCTGGGGGAATACTATTTGGAAACTCCAGCCAATAAACAATCTATCAGTGGTGAATCCAGAGTAAATAATCAGGAATTTGTATTGGAAGGAACAATGCTAATGCAGGAGCAGGATTGGACTGCCAGGGCTACTTTCAACCAGGATCAAACTGAATTTGCTGCCATTCCTCCGGATGATCTTTTACAGGGTCTGGATCAATTGGTGAGTCAAAAGATCGATTCCACCTTTGAAGAAATAGATGCAGCCAGGGATAAATTAGAAGAAGCTACCAAAAATTATGAATTTGAAGTAAGTTTAAGGGGTTTGCGTGAGAGCATACCGGTAATTACCCAAGAAGCCCGTCAGCAAATAAAGAAAGCGGTAGACAAGGCAGTGGCCGATGGCAGAAGCGAAGCTAATAAAATCTTAAAGGATAAGGGGTTAGTGCTTTGCAGCGATAATATTAGAACAGAGGTAAATAAAGTAGCCGTGCCATATTACCAGGTGCTAGACCGGCTGGATGCTACGATTAATAAGGAAGATTCTGATCAGGCCCGTCGGGAATTAGAAAAAGCATTACGAGATCTGGCATCTCTTCAAACTATCAATGAATCAATCAGGGTAAGGATTACTGCCGGAAATAAAGCGATATGGCCGGTTTCGGCTTGTACCGTAAAAGATAATTTCTACAGGACCATCAAAATAAATCGAACCGTATTAACCGGGGAGCAGGTGAATATCATCAATGAAGCGGCCAACAATGTTCAGTATATCCCCGAAGCCAGTGATTTAAAGATCAAGGCCCGGGAAATATTTGATCGTTTGCCTTCAAAGGAAGAATTGGAAAATCTGCAGAATGATCTTAATACCGGGGTAAAACAAATTCCTGCCGTATCTGAAGTAGGTTTTGTCAATGACTACGCTGAGAAAACATTTGCTTATTATATCATTGTGGATAAGGAAAGAAAGGAAATAGAGGCCATGGAGTTTAACGGGAGCAATTTAGCTGAAGTAATTCTTGATCTACTTATATAAGCTGAATTTTAACAGCCAATCAATCCTCAGGGAGAATTCACAACTTCCCCGGAGGATTGTTTTCTCCATTTCAGGTAAATAAAAATAATGGTGAACAGGGTGAGCGCTATAATCATCAAAAGGCTGATCATACTATATTCTTCTTGCTGGATCAAGGGATCCATATTCCCACTGGCAATAAAGGCGCCCCAATAATAGGGATGCGACATTAGGAGGTCTGCCTTTTCCAGGTAGGTGATTTTGGCTTGTCTTAAGGCTTCATCCTTACTTCTACCCGAAGCCAGCTCCTGGTAAAAATAATTCATGATTTCAGCCGTGGAATGGTCATTGACGGCCCACAAACTCATAATCAGACTGCGACTACCGGCATAATTAAAGGCCCTGGATAAACTCATTACTCCTTCCCCTTTATGAAGTTTACCATAACCAGTATTACAGGCACTTAAAACCACTAACTCATTGTTTAACTGCATATTATACAATTCATAGGCATTGAGATAGCCATCCTCGTTTATTCTTGCATTTTGACTGAAAATGAGTTTAGAGCGTAAAGGATTTTGGTCATCAACCAGGGCATGCAAAGCCAGATGCAGAATACGACTTTTGTTACCTGCAGTTTTAAAAGCTTCCTCGGTAGCTTCATCTCCTACATAATGAGTGCCTTTGAATAGTTTACCGGCACTAATCACTTCATCAGTAGTGTGCTTAAGTTGGGTGATCTGATCGGAATATTCCGGGTTGATTTCCCTGGTTGAAGCCAGAAAAGTGGGATTGTAGGAAGGAGCATATCCGGCAAATTGTTGTTCCCATGTAGGTGATTCAGGCAATTCCTGCAATAAAATGGATGCAGAAGGGGTATAGCTGATCTGGTACTGCTTTATAAGGTAATCAAGTTGTCCAAAACCTTGTTCTTCTGAACCGGGATGACTGATCAGCAATTCAAATGGCAACAGCGAGGCCAAACCATGAGGAGATATAATTAATTTTTCAGTACCTGGGGGCAATGACTTTTCAACAGATTCGAACAGTTCCTGGTAAAGGACATAGCTCAAATGGCTAAACCTGGTAAAATCCTGGGAATTCTGTGCTATTCTGCCTCTGGCTATTTCATGCCTGTATTTCGCTACCAGACTATCAATGGATTGCCGGGTGGCATGAACATTTACATTGAAATTGGAAGGACTGATTAAAAAAGAATAGATCAGGCTATCCGTGGTGAAAAATTCTACCAGACAGGATTCTGCTGATAGTGTTTGTTGAATTTCGGCCACAGAAGGAATCTGCAGCTCATATTTAAAGGCATAATATTTTGAATATTGCTGCTTTAATGCTGCATTTAAAGAATCCTGCCTGCGTCTTAATGCAAAAAGTTTGTTTTTCCAGAGCTTAATCTGGTCATTTTCTTTTTCTTCAGAAACCTGATGATCCAGTAACATACCCTGGTACAGATTAATATCTGATTTTAAATTTCTTTCCAGGGTCAGCAGGTCTGCGGGAACCCCGGCAAATTTGGTCATGTTATCAGCCATCAGGTTTTCCAGCAATAGCCGGGCCCGGGATTGCTCTGCAGCCTGAAAAGCTTCTTCCAAATAATCCTTATTTTGATGATGCTGATAAAGGGCTATGCTGGTTTCAATCCAACCCTCATAAATGTCATAATGATAATCCATCAGATATTGTTTGGACCAATTTTCCTGAAGATGAATCCTGATGGAATCAAGTCCATGAACGGCCCCCCGATAATTAGCCTGGGCTGCTTCCAGGTATTTAACTTTAGGATTATTCTTATACATTATATGAAAGGTCCGGGCTTTGTTTTGCAACAAACCTATTAGTTCCTGTAATTGAATGTACTCAGATAATACAACTGGTTCATATAAGCTATTAGAAGGGATCACATTTTTAGCTAATGCATCAATACCTTTTTGATAGTATTCCAGGGCTTGCTGGAAGGATGCTTTATTATAAAAATGATTGCCAAATAATTTATAAAGATTTGCGGTATGATCAGGGTCCGGTGTTAAATGATCTTGGTAGTACTTTTCTGCTCGCTGGAATTGTTTTAGTGCCTGCAGAGCATCACCTTTTTTTTCAAAGGTTAGAGCCAGGTCAAGCATTGCTATCACATTATGATAATGCCCGGGGTAATCCTTTTGAAAAATGTTGAGCCCTTTTTTCAGGAAATAAATGGCTGAATCATATAGGTTATAGTGTTTATAGTACAATTTTCCCAGGTTGATGTATCCATTTGCTTTAGTCTGGAGGTCGGTAGGGAATATTTGCTCCAGGATGGATAATCCTTTCAGTTGGAATTGCAATGCTTTATCATATTGCCCCATGTCTTCATATATGTTGGCAGAAATATCCCCATAGCTTTTTGCTGCCGCTATACTGATATCCCCAAATATTTCTTCCGTTAACTCATGCGATTTGAGACTATAATTTAAAGCCTGGTCATAATCCCATATATCTGAATAGCTTTTTCCCATTAATAAAAAAACATAGCTAAGCAGGAAATTTTTATTTTCTGGATTCAGTAACTCAATGGCATCAATAGCTTTTTCACAATTATCCAGACATTCATTAAAACGGTTGAGAAATTGGTAGCTGTGGGCCAGGTTATAGTAAGCTTTAATCGTATGAATATGAGAATGACCATAAAGATTCAGCACAAGTTCCAGGTTGGCCTCATCATATTGCAGGGCTTTATGAAGATCACCCAGGTCCGTATAGGCAAATGCCAGCCGGTTATAAGCTATGGATATGGCAGGATGTTTTGAACCAAAATTTCGGGATGCTATAGCTATCACCTTGTTCATTAACCAGATCGAACTATCATGATGGCCCAGGGAAATGATGTTTCGGCAAGATTCGGTAAGGCAATCCAGGTATTTTTCAATCTGTCCGGTCTGATCATAGATCCGGGAAGCCTTTAAATATAATTGCGAAGATTGATCAAACTGGCCCGAATTATACAGATCGTCAGCTTGGTCAAAGTATTGTTTGGCCCGAATGCTGTCCCATGACAAAGTATTTCCTAAAACAAGGCCTGGTATAAATAAAATAAATGTAAAAAACGTCGTTTTCAGGTTCATTTTAGGTTGATTAACTGATATTAAAATTTTGTATTTTGTAATATCGTCAAAATTAATTGTACGTCTATAATATATTTAAGTTTTAAGGTAAATTTGGTACTGAGCAATGCAAAATTTAATTTTCCATACTAAATTTTGCTACAATCAATTACAGTGACAAAGGTAACCTTTTCCAGATGGATGATATATGAGTTTAAAGGCCATAAATAAACAGGAACAGCAAATGTTGGTGGGTATAAAAAGAGCGGATAAAGATATCTTGAAAGTGATATATCAGGATTATTTACCGGGGCTGGTTTATTATGTGGAAAAAAATAATGGATCTTCCGATGATGCCAAGGATCTATTCCAGGAAGCCATCATGGTAATTTACAAGAAGGTACAGGAGGGGCTGATCCTGGAGGTTCCGCTAAAAGCTTTCTTTATGGTGATATGCCGGAACCTGTGGAATATACAACTCAGACATAAAAAAAGAAGGCCAATGAAAATGGAAGACCAGGAATTTCAGGATCAGGACCACGATTTGGTTCAAAAAATGGAGCAAACATTAAAGGAAAAAATATTTTACAAGCATTTCAATAACTTGTCAGATAAATGCAGGGATTTACTTCAGCTGTTTTTTGCCAAAATACCTATGAAAGATATCGCTCAGCAATGGGACACCAGTGAATCTTATATTAAGAAGAGAAAACACATTTGCAAGGAAAAACTTGTAGAAGCCATTATGCATGATGCGCTATATAAAGAGATGAAAACTTATGAATGATCAGGAAAAACATGAATTAATTGAAAAATACTGGGATGATCAGTTAAATCCTGATCAAAGGTCCTGGCTGGAGCAGAAAATGTCATCGGATCCTGCGTTTAAGCAAGAAGTACATTTACATAAAGCACTGGAACAATTTTTCAAAGATCCCGCAGAAATGAAGTTGAGGGAAACATTAGCTACAGTGGTTCAGGACAAAGACAAAAAGGGGAAACAAGCTAACCTGTTTCCCCGGATTTGGCAGGTTGCGGCTGTAATAGCTATACTTTTGGCTGTATTTGTAGTATATTGGCAAACTCAAAAGGCTGGTCCTGATAGTGAACAATTATTTATAGCCTTTTACCAGCCCTATCCCATGGTGCTAAATCAACGCGGTGTATCAATGGATAATACAGACCTGCAAGCTGCAATCAATGCCTACACTTCCGGTGATTATGCTACTGCATCCGATTTTTTTGAAAAGATAACCCAACAGGATAGCCTGGTAAATTTAGCCCTTTTTTATCAGGGGATCAGCCATCTTTCATTGGATCAGCCAGATCAGGCCATTCAAAGTTTTAAAGAATTGATTGGTAGGGACCCGGCCCAATTAAAGCCTCAGACCTTGTGGTATCTGGGCCTGACATATTTGGTAAAACAGGATCAGGAAATGGCATTGACCACATTTCAGCAGCTGGATTACCTGCACAATTATAAAGTGGAGGAAGTTCAGCAACTCCTGGATGAATTGAAAGGAGATCAATAAAAACATACCCTGATCCCAAAGGAAGAGGGTATGAGCAGTTAAGCAATTGTTTGTGAGAAAAGGTTAAAATTGATAATCCAGGATAGCCTTACCAAAGGCCCGGGCATTTCCGGTTTGCAGTTCATTCCATTCATGACCTACCCATAACCCATCCACCCCCGAATCCAATGCTTTGATTACAGCCTGATAAACCTGATGAGGCTGCACGTTACAATCATATCCTGGCATGTCAAAGCCGGGACAGGCATAGACCTTGGCCTTTCCATTCATGTTTTTTACTGCTCTACGACATTCCCGGTACACATAATCACTGGAGAAGGAAGTATCATGCTGACGGTGGCTGGTCAAAGGAGGTTCATTTTCAGGGTCATAACCCAACATACTTATAAATTTTCTCCTCTTCATGATGGCTTAGAATTTACCTTTTATTCTGCTGGTTCGAACTATTAATATTAATAATAGTTAATCATCTGCTATTTTACAAGAGAAACAGGACGGTGCTATTCTGTTCCTACCGGTGCTATAGGTGAATCAATTGCCAAACCAGGAATAGATCAGGGTCTTATTTGGCCATTGCCCTGAATGATCCATTTGTAGCTGGTCAATTCAGCCAGGGCCATAGGCCCACGCGCATGTAATTTTTGGGTGCTTATGCCAATTTCGGCACCCAGACCAAATTGAGCTCCATCTGTGAAGGCTGTAGAAGTATTGGCATATACGGCGGCAGCATCCACCCTTTTAAAAAATTCATCTACCCGGGCTTTGTTTTCACTGATGATGGCTTCACTATGTTTGGAACTGTAGTTCGAGATATGCTCCAGGGCTTGATTCATGTTCCGGGTAGTTTTTATAGCCATTTTATAGGCCAGGAATTCGGTGCCAAAATGATGAGGTTCGGCCATCTTTAATAAGTTGGCTGGATATTTGTCTTTCAGGATTTGATAGGATTTTTCATCTGCAAATATTTCCACTTTTGCTTCAGCCAGTCGTTCTGCAATAAATGGCAGATCTTGCAGCCTTTTTTGGTGGATGATCAGGCAATCAAGAGCATTACACACGCTCACTCGTCGAGTTTTGGCATTGTTAATAATTTCCACCCCTTTTTCCAGGTCGGCAAATTCATCAAAGTAAGTATGAACAATTCCTGCGCCGGTTTCAATCACCGGGACCCGGGCATTTTCCCGGACAAAATCAATCAGGCGCTGACTACCCCGGGGGATAATGATATCAACATAACCCACTGCAGCCAGCAATTCTGCCGTTGCTTCATGGGAGGAAGGCAGTAATTGTACAATGGAAGTATCCACCTGATGCTGCTCCAGCGTCTGGTGAATAATTTTCATAATGGCCAGGTTACTGTCAGCTGCGTCACTTCCTCCTTTTAAGATACAGGCATTCCCTGATTTTAAACAGAGGGCAAATACATCGAAAGTGACATTGGGTCTTGCTTCGTAAATAATACCAATTGTACCCAGAGGAACAGTTATTTTTTTCAGTTCAAGTCCATTGTCCAGGTTTTTCTGATCTAAAACGGCATTTAACGGGGAAGGTAGCCCGGCTACTTGTTGAATATCCCTGATGATGTTTTCAATCCGCTCTTCAGTCAGCTTGAGCCGGTCAAAACGAGGGTCATCCGGATCCATCCGGTCCAGGTCTTTTTTGTTTTCATTGATCAGGTAGGAAATATTTGTCCGGGTATGTTCTGCCAGATCATTCAGGATAGCCTGAATTTTTTGGTCAGAGATAAGTATTAATTCCTGGCTGGCCTTTTTTACTGCCTCGAAAGTTTTTTTTAGTTTCATAGTTTCCATTAGCTTAAATATAAATAATCGTAATGTACCAATGGTTTCTGGTGCTTCAAACCAATTTTTTCCATGGCTTTATCGTATCCATACTGGGCCATTCCCAATCCAAGGGTTTGATGCTTTTCATCCAGGATCCTGATGATATCACCTTTTTTAAAAGTACCTTCAATGCTGGAAATGCCTATTGGTAACAGGCTGGTAGCGGTATTGGATAATAATGCATTACGTGCTCCTTCATTCACAATGATCTTTCCTTTGGCATAACCTTCAGAATGGGCCAGCCATTTTTTAAGGTTTGAAGGTGATTTGTGGGCTGTAAAGCGGGTACATTTTTGTTTTCCTTCTAAAATATTAAGTAACGCGTTTTCCTTTTTGCCATTGCCAATGAATACATGAATGCCTGACTGAGAAACCTTACTGGCCATATTATATTTGGTGATCATACCTCCGCGGCCAAAGTTTGATTTTTTGGTCAGGATCATATTGGCATAGTTATCCTGTTTGGCATCAACCTGTTCTATTAACCTGCTATTGGTCTTTTCCGGGTGGCCTTTAAATACGCCATCAACATTGGTTAGCAGCACCAGTGCATCAGCATTCATCATAGCCGCAATCAAGCCCGCCAGTTCATCATTATCCGTAAACATCAGTTCAGTCACTGAAACCACATCATTTTCATTCACCACAGGGATGATCTTATTTTGCAGAAGCACCTGAAAGCAGTTTTTCATGTTGAGGTAATGGGAGCGGTCCCGAAAATCTCCTTTGGTTACCAATACCTGAGAACAATGCATGGACCTGGTTTCGAAAAGTTGGGCATAGGTATTGATCAATTTCACCTGACCTACGGAGGAAAGCAGTTGTCTGGTGGAAACGGGGTCAGATTTTTCGGGATGCATGATCAGGCTTCGGCCAGCGGCCACTGCTCCGGACGAAACCAGGATTAGTTCTACCTGTATTTTTCTTAGGGCCACCAATTGGTCTACCAGGTTTTCAAGTACAGGCACATTTAGCCATCCCTGCTGATCAGTAAGTACATTGGAACCTACCTTAACTACAATTCTTTTGAAGTGCTGCATCATTATATCTTCCTAAAGGGGCTACAAAGATAAATAATAATTGGTGTGATAAAATATTAGGTAAAAAAAGAAGTTCAAGTGCTTATTTGGTACTAAGCCAGGAACATGTTTCATTTTTAGTTGAAATTATAAAGAGGATTTAAGCTGCTTTATGATCATTGCTTTGAATTTGTTTATTTACTTCATCTTTAATAGCTTGCTTCATCTTCTTTAACATTTTATAATTTGATACTTTTCGCATCTTTTGTTCTACCTCTAACAATCCAGATACTACCCAGCGGTATCGCTGATCTGAATTGGTCCATCTTTTTACATTTCTAATATATTTACCTAACTGTGAATTCACATTTTCAATGCAGTTAGTGGTACAAAAGCTCCTTTGAAAGTTAAAATGTAGTCCTAACCGCTGAATAGTCAATGTCTCTTCCATACCTTCTTCCAGTGATCTGGCTGCAGACCGATTAATTTGGCCTAATTCTTTTTTAAGTATCAATAATTCTTCCTTTACCTGCTTATAGTCTTCTTTGGAATAGGCTGCCTGTAGTTTTCGTTTATATACTTCTTGTTGATCTTCAGTAAGATAGCTGATTATATTTTCTCTTTTATGCCACTGACAACGCTGAATCACCGCTTTCTCACCAAATACATCCAGAATGGCTTTCCTTAATCCTTTGGCCCCATCAATGACAAATAATAGCCCATCATCATATTTTAACCCCCGATCAATCAAGTCCCTAAACAGCTCTGAGATGCTTTTGGAATTCTCTGTAGTAGTTTGGATCACCCCAATAGGAATCTTATGACCATTAGAGGTGACACCTAAGGCTATGACCATTTGTTGCCTGGCAAGCTCCTTGCCATCTATAAATATGGCTACAAAATCCTGATCCAGCTTTCTTTGTTCAAACTCCTCTAAGGCTTTTCTGCTTCTCTCAATGAAGTTTCTACTAACCGTACTGCTGCTTAACCCAAAACTATCTGCTAATTGTTGAAATATCTTCTTATAATCCCTGGTACTTAATCCGTGTAATACCGCATTCACGGTATCAGATTCTTGATCCGGTAATTGCTTCAATAAGGATGGACTGGTTAAGCTCACACATTTTTCCGTGTCATTATTACGAATTCTGGGAATATCGACACGGAGCTTCTCAGTACCTACTTTTACGCTGCCTGGATTATAACCCCATCTGGAATATTTGCTAGCTCCAGGCTTATTATGAGTATACCTCTCTCCGGTATACTGAACCACTTCTTCTTCCATTAAGGAGTTAACCATAATCTTTACTATCTCCATATGGTGGTTTATCATATTCACCTTTGTCTCTAGCGGTTGTGCTAATAACCAGTTTATCTTTTCTCGA
>JBPRGG010000118.1:0-1105 GCA_051418075.1 Candidatus Cyclobacteriaceae bacterium M3_2C_046 | reverse complement strand
AGACAAGAGAAGCGAAGGCTAGCCATATGGCTGGCCTTTTTTTTTGCACTTTAAATCCAGGTTGATGCTCCTTATTAAACAAAGCCATTTCTTAAAGATTACCCTACTTTAGGCTTTTATTTTGTGCACAGGCCAAGATATTGCTACACCCTTCAGGGTAGATTTCTTTTTTTTAAACCAATGTCATTTTTCATGGATATCATCTCAGTTATTATCGGTTTCCTGGTCATGCTCAACCCTTTTGCCCTTTTCCTGTATCTCAAACCTGTAATGGAAGACCTTCCTACCCCGCAGTTTTTCAGGGTTTTTGTGAGGGCTTCTATCATTTCCTTCCTGATTTTCCTCTTTTTTCTACTGCTGGGTGACTTCATCTTCAGAAAGGTTTTTCAGATTTACTTTGAATCATTCAGAATTTTTGGTGGGATCATTCTGTTTTCTTTCGCCTATCTTTTTATTGTAAAAGGACAGCGAGGCTTCATACAAATTAAAGAAGACCTGGATGACCTGGCATCCGAAATTGCGCTGCCCTTTATGGTAGGTGCCGGTACTATCTCCCTTACAATTTTGATGAGTGACCAACTGATGATCTACGAAAGTATCCTGGCGCTGCTGATCATTATGCTGGTCAATTTTGTCTTCGTATGGGGACTTAAGGAAATCCGTCAGCGGCTGAAATCAAAAAAGATAAAGGTAGCTTTTGACAAAAACCTTGATATTCTGACCCGTATAAATGGTTTTTTTGTGGGTGCCATTGGTATTGATATGGTGTTAAGGGGTATTCAGAACCTTTTCCTGCAGGGATAAACATTCACCCGGCAAATAAAATCAGCTGAGCAGCAACTTACTGGTGGTGATGTGTATTTTTGGTTATATTAAATCCAGATACAACAAGCTGAACCTAACATGCCGGAAAAAAAAGCTGAGAGACTGCTCTCTCTTGATCTCTTTCGTGGTGCCACCATGTTTTTACTGGTGGGGGAATCAACCGAACTTTATCATCACACCCTTGAATTTAGCCGGGAAGGGTCGCTGCTTCATGGTCTAGCTTTACAATTTCATCACCACCCCTGGAACGGCCTCCGTTTCTGGGACCTGGTGCAGCCTT
>JBPRGG010000117.1:0-3186 GCA_051418075.1 Candidatus Cyclobacteriaceae bacterium M3_2C_046 | reverse complement strand
ATTCTGATCAAGGTTCCACCAATAAAAGGCCAAAGAGCACAATAAGATGAACCCCGCTGCAATTTTCCAGATTTGAGGCAGTGCAAAAGTCTTTTTACGATCAAGCTGACTTAAAACATTTGCTTTGACTTCCTGATAATCTTCAAGATTGTAGGAATTGACAGAAGATTGATCCAGCACAAATCCAACGATTTTACGTGCTTCTTCCACCTGCTCCTTTTTTTCCGGATGCTGTTGCAGCCAATCCTGCCAAAATATTTGATCCTCAACTGAAGGATTTTTTACCCACCTGATGAAATCCAGGTCAGTAACAAAGTCCTCAATATTCTGATATTGATTATTTTTCATTTATTTGATTGAGTATCTGGCAAAGCTTTTTTAGAACAATACCAATAATTCGTATTTAGAATAATAAATAATGGTAGTTATTAATATGAGTAGTAAAAAGAGGAGGATGCCCTCAGCAAAAAATGGTTTTTTTAGCATAAATACATATGCGCCAGCAAAAGCATTACTTTATTAATGAAAATACAATAAAAGCGAATTTCTATTAAATATTTAATAATGGTAATTAGGCTAGCAGATGCTTATCGAGGTGTTTGCGTAAGCTTTCGATGGCACGATAAATGATGGTGCGGGCGTACTTTGGATTTTTAAATGCCATCAAACTGGCTATGTCCTCATACGACATATCTTCATAAAACCGGAGATAGACAGCTTCCTTTTGCCTCGAGGTCAGTGCTGTAAAAGCCTTACCTAAGATCTTTTTAACCTGTTCCTGGCTTTGTTGATAGATGAACGTGGTTTCGATAGATTGTTCAACTTTGCGTCTGTAATTGGAGATGATGTTCTGATCAAGAAATACCGTATCGTGGTTAATATTCAGCTGCTTATACAACCTGTTTCTCAGACTCTTGAATAAATAACTGCGAATGGAATTAATTTTAGCTGATTTCCTCCTGTTGGTCCAGAACTGGATAAAAAGCGCCTGAATACAATCTTTCACCAGATCTTTATCCTGGGTGAGATACATTCCGTAGTTGAACAGTTTTGGAAAAAGCAATTGATAAAACTGATCAAAAGAGTTATCATTCCCGTTTAAAAAATCTTCCCAAGCATGTTCCTCTTGATGGTTTTCATGCATATTTTGGAAATCGCCAAAGGTTTAAAATCTATTAATATATTAAAATTAAAACCGTCAATTTTAATATTTTGTTAAGATATTGACCATTAAGTTATAAAAATATATAATCCCATGAAAACCTATGGCTTTTTGTTAATAAAAATTAAGAAGCGGTGGGAGTTTGCAGCTGAAAGCTCAAAGCTCAAAAGATGAAAGGAGGAGGTTAAAAGCTGAAAGTCCAGCTTAAGGAACTTGTTTTCCTCTTTATGGCTCATTGAGGATATTTGCCAATGCAGCCATCTGCGATAGAGATGGCTGAATATTGTCATCTAACACCTTTTTCTATTTTTATGATCTTCTGAATTTGATCCAGAAACTTTAGGATGATTTTCTCAATCACTCCCCAAATAGCCCAAAGGTCACTCCAATGTAATTATGAATCAATTTATCACGCATACCTGCTGGGTGTTCATAATTTGTGTTGTTTTTTGTGTATTCATGATTATTTCACTGAAACTGACCCACCTGAATCACTACAAAGTGACCCACCCCCTCACCGGATGAAATGTTGACTAATTTACCGAAAAAATTTTAATTCTTCCCTCGGAGAGATTTACCTTTTAAATCTATGATGTGAGCATGGGCCATGAGCCGGTCCAAAATAGCATCAGCCATAGTCGGATCATTGATGTAATCATGCCACTTATTTACCGGAATTTGTGATGAAATTATTGTTCCTTTTTTCCTGTATCTATCTTCTAAAATTTGAAGCAATGCTAATCGTATGTCAGCATTTAACGGTTGGAGTCCAAAATCATCCAGTATCAGCAGCCAATGTTTTTCGATATGGTTTAGTAGTTTTACGAAAGTTCCATCCAGCTTTGAGAGGGTGATTTTTTCAATAAAGCGATTCATATTAAAATACAAGGTTTTATATCCCATTAAGCAGGCCTGGTGGCCTATGGCACAAGCCAGATAACTTTTGCCGCAGCCCGTGGAACCATTGATTAATATGTTTTCAGCACGCTCAATCCAGCTGCAATCTGCCAGCATTGAAAGTTGTTCTTTCTTCAGGTTTCTTTCTGGTGAACATTTCACCTGTTCCAGTACAGCTGCATAGCGGAGTTTACTTAATCTAAGGTACATCTGGGTACGTTTGGTTTGTTTGCTCTCCACTTCCTGCTGTACCAGATGGGCTAGCAGTTCATGGGCTTCCGGTTGATTGTTGATCGGTAATTTAAGGATGGCCTGATAACTTTTGGCCATCCCTTCCAGCTTCAGTTCCTGAAGTTGTTGTAAAGTTGCTTCTGTGTTCATGGTAATCATTTATTTAATTTATCATTGTAATTTTCAGGTCCTCGTATATTATCGTGAGGCGGTGTTTTAAAATCCAGGTTTGACTTTGGAGGCAGCTTATCCATGTTATTTCGTAGGATGTTGCTAAGGATCCCATAGTTTACTCTTGGACCATTGAGCATGAGCTGGCAAGCCTTTTCCAATCGATCCTTGCCATAGGTGTTGCCAAGCCTGATTACCCCTAGACAGGAGCGGTAGGTTTGCTCAACAAACATTTTGGCGTTTAAAATCTGACTTACAGCCTGATGTGTACAGGGGCCGATAGCTGCGGCTTGTTTTAAGAAGTAATCTGGAGTATATCCTTTTTGCTCATGGATTGCCTGATGATTGGATGGCATATGTTCAGGTAAGGTGGTATGATCATATTTACGATAATTACGACGATGAATGGCTACCCGCTTATGATCACAATAGACCTCAACCCAATCAGAGGTATAAACCACTTTAACTTTTTTACCTACCAGCCGGAAAGGAACGCTATACAGGTGCCAGTCCTCACCAACCATAATATGGTAATTGCGGGCTACCTTAGCAAAAATCACCTTTTTAACCTCAAAATCGGTGGTTGGTAATGGATTGAGACAGGGTTTTTCATGCTGAGTAAAAAGATCTTCTCTACAATAGTCACGACCTTTGAAGTTCCGCTTATTCAAGGCCTTTAATGCGTCTTTGATGTAAATGTTGAGTTCTTTAAGATCTCTGGCCCT
>JBPRGG010000116.1:0-5143 GCA_051418075.1 Candidatus Cyclobacteriaceae bacterium M3_2C_046 | reverse complement strand
TATGTTGGCATATCCCAGATTGATTGAATTTACTAACGCGCCAAATGATTTAAGCGCTTTTTCAACAACTATGATACACCTGGAGCAAACCATGTTTTTTATATGCAGATCAATTGTTTTCATTTTTTTAGATGTTTAAGGTGGACATGTACTTTTGATAATTTTCCTGATCGCTGAAGTAAAGGACTTTACCTCCGGCAACCTTAGGATTAATAGCGATAAATGCCAGGGCTTTATCCACTTCTTCGCCTGTTAAAGGATCTTTAGCGTACCTTATTTCTCTTTTTTTATTCAGCGTTTCAACGCACATGTCGCAGCATCCATAGTATTTCTTATTGTCCACTTCCACCAGTATCTGCTCCTTATTAAAATAAGTGTCATTAACCATACATACCAGGTTTTTTTCAAGAGGCGCCTCAAATTCCGGGGTAACGATGCCAACTCCTTCAGATGAATATTGAGGAGCTTTCTGGATTGAAAAACCTTTAAAGGCTAAAAATCCGGCAACGGCAACGATTAGTCCAATCAGTATTATAACTATTCTTTTCATTTCTATAAAATTTTAAATTCATTAAAACATCAAACAACCGCTGATCTGGATGATTTCAGATGCGGATATTATTCAAATGAAAAGAATGTCTAATTCAGGAATGACTGCACCAGGATATAAATGTCCTGTTTGACAGGCGGGGAAGAATGGTTAAACTGAGGAGTTTTTGTATTTAAATCTCCCAAATCAGGAGCATATATAAGATAAGGAATAACCACGGCAGCGAAATAAGGCGCGGCAGCCCATTCGAATGAATGCGAAACAAAATCCTGACCTTCTGTTATCTGAACCGCCTCGTCCCTGCAACAGTCTTCCGGCATGCCTTCCGATTCGCAGCAATGGCCATCCATTTTGGCAATGGATGTTTCCATCAGCTTATCGCCGCAATAGTGCTGATTAAGGGCAAATCCTGACACTGATACCAGAAGCAGGATAGATAAAATGATATGTAGCGCCTTTTTTATCAACCGAATTTTGTTTTGAAACTTAAAACTACAAAAAAATAACTACAATATATTTATATTATTTTGCAGAGGATGTATAAAATTTTGACTTTGTGGTTGGCGAGGATGTAAGTTTTCTACTCCACCAGGTAATTCCGCATCATCCCCATATCCTCGTGTTCCAGGTTATGGCAATGATACACATACAAGCCTTTGAAATCCCTGAATTTTAGTAGGATTTTAACCCTCATATCGGGCATCAGCAGAAAAGTATCCTGCCAGCCTTCGTTTACAAATCCGTCTTTAATGGTATTCCAGATACCCGGATCTACCTGATCGACATTCCTTTCTATTATCTGAAATTGCAGGCCGTGGATATGCACCGGGTGTGGCATCTGCATCATTTTTTGCATCATACCGCCGCCCATCATGCCGCCGCCGCCTTCCCTGTCGGCTCCATTGATAAATTCCCATACTTCCAGCGTATTCAACTGTACCTTTTCCCAATCCGCCGCCTCCTTCATTTGAAAGGTTGCTCCGTTTATCGTCCATTGCATGCGTTCCATGAAAAAATTGAAAGGCCTTGGTTCGTTTGGATTCACTGCATCATTCAAATCATACGGATCAATGGAAGTTAAATTTAAAGGTAAATTTTTATTCAATCCGTCGCCGGTAACATTAAATTCGACAACAGTAAACCTGCTTCCGTTAGGCAGCGATTGGTTGCCCATCATGCCACCATTCATCATACCTCCGCCACCCATCATGTCGCCCATCATTCCAGGATTAAACTCCAGGCTTTCCAGCGTTACATTACTATCAAAATCCCGCCATACTTCATATCTTTCTCCGGGCCCCAACATCAGGTAGGGCATTTCACGTGGCGCTTCAAGCAAACCGCCGTCGGTTCCGATTACCGTTACGGGAGCTCCGTCGCTCCAGGCGAGTTTATAGATCCGCGAATTGGATCCATTGAGGATACGCAACCGATAAGAACCATTTTTTATTTCAATTTCAGCGTTATCGCTACCGTTTACTAAGATATGATCTCCCAGGAAACCCATCATTTGGCTCATACGTCCCTGCAGATAAACCAGTTGGGCGCCGGCGTCAAAGTTTCGGTCCTGAATGATCAACGGCATATCATATTCGCCGGAAGGCAGGTCGAGGGAGTTTTCTTCATTGTCTGATACCAGGAACATACCGGCAAGCCCCTGATACACCTGCGGACCCGTGATCTTGTCGGGATGAGGGTGAAACCAATACGTTCCCGCACGGTCCACCACTTTGAATTCGTAAATAAATTCTTTGCCGGGATTAATGGCGTACATGGGATGGCCGTCCATCTCCGACGGCAAGTGCAGACCGTGCCAGTGAATGACGCTTTCTCTCTCAATTTCATTAATAAACCTGACTCTTATCTTATCTCCTTTTTTTACCCGGAATATGGGGCCCAGGTAATTTTCATTTAGCGCCTGAACTGAACCTTTATCGCCTTTTACAATTTCCGGAAGATAAGAATATACCGGGGTTTGCTTATCAGACATTATATTTACTACTGTGGGTTTTGCAGTTAATCTAACATCTAGATCAGGGTTAAATTCTGGGCTGGCCGATTCAAAAGATCCGGCATCATCTTTTGCCTCATTCCGGCATCCAAAAAATCCGGGTAAGGTTAAAAATGCTCCCGCTGCCAGAGTCGAGCGATTGATAAATTCTCTCCTTTTCATTTTTATTTTGCATTTCCGTATTGATAAAGTCGCGGCGCGATTATAATGAACTATATTCTTTTTTAATATTCTTTATCCTGATAACCTTCATAATATCATACCATATGTTTTCAACGTTCATGTTATCTTCAGAGAAACCTGCTTTTTTAAGATTTTCAATGGTTCGGCGGTTAATATTGGCGCCGTAAACATGCAAAGGAACGGCGTTAACCATATCCATTAACGAACCAATAAACTTGTTTTCGCTTCTGACATGCTCCAGCATCAGTATTTTTCCACCATTCCGGCATACCCTTCTGATCTCCTTCAAACCTTTTACCGGATCGGGTACCGAACAAAACACGCAAGACGTTACCACCGTGTCAAATTCGTTATCTTTAAAAGCCATGTTCTCCGCATCCATAGTTAGTAATTGTACGTTTGGGAGCTGAAATTTTTGTTTCGCCTTTTCAATCATTCCGGGGCTGAAATCAATTCCAACCAATTGTACAGGTTCCGAATAATAAAGAATATTTTTTCCTGTGCCGATTCCTACTTCCAATACTTTACCTCGAGCCTCCGAAAGCAGGCTTTTTCGTCTTTCCCGGAACATGTTTTCCATAGGACCTTCAAGAATATCATAAATTCCGGCAATACGATTGTACCGGGATCTGATTTTTTCCGCGTTTGACATTAGATAAAGGTTTAAATGAGGTAAAAACCTTGTCTTTCAGGATTAATACCCTGAAAATTGATGAACTGTATAGTTTTATCAGCCTTTGCCAGTAAGTTCCTTCTTCCTTTCCCGGTATTCTTCCGTACTGATCGCGCCTTTGGCGTAACGTCTTTCAAGAACCTCCAACGCCGTCTCCCTTGCATGCGGGGCGCCGGAAGGTCTTCTCGAACCGGCGTTAACAACTGCCCAAACAATTAAAGCAACAATAACAATAATGATCAGCCACCATATCCAGCCCATCCCCCAGAATCCATATCCGTCGTGCATCATGATATTTTCTGTTTTAGTGAAACCATAATTATATTAATCGTTCATATGATGCCGTTGATGATCCTGTATGCTGTCTTTTTCCTTTTGCTGCATTTTTTGCATCATTTGTTGCATTTTCTCATTGTTCATCATCATATTTTGCATGGTTGTATCATGCTGAGCCATTTCAGCCATGTGTTCCATCATCATTTTCATCATTTCCGGATTCCGGTTTTCCATCATCTGCATATGCCGCATACTCATCATCCGGTTCATAAATTCCTCATTCATCATGATCTGATGCATCGCCATGGTATCTTCGACAGCATGATCGAGAAAACTGTCAATAAGGCTTTCATCTTCCAGGATTGCCGTAAATACCTCTTCCCGAAGTTCGGCGTTTCCTTTTAATTTTTCCGCATTCAGCTCGTCCTGAGCAGAAAGCTCCTGACCTAAAAAAAACATAAAAAACATAATAAAGGGGATGCTTAGTTGTCGCATAATCAAAAAGTGTTTTGATTTGAAATAAAATTTATTTTTCACAAAAGAACAATAATTAAAAAATTATATCAATATTAAGTATACCATTTTAAAATAAACGATCCTAAATGCATAATGTTAAAAATAAAGGAAATGACTATTCCACCATTGGCCTCATGAAACTTAAACTAGTTGCAGATTATATTCTTAATGATTAATCTAAGGTATTTTGTTTAAGATGATGTTTTCGAAGATGGTATTTAGCATTACCATGTTGTTGGCCGAACTTTCCGGATAAGTTATGTTTCTTCATCCTGTAGCTCTTATCCTGTGGTTTCTGATTACTATCTTCATTTAACCTCCAAAGGTTATGCTTGTGCATTGAATAGTTCCTTTGCGTTTTATCGCTCTTTTCCACGCCAACACCAAAATTCCCATAACGATTGTTTTTCCTCATATGATAAGGTCTGTTTCCCTGAGCCGAAACTTCAATAATAAGCCCCGCCACAAATAACACCGATATTAAAATTGCTTTTTTCATTTCCTTTTACTTTTGTTAAATTGTTCATGATTATATACGTCGGAGAATACCTTAATTATTTATCATAAAATGCATTTGATTTATAAGATTTTGATTAAGCAGCGTTGCTTTGAACTTATCGGCTTACATTTGGTTTTTTAATGACAGGCGCGGTTTAATGTAATAGAAATGACAAATGAAATATCTACAATAACTTGTCCCATGTGTGGGCATAAAAAACAAGAGTTAATGCCGAAAGACAGTTGCCAGTTCTTTTACGAATGTGAAAATTGTAAAGCCCTGCTAAAGCCTGAAGAAGGAGACTGCTGCGTTTACTGCTCATATGGAACCGAGACATGTCCTCCCATGCAATCTCAGAGATAGTATTATTTTATTCCCCCTTTACCCTGTAAATGCCCCTTCATGCTTCAGTCAGGTTCAGTCAAGGGCAGCCTT
>JBPRGG010000115.1:0-32891 GCA_051418075.1 Candidatus Cyclobacteriaceae bacterium M3_2C_046 | reverse complement strand
TTCGCCTTATACCATAGCAATAGACAATGGAGTAGGAACGATTAATGGATACACCAGTGGTGCAGCAATACCTGTAAGTCCGGGTGCTACCACGACCTACCAGCTGACAAGCGTTACGGATGCCAATGGCTGTACTTCGGCGGTAATTACTGGAGAAGCAATTGTTTCAGTAAACACCCTACCCAACCTGATACTTTCCCCAACATCTCAAAGCATATGTTCAGGTGATGCCGCTTCCATCAATTTTTCCACAACTAATAGTGTATCGCCAGTAACTTATTCATGGGAAGTAATTAACAACCCCGGTGGTGTAATAGGTGCAGGAACAGGGTTTGGCAACCAGTTAAACCAGGTGCTGATTAATCCTGGAAACAGTATTCAACCCGTTACTTACCGGGTGTATTCAGAAAGTGGAGCCGGGTGTAACGGTGAAACTAAAGATGTTTCGATGACTGTTTATCCAAAACCCAGCATGAGTATTGACAATCTTGCACAAAGCATTTGCGATGGAACTGCAACAAATATTGCGCTTAATACTCCTACTGAAAATGGATTAATACGAATAAGTGGAATTGATTATGCTGGAGGCAATGTTGTTGGGGATGGTACACTTTCAATTCAAGATACAGTAAATTCAATAAATGAAGTTTTAGATAATATGACTACTTCAATTCAGTCCGTCACTTATAACTTTGAAGTATTAAGTTCAGATGGTTGTGGTCCGGTAGGCTCCTTTCAAACTTCAGTTGAGGTAAAACCGAGCGTTAATATAGCAATCACCAATAATCAGCCTGAAATATGTAGTGGAACAGGTGTATCGCTGGATTATGAAACATTAACAGTAAATGGTACGATCAGTCTGCAGGCGATTTATCCGGCAGGAGTAAGTGGAAGTGTAAATTATACAACCTCAAAAGGATTGTTTGTTCCCAGTGGCACCATTGATGAGGTATTGACCAATACCACCAGCAGTAATCAGACGGTAACCTATACCTTTACCGCCAATGGAAATGGTTGCAGCCCAGTATCTGAAATGTACACTGTGGAATTGGCCCCACGTCCAAAGCTAACAAATTTGCCTTCTCCCACAGCAGTATGTAGTGGAACCACATTGAACTTTTTACCAACTAGTAATGTGTCTGATACTCAATTTGATTGGAATGCCAGCATTACAGGCAATATTACAGGATTTACCCTTACTGGTTCTGGCTCTATTACTGATGAATTGATAAATACCGGAGACAATATTGAAATTGTTACTTATAAAGTATATACAACTGGACCAGGTACTACATTATGCGAAGGTGATTCTGCTGAATATATTGTCCAAGTGGCTCCAACTCCTAAAATGACTATAAATAATTCCACAGAATTAATTTGTAATAATCAAACCACCAATATACAACTACTGTCTCCAACACCAAATGCAATTATAAGATTAGAATCTGTGCAATACAATGGAATAACCGGAGGTAATTTAATAGGAGGAGAAACTTTCATATCTGGTGCTATTATAAAAGAGAATCTATACAATTCAACAAATGAAATAGTAAAAGTAACTTATGACTTTAGCATAAGTGCCAATGGTTGTAGTCCCGTATTTTTTACTGATTCTGTTAAGGTAAAACCAACACCTACAATCAATACAAATAATACTAAACAGAATATTTGTTCCGAAGAATCTACCAATATTACTATTTCAACTCCAACTGAGAATGGAGAAATTACATTAGTTGATGTGGATTATCCTTTCGGAATTACTAATGGGATTTATACAGATGGTCAGACTTTTCCTTCAGGTAGTTTAAATATTAATGAAACTTTAATTAATGAAACAAATTCCAAACTAACCATTACCTACAGATTTACATCCAGTGCAAACGGTTGTGGACCAAGTATAATATATGAAGAACAAGTGAATGTTAATCCGGCTCCAGTTTTAACAGTTTCAGATAATGGTTTAAATAAATTCTGTTCTGGTACTTCAACTGAAATACTTCTAATGACTGATCCTTCAACTGAGGATATATCGATAGAACTTATAGATATTAAATTAAGTGATGCATCATCTATATCGGGCAATTCATCAGTTGGAGAACTTTTTGAAACTGGTTATACCATAAACGATCTTTTAATAAATAACTCTAATAGCCAACAAAGCATTGAATATGTATTCAGGCCGATATTGAACGGATGTATAGGAATTAAAGACAGTATTTCTATCACTGTTGATCCAACTCCTGGCATACAAGCCATTACCCCAAATGCTTCCAATCCACAATACCAATTATTATGTCACCAGGAAAGTACCGAAATTACTTTATCTGATCCTAAAGGAGTAACAGGTACGAATTTCATATGGACAATTAGTAATGGAGCAGATGCTTTTGGGGCAAATTCAAATCCAGGTACAACTGAATCTTCAATCTCAGATTCTTTATACAATCAAACACCATTATTAAAAAATATCCAATATTATATAAAATCTGAATCTCCAGCAGGATGTCAGAGTGATGAAGTTAGGGTGTCGATAGATCTTAATCCTGAATTAGTGGTGGAAGCTGGTGTGAATACTGAAATCTGCGAAAATTCAAGTTTTAAGTTAGGTGGTGAACCTACTGCTTTAGGTGGTGTTGGTTCTTATACTTACGTATGGATGGGTTCTGATGCTTTTTCCTCGAACTTGTCTAATCCTTTAATTGAACCGGTTGGTCCGGGTCAGAAAATGTTTAAAGTATTTGTTACAGACGCCAATAATTGTACTTCAGTTACTGATAGTATTCAACTTGATGTGACGGCCCAAATTAATGTGGAAGTTACATCTTCAGATAACTTTATATGTTTCAACGAAAATGTAAGATTGTTTGGAGAAATAACCGGGTCAGAGACCGGGGGTACCTGGAGTACATCAGGTGACGGCAGCTTTCATGAATCTGAGCATCACTCTTCCGTAGAGTTTATTGCTGGTGATTCTGTCGTTTACTACCCTGGGTTAAATGACATTATTAATGGAAGTGTGACAATAATTTTGACCAGTGAAGACCCTGAAGGAGATTGTGGACCGGAAATTATAGAAAAAACTATAAAAATTAGTCCGGCATTAAATGTAAATGCAGGAAATGATGTATATCAATGCCAGGGTGAGCCAGTACAATTGGGAGGTGATACAGAGAACCCAACCGCATCAGGAGGAACTGGGTTTTATACCATTATTTGGTCTGGACCTAATGGATTTAGTTCTAATGCTGCTAACCCCTCAGTCATTCCACAAAGCTTAGGTGAAAATATATATACGGTTCAGGTAATTGATGATTTTGGTTGTATTTCCGATGAAAGTTCTATGGAAGTAACCGTAAATCAAAAAGCTACCGCAGATGCAGGAACGGATTTTGCAGTTTGTGAAACAGATTTAATTGAGCTTTCCGGAGTGGTTACCGGTAGTGCCAGCATCACCGGTAGCTGGTCTGTAAATGAAGGATTTGGCACAATAATCAATAACCAGTCCGTTAATGGATTGGTCACTGCCCAATATGTGGTACATCCCGATGATATTGGTAAATTTGTTTTTCTTCAACTTACCACCAATGATCCTGATGGAACCGGTGCTTCTGGGCCTTGTAGTATAGAAATGGATGAATTGATTGTTCGAATTAATCCGCTTCCGCAACTTGAAATTTTGAATTTACCAGAAGAATGGGCCGTGAATGGCGAAAACATAGATTTATTCGGTAATCCTACCGGAGGCATTTTTACCGGACCAGGAATTGAATCTGGTTCAAACTTGTTCAGACCTGCTATGGCAGGAGATGGTATTCATACCATTACTTACGCTTATACCAGTCCAAATACTGGATGTTTTAATCAATTTGCCCAGGACATTAAAATTAATCCCACTCCTGATGTAGCTATCGTTGGACTTGAGGCTACCTTTTGTTTTGATGATGAAGAAATTGCCTTGGTAGCTGAACCAGCTGGTGGCCTGTTTACTGGTCCAGGAATTGCTTTTGGCCAAAACTTGTTCAGACCAAGAGTAGCAGGCGTAGGAACTCACGATATTAAATATACCTATACAGACCAGAATAATGTAACTGTAGAGGTCAGCAAAACCGTTCAGGTATTTGCCGCTCCCAGACCCAACTTCTCTTATGACGAGGCCAATGCCTGTGTAACGGATAGTTTATTATTTGAAGATCAATCTGCTTTACCCGGTCAGGAAGTGTTTAATGAAACCCTTGTTTCATGGACCTGGAATTTTGGTGATGGCAGTACTGATACTATTCCAAATCCAAAGCATAAATTTTTAGCAGATGGTAATCTGTCTCCAGGTGAAAAATTTATAAATCTGGAAGTCACATCAAATTCAGGTTGTTCCAATTCAGTAACTAAGTTAGTAAATGTAGGGGCTATCCCTACAGCAAAGTTTCAGGTTGAGAAGATTGCACTCAGAGATACGACACAATTTAGTGACAGATCTGAATCTGGAAATGCTTCATTTAATAGAGATATTATAGATACTTATTTATGGGATTTTGATCATAATGGGAATACATCTACAGGGCAGAATCCTGTATATGTTTATCCTGAAATAGGTGCATACGATGTTTCATTAGCTATCAGAACTGTTTTTGGCTGTGAGGATGATACAACCATTACTGTAAATATCTTGCCGTTAGTGGATCAGTTTCCTTATGTTCAATCATTCGATCAGGGAATTTCAGGTTGGGTAGCAGGTGGCGATTCATCAAGTTGGGAACTGGGACCACCTGATGGTCAGGTTATTAATAACGCCTATTCAGGTTCCAGTGTTTGGATGACCAATTTGGATGGCGTATATCGGAAAAATGAAAGATCATGGGTTAATGGTCCTGCATTTGATCTTACGCAAATAGAAAGACCCATGCTTTCCGTCAAATTGTGGTACCAGACCCAGCAACAGGTGGATGGTGCTGTAATCCAATATTCATTGGATGGTGGTATTTCCTGGGAAAGACTGGGAGATTTGAATCAAGACGATGCAGGTATTGATTGGTACAATACAACTTCTATCGTCTCTCAGCCAGGAGAATTTGAAGCCGGAGATGTAAATTTAGGTTCATTGGGTTGGACTGGTAAGACTTCAGAATGGGTAGATGCCCGTTACAGTTTGGAATTTCTGACCAATGAATCCCAGGTAAGGTTTAGGTTTGCCTTTGCCAGTGATGGAACCGATCTTCAGGATTTAGATGGCTTTGCTTTTGATGATTTTACCATCAAATCCAGGGAAAGGTTGGTTCTGGCTGAGCATTTTATCAATGCACCTTTGAGTGGGAATGATAATGAAGCTTTTTATTCGTTGGTAAGGAATGTCAATCCGCCTTTTGCCGGATCACTTAAAAACCAGGTTCCCAGGGAAGTAACTACCTTACAATACCATATAAATGTGCCCAGTAATAATCCGTTGTACCAGGATAATACCGCTGATCCAAGTGCACGTTTGGAGTACTATAATTATGATGAACACTTGAAAACCCGCATTGATGGTACTGAAAATTATAACATCGGAGGCAATACCGAATCAATTAATGTTGCAAATCTAGTAACGGCTACGCTCTATGATCCTCAATTTAAGATTGGAGTAGAAGATGTTACACCTGACGATTCTACTTTGATCACTTTTAATGGTTACATTAAATCATTAGCTGATTTTTCCAATCAACGTATTGCCCTTCACCTGGCTGTAATCGAAAGGGAAGTATCACCGAGAGATGCTGGTATCAGCATCTCAAACACTTTGAAAGATGTACTGAAGAAGATGGTTCCCAATGCAGCTGGAACAGAATATAACAGGGACTGGACAACAAATGATTCCATAAGTTTTAATATAAGCTGGGATCTATCTGAAACACCAGTGAAAATCTACGATCCTACCCAATTGGCAGTATTGGTATTTGTTCAGAATATTGAAACTAAAGAAATCTATCAAACTAAATATCTCAAACTTCAACCCAAGAAAGCTGTTCTGACTACGGGCTTTGAAACAGAGAAGGTTTATTATCCGGAATTAAAGAATTTGGCCCTTTATCCCCAACCTGCTAACAACCAAATTAATGTACAATTTGAACAGCCACTAAATGAAGATTTTGAATATAAGATCATCGATTTAAGAGGCGTGACTATTGCCACAGGAGTATTTACCCAAGGAGTTGATGCATTTAAGATCGATGTCAACCGGGTGCCAATGGGCCTAAACTATATCTTAATTGGTCAAAACCAAAAAGGTTTTATATACAGAAAATTTGTGATAGCTCGTTAATAGGATTATAATTAATTCATTTGTTAGGACTCATGAATTACCATCAGGTGATATTTGTAAATTTTTGGCTGGATATTTACTAAATCATCAAAACCGTATAACCATCCTGGTTCCCCATCGTTTTTTGATAAAGTGTTTTACTTCAGGCAGGAAAAGATTAGTTTATACTTTTTCCCGGTTTTATGTATTATGGCTAAAAATTCCCAGTTTGTAGAAGTAGGAGGAAGAAAGATAGAATTATCAAATCTTACCAAAGTGCTTTTTCCTCAAAAAAAAATTGTTAAAGCTGAGGTTATTCAGTACTATTTATCTGTTGCTCCTACCATATTAACCCATTTAAAAGGCCGGGCTCTTTCCTTAATCAGATATCCTGAAGGCATTGAAGGAGAAAGGTTTTTTCAGAAGAACCGTCCGGATTGGACTCCTGCCTGGTTTGATCATGTCCTTTGGGGAAAGGAGGATAAAAAAGAATATCTGGTCGCCACAGAAATTGCTTCCCTGGTCTGGTTGTCCAACTTAGCTTGTCTTGAATTGCACCAGATGCATAGTAAAAAACCTCACTTAGAGTATCCTGATTATTTTGTGCTGGATCTGGATCCGCCGGAAGGATATGATTTCAAAAAAGTTGTTCAGTTGGCCCTGGATCTGAAAGACCATCTGGAATCATTAGGCTATGTTCCTTTTGCTAAAACTACCGGTGGAAAAGGTATTCATATAGTAGTTCCAATTGCTCCAAAATGGTCTTTCCAGGAGGTGTTTGATGCCGTTTCTGGCCTGGCTAAACCGTTTGTATCAATTCACAAAGAAACTACCCTTCATATAAAAAAAGAATCAAGAAAGGGCAGGATTCTGGTTGACATATACCGAAACAGAAGATCACAAACTATTGTGGCAGCCTATAGTTTAAGAGGAACAGAAAATGCGCCGGTGGCAATGCCTGTATATTGGGATCAGTTAAAAAATATCACATCACCCCAGGATTTTAATATTTCAAATGTACCGGCCATCATAGTTTCTGAAGGAGATGCCTGGGAGGGCATATCCGCTTATGCTGTAGATCTGCATACTTATAGATCTCCTAAGTCAGTAGATTTACCTGATCCGGCCCCTTCTCTGAAATATAAATCTCCCCATCAACTAAAAATTTACCAGGAGAAGAGAAATTTCAATCGCTCTCAGGAACCAACAGGGGAAGTGGCTTTGGGGGAAGGAAATGCGTTTGTAATACACCGCCATCATGCCACACGATTGCATTATGACCTGAGGTTGGAAGAAAAAGGCGTTCTTCGTTCCTGGGCTGTACCTAAAGGAATACCGCCGTTACCTGGTATTAAAAGACTGGCCGTACAGACTGAAGATCACCCCCTTCAGTACCTGAATTTTGAAGGGGAAATTCCCAAAGGAGAATATGGTGCAGGAAAAATGTGGCGCTTTATCACAGGTAAATATGAAATTACCAAAAAGAAAAAGAATGGGTTTTATTTTCAATTACATAGCCCTCATTTAGAAGCAGAATTCAGGATTCATCAAACCAAAGAAAAGGAGTGGTTGCTGGAAAGGGTAGATCAACCTCAGGTAAACTGGTTAGAATTACCTGTGGACCCCATGCTGGCAGAAAGCCGTTCAAATATTCCTGATGCTTCTGACCACCTTTTTGAGGTGAAATGGGATGGTATTCGGGCTTTGATCTTTTTAAATGAAGGAGAGCTTAAAATTCAAAGCAGAAATCATAAAGATATTTCTCTCCATTTCCCTGAATTGCTTATTCCTGAAAAAGCTTTCAGGGCAAATAATGGTGTATTCGATGCTGAAATTGTTTGCCTGGATGCCGAAGGTCGGCCGGATTTTCAGAAAGTGATACGACGTTTACATACTCAAGGGGAAGCAAGTATTCACCGGTTAAGTAGAACCTCAGCAGCCTTTTGTTATGTATTTGATTGTTTATACCTGGATGGAAGAGTTTTAATTCATGATCCATTGATCAGACGAAAGGAATGGATGGCAGACGCACTAAAAAAGAATACGCCATACCGGATCAGCACCACTGAAGATGATGGGGAAGGATTATTTAATGCTGCCCGTCAGTTGAACCTGGAGGGTATTATGGCTAAGAGAAAGGAAAGTAAATATTATCCCGGAAAAAGGAATTCCTGCTGGTATAAAATTAAGGTGAGGCAGACAGAAGAATGTATGATCATAGGCTATACCTCTGGTAATGCAGAGCGTAAACCTTATTTCGGAGCCCTTCATTTAGCCCAGCAAACAGATAATGGATTAATTTACAAAGGAAAAGTAGGGACTGGATTTGGATTGAACCAAATGAAAGACATTTTTGAAACACTTGAAAGCAAAAAAACTGTTAGGAAACCGGTTAAAGAAAATCCTCCGGATGCGGCAAAATCGATCTGGATTGCCCCAGGTCAATTATTTTGTGAAATCCAGTTTGCCTCACTCACTTCAAACAATACTTATCGTGAACCAGTTTTTATTAGGATGAGTCCTGATTTGACCTGAAAATGCTGGAGTTTTTGCGAATAATAAAAGAATATTTCTTTATTTAAAATAATCAGGCAATAAATTATTATTTTTGCAATTAATAGTAAAATTCAAACTATCATGAGAGCAATCTGGAAAGGGCATATTCGTTTTTCTTTAGTTACCATTCCAATCCGCGTATATACCGCCATTGAATCTGGATATTCCATTCATTTTAACCAACTTTCCCGAAAAACAAAAAATCCAGTAGGATATCAAAAGCAGGATAAAGTGACAGGAGAACCCTTAAGTAATGATGAGATCATCAAGGGATATCAGTATGAACCCGGTCAGTATGTAGTCATTGAGCCGGAGGATATTGAAAAAGTGAAAATTAAAAGCACTAAAGTAATTGAAATAGAGGGATTTGTTGAAAAGAGTGAGGTTCATCCTACATTGTATGATTCGCCTTATTTTATTGGTCCGGATGGAGAAATAGCTACCAAAACCTATAATTTGTTGCGACAAACATTAGGCGAAACCGATAAAGTAGGCGTGGGCCGGGTAGTATTAAGAGACCGGGAAAGCATAGTATTATTGACGACCCAGGAAAAAGGAATTGTGATGTATAAACTTCGATTTCCCAATGAAGTCAGGAATATCGGCCAGGTACCACAGTTGGATGGTATGGAAGAAACTGATAAAGATCAACTTAAACTGGCCAAAACATTGGTGGATTCCATGTCCAAGTCTTTTGATGAACTGGATATGAAAGACAGATATAATGATGCCCTGAAGGAATTGATAATGGCTAAAGTAGAAGGTAAAGAAATTGTGACTATTGATGAGGAAGAACCACAGGTGGTGGATATTATGACAGCCCTCAAAGCCAGTATAGAACAGGCAAAGTCTGAGAAAAAACCGATGAAAAAGGCTACTGGCAGAAGAAAGAAAGCAGAAAAACAAGTCAAACGTAAAAGTAGAGAAACAGGATAATAATTTTTATCTTTGTATGTTTTAGAATCAAAAACGCTTTTACATGGCTAAAATCATCAAATTGCCCCACAGCATACCTGGCAAATTCGGATATAAGAAAGCCAAAAGAAAACGAAAGCCAAACCTGGAAGACTATGGTCAATTAAACCTGTTTGCGCAACCCCCTGCAGAAGCCCGGGTAATCAGCATGAAAGCCGGATTGGAACCATTTGAAGAAGCTTTGTTAGTGGATGAAAATGAAGATGAACGAGCCAGGGAACTTTACCTTAAAGCCATTCAGTCAGAGGATCATGTGGCTGATGCTTATTGTAACCTGGGCATCATTGAGTCTCGTCAGGGTAATATAGCCAAAGCCATAGATAGTTTTACCCAGTGTCTTAAATATGAACCCCGCCATTTTGAAGCGCATTATAATCTGGGGAATATTTATTCAGATGCCGCCAATTACAATCTGGCCAGACTTCATTATCAAATTTCCATAGAAATAGAACCGGGTTATCCTAACAGTTATTTTAATTTGGGATTAGTCCTGGCCATGATGAATAACTATATGGAGGCCATTGATGTTTTAACTAAGTATAAAGAGCTGGCACCTTTTGAAGAAAAGCATAATGCATCGGAATTATTGAAGAGCCTGGCAGAATTCTGTTAGCTCTTCCTGAAAAAAGTACAATACCTTAAGATAAACGAATAAAAATATGAACTCAATTGCTGAATTAGCTCTCAGAGGGCATTTTGAATCCCTCAGGCAAAAAGTGAACCAGGAGACCTCAACGATTCCTGATCAGGAAAAGTTGCTGGATCTTATACAAAAAGCAGTGGGTATGATGGAGGAAGTTTACGATAAGGATTTTGATCTGCTTGAAATTGATAATGCTGACGATTATAGGGAAATGATTGAAACCCTTAATCAGTATGGAAGGTCATATCAAGGAAAACCAGAGATCTTGTTGCAGGCCCAAAAGCCCCGCCACCAAACAAAACCGGTTACCTTTCATAAAAAACCTATGAAAAAGGCTGAAGGACCAAGGACCAGAAAACACAACAAAGAAAGAAAAAATACTGGTTGAATTTTAATTTCTTAAATAAAAAACCTCAAGTTTTTTTATCTGGTCAAAAGTGTCATTTAGTTGAAGCAAAGTTAATTGGTCAACAAATTTTTTAAATTCCAGATCCATACCTTGAGCTTCCTGAAAAGCTTTTTCATATTTTATTGTGTCCAGCTGAACCGACTTTGGATTTTTATGATCATATGATGCTGATGTCATTAGGCCCAGGGCCAAATGAGGTTGAAATGGGATGTCTTTACGAAGAAACCCCGATAAAATGCCCTGATACAATTCATCATGTAACTTTATAAAAGTTTGCCTTCCTTCTTGAAGAAGTAAAAACAACCAGTTATCCCAGGAGAGGGTTAAGTCCTTGATCACTATAGGGAAAGGTTTGTGTCGAGATAGGGTTTGAACTATATGATCCCTGAGTGGTTGTAAGCCTACCTCACCAGGAACTGGGAATATAACAGCTATATGTTCCTCTATCTGCGGATAAGTCGGGTCATATAGCTCTCTTATTTGATTTAAACCATCATGATTTAATGCTGGAAAGTAAGCAAGGGCATAATACATTGTGATCAATGTTTTAATGATGAAAAAATAAATAAACGATAAGCTCATTGCCTGTTTTATCAACTTGAGGTAAAAATACCTATTAAATCAGCCTGTTTAAAATTGAAAGCTGAAGTTGTAAATCAAGTGAATTTATTTAAAATAAAACTTTAATATTCATAGATGATAAAGTATAGCCTGTAGGTTAGCAGAATTGGCTCAAAATAGATAATGATGAAAATCTATTTGAATAAATTTAATGATAATTTGAAGAATTTCATAAGCTGGAACTTTTAAATTATCAAATAATTTATTTATAAATAAGACACTTTAATTAAAAACATTACGTAGTTTAATTATAATTTGATAAATTTATATGTTCACGATTGCATAACAAATTTCGTGAAAAAATCCTGTAAGAAACCATATTAAAGAGATGAACGATAATAGAAGAAATTTTATGAAGAAGGCAGCTATGGGTACTGCCGGCCTGGCTTTGGGTGTTTCCGCCAAAAGCTATGGCAATATTATTGGAGCCAATGACCGGGTAAATGTAGGCGTGGTAGGGTTTTCCCATCGATTTCAGGGAGCTTTGCTTCCTGCATTTTTACAACATGCTGATGATATGAATTTCAGGATCACTGCAGTGTCTGACATTTGGAATAAAAGAAGAGAGGAAGGCGCTCAGAATATTAATGCTAAATCCGGGAATAAGATCAATGCTGCCAGAAACAATGAAGAATTATATGAAAAAGAACAGCTGGATGCAGTGATCATAAGTACTGCCGATTTTCAACATGCTTTACATTGTAAACAAGCAGTTGAAGCCGGTATGGATGTTTATTGTGAAAAACCATTTGCCGAAACCATGGAGGATAACCGGGCTGCTTTAAAAGCGGTGGAAGCATCTGGCAAAATTGTACAGATCGGGTCTCAAAGAAGAAGCGGTCCTAATTACCATGCTGCTGCGGATTTCATCAAATCAGGAAAATTTGGAGATATTGTGATGGTAGAAATGACCTGGAATGTAAATCAGCCAGGACGCTGGAGGAGACCGGAGGAAGTGGCAGCAATTAAGAAATCTGATACAGATTGGGAAAGATATCTGATGAACAGACCCTATGAGGAGTGGGATCCTCGTAAATATCTTGAATACAGGTTGTTCTGGCCTTATTCTTCCGGTATTCCCGGCCAATGGATGTCTCACCAGATTGATACCGTTCATTGGTTTACCGGTTATGAACATCCCCGAAGTGTAGCAGCTAATGGCGGTATTTATTTATGGAATGATGGGCGCAAGAACTTTGATACTATGACCGCTGTTTTTGATTATGGTCCGGCTGATGACAAGAATAAAGGATTTCAGGTAGTATATTCCTCCCGTTTTACTAACTCAGCCGGAGGTGTGAAAGAGATCTATTATTCAAATGGTGGTGAATTGAACCTGGATTCCAATAAAGTAACGCCGAATGGTGGCCTCAATGAAAGGCATGCTTCTGCTATGGGTATGCAACCTAATAGATTAGATGAATTCTCCCTTTCAGAAGCTGCAAAAGTTGTTACCAGCGCTGATACCGGGGCGGATAATATGACTTCTTCTCATATGAGAAACTGGATGGAGTGTGTACGCAACAGGAAGAAGCCTCATGCTGGTGTAAAAGCTGGATATAATCATTCAATTGCCAATATTATGACTACGGCCGCTCTGCGGACCGGAGAATTTGTTACCTTTGATGAAGCTACCCAGGAAGTAATGGCGGGTGGAAAAGTATTTAAGTATTAAAAAATCGATATTATGAAAAAAACTATGTTCTATTTAGCTTTGGCTCTGGCTTTGGTGAGCTATGCCTGTAATTCTAATCCTGACAACAATCAAACTGATACTATGGAGTCGCAGGAACTTGAGAAAATTCAATTGGTCCAGCATGAAGATCAAAACAAAGTAGATGTGATCATCGATGGCCAACTATTTACCTCTTATATTTATCCGGATACACTGGAAAAACCTGTGTTGTATCCTATTAAAACCGCAAGTGGTAAATCATTAACCAGGGGGTTTCCTCTTGAACCAAAAGCGGGGGAACGGGTAGATCATCCCCACCACATTGGGTTATGGTTCAATTATGGAGATGTGAATGGTTTAGATTTCTGGAATAATTCTGCAGCTGTCGACCCTGCTAAAAAAGATCGTTATGGTACCATTTACCACGAAAGTATTGATAAAGTGGAAAGTGGTGATGATGAAGCGGTTTTAGAAGTTACCAGCAATTGGGTGGCTCCTAACGGAGATGTTTTACTGAAAGAAAACACATCCTATGTATTTAAGGCAGAGGGAGATAACAGGATCATTGATCGTATCACCCAATTGACCGCCCAGGATCAGGAAGTAAGATTCGATGACAATAAAGAAGGGATGATTGCCGTAAGGGTGACCAGAGCACTGGAATTACCCGAAAATAAGCCTCAAATTTATACAGATGCTAGTGGCAAACCTACTGATGTGCCGGTCTTGAATAACGAAGGAGTAAATGGAGACTACCTAAGTAGTGAAGGTGTTAAAGGTGGTGATGTGTGGGGAACCAGGTCCAAATGGGTTAAACTTTTCAGTAACATGGAAGGTGAGCCGGTTTCTATAACTATCATTGATCATCCTCAAAATGTTGGATACCCAACATACTGGCATGCAAGAGGTTATGGATTGTTTTCAGCCAATCCACTTGGGCAAAAAGTTTTTTCAGAAGGGGAAGAAGAATTAAACTTCAAACTTGAACCTCAGGAGTCAGTGACTTTCAAACATCGGATAATTGTGAATTCCGGTACAGATATTTCCTCTGAAGAAATCAATAATCAATTTGATACTTTCAGTACTTTATAAAAATAAATTAACCATTACAAAAAAAGGCGTTTTATTAATTTAAAACGCCTTTTTTAAACTGTAAATTATCCAATCAGGATCTTGTTAATTTTCGTTATGAATTAAGGTGAAAATACCATTTTGATCATATAATATCTCTTTTTGTTGATCTTCTTTTTGCACCAAAAGCGCATAATTTAAAGTGGAATCATTTAATTGTAAACGATAAACTTTGTAGATCTGCCAACCATTTATCCGGGAATTATTATAAAACGAATTCAAAATAACCGGCGGCAGTTGTTCTGTTTTGATTTTGTCAATATTCTGTTCATCGGCTAACCTGAAGATAAAATGGGATTGGTTTTCTCTGATAGCCATAGCAGTTGCACCTACCGCTAAACCAGCTAAAATAAATATTATGATCAGGTAGATTGATGTTCGTTCCATTCTTTACATGAATTTTAATTAATGATTCCTGTATCATTACAAGATAAAATCATGCCAAAAGTGTCTATATAAATTATTTTCCTTTTGAAGGAAGGTTTTTTAATATTCCTGTAGAAAAACTCATCAGTTTTGCCTCTTTTGTTGTGTATTTATCGTGCTGTTTTTCAGTTAGTTATGTTTGAATGTCGATTGTGATAACCAAAAGGTTTTCCACAATATCAATCAGTTATCAGCCTTACGTGCTTTTCCTGTCCGAAAATAATTACACCGAACTGCATCATTATGAACAGTTTATGTCCGGTTTACTTTTAGATCATAATTTCAGGTCCGCCTGTTTTCCTGAAGAACCACTTTTCTGTTGCATAACGCTTGATTTAAAAGGTTTGCCATTTCCGGAATGCAAAGTGATATTTAATTCAGCAAAGAAATTTATATAATACTGACTCATCCCTGATGAATCACTATCTTTGCAGCAAGCAGATGGTAGGCTAACCGTTGGCTGTGTTACATGATAAAATTGCTTAAAAAAATATGTAACATTTGTACGCCACTGCTTGTTGAAATTAGTCAATCATCAAATTAACTTCTGCTAAATATGGTATTTGGATTATTTAAGAAAAACAAAGATAAGCAAAAGAAAAGGGCCAATTATACCAGCTTAAAGGTAAAAGAGGTCGTAAAGGAAACACCTGATGCAGTCACCATCATATTTGAACAACCTGACCCGGAAATAACATATGAATCAGGACAGTATCTTACTTGTATATGTCCTCTAGACAATCAGGAAGAACGACGGGCTTATTCACTCAATTCATCTGCTTTCCTGAAAGAATTACCTGCTATCACTGTAAAAAGGGAATCTGAAGGAAAAGTATCTAACTATCTTTATTCTCAGGTAAAGCCAGGTGATACAATAAAAGCCCTGGAACCCATGGGAAATTTTACTACCAGCTTTGATCCTGACAATAAGCGTCACCTGGTATTTATTGGGGGAGGTAGTGGTATCACACCACTTATGTCGATCATGTCTACTGTTTTACAGATGGAAAAACAATCGAAGGTTACGCTGATTTACAGTAATAGAAATGAAACTTCCATAATTTTTAAAGAAAAGCTTCATAAACTGGAACAGGAACATAAGGACCGCTTGAAAATATATCATATACTTTCACAGCCTGAAACGGACAGTTATGGGCCTGCTGGTCGACTCACAGATGTTCGGTTAAGGGAAATTTTAAATGAAGTTACAGATAAATCTTTACCCGGTGAATATTATTTATGTGGCCCTCAGGGACTTATGCAAATGGCTGAAGCTGAATTGAAAAATCAGGGAGTAGCTACTGATAATATAAAAAAAGAAAGTTTTGTAGCATCATCAGATCTGGCCGGTGAACAAGCCTCTTATGATCAGATAAGTGAGGTAACGGTGTTAATGGATGGAGAAGAATATAATTTTAAAGTGGAACCCGGAAAAACCATTTTAGAAACTGCCCTGGATAATGATATTGATATGCCCTTCTCCTGTCAGAGTGGTATTTGCACCACTTGCCGTTGTAAAAAGCTGGAAGGTGAGGTGGAAATGGATGAAACAGACGGACTTACTCCGGAAGAATTAGAGGAGGGTTATGTTTTGGTTTGCGTAGGTCATCCCAAAACATCTAAGTTGAAGTTGGAAGTTGATTAAAGAAGCTGTAATATGGAAAATCTGAATGTTGCAATTCCTCGGCGTAAAAAAAGAAACTTTCTACCTGAGGATTATCAGTTGACTGATTGGGATAACCTGAAGGATTATTATGAAAACTTGTTAAAACGAAACATCGAAACTAAAGTTGAACTAAAAGTTTGGCTTAAAGATAAAAGTGAGTTGGAGTCCATGATATCGGAAGATGCCGCCTGGCGCTATATCAGGATGACTTGTAATACAGAAGATAAAGATGTACTGCAGCGATATCAGTATTTTATCAGCCAAATCGAACCACAAATAGCTCCATATGCTCATAAACTGAATCTAAAACTGCTTCAGTCGCCTGCTTTAGACCAGATTAAAGATGAATCCGGATTTGATATCCTGATCAAACAGGTGGAAAAAGAGATACGTATCTTCAGGGAAGAAAATATTCCCCTGCAAACTGAAATTCAATCAGAATCCCAGAAATTTGGTGCGATATCAGGGGCAATGTCTGTAGAAGTGCAGGGAAAAGAATTGACGATGCCTCAGGCTGGAGCTTTATTGGAAGAGCCTGACCGGCACTTAAGGCAAGAAGTATACCTTAAAATCCAGCAGCGCAGGCAAGAAGATAAGAGTAAACTGGATGCTTTGTTTGACCACTTGATCCAGTTAAGGCATCAGGTAGCTGAAAATGCAGATTTTCAAAATTTTCGCGATTATATGTTTACAGCACTGGGGCGTCTGGATTATTCCTCTGAAGATTGTAAACAATTTCATGATTCCATCAAAAAAGCAGTTGTGCCTATTCTGAATGATTTGGCCAGGGAGCGAAAGAATGCCCTAAAAGTTGATTTGTTAAAGCCATGGGACAAGGCTGTAGACCCAACTGGGCTTCCTGCTTTAAAACCTTTTAAATCCACTGATGAATTAATTGAAAAAACCATAACCTGCTTCCAACGTCTGGACCCGTTTCTGGGAGAATGTCTGCTTATCATGAAACAGATGGGCAACCTTGATCTAGCCTCACGTAAAGCCAAAGCGCCGGGCGGATACAATTACCCCCTGGCTGAAATCGGTGTTCCTTTTATTTTTATGAATGCCACATCCACATTGCGTGATCTAGTAACTATCATCCATGAAGGGGGACATGCAGTACATTCTTTTCTGATGAAAGATCTTGAGTTAAATGATTTTAGACAAACTCCTTCTGAAGTGGCAGAGTTAGCTTCCATGTCTATGGAACTTATCTCCATGGATCATTGGGATTTGTTTTTCCAGAAAGAAGAAGATCTTAAAAGAGCAAAACGAGAACACCTCGAACAGGTAATTCAAACTTTACCCTGGGTGGCCACTATTGATAAATTTCAACATTGGTTGTATGAAAATCCTGACCATACTGATAGACAGCGGGCAGAAAATTGGTCAGGAATTTTTGAGGATTTTGCCGATAAGGTGGCAGACTGGACTGGTTTGGAGGAATTTAAAGCTTATAGCTGGCAAAAACAACTTCATTTATTTGAAGTACCTTTTTATTATATAGAATATGCCATGGCACAACTGGGGGCCATAGCCATTTGGAAAAATTATAAAGAAAACCCTGAACAGGGAATTGCTGGATATATGAAAGCATTAAAGTTAGGATATACTGTATCGATTCCGGAGGTATATCGGGCAGCCGGCATAAGGTTTGATTTCAGTGAAGAATACATAAGAGAATTGATGCAATTTGTGCAGGTGGAACTGGCAGCACTCCATTAATCAACCATAGGTCATGCTATCAAAAGACACGACCTATGGTGTATATTTTTCTAGGTTTGAAGGTCTACTTCCTTTGTGCCTTCAATGATTTTATCCACTATATCTGGATCAAGTAAGGTGGTAGTATCCCCAAAATTTTCGGTTTCTCCATTGGCAATTTTTCTTAAAATACGCCGCATAATTTTTCCTGAACGGGTTTTGGGTAAACCAGGCACGATTTGGATCTTATCAGGTTTGGCTATAGGACCTATTATCTGATTTACTGTAACCCTGATTTCCCGGGATAGGTTTTCCCTGGTACGGTCGCTCAGATCGGCAATCACAAAGGCATAGATTCCTTGTCCTTTAATCTTGTGCTGATAACCAACTACTGCCGATTCCATCACCCTGGGATGTTCATTTATTGCGTTCTCAACTTCTGCAGTGCCTAACCTGTGACCGGAAACATTAATTACATCATCTACCCGACCCAGAATTCGGTAATAGCCATCTTCATCTCTTTTCACCCCATCTCCGGTAAAATACAGGTTTTTAAATTGTGAAAAGTAGGTTTGCCGGCATCTTTCGTGGTCCCCGTATGTGGTTCTTAACATACCAGGCCAGGGATACCTGATGCAAAGGTTACCTTCCACACTATTCCCTTTTAATTCGTTGCCCTCATTATCTACGATAAGAGGATGTATGCCAGGTAAAGGTAAGGTGGCGTAAGCAGGTTTGGTGGGGGTGACTCCGGCAATAGGAGAGATCATGATCCCACCTGTTTCGGTCTGCCACCAGGTATCTACTACCGGACATTTTCCTCTTCCAATATGATCGTGATACCATCTCCATGCTTCTTCATTAATGGGTTCACCCACAGATCCTATTACTTTCAATGAATCCAACTTGTAGGGTTCTACCGGTTCCAGCCCAAATGCTTCCAATGCCCTAATAGCGGTGGGGGCTGTATAAAATTGATTTACCTGGTATTTATCTACTATTTCCCAGAAACGACCAGCATGAGGCCAGGTAGGTATACCTTCAAACATCAGGGTAGTAGCTCCGGCCAGTAAGGGTCCGTAAACAATGTAGGAGTGACCGGTTATCCAGCCAATATCAGCTGTGCACCAGTAAACATCACCTGTGCTGTATTGAAATACGTTCTGAAAGGTGAATTGCGAATAAACCATGTATCCGCCGGTGGTATGCACTATACCTTTGGGTTTCCCTGTGGAACCGGAAGTATATAATATAAATAAAAGATCTTCAGCATCCATGGTTTCAGCATGATGCTCTTTAGAGTGAGCATCTATGGCATCATGCCACCAAATATCCCGCCCCTTGTGCATATTTACCTCTGCATGGGTCCTTTGCAGTACAATAACCTTTTCCACTGATCTGCAATTTTGCAGGGCCTCATCCACAACTGCCTTGACCGGAATTGTTTTTGAACCTCTGAAATTGCCATCTGAGGTTAACACCATCTTAGCTGAACAATCATTTATACGGTCGGCCAGCGAAGTAGCTGAAAAGCCGGCAAATACCACGGAGTGTATCGCGCCAACTCTGGCACATGCCAGCATAGCAACAGCTGCCTCCGGTACCATAGGCATATATATGACCACCCGGTCTCCTTTTCCTACCCCTTGAGCTTTTAAGGCATTTGAAAACTGACAGGTTTTTTCATAAAGCTCGCGGTAGGTTAAAATCCTGTTTTCTTCTTCCGGATCATTAGGCTCCCAAATGATCGCAGGCTGTTCTCCCCGGATAAATAAATTCCTTTCGAAGATATTTTCTGTAATGTTTAATTTGCCATTAATAAACCATTTAATGTCCGGTTTGGAAAAATCCCATTCTACAACTTTGTCCCATTTCTTTCTCCAGAAAAATGTTTCTGCTATTCTGGACCAATAAGATTCGGGCTCCTGGAGGCTTTTTTGATATTCATGGATATAGCCACTCAGTGTCTGTATTTTGTCAAACATATTTTAATAATTTTTGAGTGTTAGAGGAAGATAATAAAAAATATTAATGCTTAAACTTTAAAAATAAACAAAAGTTTTTAGATTTCTTAAGAAAGAGGAAGAGAAATGCGGCTGCTGTGTTAGATAAAAAAATGTTAATTGGTAATAAATAATTGGATGTTTTAGGGGGGCAAATTGTCATTATGAGTTTCGGGAATGAATAGGGCAAATCCTTACTTTTATAAAGTATAGTCTTTTCATATTATCCTGCTGCCGGTAAGTTATGTAAAATTGGAACGGTATTTGTAAAAATCGTTGAAAAACAATGATTTATATGAAAAAGTACCTGATAATAATAGTTTTACTGAGTTTTGGCTTTTCGGTTCAGGCCCAGGAAAAAATGTCCAGAGCAGAAAGAAAAGAACAAAGAAGAATTGAAAGGGCTGAAGCATCAGCAAAAATGAAAAAGATGCTGGAAAAGCAGAAATTTGTTTTGGAGGCCAATAATCTGTTTGACAGATATGGGCAAATCTACAATGTGGCTCCTAATTTAAACTTCATCGCAGTAAGTGGAGACAATGCTGTGATTCAAATAGGATCTAATAGTGGTATAGGAAATAATGGTGTGGGAGGAATTACTGTAGACGGACGTGTAACCAAATTTGAGTTGGATAAGAATGAGAAAAAAGGGAGATATGTAGCACGCATAAACATTATGAGCAATGTCGGAAACTACGATGTGCTTCTTAATGTAGGCGCTACAGCCAGTGCTTCGGCTCAAATTACCTCCAATAACCCGACCAGATTGAGGTATGCAGGCACACTTGTACCGCTGGATGAGTCAGAAATCTTTGTGGGTAGATCTGTTTTCTAGCCGTATAAAATTTAAAGATGAAGCTGTTCTGGCTCAGGCAGTTTTATCTTTTAATGGTCCACTTTTAAAAATTCTTCAATGTGGCGGCATATTTTACTGATCAAAAGGTTTCTTGATTCCAGGCTGGACCAGGCAACATGTGGTGTAATGAATATCTTGCTTTGATCTTTTAGATTGAACAGCGGATTATCTTTGGCCATAGGTTCCTGATTTAAAACATCAAGACCAGCTCCGGCTAAAAGACCTTCATTTAAGGCTGTTGTAAGATCTTTTTCATCAATGATTCCACCTCTTCCCAGGTTTAAAAGGTAGGCCGAAGGTTTCATAAGCCGAAGTTTTTGATAATTGATCAGGCCCAATGTTTGTTGATTCAGAGGAGCATGAATGGACACAACATCTGATGTTGATAATAATTGGTCCAGATCCATTCGCCGGTAAACAGGATGATTGTTTAAGCCGCTAGTAGAATAATAGAGTATTTTACAGCCAAATGCCTGAGCCAGATTAGCTACTTTTTCACCAATAGCCCCAAGGCCTATAATACCCCAGGTCTTGCCTTTCAACTGCCAGAATTCCGGACCTATATGGGTAAATAATACACTTTGGCTGTAAGCTCCGGATTTCACATAATGATTATAATACTCATTTTGATGAAGTAAATGAAATAGCATACCAAAAGTAAATTGTGCTACACTTTCTGATGAATATCCGGAAACATTTTTAACCGGAATATTTTTTTGGGCAGCGTAATTCAGGTCAACATTGTTCATACCTGTCGCAGCTATGCATATCATTTTCAAATCAGGTGCCTGATCCATGATTTCCTGATCAATGACCACTTTATTGGTGATCAAAATGTGTTGTCCTTTAATTCTTGGTATAATATTTTGCCTGCTTGAATTCGGGTAGGTAGTTAACTTTCCAAATTTTTCCAGGCAGGATAGGGTATCCACTTTTCCTACAGAATCCAGGTCCAGGAAACATATGTTCATCATGTCCAAAACTTTTTTTACCAAATTAACTAAAATTTTCAAATGTCAGACAATACATCAACTGATAAATTCCCGGGAAATATTGTCTGTTAAAATACTCAGTAATAACATAATCTAAAAACCTGTAGTCATATATAAAAAAATGTCTGAACATCAAATATTAGCGATTTTGATGACGGACTTTCATCAATTTAAAGCTGAGAGAAGAAAATATGAACTAAAAGGACCAAACAATTAACGAAATTTAATAAAATCAAAATTTTACTTAACAAAATTTTATCAATTTTATTATATAAAAAAGGGTAAAATTCATAACATTTTTCCATGAATTCCGTATTTTTAAATTAGCTAATATAAAATTGAATTTTTTTAAGACGCGTGCTATGAAATTCATATTGACAACCTTAATATTAACTTTTGGCTATCTTGAAAGCTTTTCACAGGTAAAGCTGTACGGTGAGTATATCTCCGGTAATTCCAGGAAAAGCATTGAGAATTTTGACCGTTCTCTACGTTTAAATGGCCGCTTTTATTATATAATACCTGCATTCAATGGTAAAAATGAACTCTATCAATTACAAATTGTCAATCATGATTTTGTAGAAGAAAAGGACCATGATGTAGCGGACATGCAAGCCCGGAGTTTGGTTGAACTTTTGGAAAATAAATTTGGTAGTGCTAAAAAGAATAAAAATATTCCAGTTAGTTTAGGCTGTAGCGAGGCCCCTATTTCCTATGCTAACTGGCAGAAGAAGTCAAAAAATATTACAGTAGATCTTGATTGTCGAAACGGAAAATTTCTGTATGTAATGCTTACCATACGGGATGAAAATCTGACCCCGGCAGAACCTGACAAATTCAAGGCTGAATTAGCTGATTTCTAGCTGTTTAGCATGTTCAAACCCTGCAAATTCTTTCCTCTTTTTAATCAATATTTTTTTAGTTTCTTAGGTAAATATTTCGATATTTGCCCTTATGGGTAAGTTTAAAGCTAAGTTTAATAAATATTCTCCTTTTCTCATATCTTTTTTGATTTTTATAGAAATTTTGTATCTGTTTCAAAATTGCGCCACTGATAAGGAAGGGAAGACAAAGGCTGTTTCAGACTCCAGCCAGGAAGAATGGATTCATTTAACAGATGCTGATTATATTGGTACTGAATCCTGCCGTCCCTGTCACCAGGATCAGTTCAATAATTGGTTGGGCTCCCATCATGATGAAGCCATGATGATGGCTGATAGTACGTCGGTGAAAGGGGATTTTAATAATATAACTTTTGTAAGCCAGGGAGTGATTTCTTCATTTTTCAGAAAGGATGGAAAATATTTTGTCAATACGGAAGGTCCTGATGGTAATAACCAGGATTATGAAATCATTTATACTTTTGGGATCACTCCGCTACAGCAATATATTGTGGAATTTCCAGACGGACGTTATCAATGCCTGCGCGTGGCTTGGGATACAGAGAAGAAAAAATGGTTTGACCTTTACCCGGATTTTAAAGTAGCTTCGGACGAATGGCTTCATTGGACCAGAGGAGGATTAAACTGGAATACCATGTGTTCTGACTGTCACTCTACCAATGTACATAAAAATTTTGATGAAGAAACAGGTACATTTAATACCACTTATTCCATTATAAACGTCAGTTGTGAAGCATGTCATGGTCCGGGAAAGGCTCATTTGGAATATATTACTTCCGGTGAATATCAACCCGGAGATACTTATCAGGCCGATCACCATTTGCACTTAACCTCAAATTTGAGCTCAGAAGAACAGGTAGATCAATGTGCCCGCTGTCATTCCCGACGGGTACAGTATACGCCAGCTTATAATCACCAGGGTACATTTATGGATCATTATGCCCCTGAAATATTGAGGGATAACTTATATTTTCCTGATGGACAAATTCTGGAAGAAGATTATGTTTATAGCTCTTTTGTTCAAAGCAAAATGTATCAGCAGGGGGTTAAATGTTCCAATTGCCATGACCCTCACAGCCTTCAATTAAAGGCTATAGGCAATGATTTATGTTCACAATGTCATGATCCACAGGTATTTGATACACCGGATCATCATTTTCATCCGCTAAAGACTGAAAGCGCACAGTGTGTGAGTTGTCATATGACAGGCCGGGTCTATATGGGAAACGATTTTCGCCGGGATCATAGTTTCAGGATTCCCCGTCCGGATCTAAGCATCAATTATGAAAACCCTAATGCCTGTAATCAATGTCATACTGATCAAACGCCGGTTTGGGCTGCCAACGCGGTGGAGGAATGGTACGGAGAAATCAGGAAACCAAATTATGCCGAAGTATTATCATTGGGAAGTACCAGGAGTGAAGCTGCTATTAATCCCTTGATCAACCTGGTAAAAGATCAAAGCCAGGCTGCCATAGTCCGGGCTACCGGTATATGGTATCTTAGCCAAATGGCCAGCCAAGATGGGATGCAAACCATTTTAGCCAGTCTGACTTCAGAATTTCCGATTATAAGATACACCAGTGTCAATGCGCTGATAGATCTGCCAGCTCAACAAAAAGTGAAACATATAGGACCCTTACTAGATGATACAGTAAGAATTGTGAGGATTGCTGCTGCTAATGCTTTGGCCGATGTACCTGAAGTGCAGATGGATCAAGAGATGCAAGCCAATCATCAGGCAGCGCTTTCGGAATACAGAAAGTCTTTATCCATCCGGGCTGATTTCCCTGGTGGTGAATTTGAAAAGGGGCAATTCTTTGATCGGAGAGGGCAAGCCCATTTAGCGGAAAAATCATATTTGAAGGCTTTGGAAATGGATAATCTGTTTAATCCAGCCAGAGTAAACCTGGCCCATCTATACAACCGTGAAAATCAAAATGATAAAGCCATTGAGCTGTTTAAAACTATCATTCAACTTGAACCAACTTATGGACCGGCCTATTATTCTTTAGGACTTTTATATGCAGAAGAGCAAAAGATGGCAGAGGCCGTTGATTATTTGGCTCAGGCTGCCCAGATTTCTGGCAATAATCCCCGGATTTACTATAATTTAGGTCTGGCCTTGCAACAAACTAATCAGGAGGATAAAGCCGAACAAGCTTACCTGGATGGTTTACAGCTGGATCCTGATTCTCCGGACCTGCAAAATGCCCTGGCTATCATGTATATTCAACAGGAACAATATGCCAAAGCCAAAGCTTATGTAGACCGGCTGATTGAAATGTTTCCTAATAATGCTCAACTGCAACAAATGCAACAAGTTGTAATTCAAGGTCTTAGAGGTGGATAATTTTTGCTATATCACCACTGAATAATGCCTTAAATACCCATCATTAAGTATTGGTTGGTAATTCTGACCGCCTTAATTTTAAAGCAATTATTTTTAAATTTTTACTTAATGCATAATAAGATTACTCAAATAGAAGCGGATATCCTGCAATTGTTGTGTAGGGGAAAAAAACTAACAGAAATTTCAGATGCTACTTTGTTGCCTGTCATAACAGTAAAGCAAATTATTAAAGTTTTATACAGCAAAACCAATTCCAGCCACTGGATTGATTTGGTGACTTTTGCAGTCAGACATGATATTTACCAGATCAATTATTTTCCGGTTGAATAAACCCGTTCTTGCAATGATCTTTTTTACTTTTCTATAGATTCACTTTTTTAATAACCTGAAATGGCTTAATTTTTCAATTTAATTTTTGCTTGAACAGCAATCATCAAATTAAAATTTCATCAGATGAGTAAACCAATTAAATGGGGGATAATAGGATGTGGGGACGTAACTGAAAAAAAAAGCGGACCGGCTTTTAATAAAATAGAAGGCTCCAGCCTGGTGGCTGTGATGCGTAGAAATTCAGCAAAAGCGCAGGATTATGCGGCCAGACATAAGGTGCCCAAATGGTATGATCAGGCAGATTTACTGGTAAATGATAAAGAAGTTGATGCAGTTTATATAGCTACGCCACCTGATAGCCACCTGCATTACACTGAAATGGTGGCAAAAGCTGGCAAACCAGTGTATGTAGAGAAACCCATGGCCCTCTCATTTCAGGAATGTCAGGCCATGATCGATGCCTGTAAGGCTCATAAAGTTCCGCTATTTACGGCTTATTATCGCCGAAGTCTGGATTACTTCAATAAAGTGAAAGAACTTCTGGAGCAGAATTTATTGGGAAAAATTCACCTGGTCCGGGTAAACCTTGTCATGCCAGCCAGGCAGGAGGATCTGAGTAAAGATACTTTGCCCTGGCGGGTGAAGCCCGAAATTTCCGGAGGAGGCTATTTTATGGATATGGCTTCACACCAACTGGATATCCTCGATTACTTTTTTGGTCCTGTAAAAAAGGTGAAAGGAAATAGTGCCAACCTTCAGCATTTATATCCTGCTGAAGATTTTGTATCTGCATTATTTCAATTTGATCAGGATATTCAAGGAGCCGGTTCATGGATGTTTGGTGCTCATAAACTCAATCAGGTCGATGAAATGATTATTTATGGTGAAAAAGGCAGGTTCATTTTTTCCGCTTTTGAAGGAACACCCATTCAGGTAATCACTGAAAATGCCAGTCATGAATATAATATATCCATGCCGGATCATATTCAGCAACCTCATATACAAAGTATTATCCATGAACTCAATGGGCAAGGTACCTGCCCCAGTAATGGTAATTCAGCGGCCCGAACTAATTGGGTGGTTGATCAGATCTATTCAAATAGTTGATCCATTTATGAAATATTCCTGAATTGTGCACCCTCCGCTGAAGCTTTAAGTGCGGGGAGTGGTTGGATGCCTTCAGAGCAGCTGGGATGTGATAAGGAGGCAGCTGCCACTATCATACCCGTCTCGAGACTCTCCTCTATGGTCCAACCCTCATGTAAACCCAATAATACGCCTGCAGCAAAAGCATCACCAGCTCCGGCTGATCCGGCAATTTGATTATTATCCAGGATCATACTGCCTTGAAGGTAGTAGTGCCGGTTTTTGTCCAGAGCCAGAGCTCCTTCAGGAAAATGAATGATCACATAATTATTTACCCCCCAGTCCATGAGGGAGGTTGCCGCCTTTTTCAGCTGATCCATGTTGATTTTTTCCTGCTGTTTAATGGCATAACCGGTAATTCTTTCTGCTTCAAGTTCATTTAAAAACAGAAAATTAATGTAAGGCAGGGATGGTAATACGATCTTTTTAAAACGGTCACTTTTTTCACTGACCAGGTCAGCAGAGGTTATAAATCCTTGATGCTGGGCTTCTTCAAATAAATAAGATGCATGGGTTCTGCTTTCCTGGTCTATTTCATCCAATTTATCCAGTAATAACATGTAGCCCAGGTGAAATATTTTAGCGGCAGATGCTTTCAGGTTGAATTGAGACCTTTCTAGCCAGGCGTTGGCACCTCTTTGATGAAAAAAAGTCCTACGGCCGGTAGATTTCACCGACATCACATCGGTAAAAGATGTGGTAGCGTCGCTGGTCGTTTTAATTTGGCTTGAATTAATACCATGATTTTTACAGTCCTGCAAAATCTGACGGCCATTTTGGTCATCACCTACCAGTCCTACTCCTTCCAGTGGGAATCCGGCCCCAAGTTTAGCTAAGTCCTTAAGAATATTGTAAGGAGATCCTCCATTATTAAAAGCTTGTTCTAAAATATTTGACAGGGCATCTTGTGCAGGATATTCATCAATGATCTTTATCTGATCAATGATCCAGTTTCCCCCGGCCAGTATCCCGTTTCGTTTCATTGTTCGTTAATTAGTTTTACCAAAGGTGGTTCATCTTCTTCAATTTCTGAAAATCGTCCTACCTCCTTATTTACAAAAAAGTTATCATGAGCATCATCATTGGCAGTGGAAACTTCACCAATAATACAGGACTCAGAAACAGGATAAAACTCATGATAAATACCTGGGGTTAAAGTGACTCTTTCACCGGCTGAAAGTTTGATCACTTCAGCATGATTTACAATTTTTTTCTCATTATTGATCTGTAGTTCGAAAACTCCATCATTAAAAATTTTTTCAGGATTTCCCATCCAAACCTGAATAGTCAACTGTCCCTTTCTTACTATGATATCTTCTTTTTTCTTTTTGTGGGCATGAGCTGGCGTTATTTGACCCTTTGTGGCATACATTAATTTCTCACAATACTCAGGCTGTTCAGCCAGGTTGATCAGGACCAGTCCATATTTGGAGAAATCACCTAAACCAAAATCAGTAACATCCCATTGGGGATTGGGGGGCAGAGCCCATCCATTTTCATTAAAAAATAATAAAGCTTTACTTACAGCATTATTGATTTCCGATCTTTTCATGAAATAATGATTTGTTTAAAAAATAAACCTAAAAGTACTATTAATTGGATATTATGTAAATGTTTTTTGAGGAAAATTTGACTTGATGGGTCAGGTTTTAACATATTCTGGGGTAGATAAGGATCAATTATCAATAACTGATTTTTAGCAAAAAAAAGGTGCCTGACATAATCGGGCACCTTTCTGAAATTTAGCCTTATTAACAATTTCTTATTATTTTACTCTTTTGAAGAATAAATGATCCTTATCATATACTTCAAACATGATGACATGTGAATTGATGTTGGAAAGATCATAAACCCTGGTGAAATTACCTTTATAGTTGATCCTGTCTTTCATGATCACCTGGTTATTATGATTATAGATAGCTACATTTACTGGTTTTACCTGATCACCAGCTACAAGTAGTCTTACTTTTTCGTCTTGGCGATATAAGGAAATGGAAAATGCATCAGTTTCTGTTACCTGGCTACCTTCTTTCAAAAATGTTTTACTGTATAAACCCGTTTGATCTTGTAATTCTACCTTATAGGCACCATCTTCCAGGTCCAGCATATATCTTTTTAATGTACTGGCGCTGGTTTTTATGTTTTCATTCAGGATCATATTGTTGTGGGCATCGTAAAATTTTACTTTGGCCCTGCTATTACTGGATGGAGTATATAATATTTCTATGGCATTCAATTTTGTGTTATGAGAAATATTTACTGAGGATAAAGAGGCATTTTGCTCATCGGTTCCGTTTGCAATAGCAGAAAATGATAAGGCAGAAAAAATAGTAACTAAAAAAAGTGCAAATCGTTTCATGGTAGTTTAATTTTAAGATTTAAATATTTTTATTAATTTTTAATTTCAATCATTTGTGAATATGGGATGCCAAACCCATGCCAAAAAATCGAATACGGCTTTAATGGTCCTTTAAGCCATGATTCAATGATCTGACAAGTTACTTTGTGTACGGTATTGATACAGGTGTATGTACGGTTTTATTAAAACTACTTAAAGAAAAAGTTTTAATTTATTTGAAAAAATATAAAAAAAATTAAATTTTTACTTTGCAATTGATTTTAGAGATGATATTTAACCTGCATTTTGAGTTCCGTTTTCCTGCTGCCTTCTATTTGCTCTAATCCAGAACCAATCACTTCCCGGTCATAATAGCTGGTTCTGGCATATTTTATCCAAAAAGTGATTTTTGGTGAAAGATTGACCTGACTCAGGATGTAAATTCTGGTACCCTGGCCATAGTAAAAAGGAAAGGAAAATGTATAGCGCAGATCATGTTCATAAACGTACTGCCTGTTTTCAAAATCTTTTGCATCAAATAAAGCCAAGCGGGTGTAGAACTTTATCGTTTCAAAATTGAAATTAAGATCCTGAACCAATGCCAGGCCACTCACCTGTTTATCAGCTGACCTGAAACTGCTACCCTGTAGTCTGGATTTCAAACTGATTATTTTGCCTGTTTTATAATCATAATTAATCAATAAACTGTTTTTTTGGATATCCCCGGGAGTATCAGTAGCAGTAGATTTAAGATTTTTTTGTTTTTGCTCATGCTTAATTTGTAAATAAACCAGTGAAGCAGAGGCAAAGGAATAATTGAATCGGTAAAGTACCTCCTGTCCTGTAGAGGGAGCAGCAACATTGTATTTGAGCCAGGGAAATTTAAAGGTGTCCACATAAAAGTTCATTGATAATCTTGAAGAAGGTTTGTATTTAAATCCAAGGTAGGTGCCTGTTTCGTTTTGATTTTGACTTTCACTGAAAGCAGAGCTATAAAAGGAAGAATACCTGCGGTTGTAATGGCGAAATAGTAGAGCGGATTGAAATTCAGAGGATAAATGAGCCAGCAAACCATTCATGGTAGCCCAGCCTTTTTCACCTGATACAGCTGTTTCGCCCAGCAGGTAAATGTTCTTCCAATTATAGCGATAATCAATACTACTATTCCATAGATTTTTGCCGGAAAATTTAAACTGACTGTAGTAATTTTTACCTGGCACAACTTGCTTATTAAACCAGGTAGTTAATAAAGTGTATCCTAGTTGAAATCTGTAATTTTTACTGCGATATTTAATGTTAGTTCCAGCATTTTGCTCATTCAGGCTTTTTTTATCCAGGTATTCATTATGCGTTCGATGGTAGCCTGTTTTCTTTATGGAACCGGCCAGGTTTTGGTCTTCTACAATACTGGCATCATTGTTTTTATTTGAATAGAAAACAGTGGTAGCAAGTTGCTTTTTGCCCAATGAGGTGGCAATTCCCCTAAAAAAACCAAATTCGGTAGCTGAACTGTATGGTTGTAATCCTGTAGCATTTTGTCGAATAGATTGTACTGCCTCACCCCCTTTACCCAGGCTGAATCCATTCCCCAAAACCAGGCTTTGGCCAAACTGTAAACGGTAATCTCCCAGTGCTATTTTTGTAAACGGACCTCTATTGTATAAAAAAACATGTCCTGAATAAAAATCTGGTCCATAGTTTTTCTTCAAAGCATGCCTTTTCAAAGACTCTCCGGGGTCTTTTTCTGTAGTTATTCCCAGGCTGAAATTATTTCTTTGATTGGCTCTGAATCTAAAATAGAGCTGATCTGCGGAACCTAAATATTGACTCACACTGTCGGGCAGATCTGTATATCCTTGTTTATTTTCCAGAATGGAAGCAGAACGTATGAGCAGGAAGTTATTTTTATCTTCCAATGCAGTTGTCAGGATTGATCTTCTTTTGACTTTCCCCGGACTGACTACTACAAATGGGATCAGTTGCTGTATAAGTTTTGGATCAAACCCTTCCAGATAAATTAATTCATAGATTGATAATAACTCACCAAATTCATCTCTATAAGTTAAAAAAGTTTGGATTTGCTGATCTGAAAGCAAATAAAGAGAGTGCAAATCCTCCATATTTGCTTCATTAAGATTCAAAGGGTTCTCATAATTGTAAAAGAAAGCCTCAAACACTTCTTCATAGTTATCTGATTCTGATGGACTTGAAAAATACTCTTCTATGATTTGTTCTATAACCTGATGATCATCCATTGCAGGATGCGTTTGACTGAAGCATTTACTCCAGCTTACCGCAATGGCCAGGAATATAAAGAAAAGGCACCTCATCATGTTACAACTTATTTTTCAAAAATGTAGGATAATGATAATTGATGAGACAAACCCGTTTGTCTGTGGTTCATCAGGGCATAGTCTATGGACATGAACCGGGGTTTAAAACCCAGACCAAAATAGTTGACATAAGGTGCTGTGCTGACCCCGCCCCGCATTAGAAATTCCTGTATGATCGTATATTCAAACCCGCCTTTTACCTGGGGAGTGTAGGCAAGATCTTTATCAATTTCCAGATTGATGATAAGGGCTTTGGCGGGAAAATAAGAAAATCCAGTTCTTAGTCTGGTTGGTACTGGTTCCAGATCGTCTGTCAGCTTAACCTGGTTTAGATTGAAAATATGTGCTCCCCAAAACAGCTGTGGATTAATTTTTATAATCCCACCCATTTCCAGGGCCAGAACAGCCTTATTACCGAATCCTTCTATCATATATTGCAGCCGGTTTACCTGAATTCCCAGGCTTACAAAATCAATCTGGTGACTATATCCGATCCCGATTTTATGTTCATTATACACATTGTCTCCGAAGCGAAAGGCATTTATACACAGGTTTCCATAGGAGGTAGGAAGGCCAACTCCAACCGCCATCCGGTCGAAAGCATTAGCGTGATTATGCTTATGATAGGAAATAATACCAGTGGTTTTTTCTAAAAAACTAATACCAGCAATGTTATTGAACATGCTCCAGGCATCAGTAATTGCCACGGAGCTATTTCCGGTTCCTAAGCTTCGGGAACCAGCCTGAAAGTCACCATTTTGTCCATTAGTCTGATAATGAAACATATGGAATACTAAAATAAAATATATAGCTTTCATACAGATCGATTTATTCGAATTTGGATAAATCTTCTTGTAATTAAAAGTTTGATAATTTTTTATTAATACTAGTGTGTTATTTTTAAAAAAAATAGAAAAAAATGAAAATTATAATGGTAAGTTAATCAATTGGTTATAATGGAACCAAAATAAGCAAGGCTACTTTTTACCAGCGCAATTTCACCTAATGTGGTGTAATAAAACTTTATATAGCCACCTTTTACTTTTAACCCTGATTAGATGAAGAAGAAGATAAATGCTTTAAATTAATCAATTAAGTGTATGTTTATAAATTAAAATAAATATATAAAATAATTGATAATAATGATTTTATGTGGTTTAAATTAAAAAATAATTAAAAAGTAATAAAAATATAATGTTCTAATAAAGCATTTATTATATTATTATGTGTTAACTTTAGGAAAACTAATGATGATTCATTTTTAGGTTAAAATTTACGTCGGATTATTAAAGTATCATGACTTTTTTACTATAGTATGCTCATGAATTTTTTTATTAATCAAATATAGTTATACAATGAAAGCTAAAATTTTACCAAAACATCGTGATTTATATCGTTTGCCCTGGTCAAATAATGATAATCCTATTGGCTGGTTAGAAGTAACCGATACTTGTAATCTCACCTGTAAAGGTTGTTACCGGATGGTAAAAGAGGGCCATAAACCCCTGGAGAAATTAAAAGAAGAGGTTTTGTTCTTAAAAAAATGGAGAAATTGTGATAACAT
>JBPRGG010000114.1:0-71719 GCA_051418075.1 Candidatus Cyclobacteriaceae bacterium M3_2C_046 | reverse complement strand
GTGAATTCCGGAGCTATAAGTAAGAGAAACAGTCCAGAATCCGGCTCTTAATATGTTAAAGTCTTTTAAAAGCACCTCCTCAGATTCATATACTACTACCGGCCGAACGCGTTTGGCTTCGTAATCCACGGCCCAGCGGATTAAACTTGACAATTTTTAAAAAAAACCTCATTATCTGTAAAACATTATCCGAATACTAAAAATAGCCAATGGGGATATTTTAAAACTAACCCAATTGTCTGAATTATCAAGAATTAAATGGATTGGAGCAACCTTTGCATAACTTCTTCCCTTTTGGAACAAACTCGGTCGATAAAGTTTCAAACTCGGAACCGGTTGTTTTGCATAAAAATATCAATCAATTGATCAGGCAGAAAAGGGTTTATAAAGGTCAGATAGGACTAAATAATATAAGGATACTTATAAAAAGCGCCAAAGAGTTACCTTTAAACCTGGAATATGAATAATGAAAAACCAGTTGCCAGAGTAGCAGACTAAAGTTTCTTTATCAGCTCATGTCAAAACAAAGCCAGGATATCTGAGTGAATTTCATACACATCAAAGCATGAATACATCTTTACAAACTCGGATCTTCTACTTTTTATTCCTAATTTTAATTATGTGAATTTGTAGTGCAAATAGCACTTGTAAAATATTAAAAATGAAGCAAATTAAATGTTATTTTACATTACTGGCTGCTATCCTGATTTTCAACAGTTGTAAGAAAGATAATAATGATATAACTCCCCGGATAGACAGTATGGCCGGAGAATTACCCCTGCTAAAGGGAGATAACAGAATTGGAACTATTAGGGGTTTCAATCCTTTCAATCCTCCGGCAACTGTAGATTCCATAGCTGCTAGTTGGGATGATGCTATAGATGCAGGTATGTCGGTGGCTCGCCTACAAATTGACTGGCCGGAATTAGAAACTTCTCCAAATACTTATAACCAGGCCAGCTTTGAGCAAAAGCTAATTGAATTGAAAAGTCAGGGGCTTCAGCCTTTCCTGCTGATTTCAGCTTACGACAGTGAAGGACCTGTAATTCCTGCTGATTTAATTGAAAAGGGTTTTGATGACCCGGAATTGATCCAGCGTTTCAACAACCTGATGAACTGGGTGATTCCACTATTGGTTGAATACGATGGCTTTCTTATCTCTATAAGTAATGAACCGGATAATTCTTTTGAAGATGTGCCAGGTCTTGAAGATAAAATACTTGCGTTTTTGCTAAAGGTAAAAGCACATATCCACCAGCTGAATCAAGACATGGCGGTTACGGTTACTCTTGCCGAAGGGAGTCTGGATGAAAACAAGTCGGGCATCTTTGAAATTCTTGCGGCCTGCGATGTGGCCTGCTGGAATTTTTATGGAGCAAAATCGCAATTTGAGCATCCGGATCCTTACTACTACCTTGCTCAAACAGAAAGTGAAATCAAATCAGATATTCAAAGAATGCTAAATGTTTCAGGTGAAAAAAATATTGTAATTCAGGAGCTGGGAATGTATTCGGGTAATACTACCCTAAATAGTTCTCAGGAAATACAACGGAAGTTTTTTGAAGTATTCTTCCGGGAAATGAAAAATAATGAGCGCCTGAAAGTAGCTTTCAATTTCCAACTGGTAGACTGGTCCACCCAGGTAACCCAAATATTTGCTCAAAGTCTTGTGGACGAAGGTTTGCCAAAAGATTTTATTGATCAGTTTTCAGAGTCATTAGAGACTATAGGACTCATAGCCTATAGCAGTGGCATCAGGAAGAAAGCATGGGATGAATTTCTATTTTGGTTAACAGAATTCGAATAAAAAGTTCCTTATAAGACCAGCCTTCATTTAGCTGATGAAGATAAGAACGAAAAACCTGCCTTCAAACCAGTCCTGTAAAATTCAAATGTTGATAAAAAAGCATCAATCCGAATATATAAATAGGGAAAATTGACAACCTGGATTTTGAAAAGGGCCATGATTTTTGTGATTGTGAAAGTCATGAGCTTATCCATCAAATATGATTACAAATAATTGACCCCTAAGGAAAGAAACCTGACATTGAAATTGAAAAAACCATTTTAACCAATTAAAGCCTTATTATTGGTAAATTCTTCAACCATTCAGATTTTACCCATCTTTGAAATATACCTCAAAATAGGGATTGATTGCCATTCTATCTTCCTGTAATTTAGGGATTTATAAGGGTAATCAAACTTTTTTACGATGATTCTACCTGCTTTCTCTTCTACTCACTCTTAAATGGGCTTCAGCTGCATTATTATGGAAATAGAACAATCCAATAAAAGATTACAAGAATTAATTGGTCATTTGGTTATTGATACGGCAGATGAACAAGGCAATTTAAGCAGGTTAAGCCAGTCCATTGCCAGTGCTGACCTTGAGAGAAAACAATTTAGCCCGGTAAAAACCAGGTTTTCTTTTGAAAACGCGGACTTGTTTTTTGCAGATAAAATTGCTGAAGACCGGATTAATGCCATCCGAAAGATTGAAAAGCAAACAAAAAGTAGGAAACAACCTCAATATAAGGTGTTCAGGAGAGAAGTTCCGGTCAGAGAGCATCTGGTAAGTAATTCTATGGCAGATTGGTCGGTAGGGGCCCAGGTAGATCATTCCATTGGACCTTTTAAAAATAAAGACGGCAGGCAATTCTGGTTTGACTTTTTTCCAATTGTGCAATTAGCTTCTTTATATATGCAGGGCATAGATCAGCCCGTTTTATTATTTGATGAAAAACAGGGAAGATCAGTTAAGACTGGCAGGGATATAAAATTCACCTCCAAACCAGGCAAAAGCTATAATTTAGGTAAAGGAAGCATCTGGATCTTGTCCGGATTTCTGGCGCCCAATGCCCCGGCTGGAACATATACTGGCTTATCTATTAAGGGCGGAAAGGTCATTCTGGATTATCAGCCCTCAACTGTCAATCAAAAATTGACGGTCCCTGCAAATACAACAGTAACAGTCCAACTGGAACTTTCCCAGCCGGAAGTCACTGATGGCTCTGCCAAAAATCCCTATGGCGCTGATGCCAGGGAGATGGAACTGGCTTTGCCTGAAGTCCTGGAGTTTCATTTTTCAGGAAATGGAAGAACCATCGATAAAGTAGGCCAGGCCAGCTGGACGCTGTATGGTCAGTCCATATCATTTGACTGGAATGGGAGTCAGCAAATAGTCTATGATGCACAACTGCAAAGGATATATTTCCCAATGGAAGCTTCGGAGGAAAAAATTATTATCAGGAAAAATTTATCTGATTTTAATGTTTTAAATAAACAGGCCTCCCTGAACAGAAGCGGCTGGACACTTCCGGTAGCTGCCATCGATATTGATCAACCATTAGCTGCTGGCGGTATCGGAGAAATGTTTGTTCAGGGAAAAAAAGGACTTAGTACAGGCTGGTCAGGTTTGGAAGGTGGAGGATTTGCTTTAAATGCCCCCGGAATCATGGTTGGTCCGGGTCAGATCCTGATAGCAGATCTGGCAGCCGGCAATGCTCATGCCACACAATCTCTGAGGCTATGGAAAGACCAGCTCAATCCATTTGGCTCCAGTGTAAAACTTTCTTTTTTTAAAAATACGCCATTTTTCTATATCAGTAATGCCAATGGGAATGAGTTGCTCATGACATTTACCAACGCTGATTTTCAAATTGACCGGCCGGTAAGGGTGAACTGTGAACCACCGGAAGTACGTTCCCTGAATTCATTATTAATTTTAGCCGTCAGCAGTGCTTACAAGCTGATTTATTTATATGATGATAATTTAATTCTGGATGATGCTGTGATGAACAATGCGGATCCTGTCATTCCCAAACAAATGGCATTTGCCCTTACCAATGCTTTATTCAAGGTGACACAGCCAAATGGCTGCCTGCTTTTTGGATCATTATCCGAAGATTTTACCAAGGTAGAAAAGGGATTTTTATTTCTCACTTTAGGTCTTTTGGCTTATATACCCACCCTGCCGGACCCATATGCAGCCAATCTGGGAATATTACAAAGGCAGATCAGAGGTAGAAGGACCGATAATGGCAGCACTGCATCTACTTCCCCGGCCAACCATATCACTGCCTGGTTGGTATGCCGGGTGGCTTGGGAGGTACCTGGGAAATCTGATCCAGAAAACGATCAAGTGGAAGTCTCTTTCCATTTCGCGCCATTCAATAACCAGTTTGCCGGAATATCCTTTGATGAACCGGAACCAGCGGATGATAACCAACCGGACCCAGCAAAACCCAAATTAACTCTGTCCGAATCGGTTTCAGCCCCGGAAAACCTGAATGCCGGCCCCGCTGTTTCTTCCCTCAGGGCTTTTAGTACTTCCGGAGGACTGAACATAGGGTCAACCAGATCCATTTCTGCTAAAAGCAGGAAGGAGAATGTGGCATCCCCCATTACCACATCTGCTGCTGTAATTAGTCGGGACGAACCTGATCTGCCTGACTATGAAAACGAATGGGACCGTCAAACCGGCCGCTACAGAAGGGATTTATTTGCTTTGCTGGATGTAAGTACCAATGCGGATCTTTTTGGGATCAGTTTTGATTTGCTCACCAGAAGAGAATACAGGGTAACTACCAATGAAGATGGTTCTGGTAACCCTATCGCCAATCTATTTCCTGTACAGGTTCATGGTATGGATGTGGTAAGTTTCGGTGCCAATGTCAAAGCCTTTACAGTTCCTCAAATCTCCTGGGAACCGGTCTTCAACTTATCTCCTCCTCAGCCTCCGCCGGATGGCCCCATACCTGGCGATCCGGCTGGTGGCTTTAATTATTATCCCAATGATGGTGGCCCATCCCATATTCTGAATAACAGTAACGAAAAGATCACACTGGCTCCTCTTCCACTCACCTCATTCCTGACAAAAAAACGTGAATCAGATGCAAATTTTAAGGCTTTTTCATTTTTTACACTTCCCTTCGGGTTAAAGTCGGTGGCTTCTTTGGAACAACAATACAAATACGAAAATACCTCCCGACAGGGTGGCGACCTTACTGATCATAAAGTTGCATTTAAAAACGATGTTCATTCCGGCCTTCAGCTAAGAATGGATGCAGGCATGCCATTGCGCGAAGGAGACAGTAAAATGTTTATGGGCACTACTGTTCAAATCAACAATATTCTGGACTTAACCGGAAATGATACAGGCAACAGCACTCTGGGAGGCAGTGTAACCAAAATTTTTAATGGGGAGTTTTTTAATCCTCAGCCCGGACCATTTGAATTGATCAAACAACGTGGTGTTCCGGTTACGCGGATGGATATGAGTGGTTACGGAGCCAGCATGTTCAGCAACTGGCTGAATTCCAAAGCAGCCCTGGCAGAGACCAGTCAGGCAAAATTCGATGTCTTTCTGGGCCGGTGCTCCCACGAGATTATTCAGGTCAAAAGTATCCTGTATCCCTGGGCCATTAAGGTAGTCCGTACCATCACCTTGTTCAGGGTAGGCAGTGGGTATGTGTACAGGTATGATTCTGGTTGGAAAGCTGAAAGCGATGGAAAGTTTGATTTCAGGTATTTTGTATTTGTGCCCAATACAGCCAATCCTCCTGTGCCTCCGCTCATTTCTTCCGAACGGTCAGCCGAATATGAGATCCATCCGGGCCTCATCAAGGGACTATACAATGTTACCAATATCATTGAAACCCGCGAAATTGAGCCTTTTACAGATGTGCTACAGATCCAGCAAAATGAAAAGTATGTAGATCAGGATGGCAAAGAGGTAGAACATTCAGGGGCCCAGCCGCTTAACTTCGATGTAGAATTACAACCTGTTTACTTCGATGCTGATATAGAAATTGAAAATGTTACTATAGGTGCAGAAACCAAAAACACAGCTGAAGGAGAAAAAGAGGTAGTTCCTTCCAAACGAATAGTAGGGTTTGTTCAGTTAGCCCCTAAAGGCCTGCCTTTGAATAATGAATCATTGCAAAGACTGGTTCTCCGGCAGGGAAACATAGGTGGACCTGTTGATTGCGAAGTTGACCTGGCAGAAAGCTCACAGAAGATGCGGTTAAGTCGTTTTGATTTTAATAATGCCTTGGCCGCCAATGGGGTCGACCCCGTATTTAGCCTGGCCGGTAAAGGAAATGTTCTTTTGCCCAAAGATGGTAGTTGGAGCCTGGTGAAACATGAACGGGCAAATGGAGATGTTAGCCCGGTACCGGCTAACCTTAGCATACCGGTGATCAGAGAAGGCAAAGTGGTAAAAGATGGAGACACTGTAAAAACTGAGGTGCCGGCCGGAGGCGTTCTGACCAGAATTGCAGAACCAGTGGAGCTACTGCGACAGCCTGTATCTTCCACCATTAATTATGGGTTTTTACAGAATACAGATACACAAAAAGCCCTCTTCCTGACTCCTTCATTTAAAAAGAACACTAAAAAACTGCTTAGTAAAACCCCTCCACTGTTTGTGGATGCATTCAGGATTGTCAATTCCAAAGCCATATTCCCCAATGTTGGCACAGCTGCTGATTTTACGGGAGACACCATAGGAGAAGCTGTACTGATGAAAAAGGGTGGCTTGTTTCCTTTCAACCTAAGCAACCTGAAAGATGTGGGTGAAGATGTCTTTGAATTAATGGATATTCAGGATACCATCAATAATGTGAAACAGCAGGGATTACAGCTCCTGCACAATCCGGAAGAAGCTTTTGATCTGCCTTCGGAATTTGAACTGATTGATGTGGGAGACGGAAATTTCAGAATTTACATTGAATATGCTCAAAAGGATAAAAATGGGAATATAGAACAAGCCGGTTCCCTGGACTTTGACATCAATTCTGTGGCTGAAAGCTGGAAAAGTAAAATGAACAACATAGGTTTGGTCATAGATCTGGCAGGTATTGATCGCCTGATGACAATCCGGGGTAACTGGGATTCTGAAAATGGTAAAGAAGCCACTTATCCCAAGCCAGACCTGAAATTTGCCCCGGAACTTGATCCTTTAGTCGACCTGCTGGAAATTCTGCAAAGCTTACAGGATGGTAATTATGGCGAAGCAGTTCAAAACGGATTAAAACTGGCCATGAGTAATAAAGCAGGCAGTTGGGAATATAAATTTGAAGCCTCCAAGGAAATTCCTGTGATTCGCTTCCCGGTGCCAGATGCAGTATATAATGATCCCAATACGCCTTTTAAACTTGAAGCAGGATTAAATATTGGGGCTTATTTTAATGCTGCCCTGAAAGTTACTACTGATGCCAATGAATTATTACCCAGTGCCGGAGGTGTCATGGGATTTTATGCCCGTCTTTCAGTAATGTGTGTATCCATTTCAGCAGCTACCATATATGCCATTGGTCAGGCCAATGTGGATATAGCCGCAGATACCAAGATCGGCCCGTCCCTTAGAATGAAGTTTGGATTTGGTGCCCAGATCGTAATCGGACTTCCGGTAGCTGGAAATGTAAGTATTTTATTTGTGGTGGGTGCAGAGATTTTTATAGCATCGGGGGTGATGGAAGTATCGGCATTCCTATTGTTTGAAGGTCATGCTGAAATTTTAGGAGGTATTGTATCCATCACCATCAGAATTGAAGCCAAAGGAACCTATTCCAAGAAACAAGTAACAGGAGGAACCCGCACTGATCTCCAATGCCAGGTAACCTTCGGTCTTGACATTAGCATCGCATTCATTATTAATATTAGTTTCACCGAAAGCTGGAAGGAAGAACGCAGAATAGCAGGAACAGCCTAAATAAACATTCAACGAATTGAAATCATGAATCCAAACCAAAGACTATCTATAATGACTTTCCCCCAGTTTTTTAACGGGGAAGAATTGCAAATCAATATTGTGGTGATGCCCCGGGATCACAATCCACTGAATCCCATTATAGTGGGAGCACCAGGAATTCCGGATTCCAGCCTGGCTTTTGCCGATGCAACATTTTCATTTAACGCCCAGCTTATCCAGGGTTTTGGGGCTAACCCACTTCCTTTGCCCAACCCTATAAATCAGGGGATTTCGGTCAATGCGACTCCACCAGCCAACCCGAGGGAAATATTTGAAACTATGGCCAATCACCTCCAGATCTTTAATACTGGCATGGTGAATTCCAATATAAATCTGCAAAATATCCCTTCTGAAAGGCAGTTTGAAGCTACCAGGCCCACTCAGTTTACAGTTAGCAAACATTTACCTGTAAGCTACCAGAAAGCATCTTATTATGCAACCCCAAAAACAAATAATGCCTTTACGGATGACACCTATCATTGTGCTGTAAAAGCTGCCAAATATTATCCAAATTTCAAACGAAGTTCAAATATTATAAGTTGGGGAAAAGTTTTTGCCCATATTCTCAGGCAGCCACTTTTAGCCAGAAGAGCAGGATTCATTTATTCGGTCACCTTGCCTATTGATGCCACTACATTTCCGGAAGGAGGTTTTTTATATTTTGAAATGGCTAATGGCAGCAGTTTCTTAGATCAGCAGGCAGCAAGTGATGATTTTGTTAAAAAATATGCCGCCCGAATCCCTGCACTCAGGCCAGATGAACCACGGCAGGTGTTTGCCCCCTTACTTTATCCGGTGTTAAATGTTCATGATGGAAACTATGACGAGCTTTTTATTGAAACCGCCGAATTTGATGATGGTTTTGCCAAAATCGTACATTGCCGGCAGCAGCCTCACCGGGATCCGCTGGAGGAAGAAGCAGACGGTTCCTATCCGGTAAAGGATACCGGAATTCAGACTGGTTGGGATGATGAAACTATCTTAAAATGGTATATCCGTCAATTAATGACAGATAATTCGGTGAGTCATCCGGATAAGCGCCTGGATGCACCATTAGGCGTATTGGGATATATAATAGATGTGCGACAAGTTGCTGAACCGGGAAATCCCGAAAACCCCTGGGAATCACTTAATCAGGTCTCAAGTATCCAGTCACTGACACTGGCCCGGGATCCCAACAACCCTGAAGATACCATAGATTTGGGAGCATTCAATGGAGAATTACCTTACCAGGTGTATCCCATTCAACTTGATGGAACTGAACAGGTGTCAGGTCAGCTGCAATCTTACTGGCTGCCCATGTACTTCGCTGGCTGGAACGGTCATAGCATGGTATTGCCTGATCCGGATGCGGCCACTGTTTATCAAACCACTAATCCACAAGTGGATGCTGATCCGGCCGATAATCCTGCCCTGGATAAAGACGGCAACCCTGTAACTACAGGTACAGGTGTGACTGGTGGCGCTGCAAACAACCTCAACAACCTTTACAATCCCGGTCAGATAACCGCACAATTGCGATATGGCAATACCTATCAGTTCAGGATCCGGATGCAGGATATCAGTGGTGGCGCACCAGGTATAGACCAGGCCCCGATTAATGAGACTCCTTCAGATATTGCCACCTGTCAGTTTAAGCGTTTTATTGCACCTATCCAGCCCAGAATTCAGGAAATAGAGGCTATTCCTGAAGCCCAGCCTGGAGATATTCACCCGGTAATTGGTACCGATGGGCCCAGCCAATTGGATGAACTGAATATCAGGAGACCCAAACTGGGTTATCCCGCAGTTGTTTACACAGGAAAATACAACCAGCCAATTCAGCGTCTGCTGGATCAATCCAACCTGAGCCTGGATACGAATAACAGCGACTATAGCCATAATGCCGAACACCGGGTGGGGCTGGGTATTGCCGATCCTGATGTTGACCAGGTGGAGATCATCGTGGAAATTGAAACTTTAAAGCTGGACAAACTGGACAGTGTCAGTGGAAAAGATGATTATGTGCATCTATATACCACCACAAGATTTTTTCCGGCTGTGAATGGGAATGATGATAATTATGAAGCTGTCTTGAATATCCCGATAGAATACAGAGACATCCAGGGCCCGGATAAGGTCCTTAATGTGGGTGAAGAACTTAATTTGGGTCAGGATCTGGGATTAGAAGATGATATTGACAACCTGTCACATCTGGTTCTGCCTACTGCCAGAACTGCCCGCCTTACCATTCGGGCTATTTGTGAAGACAAGGAGACAGAAAATGAAACCTTGGGCTATTATGGGGTCATTGGTGAAGGAAATAAAACTATGGATGTACGTTATGGTGAAGCCTTCACCATTTTACTGTATATGCCTTCAACTGATGAAACAGGTTTATTGGTACAAACTGCCGGAGTACCGGAACTGCAGGGAATTTACCTGCAGCCTGATCTGGCTGTTACTTTTGATGGCCGCCTGGACACATTATTATTCGGTAATACAACCAGAACAGCAACTAATAACATGCATCTCCTGGCGGATAAATTAGATCTGGAAAGCACAGGTCTTACCCTCAATGCACCCAAGGGAAAAAGAGTGGTTTTTGCTTGTTCCAGTCGCATCAGACACACATTGGCCCCGGACAGTTCATCTCTGACCTTTTCTTCAAAAGGAGACCTGATCAATCACTGGTTATGTTGTATAAGTTTGGAAATAGACCGTGACTGGATGTGGGATGCCCTGCAAACGGAAAGCTTAATCATCAGGCGGACCAAAGGCTATACCCATCAGAATCAGCCGGAGGAGGAAGATGCTGAAGTTGGACGCATCAAAATGATACGAACGGCTTCCTTTGAATCTTTGGATGATCCACAACGCAATTCTACCAGAATCGTCTTCATCGATGCAATCGAACCTAAGCAGGACAGACAGGGTAACAATCCGGTTTTTCCGGATACTATAGATGTTAATTACAGGATAGTACCTCAGTTTAAAGCTGACCATGCAGAACAGGCAGATGACCCTGTAGCATTAGCCATGATATTGCCTATTACCACGCCACCAGCTCAGATTCCAAAGATCGCGTCGGCAGGATTGGCCCTTTCCCCTTATGTGCGGGATGAAAAATATACGAGTTCGGAATCCAGGAAAAGGTTTTTGTGGATTGAATTTGCAGAACCGGTCAAAGATCCGCAGGACAACTATTTCGCCCGGGTCTTGACCAACACCCCTGACCAGCTGATCAGTAACAATCATCCTTCTTTATTTGTGGCTCCGGAAGAACCTCCCCTACCCATTGACCCTGAACAGATCAGGGTGGTCACAGCAGCCTCTTCCAATGATCTGGCCGGTCTTAATGCCATGCAGCCCATGATCAAAAGCACTTCAAGTGATGTCCATTATATGCTGCCCCTTCCTCCTGGCTTGCACGCTCACAGTGATGAAATGTTTGGCTTTTTCACCTATGAGTTCAGAGTAGGGCATTATGAATTGCCTCCTGAAAATGAAGGGGATGATCCGGAAAAAGTTTGGACCACAGCCCAGGGACGCTTCGGTAGACGGTTAAAATCGCATGGTATACAGCATCCTGCACCCGGGCTAACCTGCATGCCCAACCGGGACGAGGATAAACTATGGGTAACTGCACCTTACGCAGTAGCTGTACATGCCGGAAAAAATGTAACTGCTGATCCACCACGCACTGAACTATGGGCTTTACTATATGCCCAGGTCAAACAGGCTGACAACCTGGATTACCGAAATATCCTGCTGGACGACAAACCACTGGACTGGAGGGTCCAGATCGAACCTGAAAAAGATGTGGATGTATTTGAAAAATACACAGATGAGCAATTGCAGGTACTGAACCAGGTTACCCTGAAAACCCTGAAAGCTAATGTTTCGCTGGCCCAGACAGGCAATTTCCTGAAACTGGTGGACTACAGTAAAAAGAATAAAAATGCTTCAAAATATGGCACTACCGTATGGAGTAATAAAGAAGTATCTCAATTGCTGGCTGTTTTTGGTTTGCCCCGGGATTCCAGGTTAAGTGTACTGGTGGTGGAAACACTGCCGCAGATCACCAACATTTTTGAGCATATGACCAAGCTGGATCAACCTGCTGTGGCCCAGGCAGCGGCTGATCTTATGAATAATGAGCAGCAATCTACTTTTAACCAGGAATATAAAAGGAGATTTGCCCCAGGTGAAGCAGTAACAGGTGCACTAAACCGAAAACCAAGTCCGGTCAGCGATCAGCTGGGGCATCACCGTATTTTACGTACGTCACCATTAACCAGGGTGCCAGAGGTGTGTTGTCCTGATTGCTGAAGGTGATTTTCTGGGTTGAGAAGTGCAGTAATGTGTATTTATCCTTACTATTTATTGAATCCCAAGCAAAGCCTGCTTCCGGGACAGGTCTGGTTGGATTTCAACGAAAAAATTAATTTACTGCTGTCAAAAAAGCCAGTCATTTACTATATTGCATTAGATGTTGAACCAGGTAAATCCTGAAACTGATAAGCAATGTTGAAACTCCTAAGCCTTTATTTTTCTTTGATCCTGTTCATGTGGCCCTGTTTTTCTACAGCGAAAGATAATCCAAAAGTCGACAGCCTGAAACAAATGCTGAAAAAAACTCCTCCTGAGCAGCAGTTGGAACTATTACTGAATATAGCCAATGAAGTTCAGAAAACTGAGCCTACCGCAGCAGAAACATACTATGAACAGGCACTGAATCTACTGGATCTTGATAAACCATCTGAAGAAGTTTTCCGATTTTATACCTTCAGATCCAGAAACCATCTGTACCAGCACCAGTATCAGCATAGTCTTGACCTGGCCAATAAGGCATTAGAATGGAAAGAGCTGGCTCAGCCCTTGTACCTGAAAGAACTCTTTGCTACCATCGGCACCTCCAATTACTACATGAGCCGGTTTAAAGAAGCCATAGAAGCCCACCTTAATAGCCTCCGGGTATGTGAAGAACATGGTCTGGCCGCAGAAACGGCGGGAATCATGAACAATATCGGATCGGTATATATTGCCATGCAGAACTGGAAAAAGACAGAAGAATACCTGACCTCAGCCCTGAAACTGGCAAAAAAACATCAAAATAAGCATGAAGAAGGTCGTGCCATAGGCAACATGGCCATTCTTTATGTCATGCAGGAAGAGTATGACCGGGCTGAGGAATGGTTTTTTAAAAACCTGGACTTTCACCTGAACAATAATGACCTGCACTCAGCCTGCAATATATACAATAATATCGGAGTGCTTTATGAACGTACGGATAAAATACCCCAGGCACTGGAGTATTACCAAAAAGCACTTGATTTGGCCGTAAATTTAGATGACAAAGCCTCAGCCGCATTGGGTTATCAGAATGTGGCCATTGCCCACAGCAAACTTAAGCAATTTGACGATGCCATATTGAATTATAAAATTGGCCTGGAGATGACCAGAAAGCTAGGCAACAGGGACAAATTAAGGGATGGGTACCTGGGCATATCAGAAATGTATGAGGCGATGGGCGACCTGAAAAATGCATTGAAATACCATAAAATGTATTTTTTGTTAAACGACAGCCTGGTGAATGAACACCACCGAATGGCCGTAAGTGAATTGGAAATAAGGTATGAAACGGAAAAGAAAGAAAAGGAAATCCTCAGTCTTTCTGAACAAAAATTAATTAATGAAGCCTCCATAATAAAAAAGAATGCCTCTATCCGTCGCCTGAGTATTACCTTGGTAGTTGCGCTGTTTATTTTTGGCATGACCTTCGTCATCATGAGGCAACACAGCCACAATCAAAAGCAGAAAGCCTTAATTAATGCCATCACAGAAACCCAGATGGCGGAAAGAAAACGGATTGCCCGGGACCTTCATGACAGTGTAGGTGGTTCTCTGGCTTTGATCACCAATAAATTGAGAAATATAATTGATACCTCCGGTGTAAAATCAGAGGAACTATTGAATTCGGTGGAAACCCTGACCGAAACAAGTCAGCAGGTTCGGCTTATCAGTCATAACCTGATGCCGGGCGAGCTGGTCAAATTCGGGCTGATACCGGCCATAAAAACCATTATTGACCAATTAAACCATGTGGAAATCAACGCACAGCTTTATGCCCACGATATGGAAAAAAGATTAGATCCCAACCAAGAAATTCAATTGTACCGGATTTTACAGGAAATCATCCAGAATGTGATCAAACATGCCCAGGCCAAGAACCTGAATGTGTATCTGAACAAATACAAGAAGAAGTTGTCAATGATGGTAGAAGACGATGGCAGAGGAATGAATCCCGGAAATGATGCTATCCGGGGACTTGGGATTAACAATATTAAAGCCAGGGTGGAATACCTCAGAGGCTCTATGAACATCGATTCCACTATTAGCAAAGGAACCACCATAAATATTCAGATACCTTTATAGATGCCTTCATTACGGGAATACATCCAAAAGTGTCAGGGAGTTTTTCCTGCTGCTTTCTATAAAATTCGGTATCCTTTAGATCTATTCCGCTCATATTGAAATCTACCAGGCTGACTGGATATTCTTCCGCCGGTCTGGCTTCTGAAAACCATAAGGTGATGGCATTCCCCTTAGCCTCTTAACTTATATAGGCATAAACAAAAAGATCCTGGTCAGTTTGAGAGATCTTGATATGCTTCAGTTTTTCTATTTTTCCGGAAAACAAACTGGCCTTATGCTGATAGGCATAGTAAGCTAATTTTGGCTGCTGAATAGATTTATCAGGCCGGGCTCTTAGTATTCCTTTGGAATTAAGCCCGGCAAAATGATCTCCTGCACCCTAATACATGTCAGAAACCTGAAAAATATTGGTTACATCCACTTCATGAGCCATTTTATTGAAATTCAATAACGCCATTAGCAATCCCTCCATTCAGGAGAAAAAAAGTTACTATATAATGACATTATTTTGGACTACGGAAGGCAGACTGACCTCAGTCTGACGTTGTAAATTAAAGTGAGGGCAGAATTCTTCTCAATGGTTAGAGTATTGCTGCTTATAGCAAAAGTTTACCTTAACTTGGATGAATCACTATCAAGCAGCGATGGCCCATCAGAAAATGCAGGTGGACCGGTGTGCCAGGCTAAGAAGGCCCAAAGCTCCGCGAAGGTGTGGGATTTTTTTAATATATTGCTGCCATCACGTCATTTGTGGTATTGAATTTTTCAGGCAAAACAATTAAATTCACCTTAAATATTAATTTGAAAACCATTATATTTCTTTAATCGTTAATTCTATTGCTTAATCTATTTATTTAAAGAGAGTTTAAATTCAAATAAATTATGGAAACAGTAGAGGCTACATTTAAAATATCATTTACCAATGATCAGTATAATGACGCCGTTGAATATATAGAAGATATGAAAAAGCATCCTCGCAGGGTATACTGGATTGGTAAAGAAGGAAAAAGTGATGAGGAACTAATCTATGCCCATATCGTGCACAGAATCTTATCAGGGTTTTACAATAACAGTAGTCCATCTTATGGGTCAAGATATATCCTTGATCTTAAAAATTCCAGATAACCTTACCTAACCTTTTATCCTAATAGTAAATATTTCAGCTTTTTATTGTTTTATTTATATTTATTTCATGTTTAGTTTACAATTTAGTAATAAAATTTTTCTATATTTGATAAAAACCAATGTGAATAATTTTCGTTTCGGATAAATGTTTAACTAATAAATTATAATGTATGGCTAAAATGGAAGAATTATTATTTGACAGATCGGATTTCGAAGAATTGGATGACAATGATGTATTTATTGATTTTGAATTCGAAAAAGATTTTGATTATGATTCAGAACATGATCATCTATTTGGATCTGACCTTGAGTACGATTCTTAAGAGAATCTACTCTTTCTACCCTTCCAATTGGCACTATTTTTTTATCATTCCCTTCAGATATAAATTAAATTCCAAAGGGTTTGCTCTGACAAAGCCATCTGCTTCAAAATCCTTATAGATCTCTTCATCAAAAGTCCTTTTGGTTTTCTTTACCTTATTCTGATGAATAATTAATTCCAACCCAGTAAAAGTCACAGGATTTAGCTGGACCATTATTAAACCACCTTCCCATTCTTTTTTAAAATATTCATGTACTACGTTAGACATTTTACTTTTTTGTAAATCTAAATTATATAAATTTTGTCTCAAAAGTAAATATGATTAAGTTTGCAATGGCGAAACGGTACGACCAGCTCCTGCTGAATCCCCCAGGTCCGGAAGGAAGCAAGGGTAGGTGGTCGTAGCGGTGCGATGCCGGTTTCGCCATTTTTACTTTCTCTTTCAAATATGAATAACCTTTAATTGTTAATCCTCCTTATTCATTCCTGAATTATAATCAAAGTAGCATTTCATTTGTTAAAAAATATTAAATCTTATTAATCAACCTGGCGAGCCGGTACGACCAGCTCCTGCTGAATCCCCCAGGTCCGGAAGGAAGCAAGGGTAGGTGGTCGAGCGGTGCGATGCCGGTTTCACCTATTTTTAAACTTTCCTGAAAATCTTTTCGTAACTATTCTTCCTGTATATTTGTTAATGGAAGCAAAAAAGAACGGTTTGATGTATATTATTAAAGTTAAAGGGAAAGCCAAAATTCCTGACTATATTCAGCTAAGAGATGAAAATTTCATTTTGATTGCTTATTTTAGAGCCGACAGACCCTTAAAAAAGTTGGAAAAATTCGGACTTGATGGCAAAGAAGAATCCCTACAGCATGTAATTAACGGGTTGCCTTATGGCAAACTTCAAAAATTAGATATTTAAGTTATGTCCTCAACTTCTGATCTGGTAGTAAGCGTAAAAGATGCCTGTATTTTTCATGAATCTAATGCAGTACTGGAAAAAGTCAACTTTGAAATAGAAAAAGGGGAATTTGTTTTTTTAATAGGCCGTACCGGAAGTGGGAAATCTTCATTATTAAAAACCCTTTATGCAGATCTCCCATTAAGGCTGGGAGATATCCAGGTGGCAGGCTATGACATCAAAGGAATAAAGAAAACTGATGTGCCCTTCCTTAGAAGAAAGTTGGGTATCATCTTTCAGGATTTTCAACTTTTCTATGACCGAACAGTTGCAGACAATCTTACTTTTGTATTGAAAGCTACCGGTTGGAAAGACAAATCCAAAATCAAGACCAGGCTGGCCGAAGTTTTGATGCGGGTGGGCTTAGGTTCAGCCGGCAATAAGTGGCCTCATCAACTTTCCGGAGGTGAACAACAGCGGGTAGTGATTGCCAGGGCTTTATTAAATGAACCCAGCCTCTTGATAGCCGATGAACCTACCGGCAATCTTGACCCAGATGTTTCAGAGGGCATTTTCCAATTGTTCCTGGAAATTAATAATAGTGGGACGACCATCCTGATGGCTACCCATAACCATAACCTGGTGAAAGGACACCCTGCACGTATATTAAAATGTGAGGAAGCAGGTGTCCTGGATTCAAAAAAGGAAAACTTCAAGTTAAGCGATTATTATTAATTTAAGACGACACCCTTTAAAACAAGAAAGGGACCGTGAGCAGTCCCCTCTTTTACTTGGCGCTGTTGTGTTATTTTATACTGGCCAGCCTAACATTTCCATAACTTGAATCGATAATCACAGTGGATAAATTTGTGCCTGTGCCAATCTGGCCACGATATTCACTGGAAGTAGAATTTTTATCAATATGCTGCATTTTAATCAGGCTTTCTTCATATTTAAGATTTCCAAACTCAAGGCTGGCCTCCAGGCTAGCATTTACTCCCGGGGCAAAATAGACATCAAATCCACTAAATTTAGTTTCAATTTCTAATCTTTGAAATCCCGGTGCCACATTATTTATAGACATATTTTTACCATAAGCCGCATCAATCAGGGCTGATTGATTAAGCTGCACAATCATGAACCCTGAATATCCTATATCTCCTTCCAGATTATCAATTTCACCTATTTCTATATCGCCATATTTACTATCCAACTCAATATTCCCTGCTTTTGATATTTTAATATTACCAAATTGATTATCAATCTCACCATCATCAATACTTCCCAGGCTTAGGTCGGAATATTTAACTGTCACTTCGCCCATCCTCATATGTGCTATACTGCTTAAGCCTTTACCAAAAGATAATTTTACTTCTGAAGGCCCATCCAGATTATCCACTTTCATATTTCCGTAGGATATATCCAATTCCGCAGGTCCTTTAAAGTTATCCAGGTAAAAATCTCCAAAAGAATTTTTGACTTCCAGCGGATTTCCTGCCGGCATACTCACTTCATAATTAATTTCGAATGATTCTCCTTTGGAGTTATTGATTTTTCCTACCTCGGTCCTGTATTCAATCTGATCACCTGCATTATCATCATCGATCTTAATTTCTATCTGTTCAAGTATCCTTTGCGCTTCCGCCTCAGATCTTCGTTCCACTACAACAGTGACCTTCATATCTATTTGGTTCTTATCCCAAACATTAATATGCACTTTCCCAAATTTATTATTAATGGATAAACGGGTGTTTTTATTTACCTGGTAGGATCGGGATATTTCCTTCTGCCTTTCCTGCAAAACATCTGCTTTTAAAACAGCAGTATTTAACAACAGCAATGCAATAAAACTATATATGATATTGGTTTTCATTTTGTTTAATGTTTTGTATACTTTCTAAAATATTTAATTGACGATTAAGAATTTCTATGCGCAGTTGCATATTTTCAATCATTTCATCTACCAGTTTTTCATTTTTTGTATTCTCCAGCTGGATTTTCAAGTGCTGGTAAGCAGAATCCAGGCTGTTAAGTTCTCCAAAAAACTCTGCTTTCATTTGATCACTAATATCCAGCTCCATACCTTGAATTTCCTCTTTCTTTTCTTCTATCAGACTAAAATAAAAGGATTCTATTTGACTGAATTCAGGATTGATCGCTACCGCAATTTCCTGGCTATTCAAAGAATCCTGGCTGTTCTGCTGCCATAAAATCAATGTAGTGACTAAAAAAAGAATAGCAGCAGCTTTCCAAAGCAGGTTTATATCAAATCTTTTCGATTTTGAAACAGGCTTGATTTTTTGATCTATTTTTTGCCAGACCTTATCCTGGGGAAAATCATGATCAAGCAATCCACGGTGCTGCTGAATAAAATCTTCTAAATTATCTTTATCAGTTTTCATAAAAGAATTCCTCCTTTAAAATTTCTTTTAATTTTTTCTTGGCTCTTAAATATTGTGATTTTGAAGTTGAAACAGATATATTCAGGATCTGGCCGATTTCTCCATGATCATAACCCTCCAACAAATAAAGAGAAAACACAATCCGAAAACCATCTGGTAGCTTTTGAATGGCTTTTTTTATTTTCTCCACATTTAATACCGCCTGTTGATCTGAAAGGGAATTATCCTGATCAGCCGGGATATTTTCATCGAATTCATCCACCAGCATAAACCTGCTTTTCTTTTTTAAGTGGTTTAATGCCGTATTTACAACAATTCTTTTCAACCAGGACCCAAATGATCCGGTGGATTTAAAAGAAGGCAAATTATTAAATGCTTGTATAAAAGCATCCTGTAAAACATCTTCAGCTTCATCAAAATCATTCACTATACGATAGCATATATTATACATGGCCTTGGCATAACTTTTGTATAACTGATATTGAGCCTCACGGCTACCTGCTATACACGCCTCAATTAAATCCTGGTGAATGTTTTTTTGTAATGCTTCCAAATTCTTAATCATTCTGTTCTAAAGACAACTGACTTTTCCAAGAGTTGCATATTATTTGAATAAATAAATAAAAAAGGCTGCAATGTAAGAATCTTCTAACACCGCAGCCTTTGGCACAAACCTGTAAGATGGTATTATCTATCAGTTGCTATCAAGCTCATTCAGATTATTTTTAGCCAATTCAAATTCCGGAGCAACCTCAATGGCTTTTTCAAAATGCTGCTTGGCTTCAGTTTTATTACCCTGAGCTTTAGTAATTAAACCCAATAAATTATACACAGATGCCATCATAGGTATTTCCTGTTGCTGATTTTCTCCGGTACTGAAATAAAGCTTTTGATCAGCTACAGCCTCTTTATCCAACAGAATTTCCGCATTAGTTTTCGCTTCCTTGTGCCTGTTTAATTCATACTGTAAAAAGGCTATTTTGTACAAAGTATTTACATTTTCATTTTTCAAATATAAAGATTCATAATCATCCAGGGCTTTTTGCTTAGCCCCAATATTCTCATAGGATATGGCGCTGATTTCCAGAGCTGCCAGATTGTCCGGATTCAAGGCCAATAAATCTTTGGCTGCTAATACACTGGAAATATAATTTCTGTTATCAAAGTAAATATAAGCCAGTGAAAACAATAATGAATCGTTCTGTGGTTGCATAGCAATTAAATTATACAATGCACTTTTGGCCACATTAAAATCATTATATTTCATAGACCTTGCATATACTTTGGCCTGTTGTTGAAACTCAGGTGAATTTCTGTCATTTTGAGCCTGAATCAACCCTGCCCCCAATGTGATCAGGATTAAAAAAGTCAGGGTAATATGCTTTATTCTTATCATCTGCCTAAATATTAATTTAAATTTACAATTATCTTTTACCAACAAATTTTATACCTGTTTTCCGTATAATCCTTTTTCTTTTCCTAATTTCAGCATATAGTGAAACGCTGATTCATAATTATTGCTGATTTTTCCTTCTAGAATAGCTTCCTTTATACCATCTTTGATCTCTCCTATTACTTTAGAAGGCTCAATATCAAATGTTTTAATAATGACATCACCGGTAATAGGTGGTTGAAAATTTCTCACCCTGTCTTTTTGTTCTACCTCCTGAAATTTTTTTTCCACTTTTTCGAAATTCTTAAGGTATTTCCTGACCCTGCTTTGATCCTTGGAAGTAATATCTGCTCTACACAAGGCCATCAGGTCCTCCAGGTTGTCTCCTGCTTCGTAGATTAACCTTCTGACTGCGGTATCGGTGATATTATCATTGACCAGGGAAATAGGCCTTAAGTGCAACTTCACCAGTTTTTGCACCTTTTTCATTTTATCATTGAGAGGCAATTTTAATTTGCGAAAAATATAAGGTACCATTTTAGCGCCGCGATCTTCATGACCATGAAAGGTCCATCCACTTTTAGGATCGAATCGTTTGGTAACGGGCTTGGCAATATCATGTAAAATGGCGGCCCATCTTAACCAAAGGTCACCGGAAACCTGGGAGACATTGTCAAGCACTTTCAGAGTGTGGTAGAAGTTATCTTTATGAGATTTACTGTCTATGGTCTCCACCCCCTGCAAGGCAGTCATCTCAGGAAAAATACGTTCCAGCAGCCCGGAATGAAATAACAGCTTAAAACCGTAAGATGGTGTAGGAGAAAGAATAATCTTATTCAGTTCATCCGTAATCCGTTCTGCTGAAACAATTTCAATCCTCTCAACATGCTGGTTGATGGCTTCAAATGTATCTGGAGCAATATCAAATTGTAGTTGGGTGGCAAACCGGATAGCCCTCATCATACGCAGCGGGTCATCAGAAAATGTAATGCCCGGATCAAGCGGTGTCCTGATCATTTTCTTTTTCAGATCTCTCAGACCTTCAAAAGGATCAAGTAATTGACCAAAATCATCCTCATTCAATCCAATTGCTAAAGCATTGATGGTAAAATCCCGGCGCTTCTGATCATCTTCCAGGGAACCATTTTCTACCACCGGTTTTCGGGAATTGCGGTTATAGGATTCCTTACGTGCTCCCACAAACTCAACTTCCCAATCATTCAGTTTCACCATGGCTGTACCAAAATTTTTAAATATTGAAATTTTGGCATCATAATCAAACTTATCCACCACCTTTTGAGCCAGTTGGATTCCGCTTCCCACACAAACTACATCTATATCTTTGGAAGGTCTTTTCAGGATGAGATCCCTGACATAACCCCCAATCACATAAGCAGGAAAACCCAACTCTTCCGCCGCTGTATGGATCAGATCAAATATCCTGTTTTCTGATAAAACCTGCTTAAATATCATAAAATGAAAAAGCCTCAAAATAATTTGAGACCAAACGTTAAAATTTCCTGCAAAGTTAGTGTTTTAACAAAAGATGCCAAAAAATATTACAGTGGAAAAAGTGGATTAAAAATATTCTTAATGTTTCAAACCTTTATCATAAAACACCGGACATGGAATGAACTTGTCAGGTTTAGGCCGTTTAAAATGTCCTTTAGTAATGAATTCATACTTTAATGAGATCTCATGGGCTCCTCCGGCACTGGTTCCCAGGGAGGAAATGGTCAGATCATAGCTGTATCCTACCTCGAAAGTCTGGATTTTCAAACCAAATATTACGGTAACTGCATCATGGCTGACGTTATCAGCCACAGATTGCTGAACAGGTATTCCCCGGTACCAAACACCAGCCATTACCGGAAAATAAAGGTAGTACAAACCCAGATCAAATTGATCAAAACTTCCCTGGCTCCGATATACAAAAGATGGTGCTATGCTGGAAGTTCGGTCTTTTTTGAACGGCCCCCTATAAAGTGGGATTTTAACACCTCCATGTATGGATCTCTTACGGGGCAATACGCTTACTTCCCCCAGTAGGGATTGATTGGGTTCATTCAGGTGATGAATAGAGGCTCCTAACCAGACTGTTTCATTATAAAACAACAAACCTGCATTGAAATCGAAAAATTTAAAATCTTCAAATTTTCCCATGGCATCATCATTGGTGGGACCTTTGGAAAACAGTTGGTCACCAAATACCAATTTGTTAAAATCAAGATCTCTTGTGCCAAAAGCAAAATTAATAGCTGGAGAAAGTACCCATTTACCTAACTGAACCTTGTATGCGTACAAAAATCCCAGTGTGGTAGATCTTAATCCTCCTGTTCCGGCCTTATCGGTTGTGGCTAAAAAGCCAAAGCCACTTCTTAACTTAGGTATGCTATAATCATATGAAAATGAAAAGGTACTGAAAGCCTGAGGAATAGAAGGCCATTGATTTCTATGATTAATCACAAACCGATGTCCTTCGCTGGTTCCGGCAAAGGCTGGATTTAAATACAACGGAGCAGCATAATATTGCGAGTAATGAGGATCCTGTCCAAATACTGAAAATGAAAACGAGACGATAAATATTATTAGTAAAATTTTTCTCATAAAGGTTGTTTTTTATCTTAGCAATGTCACATCTCCTACTTTTACCGACCTTTCCCCATCAGCATATTTCAATTGCAACTTGTAGATATACACATCCTGGGCACATAACACGCCTTTGTAATAGCCATCCCAACCAATATCCTTACTTTTACTTTCAAAGATGAGTTCACCCCAGCGATTAAAAATTTGCATATTAAACTCCACAACTCCTTCTATTTTTGGAATAAAAACATCATTGGAATTGTTGTATTGACTATTCCCCCCGGAAGGACCATCCAGACTGGGAGTAAATACATTGGGCAAACTGATGGTTCCTCCTTCAATTACCTCTACTGCGGATTGGAGCGTATCTGCATTAGAGCACCCCTGCTCACTGGAAACCTGCAGAATTATGTCATAAAATCCGGCTTGTTCATATACATGCTGCGGCTCATATTCATCAGAAGTTTGTCCGTCTCCAAATTGCCAGTTATACAGGTCAGCCCCGAAACTATAGTTGGTAAAATATACCGGATCAGGTGTATAAACTTGTTTGGGTGGTGCCGGATTCACTCTGAATTTGGCATATGGTATATCATACACTTCAATTAAATATTTCTTCTCTTTTTTTACCTTGGTGCCAAGCTTATTACTGGCTTCAAGGGTTACAGTATAGGTGCCTGCTTCATTAAAGGTATAAGTTGGGTCTTTGGCTGTAGAAAATCCCTGGTTATCTCCAAAGTCCCAAAAATAAGTTTCCGAATCGGCATAGGTAGATAAGTTTTCAAAATGAACCGTTAGAGGCCTGCAACCTTTCTTTGGATCACAATCAAAGTCTACTTCAGGTAAAACAGGCTCAATCACAACGGTTCGAACATGTTCACTTACACAAGGACCATGCGATACCACAAGTTTTATTTCATAAGCACCATAAGTTTCATAAGTATATTTAGCCGGATCGGTTTCAATGCAATATCCCTTTCCATCACCATAATCCCAGGAATAATCCCAATCGCCTTTATTAGTTGCATTGTAAATCGAAACAGAAGAGTTAGGCAGTACTTGCTTTTGAGGATTTACCGTAAAGCTCGCCTTCAGTTCAGGATAAACGGTATGTGAAGAAACGTGCTGTTCAATGCATCCATATTTATTTCTGGCTTCATAAACAACCTCATATTGCAAATCACCTGTTCCCTTATTATTCAAAACGTAATTTACATCTTTGGCTACGGTAATCTCATAACGTTCGGAGGAACCTGATAACCTGTAATACCATTGATGCTCTTCTGCTCCAATTGTATTATTTTCAAAATTCACAGTTAAAGGAGCACATCCATCCAATTGATCTGGAGAAACATTCACATTGATCATTGGATAAACCCGAACAGGTTTGGAAAGCTTATTTTCACATCCTGAAACATTATCTATAGCAGTTAAGGTAATATTATATGTTTTAAGAGAGCTGACTGAATTATTCAAAAATGTATGATCTAATTCAGGCTCCATATGGGTTGTGTCATTCGGTTCTCCATCCCCATAATACCAGATATAGGTTACGCCTTCCCTTAATTTATTATTGTTTAAAGTAACTGGCAATGGTGTACAACCCTGGTCGCCAGGATGAATACTAAAGGAAGGAGTGACTCCCGGGGCAACTTTTATTTTCTTCGATGAGGTATCCATGCAGCCTTTCATACTTTCAGCCACATAAAAAACTTCATATACTTTTTCGGCGTTCGATTCATTGACAAATGTATGACTGGGAAAAGCATCGTTGGAGAAATGGATCATTTCTTCAGTACCAACCTCTTGATAATACCAGGCGCTGCCAGGATTATCATTGCCATCAGACCAATTGGCAAAAGATATTTCCAGAGGAGAACAACCCATTAATTTATCTGTTTCGAACGCAGATACTACTTCAGGGTAAACTGTTACCACCTGGGATGGTGTAGAAACGAAATTACATCCTGACGGAGAAACAGCAGATAATACGATCTGGTATACCCCGGAAGAGTCAAATGCTACCTGGAACTGATCAGTAGTATTACCTGTAATTGGCTCAGAAACTTGCCATGGTTTGCCGTCTTTTGAAATCTGCAGATCAAAAGAGGTACCTGTTGGAAAATTTGTGGAAGTATTGGAAAATGAAGCGGTAAACGGGGCGCAACCTTCTTTAGCACCGGCCAAATCTAACACAACATTCATTGATTCTTTTCGGGGAACCACCAGTTCTTTAACTGAAACCACACTCTCACAATTGGTGTGGGTATCGATGGTTTTCAGCTTTACATCATATTTAAGATCAGCCTGGTTCGATTCTGGGCGGTTAAAACTGATATTGAACTGATCCGTGGCATAAGTTGCACCATTTACTTCCCATTCGTATTTCAGGTTTTTTTGCTGAGCTTCTATATGGTAAGATATATGATTGCAACCTTCTTCTGTTTTAATTATATCAAAAGCTGAAGAAGGTATAGGGTTAATAAAGACATTTACAAATTTAGGAGCAAAACAGTATCCGGTTTTTTCCACTTCCAGGGTTACTTTATACGATTTAGCTGAGCCGGAAATATTATTAAAGGTATAGCTGAAATTAGGATCAGTACCTGGATTGACGGCCTGACTCAAGACATTGTTCAGTTCTTCTACTTTCCAGGAGTATTTTTCTGGCACAACCATAGGATCTAATACACTACCGGTAAAATTCACAGGTACCGGAGAACAATTATCACCCAGAACATTGTAATCATTGATAATATCCAATCCAATCTGGGGAAAGATTTTTACTGACTGGGGAGCACTTTCCACCACACATCCATCAGTAGAGGTTGCTCTTAGCTTTACCTGGAAAGTTTTTGTTTGATTGGTATTATTTATAAATATCTTTTGATAAATATCAGTATATGCAGGATCAGCGGGGTCTAATGTTATATCTGATACAAACCCTGAACCCTGATCGATCAGCCATTCAAAACCAGATATAGTAACTCCTGATGGTTGGCTTCCTAAGGATGTATTGGTCAATTCAGTGGTAAGAGGAGAACATCCTTCCACAGGAGCAGTAGTAAATGAAGGGATGGGATTTGGCTTTATCTTTACTGTTTTAGTGATCATCTGACTACAGCTACCTTTAGCCGTAGTTACCCTTAAAGCCACCTGATGATCACCTACACCAGAAAGATCGTAATCAAAAGGATCCGGAGAAGCTGATGACCGATCCATATTAAAATGAATTCCATCATAGGAAAAATCCCATTCCCATAAATTGATGGCATCTCCGTTTATAGTTGACAGGATTGATTGATCTGTAAAGGTTACTTTAGGATTTGCGCAACTGGCCAGGTAAGTAAAATCAGGCTGAGGAATCCTATAGACTACCAAACTTACTTCATCTTCTGAGGTACAACCAGGCACAGTTTTGTCCCAAATGGTCAGCTTTACTTTATAAATACCAGGATCAATGTAATCCTGTTCAAAATAAGAAGGAGGACCTGATGCAACTTCCCGCTTTATTTCACTGCCTGTATGATCATAAAATATCCATTCCCCTTCAGTGTTTGCATCCCAACCCAAAGTTTCATCGGTAAATCTTACGGTATGTGTATATGAGTTAGAGCCATCCTGGCAAAATTCAGGTTGAATAGTATTTCCATTGATATCTGCAACACCAATTTTAGCCTGAGCAACAGGAAAAATATTGATAATTTTTTCAGAGCTGGCTAAACATGAACCCACAATACCACTGGGTGCTACGGTAAGTTTAATCCTTTTTTGCCCTCCGGAACTAAATGCGTAATTAGGGTTTGATCCGGTATGGGTGTGCAACAAGTTATTGGAAGCATCAAAAAACTCCCAGGTATAAGTCAAACCGGCCTGATTGGGTTGAAGAAACAACTGATCGTCAATACAAAAATTATTAGTTTCCACCCCGGCAGAATTTCTCACCCTGAATGATGGATCGGGAGCATCAACAATTTCAATTATGGCTGTTTTAACCACTGGAGCCCATTCTCCCGGATCTGGTATCATTCGATTGGGAACAAATGCTGTTGTGGTGTCATCATATGGATTACATTGATTCCAGTTGCGTAATTCAACTATATACCTGTCACCTATATTATGGGGATTTCCATTGGGTTTGGTAGCAGGAACAAATACCTCAAAGCTTTGTGACCCATGAACATCCGTATCATAAGGAAGGTCTGTTAATGGAAATGTAGAGACCATACCAACCCCATCATCCACCGTTACGCCTTCTATGGAATTTGCGATATTCAATCCATATATCCATTGTAAGGTTCTGAATTCATCATTAGGACGGCCAGTTTGAGCTGGAGTAAAGCAATTCCAGTCACCCGCATCGGTAAATCGCAAACTTGCTGCTGTTCCCTGACAAACCTGGAACAGAGATGGAGATATTTCCATAAGTTCATCGGTATCCCACACTATGACTGTTTGACTTTGATGGGATTCCTGAGCCGTAAAACAACTACTATTGATAATATAAGTTTCAATTTCATACTCACAAATCCCCATATTGGCGGGGTAAGTATGAATCAATTCTTTCTCAAAATATTTAGGATCAGTCAAATCATCGCTGTCACTTAACTCTAACTCAATAGTTGGTGAACCATCTCCCCAATCGATTACGATTCTCATGTTGGTTTCAGTGGGATCAAGGTTACCATACTTAACCTGAAAGACAACATCAAGGCTGGCACATCCTGCAGCATTTTTTATGAAGCTCCCTTTGTTAAGCGTAGGACAAGCTCCTCTTAGGGACGGGTGCAGTATAATAGTAAATAAAAAGAAAAGAATTGTTCTCTTTATGATCATGGTTGAAAATACATAGCTGGTCGTTAATCCTGCAATAAAGCATCTATCAATGTGCATTACTACAGCTTATTTACCCTAAAGATAGAGACCATTTTTGGCAAATTTAAACCGGTAATGGAATGCAACTTACCTGTGAAACATCTGATCCTATTTCATACATATTGTGTTATATAATCCGTGATTAGCACTTTTAGCATAACACTTTGCACTTTAACCTGTAAGAATATTCCTTCAACCTGGCCCTTAATTCATAAATACAATAAAATCTAATTTTTTTTTGCCTATTTAAGGTTTGTTATTACACAGGTTATACTTATTTCTGAAGACTTTCATTTAAAAAGCCCCGATAATACAAGGAATCAGGTTCGGTATTTTTTTTCCTGAACAAGCCAGAAAATTCATTAGGATTTTCATTTGAATGGATTACCTTTGTATCCCATAAGTTAACAGATTGAACATTAAAACTACTTATGGCATCTACTAAATATATTTTTGTGACAGGTGGAGTGACCTCATCTTTGGGAAAGGGTATTATTTCAGCATCTTTAGGTAAACTTCTAAGCGCCAGAGGATTTTCAGTGACCATTCAAAAATTTGACCCCTATATCAATATTGATCCGGGTACTTTGAATCCATATGAACACGGGGAATGCTATGTTACCGATGATGGAGCTGAAACGGACCTGGATCTTGGTCATTATGAAAGATTTCTGAATATTTCTACCTCACAAGCCAATAACGTTACTACCGGTAGGATATATTATAATGTAATCACCAAGGAAAGAGAAGGTGATTACCTGGGAAAGACCGTACAAGTAGTGCCTCATATTACAGATGAAATCAAAAGAAATTTCTTTTTGCTGGGTGAAACAGGTAATTATGATATTGTCATCACCGAAATAGGAGGATGTGTTGGGGATATTGAGTCTTTGCCTTTTATTGAATCTGTAAGGCAGTCCCTTTGGGATCTGGGTTCTAATAATCATGTCGTTATTCATTTAACCCTGGTACCTTATCTGCAAAAAGCAGGGGAATTGAAAACCAAACCGACCCAGCATTCGGTAAAACAATTACTGGAGGCAGGAATCCAGCCGGATATTTTAGTTTGCCGCACCGAACATCATTTACCTTCAGACATCAGGAAAAAAATTGCTCTATTCTGTAATGTCAATATCAATTCAGTAATTGAAGCCATGGATGCAGAAACCATTTATGATGTACCATTGCTGATGAGAAAAGAAAAGCTGGATGAACGGGTGCTAAGTAAATTGAAATTGCCTGCCAAAAAAGAACCCCAAATTGAAAAATGGAAGGAGTTTTTGGGAAGGCTTAAAAATCCAACCAGTGAGGTCAATATAGGTCTGGTAGGCAAATATGTTGAGTTGCCGGATGCCTATAAATCCATTTCTGAAGCCTTTGTCCACTCAGGAGCAGAAAACGAATGCAAAATCAATCTAAAATACATTTCATCTGAAACCATTACGGCTGAAAATGTTGAAAACAAGCTTCAGAACCTGCAGGGCATATTGGTAGCCCCAGGATTTGGGGAAAGAGGAATATATGGCAAAATAGAAGCAGCCAGATACGCCCGGGAAAACAAGATTCCTTTTTTTGGAATTTGCCTGGGCATGCAATGTGCTGTGATTGAATTTGCCAAAAATGTTTTGCAACTAAAAGATGCCTGCTCCACTGAACTCGAAGAAGATGCACCAGATCCGGTCATTGACCTGATGGAAGACCAAAAAAAGATCACCACCAAAGGTGGTACTATGAGGTTGGGTGCATATCCCTGCAATTTGAAAAAAGGAACCAAATCGTACCAGGTCTATGGCAAGACTAAAATTCAGGAAAGACATCGCCATCGTTATGAATTTAACAACAAGTACTTAGATGATTTTGAAAAAGCCGGTATGATTGCCTCCGGAATAAACCCGGATTCAAACCTGGTTGAAATGGTGGAACTGGTGGATCATCCCTGGTTTATTGGCACGCAGTTTCATCCGGAGTTGAAGAGCACTGTACAAAATCCTCATCCATTATTTGTTAGATTTGTGAAGGCAGCCATTGATTTTCAAAAAGAAAAAGAAGAAAAAATTTTAATTAAAAGCTAATTATGGATAAAAACCAAGCAATAGGTTTAGTACTGATTGCACTATTGTTTATCGTGTATTTCAAGTTTTTTGCCCCTACTCCTCCGGTAGACCAGCCCCAGGAGCTAGTTGAGCAGGAAGAAGTCACTAAACCAGTGGAGGAAGCGCAAACAGAAGATATTACACCTTCCGTTTCACCAGCAGATACTATTAATCCGATGAACCAGGATTCATTGGCCGGAATTGAAAACCAAAGGCGGTATGGCATGTTTGCACAAGCTGCTCAGGGAGAAGCTCAGGAATTTACACTGGAAAATAATTTAATCAAGATCATATTTTCTAATCAAGGTGGAAAAATCAAAAAAGTTGAATTAAAAAACTTTAAGACCTATGAAAAGGAGCCTTTGATTTTAATCAATGAACAAAGCAGTCGTTTTTCTTTTTTGCTGAATGTAGAAAATAAAGAAATTGATCTGACCCAACTTTTTTTTGAGGCAGACCAAATCACTGAAGTTGCTTCTGAAGGCGATACCGCTAAAATCGTTTTCAGGCTGAACCTGGCAGGAAATCGTTCGCTGGTTCAAACATATCAGTTGGCTCCGGATGCTTACCAGCTCAAATATGCAATTAACACTGAAGGTTTGGAAGGTATGCTCAATGAAGATCATTTAGTCTACCATTGGATAAATGATATTAAATTATTGGAAAAAAACGTAGAGGAAAGCCGGTATAAAACAACCATCACTTATTTTACCGCAGAAGGTTCCTTTGAAGATCTCAAAGAACGGTCGCTGGATCCGGAACAGGAAGAAATTACTGCGCCAATAAAATGGGTAGCCATGAAGCAAAAGTTTTTTACTTCTGCCATTATTGCTGATGATTATTTCAGCCAGGGGTTCATTAAAACCACCGTCAATCCCATGGATAGCAGTACCGTTAAAAAAGCGGAGATGCTGTTAAATATACCATTGGCCAACCTGGATGCTCAGGAATATGATTTTACTTATTACTTTGGTCCTAACAATTACCAGATATTGAAAAAAGTAACCGATGGCTTTTCCAAAAATGTATATTTGGGCTGGACCCCGGTAAACATGGTCAATAAATTCCTGATCATTCCAATCTTTCATTTTCTGGAAAGGTTCACCAGTAACTATGGGCTGATCATATTCCTGCTGGTTATCATCATTCGTTTGATCCTGTCTCCTCTTTCTTATAAGTCATACATTTCTATGGCCAAAACCAAGATCCTGAAGCCGGAACTGGATACATTGAAAGAGGAGTACGGTAATGACATGCAAAAAATACAGAGTGAGCAAATGAAGCTTTATCAAAAAGCCGGGGTAAATCCATTGAGTGGCTGCGTACCCATGTTGCTCCAGATGCCCATCTTGTTTGCCATGTTCTATTTCTTTCCTAATTCCATTGAATTAAGACAGGAATCCTTTTTGTGGGCTGATGACTTATCCACTTATGACTCGATCATTTCATGGAATGCCAATATTCCAATACTAAGCTCCTTGTACGGCAACCATATTTCTCTTTTTACCCTGCTTATGACAGTTTCTACCATATTGTACACCTGGTCTAATAATCAGGTATCTTCAGTACAAGGACCGATGAAGTCGTTTGGCTATTTAATGCCCATAATATTCATGTTTGTTTTAAATAAGTTTTCAGCTGCGCTTACCTATTATTATTTCTTATCCAACATCTTCACATTTGGACAACAAGCCCTGATCAGAAAATTTGTTGATGAAGACAAGATCAAGGCCATCATGGAAGATAATAAGTTAAGGAGTAAAAGCAAAAAGAAATCCAAGTTTCAACTTCGTCTGGAAGAAGCTATGAAAACAGCTAATGATGACAAAAAAACAAAACCAGGTAGAAAATAAAAAGATAATATTCTAAAAATTGGGTGTTGAATAAGGCAATAAAACTATAGCCGATCTATTTCGAGAACAACAACAACTACCTGGTCTTGATGATGATCATTGACAGCATGGGAAAGGTTAAGATAGAACAAATAAATAAAGCGGCTGCCTGGATCTTGTGGCAAATTGAGCCTGATACCAATGCGGATGAAATGCTATCAGAACTGTATCTATCAGAAGGGCAGTTTTTTGAATATAAACAAATCACAAATCATCAGAAAAAAGTGGAATGGCTATCTGCCCGAATAGCCCTAAACCAATTATTACAACAAATTGGGCTGGAACCTCAATATTTAATTAAGAATCAACGGGGAAAACCCTTCCTGCCGAGCATAAACCATCATATTTCCCTGGCTCACAGCTATCCTATGTCAGTAGCCATTTATAATACCCGAAAAGCCATAGGAATTGATATAGAACTGGTTCAACCAAAGCTGCTTAAGGTTAAAAATAAGTTCCTGTCTTTATCTGAGCAGGAAATCGTGCAAGATGATCTGGATAAATTATGTATTTACTGGTGTGCCAAAGAAAGCCTTTATAAAGCATATGGCCAGGGCAAACTGATATTTAAAGAGCATATTCAGATTGAGCCTGCCTCCTCCTGGAGTGATGAAGGAAAATTAACCGGTCAAATCCTATTTAGTCAGAAGCAACTTTCTTTTCAGCTAAAATATCAAAAAGTGGGGCATTTTTATGTATGTTACAATTATTGATCAAGACAATTCTTTAAGATGAATTTTTTAGCCTGGGTTAACCCCAGTTCAAATGCGCGTTGCAGGTCCTGACAGGCTTCAACCTGTTCAGATAAATAATACAGACTGATACCCCGATTGTAAAAGGTTTGCGCATCATAACTGAATAATCCTATGGAATTGCTATAAAAATGAACGGCCTCTTCAAAATCCTTTAATTTAAAATGAACATTACCGATCAATTTATAGGTTTTGGCATTATTGGGATCCAAAACCAATGCTTGCTGATAATCCTGAAGGGCTCTTGAATATTTCCTTAATTTCGCATAAGCCATGCCACGATTTAAAAAATTGTTGGCATCCTTGTCATCCAGAAAAACAGCAGAATCAAAGTCTGTCAATGCTTTCTGATAATTACCTAATTCAAAATTAATATTTCCCCGGTTTATGTAAGCTATAACAAGGTTTTTATTACCTGCCAATGCCTGATCATATGTAGAAAGCAACAAATCATTTTTTTCGCGATCGGTCAGGTCAGCTGATAAATTCATCAGGGCTAAATCATTACCAGGATCTATGGCTAAAGCTGCCTGAAAATCTTTTTGCGCCTTCTCCATCTCACCCCACTTTTTCCAGGTCATTCCACGATTAATATACAAGTTGGGATCTTTATCATTCAGGGCAATAGCCTGGTCAAATGCAGCTACAGCACCCTGAAAATCTTTTACAGCGGTTCGGGATAAACCTAAATAATTGTAAATGTCAGCTTCTTTGGAATACATGGAAATGATCCCATGGAAAGCCGTTTCAGCATTCTCAGCATACCTTACTCCTTTAAAAAATATTGCCTGAGTATTGGAACTCGGTAGTTGAAGCAACCTTTCCAGATCAGCAATAGCCGCTATATAATTTTCCTGCTTAAAGTGTATCAGGGCAAGCTTAAAATAAGCCTCATTCATCTGTGGTTCCAGTTCGATCAAAGCCGTATAGTCATTCACCGCGCCGGAAAGGTCATCCAGTTGCTCTCTTGCTGCTGCTCTGGTAAAATAGGCATCTGTGCAACCTGGGTCAAGGGCAAGGGCTTCATCAAAATACTGAATAGCATCTGCATAAGCACCTTGATCATACCTTTTATTGCCTATCTGACAAATCTTTTGGGCTTCCCGTCTTTTAAAAGCATTGGATTTATCCTGATAGGTATTTTCAGACTTAAAATAAACTGTGGTATCTGATTGGGCCTGGCTGACAGATATAGAGCTCCAGACAAAAAGATAAAAAACTGCTGACAGAAATAATCGTTTAATAATCATGTGCTAAGGCTGATTTTTATAAAAACCTCAATGGCGCTCCAGTAGTTCCAAAAAGTAAACCTATTTTATTTAAAACAAAATAGGCAATTGTGACATATATTATAAAGGATTTATAAACGATTTATTATGATTTTTTCATTTACATTTGATGAAATTGCCGATTTAGCTAATTTTTATGTAGTTAAGGAGCAAACCAATGAAAAACTGGACTTTGAAATTTTTCCCCTGGAGGATGGCATTAAAGTATCAGTATATAAAATGAAGGTTTCTTTTTTAAACATAAAAAGCAGGGTTTATCTTCGTTTTAAAAGCTTTGATGGAGAAGAATTGGTCCTATCGGTTCACTTCAAGAATATTTTTGTAGATCTGGCCAAAAAAATCGTGTTCGTATTGATACTTAACCTGTTAAAAAACAAGTTGAAAGTACAGGACAATGGTACAGATATTTCCCATTATATAAAATTTACTACTTCATCAGTGCATATAGATATCAATAAGATTTTTACTGTATTGTCAGTGCCCATGCGATTAAATAGCTTAAAAAAATATGCCCATCGACTTGAAATTGACTTTACCGTGAAAAAGCTGGAGAAACCATTGAAAAAACAAGATAAAATAGAGCAAATTGCTGAAAATGCCCAACCTTAATTGATTAAAGTACCTGTTTTTGCAAATTAAGATAGGTCAGATAATCAATTTTTGTGATCATGCCATAAAAATAGCCCTCTTCAGACTGAACAACAGCCACGTAATCACGTTTTAGGATATCCAACAATGCTGATTCTGTGGCCTGTGGAGCAATAGTTACAATGTTTTTACTCATTATATCCCCTACTTTTACATTAAAATTATTCAGATTACTCGAGATAGCCAGTAGCAAGTCAGATTCATCTACCAGGCCTACTACCTCATCATCCTGCAACACCGGCAGTTGAGAAATATCATTTTTCTTCATTTTTAAATAGGTGGTCTGAATAGTATCTTCCGGTGATAAAATAACTATTTCATTGTTTTCTCTGCGCCGAAAAATCAGATCCCTTAAATTGCCATATTTCACCCGGTTGATCAATCCGTGATCCTTCATCCATAGATCATTAAACATTTTGGTGAGATATTTATTGCCGGAATCACAGGCAAAGGTCACCACGTTTTTAGCTGATTGCTGAGCCTGGCAATATTTCAAAGCTGCAGCTAATAGGGTACCGGAAGATGATCCGGCAAATATACCTTCTTTGATTAGCAGTTGACGGGCAGTTTCAAAACTTTCACGATCTGATATACTATAAGCTTGCCTGGTCATGGAGAAATCTGCAATTTCAGGAATAAAGTCTTCCCCAATTCCTTCTACATACCAGGAACCTACTTCTTTGGGAATTTCTCCTTTATTCACATAATCGGCCAGAATAGAACCTTCAGGATCAGCCAAAACAAATTCCATATCAGGTTTTGTTTCTTTAAAAAACCGGGTTAAGCCAGCCAATGTGCCAGATGAGCCAACACCCAGAACGATAGCATCTACTTTTTGATCCGTCTGGTGCCAGATCTCCGGCCCCGTCGTTTTGTAATGGGCCAAGGGATTTGCCTTATTCCTGAATTGATTAATGAAATAAGCACCGCGCTCTGTGGCCATTTTTTCGGCCAGATCCTGGTAGTATTCCGGATGTCCTTTACCTACGTCAGACCGGGTAACTACAATTTCCACTCCCATTGCTTTTAAATGATGGATCTTTTCCTGACTCATTTTATCTGGTATCACCAGGGTAAGTTTGTACCCTTTAATACCGGCCACCAATGCCAACCCCAAGCCTGTGTTACCCGCAGTAGCTTCGATAATTTCACCACCTGGCTTTAAAATGCCTTTTTCTTCGGCATCATTGATCATGTACAGGGCAATACGATCTTTTATCGACCCCCCAGGATTCTGATTTTCCAGCTTTAAATACAAATCACATGGCCCGGCATTAAAATGATTGACTTTGACAAGTGGTGTGTTACCTATAGCATCCAGAATATTATTGAGCATACAATTTACATTTGCCTATGTAACTCTTATTATAAATTAAAAGTTATATCAGCTACTAAAATTAATTGAAGGAAATGCTATTCATACCTTAAAGCATTCACCGGATTAATGGCGGATACCTTTATGATTTCATAAGCCACTGTGATTATAGTTAGCAGAAATATACCCAAAATTGAAAACAAGAATACCACTCCATCCAGCGGAACATGATACACAAAATTTTGCAACCAGTTATTCATCAGTAAATAGGCTAGTGGAACAGCAAATAAACAGGCGATAACCAATATTTTTAGAAAAGAAATGATCAGCAAAAATAGAATCTGGGGTATACTGGCACCTAATACTTTTCTCACCCCCACCTCTTTGGTTTTCTGCTCGGCTGTGTAAGAGGCCAGTCCAAATAAGCCCAGGGAGGCAATCAAGATGGTCAGTATAGAAAAACTACGGGTAAGATCTGCCATTTTTGCCTCTGAGGCGTACATACGTCCAAATTCCTGATCGAGGAACCAGTAATCAAAACCTATGCCGGGAAATACCTGCTTCCAGCTTTTTTCCAGAGCTGATAGTGTGGTCTGAACCCGCGCAGCCGGAAGTTTTACATATACTATCCTATCTACTGGATGAGGCCTGCCGCTGATAACCAGTGGACCAATGGCCTGATGCATACTTCTGAAGGGAAAATCTTCTACCACACCAATGATCTTTCCATTAATTCCTGGTTGTACTTCCAGTATTTCAAGCCCCACAGCCTCTTCCGGAGATAATCCCAGGGCTTGCACAGCCGTCTGATTAAGTAAATAGGCTGAAGAATCGGCCACATTTGACTGATCAAAATCACGTCCGGCTATTATTTCAAGCTCAAATGTTTGGGGAAATTCAAAATCAACATTTAACTGGCTCCACTGATACTCTTCATTATTCACATCAGGAAACTGAATAGTATTATTGATGCTGCCAAAATAATCCAGCCTGGGCAAGTGGTTACCCAAGGTCATATCATCAACAGCAGCTTCCTGTAGGGTCTGATTTTTAAAGGTCTGGTACTTATTAGCCGGAGCTATCCCTCCATATCTGATCGAGACGATTTGATCTCCGCTTTCATTCAGTTTTGAACTTTGAATAAACTTCATCTGGCGTAAAATAAAGATTGTGGAAATAATAAACACCATGGAAATAACAAACTGGGTCACTACCAGTACCTTTCGAAATCGCTCTGCCCCTTTTCCGGAGCTAAACTGACCTTTGAGCACATCAGATGGTTTAAACCGTGACAAATATATGGCTGGGTAACTGCCTGAGACAAAGGTTACAAATAATAAAATACCCAGGAGGGACAAAATCAGCCACTTATTCCAAAGGGCCGATATTGTAAAGCTTTTTTGAGCCAGATCATTAAAATAGGGTAACAGGATAATTACTAAGAATAAGGCTAATATTAAAGACAGCAAACTGGTCAATAATGATTCATTGTAAAACTGAAACATCAGTTGTATTTTATTGCTGCCAAACGACTTTCTCAGGCCTACCTCCCGGGATCTTTTGGCTGCTTTGGCTGTGGCCAGGTTCATATAATTGATACAGGCGATTACGATGATCAATAATGCGATGGACCCAAAAATGTACACATACAAGATATTTCCACCACCTTGATTTACCCAATTCACTTCCTGATCAAAGTGAAGATCGGTGATATTTCTTAAAAAAGGACTTACCTGGTCAGCCAGCTGCCCCATGTGTTCATCTGACATGCTTTTCAGTCCCTGGTTGAGCTGTTCAATATTTGCATCTGCCCGGGTAATGATATAAGTAGATACAAAGCCTTGAGACATATTGGAAAAATACTGATCAAACTGCCCCTGAAAGAAAGGTCGCAGCGCATTGAAATTAACCAGGTATTCCGGTTTTAGATGAGAATTAGAAGGATAATCAGCAATTACAGCCGAAACCATTAAGTTAAGATCCTGATTTTGAGTAACAAACGGATGTCTAACCACCAATGTCTTACCCACAGGATTTTCATCCTCAAAGAACCGCCTGGCTGCCGATGCTGTGATCACTATTGATTTGGGCAGATCAAAGGCCTTTTCAGCATTTCCATAGACTACATCAAAATATAACACTTCAGGATAGGAAGGCTCAACCCAGTAGATCTCCTCGGTTAATAAAACTTTATCAGCTTCCTGGAAAGCCACAGATGCCGGATATCCGGCCCAGAAATATCGCATAGATTTCTCCACTTCCGGATATAGTTCCATCAATTTGGGTCCCCATCCCCCTGGCACTCCTGCCATATTGGTTTGATTGCCATCATCAAAAGTTCGGGTGGCCCCTATTCTGTAGGTATTTTGGGATTGTTGATGGATGGTATCATAACTTAATTCATCAATAATATATAAAAAAATCAGGATGGCACTGGCCAGACCTATAGCCAGACCAAAGACATTGATAAATGCATAAGCTTTTTGTTTGGTCAAATTTCTGAAGGCGACGATCAAATAATTCTTTAACATCTTCTTAGCAATTTAGGGGAGAAAAAATAATCATTGCTATTAAAGATCTCAATATAAATGCCAAACTGTATAATACGTCCTGGCTTGCTAAATAGCCTGGAAGCAATAATTAATGATGTACAAATATGAACAATTAAATAACAAAAACGAACATTGGCCTTTTAAATCAAAGCCCTGAAAATACTGCGTTATCCCGCAAAGTGGGTTATACTATATTTACTTCTGGCTCCAAAGTAATATCAAATTTTTCTAGGACTGACTGCCTGACCTGTTGGGCTAATTTCCAGATCTGCTGACCAGTGGCGTTTCCGAAATTTACCAGGATCAATGCATGTTTGGCATAAATTCCCGCATCGCCGGTGCGATATCCTCTCCAACCACATTGATCAATCAACCAGGCGGCAGAAACTTTCATTTCAAAATCTGATATCTCATATCCGGACAGGTCCGGAAAATGCTTTTTCAAACCATCATATTTATCTTTGGGTATAACAGGATTTTTAAAAAAACTACCGGCGTTCCCCAGGTGTTCCGGATCGGGTAGTTTACTTTGGCGAATTTCAATAACAGCCTCACTGATTTGATGCAGCGATAGTTCTTTCACTTGTTTTTGTTGCAACACCTTTGAAATAGCCCCATAAGTGGTGACAAATTGTGGTATTTTATCTAACCTGAGGGTTACTGCTGTGATCAGGTATTGGTTTTTTCTTTCACCTTTGAATACGCTGTATCGGTAACCAAACTGGCAGGCTTCCCGATCGAATGTTTCAAAAGCACCGGTTGTCATATTCCAGCCTTCTAGACAATCGAATACTTGTTGAATTTCCACACCATAAGCACCGATATTTTGCATGGGCGCGGCGCCTACTGTACCTGGAATAAGGGAAAGGTTTTCAATACCTCCATATCCCAGATTGATGATTTTCCGGACAAATTCATGCCAATTGGTTCCGGCTCCCGACCTGATCCAAACCTGACTGGCATTTTCCTTCACTATTTTAAATTCATCCAGGTTCATCTTAATCACCAATCCATCGAAATCTGAAGTTAAAAGGATGTTACTCCCCCCACCCAATACTAACCGGGGAAGTTGTTGGAATAAAGGCCATTCATACAACTTTATTAAATCATCTTTTTGATTTATCTCAGTAAAATAGGCTGCATTGGCTGTGATGTGAAAGGTGTTGTACGAAGTTAAAGGGAAATTCTGATGAATAGTCATGTAAACCTTATTCTGTTGTGATTAGCATTCAAAAATACAACATTTTAACAGAATAAGGTTTACAATTGGTTTATCCCGAAGTTGCTATTTATTCAGGATCTTAAATTCTACCCGGCGATTCATCTGGCGACCTTCATCAGTATCATTGGTAGATACAGGAATATCTTCTCCATACCCTTTAGCCAGCACCTGGAAAGAATTGACATGTTGAGTCAGCAGGTAGTCTCTAACAGCATTGGCTCTATCTTCAGATAAGCCCTGGTTAGCCTGATCAGAGCCCACACTATCGGTATGGCCTGAAATTTCTATTTTTAAGTTGGGGAAATCTTCAAAAAGTTGTATCAACCTGTTCAACTCCAGAAACGACTCTTTTCTCAGGTTCGATTTGGCAAAATCAAAGAATATGTTATTTAAGGTTAATGACTCGCCTATCTCAATCGGAACCAGGTAAAGGTCTTTGTAAATGACCTGATCTATTGAAAACCGCTCGGTATCAATATTCTCATTAATGGAAATATAATCAGGCGCTTTGGCGTAAAATCCAAATTTATAATTCAGGGGCAAAGTGGTTTCATAATAGCTTTCATCACCTTCGGTAGGAACTTTTTTAAATTCTGCCCCTTCATGAAGGTCTTCAAATATCACATCAGCCTTAACTGGCTCCATGGTGCGCTTATTATATACATGCCCTTTGATAATTATCTTTTCACATTCCGCCTTACCCATTTCATATAATGTGCTTACTTCCCTGCTATTCAAGGCCCTATTATAAATTCTTACCTCATCAATATGTCCTTTAAAGGCGCGACTTCTCCGAACAACTTGCCGGCCAATTTTCAGTGACATTTCAGAACGCGGATTAATGCCCCGCCCGGTTTGGGTGCCTTTATTATCCAAAACACCATCTATATACACTTCCAGTTCCCTGTTGCTTTTCCAAATAGCAACCAGGTGGTACCAACGTTCTGTTTCCAGCATTTGGCGGGAAAACAACCCTTTTTCCATGGTGCGATCATCACTGACCGCCATTACTACCCTGTAGCTTTCATTGATCCACAAACCAAAATGGTCTTTTATAGGGTCAAAACCCCATTTTCCTACTATGGTTCCGAATTCGCCATTACTGATGAATTTTAATTTTACCCAGGTTGATATAGACAACCCGGTAAAATATCCATTCAGCACTGTATTGTTGCCACAATCAATGTAATCATCTTCACCATCAAAATAATAGGCATAATCACCACACCGTTCCTGGGTCAGTTCTGCACCATGAATCTTACCATCACTGTACCCCAATTCATCATTGGCGTTACCACTAAAAGGATAATAGGCGATTAAGCCTCTGTTCAGGTTGATTTTTTGTGCCTGAGACAACTGAACAACCAACATCATGACAATCAATAGAAAATAATTTAATCTTTTCATAACCTTATTTTTCTCAAAATAGGTGCAGGATTTAACGTAAAAGGAATTATAGCTGGTCAAAAAATGCACCTGGATGAACAAATACTATTTATAAATTTGATAATACTACTTTACACATTCAATCACTTATTTTTAAAGTTTCTACACCTGTAACATTTCCAGCCTTATCCTTCAATTTGAAAAAGATTCGATCAACAGCTTTCTCTTCAGGAATGTTTACTTCTGTTTCACTTTTAAAAGGTTGCCAGGTGCTACCGGTAAAATCATCTTGCCAGGCTAAAATCATCTCCTGAACATCCTGGGGAGGTTTGACTGTGATTTTTAAAAGGAGCACCTCTTCGGCTGATTTTTTAAGACTGGCATTTTTCACTTCAGGACCTTGCCGATCCAGCCATACCGAACCGCTAACCACTTCTGATTCATTTCCAGCCTGATCCCGAAATTTGGCAAAAATGGTCTTTTTACCATCCTCACCAGGCAGTATCAAGGTTTTTCTGGTGGAAAATTGTTCCCATTGTTGCTGATTAAATCCAGGTTCATTACCGATCATCATTTGGATGGCATCAGATTTCCCCAACATCAATTCCACAGTTTTGGCTGTATCTGTTAAGTAAGGCTGGCCCATATTCACTATTAATTTACTATCTGGGGGTGTGAGATCAAGAATAACATGGTCATTATAAACTTCAGAAACATTGCCGGCAGAATCTTTTAATACTAAAAAAATTGATTTAGCTCCTTCCTGAGGAGTAAAACTCCATTCATATTTGGCAGAAAAGGGAATCCAGGTGATTTTATTCTGGACTGACAAATCAATTGGCTCTTCACTAAAATACATAAAAGCCGCCTCTGGCGCATCAATTTGCAAGTCCGCCTTTAAATCAGTGGGATTGATAATATCCAGGCCACCGGCAATACTAAAAGATTCTAATTCAGGAGGTTGTATATCCCAATTAATATGATCTTCAATCAGATCAGAAATATTTCCAGCCTGATCTTTGAACCTGGCAAAAATTTTATTCAAGCCTTCTGGGCCAGACAAAGTCCATCCTAATGTTGATTTAAAGGACATCCAGCGGGCTTCTGTGAATGCGGGATCATTACTTATCTGCATTTCAACCGGTTCACTGGCCATAAATGACAAAGTCACCCGCTTATTGGGTTGATTAATCCAGGCTAACCCATTGTTTATAAGCATTTTACCTTCCGGCGCTTTTCGATCCACCTCGATAGAAGCAACAATAGGATCAGATATATTACCAGCCTGGTCTTTCAGTTGTAAAAATAGCCGCCGGGGGCCATCCTGACCTTCAAACTGCCAAAAAGCTGCGGCATCTATGCATTTTATCCATTTCGTTTGTTGGAATTGATGATCTTCTGACAACCGGCATTCAACTGCATCACCAGCAGAAATCTGAACCGATACTTTAGCATCCGGATGATTGGTGAATTTTGTCGCATGATCTATTTCCAAACCGCCACCTGGAGGTTCTGTGTCCAGTCTTACAGCAGTTCGTGACCAGTCTGAAATATTTCCTGCTTCATCTTTAACTCTGGCCCAGATCTTTTTTTCTCCCTGTTCTAAGGTCAGTTGAAAATCCTGAATTTCTTCAGTAAATGGCCGCCATGGCAGGTCGGGTGATGTGGCCGGGCCTCGTGATGTTACCTGGATCATATGAGCCTGATCAGCTTTAATTAAAAGGTCTATCCTGGGTTGGTTGACCCAGGCTTTTTCACCTTTTATCTTAAAAGTTACAATTTCCGGGACGGTCCGATCCAATTGGATCAGAGCTTCACCGGCCCTGGAAGTATTTCCAGCCTGATCTATTAATTTAACATATACTTGCTTGGCACCATCGGCAGCAGCATCCAATTGCCACGACCCAATTTCTGGTTTAAACGGTAACTTTTGAGACGATTCAAAAGATGCTGTATGGCTGATCAGCATATGAAAACCTGCCGGTGATTCCGCACTTCTCAATTGCAGTTTTACCTTGCCATCGGGCTGCCGGGTATATTTACTTCCCTGATCTATAATTATTTGAGGTGGATCTGGTGCTGTTTTATCAAAAACTATTTGATCTTGAACAATCTCACTGGTTTTATTTTGAGCTTCATCTATAAAATAGGCCCTCATTGCCTTTGGTCCTTCCGTACTTTCAAAGGTCCAGTTTACCTCAAATTCGGATTGGTTACTGGGGAAGTCAAAAACTTCAGACTTGCCTTTTTGATCTAAAAGCCTCACCTGGCTGGCTCCCCGGGCCTGAATCTGTACCTTGACCAGGTTTGAACGGGTAAAGGATGCTCCCTGGTTGATGTTGATGGAGCAATTAGCTGGTGGTGCAGTATCCAGAATAATGGAGGTGGATACAGTCTCGGATATATTTTGAGCTAAATCCATAAATCGGGCGTAGATCATTTTTTTTCCATCACCTGGTGGAGCCAAAAATATTGTTTTTTGCTCCACATAATCCTCCCAGGAAATGCCATTAAAGTCTTGATTATGATTGATTTGCATTTTGATTGCATCATCAGCTTTCAAATCCAATCTTACTTTCATCTGAGGATCATTGGTATATGCCGCCCCTTTGTTTACCTGTATTTCACCATTTACCGGAGGCTTTCGATCTAATAAAATGGTAGCTTGTCCTGTTGGGGATATGTTATCTTTGGTATCTTTTAAGCGGACATAAATCAGATAGTCTCCATCTGCACCATCCAGTTTCAAGCTATAAGGCTGCTCCTTAAAGGGGAACCATTCAGTTTGTTTAAAATCAGGATCCAGGCTCACCTGCATAGAACCAATCATTTTTTCAGGGATCTTTAGTGATTTTACTTCTACTTTCACCTGTTCTGAATTGGTAATATTTTGCCCCTGATTTATTCTTATGCTAATAAGCGAGTTCTGAGCAAACGAAAGTAGAGGGAAAAATCCGAAAAGTAATATTCCGGCTAAATGTGGGGTTAAATTTTTTATAAGTTTATGAATTGCTTTGGCCATATTTCATTCCCTATTCATTAAAAATCAGGAATTCAATCAGCAATTTAATCACTTTTTTGAGTATTATATAAAAGAATTTAATGCCACCAGCTTCATTTGAAGTCAGCTTTGTTCATCGAATATCAAATTGAGTTCAGCTTCAATGAATTCTTTCCGGAAAATTACAGGTTTTGATAATTTTGTCCTGGCTGGCTATTTAGCATTTTTCTTAAATAACGCTCCTTAGCGACCAAAAAAAGAGCAGGCTAAAATTTGTAACCTGCTTTTTAATTTCTTTCTTAGAACTATTATTACATGAATACCTTTTAGATTATATTAATCATTTTGAAGATATTGATCAACCTGCTTGAATGGCAAGTCAAAAGCCTCTGCCACTGCCTGATAAACTACCTGACCCTTGATAATATTAAGTCCTTTCCTTAATTCAATATTATCCTGGCAAGCTTTTTTCCAGCCTTTGTTAGCCAATTGAAGAGCATAGGGTAAAGTGGCATTGGTCAATGCCAGGGTGGAAGTATAAGGAACTGCTCCAGGCATATTGGCTACACTGTAATGAATTACATCATCTATGATATAAATAGGATCCTGATGGGTGGTAGGTTTAGTGGTCTCAAAGCAGCCCCCCTGATCTACTGCCACATCAACCATAACTGAACCTTTTTGCATATCCTTGAGCATATCCCTGGTAATCAGGCGAGGCGCTTTTGCCCCCGGAATCAAAACTGACCCAATGATCAGGTCATGCGTAGTAATTAGTTTACGGATATTAAATTCGTTAGACATCATGGTATGAACATTGGCCGGCATTATATCAGCCAGATATCGTAATCTATTCAGGTTCAAGTCCATAATTGTAACGTCTGCCCCCAGCCCTGCGGCCATTTTAGCAGCCTGAGTGCCCACAATTCCACCTCCCAGCACCAGTACTTTGGCGGGCATTACCCCTGGTACTCCCCCCAATAAAATACCCTTACCTTTAAACGGCTTTTCCAGGTATTTGGCGCCTTGTTGAACAGCCATTCTGCCTGCCACTTCAGACATTGGGACCAGCAGGGGAAGGCTCCTATCTGATTTTTCTACAGTTTCGTAGGCCAGGCAAATAGCTTCGCTTCTTATCATGGCCCGGGTTAAGGGTTCATATGAGGCAAAATGGAAATAGGTAAAGAGCAATTGATCAGGTTTGATCAACTCGTATTCAGACTCTATTGGTTCCTTTACCTTCATCACCATTTCCCCCCGGGCATAGGTAGTTTGAATATCGGGCAAAATCTCAGCACCAGCGGATATATATAAGTCATCATTGAAACCACTTCCCTCTCCAGCTGTGGTTTGAATAAAAACCTGGTGGCCGGCTTTGGTTAATTCCTTTACTCCTGCAGGGGTGAGAGCTACGCGGTTCTCATTATTCTTGATTTCCTTAGGGACAGATATGATCATTATTATTTGATTAAAAGTAAACTACAGCAAATTTATATGATTTACTGCAAATACGGGTTAAAAATTAATATTTTATAAGATTAAGTATATAAAATTTAAAATTTTACAACTTTATTCTGCTTAATCAGACTTTCAGTAGATAAAGATTCCACTACTTTGGCTTCTACATGAAATTTTATTTGTGGTTTAAGTCTATCATTAGAATAAATAACAACCTCATCACGTATCAACCCTTTAGTTTCAGGAGCATATTCTATCAAAATCTCGAATGAATCGTTTTGTTTGATATATTGACCAGTGTAATTCCAGCTGGTGCAATTACATTCAGACTTGATTGCTTTGATCTGCAAAGGCTCAATGCCTTCATTATTGACTTTTAGCTTAACTGGTACTTTCTGACCCAATTCAATTTTTCCCAGGTTAATGGACTTATTCTCCAAAGCAAGGACAGGCGATCGGGAAATTTCCTCGGCTGTAAACTGCTGTGGCCTATTAGTAGTTTGTTTAACAACACCTTTTATATACAGATTCACGGATCCACCATTGGAGATTACTTTTATACTTTTACGAAATGCTCCGGGACGGTTTTTGCTATTATAAGCAGCGCTGATAATACCTTTCTGACCGGACAAGATAGGCTCTTTACTCCAGAAAGGTGTTGTGCATCCACAAGATGCCCGTACTTGATTGATAATTAAAGGTTGATCTCCCTGATTAATAAATTCGAAATCGTGCCTTACATTATTACCCTCTGCAATTTCACCAAAATCAAAGTTATCTTGCTGAAAATAGATCTTGGGTTGAGCTTCAGAATGTAGGTTAAAAAACAAAAAAAATATAAAAACAAATAAAATTTTAATTTTCATTTTATTTTTGGATTTATTTATTTAATTAATATATTTCGATAGAATTTTATATAGCCAAACATAAAACCCACTAAGCAATTATATTTTATATAAGGCTTTATGTGCAAAATAATGAATTGCATTACATCGTGTTTTTGATTATTTTTGATTAACATCGATCTTAGAATTCCTGTATACAAAATACGCTATTTGTGAATTATACGAAAACTTTTACTAAAACTGATACTTCTGTCGAAGAAATTTTAAATGATTATCGACTGGCCTGTGAAAGCAGGCAAGTGAGTATTATTGGCAGAAAAGAAGTTTTTATGGGTAAGGCTAAATTCGGGATTTTTGGAGATGGAAAAGAACTTGCCCAAATTGCCATGGCCAAAGCTTTCAGGAAAGGCGACTTCCGGGTTGGCTATTACAGGGATCAAACATTCATGTTTGCCATTGGCGAACTGACTTACCAGCAATTCTTTGCACAATTATATGCTCATACTGATGTGGAAGCAGAACCTTCCTCTGCAGGGAGACTGATGAACAGCCATTTTGCCAACCGCTTTATTGAAGAAGATGGCAGATGGAAAAGATTGACTGATCATCATAATTGTGCAGCCGATATTTCTCCTACAGCTGCTCAGATTCCCAGGTTAGTAGGCTTAGGATTGGCTTCTAAATACTACAGGAAAAACCCTGAGCTTAAAAGATATAAAAACTTTTCCATCAATGGTAATGAAGTAGCCTTTGGTACCATAGGAAATGCAGCCACCTCCGAAGGTATATTTCTGGAAGCAGTCAATGCTATGGGTGTATTGCAAATTCCTGTTTTATTATCCGTTTGGGATGATGGTTACGGCATTTCGGTTCCTAATAAATATCAGACTACTAAAGGCGACATATCCAAAGCATTAGAAGGGTTCCAACGTACTGATAAAGAACAAGGGCTGGAGATTTTCAGGGTTCCGGGCTGGGATTATGAAACCTTGGTCGAGACTTACAAAACCGCTGCTGGATTATCCAGAAAAGAACACGTTCCATCCTTTGTACATGTTTATGATCTTACCCAACCTCAGGGTCACTCTACCTCTGGTTCTCATGAAAGATACAAAACAGAAGAAAGATTAAACTGGGAAAGAGAGTTTGATTGTATCAAAAAGATGCGGGAGTGGATGCTGGATAATGAACTTGCCTATCCTGACCAATTGGATGCCATTGAAGCAGATGCAGTTCAAGTGATAAAGCAGGCTAAGGAAGCGGCCTGGATGGCCTATCTTGATACAGTAAAAGGAACCCAACGTAAAGCATGTAAGCTCATCGAGCAGGCAATCAAAGAAAGCAACCAGAAAGAGGCATTGAAAGCTCTGTACAGAAAGCTTAAATCCAAAAACCCTCCTTTATACCTGGATGCTGTGATCAGTATTAAAAAAGCGCTCAGACTGATTGGATCAGAAGAAATACGTACCAGGGGGCAAATGCAAGTATGGTTAAAGGACTTTATTGAAACCACCAAAGATAAATATTCCTCTCATTTATATAGTGAAACTTCACTTTCCGCCCTTCAGGTGAGGGAAATAAAACCAAAATTCAGCGAAAACTCAAGAACTGTTGATGGTCGTGAAGTAGTACAGGCCTGTTTTGATGCAGCCTTTTCCAAAGATCCTCTGGTAGTTGCATTTGGTGAAGATCTTGGTAAAATTGGTGATGTAAACCAGGGTTTTGCCGGGCTGCAGGAAAAATATGGTGAAATAAGAATTACAGATACCGGTATCCGGGAAACTACTATTATTGGTCAGGGAATTGGACTGGCCATGCGTGGATTCAGACCAATTGCTGAAATTCAATATCTGGATTACCTCATTTTTGCCCTGCAAACATTGACAGATGATCTGGCTACCCTGCGTTATAGAACTAAAAGCGGACAAAAGGCACCATTGATCATCAGGACCAGAGGCCATCGTCTGGAAGGCGTGTGGCATTCAGGATCTCCTATGGGAATGATTCTCCATAGCATCAGGGGGATATACCTGCTGGTGCCGCGCAACATGACCCAGGCTGCCGGATTTTATAATACCATGTTGCAATCCGATGACCCGGCCCTGATAATTGAATGCCTGAATGGGTATCGATTAAAAGAAAAGTTGCCAGATAATATAGGTGAGTTTACCCTTCCTTTAGGTGTTCCGGAGATATTAAAACAAGGTAGTGATATTACTATAGTGACATATGGTGCTATGTGCCGGATTGTTATGGAAGCCGCCCAGCAACTGGAATCTATCGGAATCTCCTGTGAAGTTATTGATGTACAAACATTGCTGCCATTCGATCTTCATCATATCATTCTTAAATCACTTAAGAAAACCAACCGGATAATCTTTGCCGATGAAGATGTGCCAGGAGGTGCCTCAGCCTACATGCTGCAAAAAGTGCTGGAAGACGAAAAAGGATATCAATATCTTGATTCAGCCCCAGCCACCTTAACTTCCATGGAGCATCGCCCTGCTTATGGTTCAGACGGGGATTATTTCTCCAAGCCCAATGTAGAAAATGTATATGATCTGGCTTACCGGATCATGTCGGAAGCAGATCCCAAAAGATTTCCTGACATTTTTTGAAAAAAATGTCGGGAAATGGTTCTAAAGTTGGCTTAATCTTTACTATCCTTGATTATTACAACCAGCTTTTCACTTCATCTAAGGTTGGATTTTTAATATCCAGCTTCATTTTCTTTCTCATGCCACAAATATCATTAAATAATTTATTAGGTGAAGTTTGTTTAAGCTGATCAGTAGTAACAATACCCAGTTTTTGCAAAATGGGGACCAGTTCTTCCCTCACCCCTTTTTGCACAAATTCAAGTGTAGTGGATACTTTGGTTTTCTGTTCCGGTTTCATCTGGGGAAAGAATATTACATCCTGAATAGATTTGGCATTGGTCATGATCATGGTGAGCCGATCAATGCCTACGCCTAATCCAGCTGTGGGAGGCATACCAAATTCCAATGCTCTCAGAAAATCCTCGTCTAATACCATAGCTTCTTCATCACCCCGCTGGCCCAGCTCCAATTGTTCTTCAAACCGCTTTCTCTGATCCAGAGGGTCATTGAGTTCAGTAAAAGCATTACAAATTTCCTTACAATTACATATCACCTCAAATCTTTCCACCAAACCTTCTTTATCGCGATGTTTTTTGGCTAATGGAGACATTTCTATGGGATAATCAGTAATGAAGGTAGGCTGAATAAGGTATGGCTCGCATTTTTCACCGAATATTTCATCAATGATCTTGCCTTTGCCCATAGAGTCATCTATTCTGATATTAAGATTTGATGCGGTTTTACGAAGTTCTTGCTCTGATTGATTGGAAATATCGATCTCAGTAAAATCCTGAATGGCTTCATACATGGTATAACGTTTCCAGGGTCTTTTAAAATCAATTAAATGATCACCCACCTGCACCTGGGTGGTACCATGAAGATCCAGAGCTACCTTTTCTACCATCTCTTCCACCAGGTCCATCATCCACTGGTAATCTTTATAAGCTACATAAAGTTCCACTTGAGTGAATTCCGGATTATGAAAACGACTCATTCCTTCATTCCGAAAATCCTTGGCAAACTCAAAAACCCCATCAAAACCACCCACAATTAATCTTTTCAGGTAAAGTTCGTTGGCTATCCTCAGATACAATGTCATATCCAGGGTATTATGATGGGTCTTAAAAGGCCGGGCAGCAGCCCCACCATATAAAGGCTGCAATATTGGTGTTTCTACCTCAAGATATCCTTTATCACTAAGGAATTGCCTGATACTATTGATTAATCTGGTCCTTTTTTCAAACGTGTTCTTTACCTGAGGATTTACTACAAGATCAACATATCTTTGCCGATATCGCAATTCCGGATCGGCAAATGCATCATGTATTTTAGTATTTCCCTGAGCATCTTTTGATTCCTTTACGATAGGTAAAGGCCGTAGAGATTTGGTCAGAATGGTCAATTCCTTCACGTGAACCGATACTTCTCCGGTTTGGGTTTTGAATACGAAACCCTTTACCCCTATGATATCACCAATATCCAGCAGTTTTTTAAAAACAGTATTATAAAGGGTTTTATCTTCACCAGCACAAATTTCATCCCTTTTTATATAAACCTGAATCTTACCGGAGGCATCCTGAATTTCAGCAAAAGATGCGGATCCCATAATCCGTCTGCTCATAATCCTTCCAGCTAATGCATAAATGATTGGTTGCTCTTCAGTACTTTTATAATTATCAAAATCCTGCCTTATAGATTTTGCCCAGGCTGTAACCTCAAACATTTCTGCCGGATATGGATTAACACCTAACTTTTCTAATTCAGCCTTCTCTTCTCTTCTTCTTAATTCTTGTTCACTCAGGTTCATATTTCAATCAATTTATAAAATTCATGCAAAAGTAATTATAAAAATATATTTAAAAAGTAGAAACACGGGCTTTTTAAAGGATATGAAAATAAAATAGCAGATAAACATCTTCTACAGATTTATCTGCTAATCAAGTAAATGCATGAGGTTTAAGTACTAAAATGCCTCATGAAATAAATTGAACAAAAAATAACATCATCAATTAATTTATTAAATATCAATACGATTTTTAAAAAATAAGTTCTGCCTGATTTTTAAAATTAAAAAATTATAATTTAAATATATTTCGTATTTGAATTATGTACACTAGCAAGGAAGAGCTATAAATTACATCTAAAAAAAAATAAATAGGCAATCTTATACATATTATTATAATTTTTATTAAATTTGTCATATTTATTTCATGTAAGGTCTATTGAAATTGTCGAAATAATTGACCTTATCTAAAAAAAAATAAAATCAAATATTACCAATGACATATATTTAATCTTAATAATTTTTAAAAAAGCAGATTGAAAAAATTTACAACAACTAACATTTTAACCATTTGAAGGAAAATTACCAATGCGCTTAAAATATCTTTTTATTTTATTCATAATGACCCTCACCGTTTCATTTAATGGGGTCAGGGCTCAAAATACCAAAGTCAGTCCTGTTTTGGAATGTGTTAGAGAAGAAAGTGACGGGTCTTTAACCGGTTTTTTTGGTTATAACAATCAAAATGCGGTTGAAGTTGATATTCCAATTGGGGATAAAAATTATTTCACTCCTGGTACAGATCGGGGGCAGCCAGAAACTTTTTTACCAGGGAGGCAAACCAATGCTTTTACCATCAGTTTTACTTCAGGGAATCATGTCTGGACTCTTAAAAGTCCGGATGGTTCTACCAGTACTGCTACAGCCGGAGTTAATTCTGGCCGATGTGTTGCACCATCTGCCACCATATCCGGAGGGGCTAACCTGTGCAGCCAGGAAGAAGAAGTAACCATCAGGATTGACTTAACCGGAACCGGGCCCTGGTCTGTTAAATACAAAGACAGCGAAGGGATTACATACCAGGAAAGTAACATAACAACCACGCCTTTCGAATTTACCAGCAGTAAGATCACCACTTATACCCTGACAGAAGTAAAAGGCTTTTATAATTTACAGGGTACAGTTTCTGGGTCTGCTTCTATAGGACTGATAGAACAACCTACTGCCACCATCGAGCCGGGCATGTATCCTATCTGCCAAAATGAAAGCATTTTTCTGGATGTGAAACTGGAAGGTACTGCCCCATTCACTCTTCATGTGATCAGAAGAGATATAGCCAATCCAAATATTGAGGAGAAAATTGAAATTGAAAATATCACAGATGACCAGATTCAGGATGGTATTTTTAAGCTGGAAGTGAGCCAACCTGGCTTTTATATTGCCGATTATATTGCTGATGCTACAGTTTGTACCGGTTCTGCTGTTACTTGCTATGCTTATGTTTATCAATCTGAGACCCCTACAGCCACAATCAGTGGTGAAACAGTTTGTAAAGGAGATGAAGCTACCATCACCATTGAGTTTGAAGGTGAAGCCCCCTTTACATTTCAGATTACAGATGCTGAAGGAAACCAGATAGAACAAGTAGAGGAAACTTCCACCTATTCATTCACAACCACTACTCCCAATGTATATACCTTAGACTATGTGAATGATGCCAGTTGCTCAGGTACAGTGAATGGCGAGGGAATAGCTGCTTTCCGGGAGCTTCCCACAGCTAAACTATCAGGTAATCCTGAAATATGTGAAGGCAGTGTGGCAGAACTTCAACTGGAATTAACCGGACAAGGTCCGTGGACGGTAGTTTATAAAGATGAAGAGGGAAATGAATTTTCCTTAAATGATATCCAGCAAAATTTCTTCAGCTTTGAAGTGGATAAAGCCTCTGTATATCAGTTAATATCCGTTCAGGATCAATTCTGTAGTGGAACTGTGAGCGGGGAATCAAAAGTCTCTTATCTCAGTGCTCCCACAGCAACATTATCTGGAGGTGGTGTTTTCTGTGAAGGCAATCCTGCTAACCTGCACCTGAACCTGACCGGGCATGGTCCCTGGACGGTAGTCTACCAGGATGGGGAAGGTAATGAAACAACAATTGAAAATATCGAAGCAGAAACTTATACCCTGGAGGTTTCAGAAGCATCTACTTACTCCCTGGTATCTGTGGCTGATAATAACTGCCAGGGTACAGTCAGCGGAGAGGCCACAGTGAAATTTAATCAGGCTCCGACCGCAACGTTGTCCGGAGGAGGTAGTTTCTGTCAGGGTGCTGAAGCTGACCTCAACCTGGAATTGACTGGTCATGGTCCCTGGACGGTGGTCTATCAAAATAGTGAGGGCCATGAAACCACCCTGGAAAATATTGAACAGGAAAATTACACTTTTACTGTAACCGAGCCATCTACTTATTCATTGGTATCGGTAATTGATAACAGCTGTGATGGTATTGTTTCTGGAGAAGCGGTGGTTTCATTTAAGGATTCACCCACCGCAACCTTGTCAGGAGGTGAAGCAATCTGCCAGGGGTCTGATATTGAACTTAGCCTGGAACTTACCGGAAGTGCTCCCTGGACTGTTGTTTACCAAACATCCGATGGCCAGGAAACTACCTTAACTGGTATTGACCAGGAAAATTATAGTTTTGTAGTTTCAGAGTCATCCACCTATTCGCTGGTATCCGTTACAGATCAACTTTGTGAAGGAACTGTACAGGGTGAAGCGGTTGTGAATTTTTATCCCCAACCCACAGCACAACTCACTGGTGGAGGAAGTATTTGTAATGGTGCCAATACCATGCTTCAACTTGAACTTACCGGAGAGGCTCCCTGGACTGTGGTTTATCAAAAAGAGGATGGCACTCCATTTACCCTGTCTGATATCAATAGCTCAGATTATAGTTTTGAAGTAAATAGTGCTTCCAATTATTCCCTGGTTACTGTGGAAGACAAGAATTGTCAGGGGACGGTTAGTGGTGAAGCTATAGTAAGCCTATCAGAACCTCCTACAGCAGAGATTACCGGAGGCGGCAATTTATGTGGAGAAGCGGAATCCACCCAGATTTCTGTGCATCTCACCGGAACTGCCCCATTTAGTTTTACCTATACAAATGGAGAAAAGGAAACGGAGATAACAGGATTTAATCAGTCTGTTTATACATTTGAAGCATCAGGCAACCAGACCTTTAACCTTATTTCTGTTCAGGATCAAGCCTGTACTGGTTCTGTGTCAGGAGAAGCCAAAGTGAAAACATTTGAATTACCAAAGGTGAGCTTCAGTTTGCCAGAAGCTATATGTGCCAACCAGGAACCCATAGAACTGGATCAGGTTGAACCTCCGGGAGGTGAATTTGAGGGACCAGGGGTGAATCAAAACTCATTTGATCCTGCCCAAGCCGGAGCAGGTTTACATCAAATAACTTACACCTATACCGATGAAAATGGATGCTCCAACCAGGCAACCGAAGCAATCAGGGTAAATGAAATACCTACAGCCAGCATAACCGGCGGAGGCACATTTTGCCCTGGTCAGGAAGCCGAACTGGAAGTCAGTCTTAGCGGAAACGGTCCCTTTTCTTTTACTTATACAGATGGGACCAATGAAACCACTGTTGAGACAGAAGCAAACACCTATACTTTCTCCACTTCAGAAGCAGGCACTTATGAGTTGATCTCAGTATCGGATCAAAGCTGCCAGGGAGATGTTACGGGAGAAGCTTTGGTGGAAATCAATGATACCCCGATTGAGGTGGATTTCGATCCTGGTGAAGCTTCCTGTTTTGGTGAAGAGATTGCTTTAACTCCCACAGTTTCAGGTACTGATCTGACAGTGAACTGGTCAACCACCGGGGCCGGAACCATAGTGGATCCTGCTTTAATAAGTACAACCTATATTCCGGCAGAAAATGAAACCGGAACCGTTACATTCACCCTGAATATCAGTAATACTTGTTTTGCAGAGGAATATACCTTTAGTACTGAGATATCTGAACCAGTGGAGGCATCTTTTTCCGTTCAGCCTGGTGAAGAAAACAGGATTACCTTCACAGAACTCACTTTCAATCCGGAAAATGAAAAGGCTGATTCTTATCAATGGAACTTTGGCAATGGAGAATCAAGTAATAATGCCACAGCCAATCAAACCTATACTGAAGAAGGTGAATACATTGTCAGTTTGACTATTTCGGAAGAAGGTTGTGAAGGCACCTCTGAGGAAACCATCACCATAGATAATAACCGGATCATTTATGTACCCAATATTTTTAGCCTTACGGCTTCTAACCCGGAAAATCAGGTGGTGAAGGTTTATGGTGAAGGTATTTCTTCTCAGGACTTTTATTTCCGGATTGTCAATAAATGGGGCAATCCCATGTTTGAAACCACTGATTTATCCAGAGCCATGGAACGGGGTTGGCAAGGTACGGCCAAAGGTAATGGAGAAATTCAACCCATCGGCGTATATACTTTTGTGCTGAGAGGGCAATTCCTCGATGGAGAAACATTTGAAAAAACCGGAACTATTACTTTAACTGAATAAAACAGCCATGATATATAGAATATTTTTCCTAGCATTATTATTTCTCACTTTGCAGTTAAAGCTACAGGCTCAGGACCCTGTATTTTCCCAGTTCTATAATGCGCCTGTATACCTAAACCCAGCCCTGATAGGTGATGAAGACAATGTAGCCCTTAATATAAGCCACCGGTCCCAATGGGAAAGTCTGCACTTTCCTTATCAGAATTCGCAGGCTTCTTTCATTTATCCCATTTTTAATTCTATACACGAAGCACCGGTGAATCATATTGGTGGTATGGCTTTATCTTTTTATAACAATGTGGCCGGCACCAACAAAAATTTCAAAACTTTGGGTGGCAATGCTTCTTTTGCCTATAATCTGCAACTTGAATCTGATAACATTAACCGGATCAGTTTTGGTATGCAGATAGGTTTTATCAATAAAAGGGTGGATCCGGAAGGATTACAGTGGGGGTCACAGTATGATCCTTTTGTTGGATGGAATGCAGCTGAAATACCTGCCGAGGTTTCTCAGTTCCAGGACAGAACTTATCTGGATATCACCCCGGGAATCTTCTGGAGATTTTATAACAAAAGAAGAAATGCTTTTATTCAGTCAGCATATTCAGGTATAGCCGTTAGTCACCTCAACAACCCTAATGAATCTGTACTACAGGGGCAGGACTACAACTTACCCCTTTTATATAAATATCATGGAGGCATGATATTTGGTTTGTCTGATCGGGCCAGTGTATCTGCCAACGTGCTGTCTATAGTACAGGACAGGGAAAATCAGACTAATTTCGGTGCCTTTCTTTCTTACTTGATTTCCAACGAAATGAATGGTACATTTGGCAATGTGATAGCCCGTATAGGTGGCTGGTACCGCAGAAATGATGCATTTATTCTAAGTACCGAATTCCTGACCAATACTTTTCAATTTGGTTTCAGCTATGACTGGAATGTCACCAGCTTAAATAATTTTGAACCGGGAACCGGAGCTTATGAAATTTCGTTAGGACTTAGATTTAACAGGTTTGCTCCTCCTAAAGTAAGATACTAAACCTTATTTAAACCAAAAGATGAAAAGATTAATAGCCTTTACCTTTATACTACTGATTTCATCAGCGTTAGTTGCGCAAGATGCCCAATGGGCTGACCGGGTGATAGATTTTTCTTCCCAGTTGAATTACCCTCAGCATTCAGCCGAACAGATTTTAGGCAAGCCAAACGCTCTTCAAACCACCACAGAAAGTGAAGTGATGAGTCCCAATGCCTGGATGCCCAAGAAAAGCAGTGGCCTGGAATTTATAAAAATTGGCTTTGCCAATCCCATAAAAATCCAGCAGATCGCTATTGTGGAATCCTACAATCCCAGCGCGCTTACCCAGATCCTGGCTTATGATGAGCATGATGATGAAAAACTTCTGATGGAATTCCAGCCCCGTCAGATCCCATTATTTGGTCGTCTGTTCCGGACTTATTTCGACCTGACAGATTACGAAGTACATGCCTTGAAGCTGGTGTTCGATGGCAGTGTGATGGAAGATAATTATGGGGTCGATGCCGTAGGAATTTCAGATTCTAAAATACCGATTTCTATACAAGTGAATGTCACCAACGAAATTGTGGACAATTTTGAACCGGAAAAGCTTAATCAAAATATCAATACCCAGTATGTAGAACTGAAGCCTCTTATTTCCCCTGATAACCAAACCCTGTACTTCAGTCGTCAGAGACACCCGGACAATATCGGGGGCATTAAAGATGATGAAGATATCTGGTATTCCAAAAAAGACCTGGATGGCAATTGGGGCCCGGCTCAAAATATTGGTCCTCCGTTAAACAATGAAGGACCGAATTTTATCAGTTCCATCACACCTGATGGGAATTCCGTTTTAGTCCTTCTGGGTAATGAATACCGGAACAAGAAGAAAATGAAAGCCGGGCTGTCAGTAAGTTCCAAAACTTCTGAAGGATGGACTTTTCCAGAACCTGTTGAGATTGAAAATAATTATAATCTTTCTCCCCGGGCTAATTTTTTCCTGGCCAATAACCGTAAGGTGCTGATCATGTCCATTGAACGAAATGACTCTGAGGGAGATCGTGATCTGTATGTGAGCTTTTTGCAGGATGATACCACCTGGACCAAACCATTGAACCTGGGACCAGTGGTAAATTCAGCTGATGAAGAGTCAGCACCTTTCCTGGCAGTCGATGACAAAACCCTGTTTTTTTCATCCAGAGGCTTCAGTGGCTTTGGCGGCTATGACATCTATATTTCCAAAAGATTGGACGACACCTGGACCAACTGGAGTGAACCGGAAAACCTGGGGGCCACCATCAACTCTTCGGTTGATGATATTTTCTTTAATTTATCCATTGAAGATGAATTTGCCTATTTCTCCCGGGGAACCATTGAAAATGTGGATATTTATCGGGTGGAATTGCCTTTTTATCAAAAACCGGATATCATAGTGAAAATCAGGGGCAGGGTGCTGCATGCTGAAAATAACACTCCTTTAAAAGCAACCATACGTTATGAAAGACTTTCAGACGGTAAAGAGATCGGGTTGACCAATTCAGATTCCCTTACCGGAAAATACCAGATCATTTTACCTGCTGGCTATGAATATGGTTATTATGCTGATAAAAAAGGTTTTATCCCCTTAAGCGCTAATATTGATCTTACTAATATCAGCGAAAGTAAAGAGATTGAACGTGATCTTTATCTGATGCCGATCAAAGCCCAGGAACCTATAGTGCTAAACAACGTATTCTTTAAATTTGCCAAAGCGGAATTAAAGGAATCTTCCTTCCCAGAATTAAAACGTTTGCTTAAACTTTTGTGGGCCAATCCAAACATGGAAATAGAAGTTTCGGGGCATACCTGTAGTATCGGCAGTGAAGAATATAACCAGGGTCTGTCAGAGAGAAGAGCCCAGGCCATTTATGATTACCTGGTTGATCATCAAATAGATGCTAACCGATTATCAGCCAAAGGTTACGGTGAATTGATGCCCAAGGCCAGTAATGAAACAGAAGAAGGACGGCAGATTAACCGACGGGTGGAGTTTAAAATCACCAATGAAGCTGTTATCTCTTCTACCAATTAGAACAAATAGAAGTATCCTAAACCATAATTCTACATTAAGCCGGCTTCATTACGCCGGCTTAATTCTTTTTTGATCAACATAAATTCTCTGCTACTTTGCCCGGCAATAGAAGTATTTTCTTCTGCTCTTCTGAGCAAATAAGGGATAACTGCTTTTACAGGACCATATGGCACATATTTGACCACATTGTAGCCAGCATTGGCTAAATTATAGGAAATATGGTCACTCATTCCATATAGCTGGGCAAAATAAACATTTTCATCATTTCTTTTCATCTCATATTTTTCCATCAACAACATCAGGTAATAATTGCTGTTTTCATTATGTGAGCCGGAGCACAAGGCAATTCTTTGCTTATTATCTATGCAAAACTTCAGGGCATCATCATAAGCCTGATCAGTAGTGGCTTTATCAGGCAGAATCGGATCAGGATAGTTTTTTTCCTGGGCCCGCTCCCGCTCTTTCTCCATATAAGCCCCTCTGACTAATTTTGCCCCCAAATTATAATTATAGGTAGCGGCATAATGAAAGGCCTTTCTAAGGTTATCCATCATATTTACGCGATACATTTGATAGGTATTGTAAACGATGACCTTTTTCTGATTATACCTTTTCATCATTTCATAAATCAGTTGGTCAATGGGATCCTGATACCAACTGTCTTCACTGTCAATAAATAATCGTACATTCTCCTGATATGCTTTTTGGCAGATTCGATCAAACCTTTGCCTGATATTTTCAAATGCCTGCTGCTCTGCCCTGGTCAGATCTTCTTTATTCTGAACCTTTTCTAATAGTCCTTTTGAGGCAATACCGGTGGGCTTAAATACAGAAAAAGGAATATCGGGAGAGGACTTGGCTTTTTCGATGGTCTTCAGGATTTCCTGGCAGGTTGCTTCAAAACCTGCTTCATTATCCTCCCCTTCTACTGCATAATCCAGAATGGTACGGATATGAAACCGGGAAAGATCCTGAATGGTTGATTCACAAGCTGGTATATTCTCTCCTCCACAGAATTGCCTGAATATGGTTTGCTTTATAATATTTTTAATGGGTAAATTTAATATTAAGGAAATTTTCACCAAATTTGTGCCTAATTTTGTGAAAAAATTGCTGTTCATAGCCATAAAAAGCCAATAGGCTTTGCGCAATTCATAGTTAGATTTAGCTTGAAAGGCAATTTCTGTATTATCGAATGAAATATCTGAGTTATTAATCATATTAAAAGGATTGATAGCAAATATATTAAAAAGGAGAACTTCCTTAAATTTGTTATCTTATATTTTTGAACTTTTATAAAAAGAAAGAATTAGAAATGCAAATCAATGATCTAAGTAGTTGGGGTGAAGAATTTAAGAAGCCATTGATGATGGCCGGACCTTGTAGTGCTGAAACTGAAGAGCAATTATACGAAACCAGTAAAGCCTTGAAGGAGCAAAATATTAACATTATAAGAGCCGGGATTTGGAAACCCAGGACCAGGCCTAATAATTTTGAAGGGATTGGCCCGGAAGCTTTGAAATGGATACAGCAGATCAAAAAAGAACTGGATGTAAAATTTGCCATAGAAATTGCCAGCCCACATCATGTTTTTGAAGCGCTTAAGCATGGTATTGATATTTTTTGGATAGGAGCCCGATCAACCGCCAACCCATTTACTGTACAGGAAATTGCTGATGCTTTGAAAGGTCTGGATATTCCTGTATTTATAAAAAATCCGGTAAACCCGGACCTGTCTCTTTGGTTAGGGGCCATAGAAAGAATATACAATGCCGGGATCAGAAGAATTGGGGCTATTCACCGGGGCTTTTCTTCTTTTAAAAACACCAAGTATCGAAATATTCCCATGTGGCAGATTCCCCTTGAACTGAAAAGTAAAATGCCCAGCCTGCCTATGATCTGTGATCCCAGTCATATCGCCGGAAACAGGCAAACCATCTATGAGGTATCGCAAAGGGCGATGGATTTGGATTATGATGGGCTGATCATTGAATCACACCGGGACCCGGATAATGCCTGGAGCGATGCCCGCCAGCAGGTTGCTCCTCAGCAACTGAAGGAAATCATGGATAAATTGAATATACGGCAAGCTACATCTGAAAACCAGGAATTTATCAATCACCTGGAAGAACTGCGGGAACAAATCGATGAAGTAGACAGGGAGATCTACGAAGCTATGGCTGCCCGGATGCGTATTGTAGATAAAATTGGTTATTATAAAAAAGCCAATAATGTTACTGTATTCCAGGTTAACAGGTGGAAAGAAATTTCTGAGAGCCGCAGCCATTGGGCAGAAACCCTTAACCTCAATAAAGACTTCATGGCAGACTTGTACAAAATGATTCACGATGCATCTATCAGAAGGCAAACAGATATTATAAATCAAAATTCAGAGACAAAATCCAAACCGGAGAAAACTACGGAATAATGAATCAGCCAGAGGCAAAGGTCATCATCTCTGACGATCACCAGGAATTATTATCGGATTATCTTTGGGGGCACAATTATTCTAAAATAGCTGTGTTGGTTGATGAAAATACTCAGCAGCATTGCTTGCCTCTTTTAGGTTCATCGGTGCCAGAGGCTGAAGTTTATGCCATTCCCAGCGGAGAGGAAAATAAAAACCTCACCACTTGCTCCATGATCTGGCAATTTATGACGGATCAACAGATGGATCGTAAATCAATCCTGATCAACCTGGGAGGAGGTGTGATTGGCGACATGGGAGGGTTTTGTGCTGCTACCTATAAAAGGGGCATTGATTTCATCAACCTTCCAACCACTTTACTGGCCCAGGTAGATGCCAGTATTGGTGGCAAATTAGGGATTGATTTTTCCGGATTTAAAAATCATATCGGGGTCTTCCAGGAACCTCAGCGGGTAATTATTCAGGCTGATTTTCTAAAAACCCTGCCGGAGCGGGAATTACGTTCCGGATATGCCGAAGTGATCAAACACAGCCTGATCGCGGACCGTAATTATTGGCCCCGGCTCACCCAAAATAGTTTTAACCAACAGCCCTGGAAGGAACATATAGCGCATTCCATCCAGGTAAAACAACAGGTAGTTGATCAGGATCCTAAGGAAAAGGGTTTACGCAAGATCCTTAATTTCGGGCACACTATTGGGCATGCGGTTGAAAGTTACTTTTTAGCTCAGCCCACACAAAAGTTATTACATGGGGAAGCCATTGCCATTGGGATGATATGTGAAAGCTTTTTGTCGGTCAAAAAATGTGGATTGGATCAAGCAGAGATGACAGAAATCACCCATTACCTGTTACAGGTTTATGGTAAAATGGCCCTAAACCCAGCCTCCTTTCAGGAAATCCTATTGCTTACCCTTCAGGATAAAAAAAATATGGGCGGCAAAGTAAAAGCTGCCTTACTGAACCGGATTGGAGAAGCAGTTTTTGATGTTGAAATAGATCAGCAGGATATTATTGCTGGTTTAGATTATTACAACAGCCTATAAACTATTGGTAAAGGCATATGCTTCCTCTACCCTTCCAGTATCCTGCGATGATAATTGATCTGACCCAAATGGTAGTTTAAATGGGTCAATAAATGAGCCAGAAAATAACCAGTAGACTGCCCCTGGTAGGGGCTCTTAGCCGGATAGTCCTGGTGAAAATCCTGCCGGTCCATTTTACTGATGGTGGCCCGGATTATTTCACTGGTTTCAGAAATCATTTTTCCCATTTCAGCCGAAGGCAAATTCTTTTGGGCAAACTCTGCCTCCCGGGCTCTTTCATAACCAGTATTTCCTAAAACAGCCCCAATAAAATGATTGAGGTTACCCAGGATATGAAGGCATAAGTTACCGGCTGAATTTGATATCCCGGGCACTGTCATCCACATTTTTTCCTGGTCCTGATAAGCATTAATTTCCTGGCTTAATTTATCCAGATCTCTTTGATAGAGGTCTATTAGTATTTGGGGAAGTAATGGTTGCATAATGGCTAATTATTTTATTATAAATGTAAATAAAATGGAACAGGTTTACAACAACAGTTTGGGAGGCAAAAATTTACAAAAAGCTGATCAATATATTAATAATAATAATTTTAAACTGTTTCACTCTAAAAAACCAACCTGACAGATAATAATAAAAAATATGGATCAACGCTTGAAATATTACTCAGGAAAGAAAACAGGGAGTATTTAGGTTGTATATATCCTTGTTTACCAGATATTTGACGATAACATAAGCCATACTTAATAAGTCAAGTAAAACTAAAAGTTCAAAATAAAAGCTGTATATGAAAAATATAAAAATATCATCTAAACTCATCATATTGGTTTCAATACTCTCTTTGTTCACCTTATTTATTGGCATTTATGGCACGTCCAGGCTTAATAAGGTCAATAATAACATGACCTCAATGTATTTTGACAGGGTAACCCCTTTAAAACAACTCAAGGCAATATCTGACGCCTATGCTATTAATTTTGTAGATGCTGTTCATAAAGTTGCCAATGGGAACCTTTCATGGTCAGCGGGATTGGCCGAATTAGAAACTGCTGCAGTAAAAGTGAATGAAAACTGGGATGCCTATTTAAACACTAGCATTAAAGGGGAAGAACAACAATTGGTAAATGAGGCCACAAAATTGAGGGAAAATGCCCAAATAGCTTATTTACATATACATGATATTCTCATACAAGGTGAAGATTCTGTCAGCCAGGTGGCATTGGAAAAATTCATAAAAACAGAACTATATCAGTATATCGAGCCATTTACTAATAAAGTGAATGAATTGGTGTATCTACAGTTGGAGATTGCAGCAGAATTGAACCAGGAAGGGGATATGCTATATAGTCAAACTAAAAGAAATTTCATTGTCATGCTAATTCTGGGAATTTCATTGAGTGGTTTAATTGCAATGATGATGATCAAAGGAATTAATAATTCCATTTCAACTGCAAATGATGTAGTGAATCGATTGGCTACCGGAGATTTAACCGTTCAGATAAATATTAAAAACAAAGATGAAATTGGAATATTATTGGAGAATCTCAAAAAAATGATACATCAGCTAAAAAACGTCTTTAGTCAGATTGTAGCAGGAGCAGATAATATAACTTCAGCCAGTATGCAAATGAATGCTTCATCGCAACAAGTCTCCCAGGGAGCAAATGAACAGGCTTCATCTGCAGAAGAAATTTCATCCAGTATTGAAGAAATGGCCACTAACATTCAGCAGAACTCAGACAATGCCCAGCAAACGGAAAAAATATCCCTGAATGCCGCAAATGATATACTAGAGGGTAGTAAAGCGGTGACTCAAACAGTAACTTCGATGAAAAACATTGCAGAAAAGATTTCGATTATTGAAGAAATTTCCCGTCAAACTAATATTTTAGCTCTGAATGCTGCTGTAGAAGCTGCCCGGGCGGGTGAACATGGAAAAGGTTTTGCTGTAGTTGCGGCTGAGGTAAGAAAACTGGCAGAAAGAAGCCAGATAGCAGCCAACGAGATCAACCAGGTTTCAAAATCGAGCGTGGCTGTGGCTGAAAAATCAGGAAAGGTATTAGAAGAAATTGTACCCAATATCCAGAAAACAGCCAAACTGGTACAGGAAATAAGTGCAGCCAGTTTAGAACAAAATGCCGGAGCCGACCAGGTAAATAATGCTATACAGCAGCTAAACCAGATAACCCAACAAAATGCGGCTGCCTCTGAAGAAATGGCTACCAGCTCTGAAGAATTATCGAACCAGGCAGAACACTTAATGGAAGTCATTTCCTATTTTAACACAGGTGAAAAAAGCAATTCCAAAAAGAAGCATAAAATTATTCAGCCTCAGTCACAGGCTAAACAAGGAATGATCATAAATTCCCCGGATTCGTTAAAAAAGGGAACAATCATAAATTTAAAAGACAACCCTGCAGATCAGGATTTTGAAAGATTTTAGTTAGTTTATCTTAATATCTTAAAGCCAATGAATCATATCCATTGGCTTTAAGATATAAATTCATTTAGTTGTAGTCCTAATGTTACAGCACCAGTTCATGAAATTTCAATAGAAATAATTTGAAATTTCAAACCTGAATTCAAACTTTATAATCAATTGGCAGATGAGGCCTCCATATCACTTACTACCCGATTTTTGTAATTGATGTGTAGAACGTTAGCTCCCAGATGAGAGACAATGCCTATAACAACACAATTGAAAAGGTAAGTACTATGAGCCCAAAAAGGCCTACCCAATAATCCATCTTTACAATTCTTTTTCCATTGTCATCAAGCATACCTGTTACCCATTTTTGAAACCGGGCATAATCAAACAAAAAGAGCATGGCTTTTATAGCCGTCAAGGAAAAAAGCAAAGTAATGATCCATGAATAATCAATAGTGGTGGTTATTTCCTTGTACCAGGTGAATATCACCAGGAATAATCCAAGTAAAGCCACGGGCAGGATCCACCGCGGCCTTCTAGCTTGATAGGCCTTAGCAATAAATTTTTGCTCATTCCAGGGAATCAGATGCATGTAAACAGGTTTTAAAAGTGCAGCCAGGCCGAAAATAATACCTAAAATTTTAAAGTAGTTCATGGCTTATTAGTATATGATTGGTTCAATATGATTGAAAATAACCTCCAGTTTGATATCCTCATCCTGCAGGTAAAAATATTTTAGTTTATCTGGATTTAAGGGATGTAGCTGATAGGGCATTTTTATGGGGTTAAAGATAAACTCTTTAAGTTTCACCCTGTCCTGAGCCCCATCCACCTTAAAGGAAAGACGGAAAAACCAGTTTTCATTGGTCATGCCATACTTAGTCCATGACCCATACCAAAAGCGAAAGGGCAATGGCTGATCCCGGAAAAATATCCTTTCCGGATAGGTTTGTTCCGGCTCGATCCATTCCAGCGGTTCATTCAACGGGCCGGTATAGATGACCAGTTTTGTATCTTTCCCATCCTTCTGAGGGATTTTCTGTCGAAATGATTCAGAAATTTCCAAAATCTGATGATCCACTATCACCCTTTTAGAAACTATACAATACTTGATGATGCTGTCGTTCTGATCTTCACTGTTATAGGCCATTAGCATGACACTGAAATGTCGTCCCAAACCAGGCAATTTTCCCGGATCATACAAGGGACTTTCTTCATGACTTATTTCATTTGTCCCAAACAACCAGGTATACCTAACAGCATATTGAATTTTATTTGTAAACTGAACCAGGTCACCATCTTCAGAGATATCCCGGTCCATTTCAAAATCAGCTATTGGCATGGAAACAGGCTCATTTTTTTCCTGGCAATGTATGAGGATCAGAGCAATTAAAATCAATAAAATAATAATTCTGGTAGGCATAATAATTAATTTTATACCGAACATTCGTTCGATAGATAAATAAAAAAATTCAGCTTCTTATCATATCATAAATATATTGATACATTTCCAGGGTATCAGATTCGATGTATTGCTGACGGTCCTTAAAAGTAGCCACTAATCCAAAATATTTGCCAGTACCGATGAACATCAGCGCCACTTTTTCCAGGTCCAGGTCTGCCTGTACTTCGCCTTTGCTCATACTGTTCTGCACAGCATTTTTCCAAAGGGCGAATTCCATTTCCTGCAAACCAGCCATTTCTTTTTTGATCTTTTTGAAATATTTCATGGCTTCAAACACCAGAGACCAGTAATTCAAAACCGTTACATCATTTCCAGCTACCTGGCGCAGGGTTTTCATGGTATGGCGGTATTCCGATATAGAAAGCTGTATCATATCCGGTATAGTCAACTGCTGATCCAAGGCCATACCAGTAGAGCTTGACAGATTAAACATGAACTTTTCTATCACCGCTTCAAATAAAGCCTCCTTGCTTTCAAAATAGTGATATAAAGAAGCCCGGCCCAGACCCAGTTTCTTTTGCAGTTTGGTAATGGAGACATTGCTGTAACCATGAGATAAAAACAAGATAAATGCCGTATTTAATATCTTTTGCTTGGTTTCTGACATAGACCGAACGTTTGTTCTACAAATATCTTCTTTTTTTCGTACATCCTGAAATAAAAATACTTTTTTTACACCAGAGAAAATATATTGATATAACTGGTCGATCATTATGATTACCGTCCAGATTCCTGACATCAAACCTAAGGCAGAAAAGTCACGGACCAATCAAACCTTACGAAATCCAGTAAGCAGATGTAGGCGAACTCTTTTTTTTCTGAGAATTAAAGTTTTTAAGTTCAGTTCTTCTAAATCGCCATTTTTAGGGATTGTAATTGATTTGCCATTGGCCTATTTTAGATGTATTTGAAAAGCATATCTAAAGAAATATGGAAATTAAAAAATTTCGTAATAAATATGATCTCGAACTGATATCGGCTGCCACAGAAAACACCATTCTGGGGTGTTTGGTCTGGGACCCTCTGATTGGAAAGCCTGAATTTAACCACGATGGGATGCCCGATCATATATTCAATGCTTTCCTGGATGCTGATCTTATGACTGAAACCGAATGGAAAAAGTATCTGGATGACTGCCGCAATGAAAAGGAAGTAGAGGCTAATTTTGCCGAAAGGATCATTGATGTGGATGTAGATTTGGCATCTACCCTTGATCACCCTCAGATCGGCCAGTTAAGCCATTCCTTTCAAATGAAAAACGTTAAAAAGTTTACTTTTGGCGATCTGAAGGCCCGCACCATGTCCAATCTGCTTCGGGTAAGAATTGATGACTTTCTGGAAGAACTGAAAAAGAACAATTGGGAAAAATATGACGGAAAGATCAGAAGGGTATTTATGATTACCGAATTGTACTATGGCAGTCTGAAACTGGTGATCGAAAATTCATTTAAAAGTGAACTGGATGCTTCGATAGCAAAAACTGACTTAAGCCTGAAAAACAAGCTGGAAATGGGTAAATCTGTAGAATATACCTTTGAACACCGCAATGTTCCCTTTGCCATGCGTATTGAAAAGGTGAGGAAGTTTAATGGGTAGGCTGTTATAGCCTTAATCTAAATTCAGGCTAACCTTTATATTTATAAAAATTGCAAGGCCAATCTATGATATTACATATTTTAGTTTAAGATTTTTTTCCTTGATACATATTAGGTAGCTCAATCAGGAATTCTGTACCCTCATCTATTTTACTTTTTACCTGAATTTTTCCCTGCAATTTCTCCAGGCAATCCTTGACTATGTACAAACCAATACCGGTACCGGGTTTTTTATCTGTACCTCTGTAAAACATCTGAAAGATTTTCTTAATATGTACTTCATGAATTCCGATTCCATTATCACTTACTGTTATTTGGGCATGATCCGGACTTAAATTTACATTTATCTTTATAAATGGATCAGACTCATAAGTATTTTGAAATTTAAAGGCATTGGAAATGATATTATTTAATATGATGGATATTCTCATATGGTCGGTATGAAAGGGAAAATTACCGGATATTTTATATTCCACTCTGGCTTCTTTTATGCCAGAGGCATTTCGGCTATTTTCAATAATATCATTAAGCAGCTGTTTTAAATCCAGGGCAACAGGTTTTATTTCAATTCGGGAATTTCTGGAATAATCAAGGATGTCTCTTATGAATTTATCTAATCTTAATAAACTGACCTCCTGAAGTTTAGCATAATTACTTAAAGCGTCCATTGATTTTTCATGCTGAGATAATCTGGCCAGACCCAGAGAAGAAGCAATAGGAGCTCTTAGATCATGAGATACCCGGTAAACAAAATTATCCAGTTCCTGATTGGCCTTAAGTAAGGCATCATTACTTTCTTTTAAGTTGTTTTCTATGAACTTGCGTTCGGTGATATCTGATAAAACCGCTACTACACCAATGATCTTCCCATTAACAGAATAATATGGGCTATAAACAGAATAATACCAAAAAACCTTCTCAGCACGATCTTTAAACAAGACATCAGGTGTTTTTAAAATTTCTCCTTTTAATGCTCTTTTCAGGAGTTGGTCCAGTCTATTCGCTTTCAAATGAGGAAATGTATCCAGGGCATTCCTGCCAATCACCTCATGAGCTTTTTGTCCGGTGATAAGTTCCATTTTTTGATTCCAAAGCAGATAATTAAGATCTGAATCATAAACTATTACTCCCTCCTGTAAATTATTTATTACAGATTCCATAAAAAATTTTGCTTCCTGAAGTTCAATGGTAGACTGATTGATTTCCGTTACATCTTTGATGATTCCAAAGACAAGGTTTTTTTGGGGGTCGTATTCAGCTTCAGATTGTACATCACGTTGCTTTCCGGAATTCATTTGCTTAATTTTAAACTGTACTGAATAAGGTAAATTATGCTTGATCAGGTTAGTCAAAGCATGATCCAGATTTCTTCTGTATTCCCGCATTGGAATCTTCTGAACTTCCCCCATTGATATACTTTTCTTATGCAAGGGTAATCCGTAGATCTTTTTAGCTCCCGGTGACGCATCTACCGTATAGTCATTAAGATTGATACTCCAATGACCGATTGAAGCTATTTTTTCAGCCTTTTCCAATCTTTGCCGATAATTTTCAACTTCCTGGTTTACTTTTATCTCAGAACTAATATCCTTGAATACACAATAAGTTTGCTTAAATTTTCCTTCCGGTGTATAGCCTATGCAACCTTCGAACGACACAATTAAAGAACTGCCGTTTTTATGACGCAAACAAAATCTTACATCATGAATAGTGCCTTTAGATTTAAATTTTGGAAAGTTTTGTTCAAAAGATCTGACATCCTGTTCCATTAAAAAATTCCCAAACCACTTACCGACTACCTCCGCTCTTTGGTATCCCAAAGTTTTCAACCACATTGGATTTATATCCAGAATGCAACCATTTTCATCCAGTGACTGGTAGGCTAAAGGAGCATTATCATATAAAGAGCGAAATTTACCTTCATTTTCAATCAAAATCTTTTCCAATTCCTTCTGGTGAGTCAAATCATTAAAATGAGCCACATAAAATAATTCCTGCTCAATTAAAAATTTTGCAATGCCCATTTTCACCCATAAAACAGAACCATTAAAATGTACTAATTTTAAGTTTAGATCATTGAGTTTAGATTTACGATTAAGCTTTCTTAATATCCTGTTCAAGGATTCGATATCCTCCTGAAAAATAAGATCTTGAATTTTTTTACTTTTCAAACTTCTTGAATGATAGCCCAGCAATTCACAGGCATGGGAGTTGGCCTTGATAATCTTATTGTTTTGAGCAAATAATATGAGCCCCGCAGCTGAGCTGTTGAATAAATTCTTAAACTTGTTTTCACTGGCCAATAATTTATTATATTGAGATTCCAATTCCTGGTTCGTAGTCAATAACTCTTCATTCATATATCTCAATTCTTCATTTTGACTGGCTATTTCTTCTTTAGCTACCACGAGTTCATGGTTCTTTTCCTTTAAAGCAAATTCAAAATTTTTTAAATGTGTAATATTTGACACCGTAGCAATTACCCCAGTGATTTCCTGAGTATTTGAATAATTAGGACTGAAATTAATTTTTATCCAACCTTCTTTATCACTGAAGATCTTTATGGGTAAAGGTGGCACAATAACAGTTTTTCCATTTAATGCCAATCTTATTTTTTGAATCAGATCATTTTTTTCAAACTCCGGAAAATACCAATCTGCCCTGGTTCCTATCACTCTTTCTGCATTCAGACCGGTTAAACTTTCCATGGCTGGATTCCAAACCAGGTGGGTAAGGTCCATATCATATACAATAATGCCTTCAGTGGAATTATTAATTATTGCTTTATTGAAAGCCAGCAAATTTCCTAATTCAGTTTCTTTTAATTTAATCGAAGAAATATCTCTTAAGGTATGCATCATGTATTTTTCACCAAATTCATGATCAATCCGGATAGACCGAATAGAGTAATATTTCTTAAATAGCTCTACATATTTTTCGGAAGTAGCCTGGTTTCCTTTGGATTGGCAGATTTGACAGTGTTCACATGGTTTTTCATTATCAAACAAGAAACGATAACACTTTTTTCCTATTACTTTTTCCCGTGATAGATTAGCTGAATAAATTAATTCTTTATTTATCTCAACAATTTCAAAATTATCATTAATGATCAGGGCCACATCATCAATAGAATTAATGAATTCTTTATAAGCTGAAGGGGGGCCAAAACCTCGCATAAAAAATACTTTTTAGGTATGCAATAATCTAATAAATATAATGAAAAAAAATAAAAGAATGAATATTATTTGGAAGATGATTAAAAAGCCTTCGATTTGTTTTAGCTTGTAAGCACCTTGTAGAATAAGAAATAATAAACCAAATCTAATTTAACTAAAAAGATCCGATGCATCTCATTTCAGCTTATTAGCCAATGTACTGGTTCTTAATGTCTTATAGAAAGGTAACGTTATAGGTGTCACAAAATATGGTATAAAAGGAGATAAAAAGGCAAAATAAAAATCGAGGTACTGTCTATAAAAGCAAATAAATACAAACCAGGTGGTAAACAAGGCCAATAGGATCTATATCCAGACTACAGATGTAATTGAGGCTGAATATGATACCCTGATCAATTATATCTACTCCCAGCAAGAGCAATTCCAGTCCCAGAATAAAAGGATACTGGAAAAGAATCAGATCATTTCTTCCCAGGCTAATGAAATTAAGTTACTTCAGACTGAAAATAACCAAATACTACAGAAATATGACCGACAACAGCAGAAACTCGATTTTGCTGATGTTATTGAGAGTTATGATATCTCCGAGCTTAACCAGCGCCAGGACCAGTACTGATACCACCAGGTTTAAGGTGATCAGCCAGGAAAACCAGGAAAAAATTGAGCGGATTCTGGATGAGTTCGAGCAGCTTGATAATAAAAGGGTCCTTTTAAAAAGCAGGATTTCATTATTAGAGAATCTGAATGAACAGTTTAATATTCAGATATCCGATTTTAAAGATCAGTTGGCTTATATACAATCAATTATTGAGTATTACATTTCTGAAGTATGATGGGGATATTGCTAAATTTAAATCTGATCAGGATAAGTTAAAGCTGCTTTTGAAGGCACCCTGCTTACTGTTCGGTACAGGGCGGTTCTTTAAGTTTTGATTCTTACCTTTTGGTATTGATCCGACAAAAATATATATCCTGCTTGCTGTAGTTTATCCGTAGAGATGGGGGTTTTAAGAAATGTAGTTATTGGCAGTGTACCAGTAACTTTTCCTTGTATTAGCCCATTCCCAAGCTTTGGATTTCTTTACCCGAGCTTGACAAGATTCGCCAGTTTGGTTCTGATCCGTTTCCATTGTTTCCAAATGACCATCCTGATTCTCCTCCTGTACCACTCGTCTATACTAAGTAGCAGCTTCCGCATATGTGCCAGTTTGAAGTAATTCACCCAGCCAACAATGTATTGGCGGAGCGCTTCTTTTCTAAGCACATTGCCCCAGCCGTTG
>JBPRGG010000113.1:0-1756 GCA_051418075.1 Candidatus Cyclobacteriaceae bacterium M3_2C_046 | reverse complement strand
AACATTGAAATTATTGCCGATGAACCGGATTTTAAATACCGGGGCTGGTTCAACAATGATGAGGATCTTATCACAGAATTTTTCGCAAGCGCGGGACAACGAGACATCGATTACCGATATTATGGCCAGGTAGTGCATCCTGATTTGATGAGCCACATCCTGGAAGCCCTGGTGCGCTCCCGTTACAATCTCACCATCCCGGCCAGCTTTGTAGATATCATGAACCCTCCGGAAAGGCGACTGGTGGAAGAAGCGGCCAAAAGAGGTTTGTTCATTTCCCAGCACCATGTGGAACCGGTAGGTGTCAGCGGCTTTACTTTTAAAAATTATTGGGAAGCCAAAGGTAAGGAACCGAAATACTCCTACTTTAGCAGCAAAGCAGAGATTGAAGAAGTATGGGAAAAATATATTGCCGAATGGTCGCAGATACCGAACGTGGTATGGCAGGTGGGTCTGCGGGGCATCGCCGATAGCCCCATGTGGCTGGAGGATGCCAATATTCCGGATACCGATTCGGCCCGGGGGGCTTTGATTTCCCAGGCTATGCAAACCCAGGTGGACCTGATTAAAAAGTACGACAAGCGACTCAATCCACCAATGACCTCCACCATGTGGGCAGAAGGGGTAACCTTAAATAAAGCAGGCCATCTTGATTTTCCGGAAGGTGTCACCATTGTTTTTGCCGATAATAACCCGGGTTACATCTGGCTGGATGATTTTTATGAAAGTAAGCGGGATCCGCAGTACAATTATGGCGTGTATTTTCATCATCAGCTATGGGGCTCAGGCCCTCACCTGGTGCAGGGAGTTTCTCCGGCCAAAACTTATGAAATGTTCAATATTGCTTATGAACATAATTCACACCACTACGCGCTGATGAATGTTTCCAATGTACGTGAATTTATTTTAGGCATCGAAGCTTCTGCATCCATCCTCACGGATTTAAATTCATTCAATCCGGATACCTATTTACAGCTATGGTGTGAGAACAGGTTTGGCGCTACTGGTGACCTGGCGCATCAGGCTTACCAGTATTTATTCAACAGCTACCCGATAGCGCCAAAAACCAAAACGCCATTTAGCCTGGATGGACAATTAAAATCCTTTGGCAGAAGCCAGCTGTACGAAATTCAGCAAATGATCCAGGACCCTGAAGCTTACCGGAAAAACCGGCAGGAAATAAAAGAGCCGCATCCCTGGTGGCATACGCAGCCCTATATTTTTCCCGGACGCTTCATGTACCACGATGATTATGAATCAGGGGTGGAAAAGCAGTTGGAAATACTGGCAAAGGCAGATACTTTAATTCCACAAATAAAAAAACAACTAATCGGTGATACCCTGCAGTTTTTCACTATGAATTATGAGGCGCAATTCAGGATCATTTATGGCCTGAGCCAATGGTGTGATCAGGTGATAGATGCCAACAAGGCCATGCAAAAAGAAAATATCGAAGCAGCCCGGCAACATTTACAAAAAGCCAATCAGGCCATTCAGTTAGCTAAATCAGGCCAGGCTTTAGCCAGCCGGGGAAAATGGGAGCATTGGTACCGGGGTGATACCAAGTTTAACATGCCAGAAGTGGAGCGGGTGACTGAAGAAACGTTGAACTTATTAGAAAAAAACATATAAATTGAAAACATGATAAGGTTCCTGATAAGTCTATTTATAATTTCTAATAGTTTTTTAATTGCTAACCTGAAGGCAGAATCATGGTCAAGCCAGCAATCGCTTAACATTGATGGCATATTTAACC
>JBPRGG010000112.1:0-121620 GCA_051418075.1 Candidatus Cyclobacteriaceae bacterium M3_2C_046 | reverse complement strand
CCAGGAGTCAAAATCAAGTACGTCTTCAGAACTGTTTTGAGCGGATTCTACTTCGTTGAAAACTTCCTGAGAATCGTCGTTACAAGCAAAAGCAAACAGTGAAGCAATAAATAGTAAGGTTGTGAATATCTTTTTCATGGTTGTTAGTTGTTTAAATGTTTTAGTTTATGATTTAATTATTCAGACCAGGAGTCAAAATCCATCACTTCCGGTAATTGAAAGCTTGTTCTTTGTACCCTGAATTGTTCTGTTTCAAGTTCGGCTATAAAATCTGATGGGTATTTGTTGCAACTTAAAATAGTCATACCCACTACGATGGTAAAGATTGATATTGCTTTCTTCATAATTGTTTTTAATTAGACTTATTAAATATTGTTAATTTTAAGATTTTCTACCTAAAATAAATTCTAATTTTATTTATTTTTTCTAATCCTTACATTTAAAGGACATCGTGTAATAATAATCTTGAAAATGCTAGATTTTAAATGTCAGATAGTCAATTTTTAGCTGGTCATTTTATTTTAATTGCTAAATTTTCAATTTTTATCTTCATTAAGTATAGTGTAAATATTATAATAGATATTTAAAATATCACCATATCAATAAGGTGTTTCCTTACGTATGTAATATATGCAGTTAAAACTTCATTTAATTTTATTTTATCTCTTTGAAATGTACAATTATTGATACGCATAGTACTATATGCTTAAATTATATTACATGCCTATGGAAAATTTATAAAATACATTTGGAAAATTCAATAGTCCTAAAGCTTTTATGACCCTTTTCTTTAGGTTTTTATGATCAAATATTGGGATTATACTATTATTCAAGCTTCATAAATGATTTATCCGTTCGTTTTTTCCCTATATGTAGAAAGGATTAACTGGTTTTTAGAGATAGTACTGATTAACTATTTTAGACTAATCATCAGGTTTGGTGGGCTTTGTTCTTACATCATTATCAGTGTGGCAGCTATAGCATTTTGTAGCCCCTGTTCATGCCTTACAAAGCTTATAGGTTAGCATTAAATTGTGAATGAATGGGTGTAATACAGCTGTTTTTCCCTCTGGAAGGATTACCAGATATTCTCGGAAATATAAATTATGGAGTAAATATGGACGTATAAATGCAGATGAATAAGAGATAAGCTTTATCCGCTCTTAATCTACAGGAATGTGGATTTTAACTGAAGTATATTCCAGTTCTTTACTATCCAGGTAAATTTTACCTTTTAATTTATCTACAGCTTTTTTGGCGATATAAAGCCCCAGACCATAACCCTTTGATCGATTAGTGGCGATCATAAACATATCAAAGACATTAGAGACTACTTCTATTGGTATACCGATTCCATTGTCATAAACTTCAATATTCAAGCCATTATCAGACCAGCTGAAGTTTAACTTGATGATGGACTGCCTTTGGTGATCTGAGAAAAAGTTAATGGAATTTTCTATGAGATTTTGTAAAATAATGCTTAGTAACCTGTAATCCGATTGTACTTCCCTGGATAGATTAACGTTTTTTTCAATGATAATGTCTTTATAAAGCAAATTAGGACCTAATGATGATAGAGATTCTGAAATCAGCCATGGTATATCAATATAGGTTTTCTCAGGTTTAGCCAGGTTGATCTCACTCACCATCACCAGTTTTTTAAGCATCATATCCATTCTGCTGGCTGTATCGTCTATTTTTTCATATATCTGCGGAATATTTTCAGGTAATGGCTCAATTCGGGCAATTTGTACCAAACCCAAGATATTTACGATAGGTCTACGCAATGCATGCGAAGACTGATAAAGAAACGTATCCAGTTCTTCATTACTTTTCTGAAGTTCATAGGTACGATTTTTCACAGTTGATTCCAATCGGCTGTTAAGTACCTGAAGCTTTTCATTTACCTTATGTAGCTGCTTTTGAGATTTTTGCAGACTTTCATTGATATTTATAATTTGAAGTTGTTTTTTGTTGATTTCTTCATTTTGCTGCGACAGCAAACTGTTGGAGCGTTTCTTCTGCTGATTGGTATGGTAAAAATATGTAGCAAAGAGAAATATAAAGATCACACCTCCGATCAGAACTTTATTTTCCAGCTCTTTTTTTAAGAATTGTTGTTTAAGCAGTTCATTTTCCTGTTCTCTCTGTTCAATCTCATATTTATTTTTAAGGTCATTGATCTGCTGTAATTTTTCTTTATTGGTAAGTGTATCTTTAAGCATAGCATACTTCCGATGGAATGCAAGTGCCTGTTGATACTGATTTTGTTTTTCATAATAGGAATAAAGCGCCTCATACCCATCCATTTCTCTCAATTTGTCTCCAATACTTTTGGATAATTTCAGACCCATATTGATATAGTCAAAAGCTGAATCCATATCATTTAACTCCAGGTAGATTGTACCTATTTCTATATAGATTCCTGCCAGGCTGGCGCTATTATCCAGCTTTTTAAAGATATCAAGTGCCTTTAAACTGCTTTCAAGGGATGATTCATAATCATTGAGTGAAGTATAGATACGGGCTTTATTGCTTAAAATGCTGGCCAGGCCTAAATCCCAACCTAGCTCCTGATATATATCATAAGCCTGATTATAAAAATAAAGGGCTGAGTCATACTTATTGATCTTACGATAAATAATTCCTACATTGTTCAATGCTATACCCAGCTGAAGTTTATCTCCTATTTCAGTAAAGATCTGGTGGGCTTCATCATAATGCTGAATAGCTTTCTGGAACAACCCCTGGTTGAGGTAGACATTGCCCATGTTTCCCAGAGATATGGCGATTCCTTTTTTATCGTTGATCTTTTCTCTGATCTTTTTAGACTCAAGATAATATTTTATGGCATTATAATGATCCCCACTTCGGTTATATACAAGCCCTTTATTGCTGTATATGTCAGCTAATAAATCATAGTCTTCCAGATTTTCAGCAATGTCCAGGGATTCATTGAAATATTGAATGGCTTTTTTATATTCTCCTTTATTTTTGCAAACAATACCCATATTATTTTTGCATTCAGCCACTTTGGATTCATCATCAATATCATCATAATATTCAGATGATTCCTGCAGATAATAAATGGCTTTATCCGGGTCTTCATTTTTGGCAAATGCTTTACCTTTTACAAAATAACTTTCAGCTACTCCTTTTTTATACCGGTCTTTAATTGCCAGGTCCAGGGCAAGGTCAGAAAATTCGTTGGATTTTTCAATATCACTAAGGTGGTAAATATCTGCTATTTTGTTTAATATATCTACCTTTTCCCTGGTATCAGTGGTGTTATTCAGTGCTACTTTCAGACTGTCAATATCGGATTCCTGGGCTTTACAATAATCGTAGATAAAGCTTGTGAAAATGCATATTAAGCCGATTATTATAAATCTCGCTCTTTTCATCTATATACAATACATTAGCAAGTAATTCTAACCCCGTCCATTTATACTCAAGATAAACAGGAAAAGTAAATTATGCAATCAATACTGAATGTTCTAACAAATTGGATTTATTTCAGGGTAAAGGTAAAAATAAGTTTTGTTAAATAAAACATTTTCTAAAGCATTAATTTACCAGCCTATCCAACTTGATTTTTAAGTTTTGCTGCTTAATTTACATTCGAAAATTAGTAAATTAATATTTAAAATAAAAATAATTATGTAATTATAAGTCGAATATTTTCAGCTATTTAACTAATAGATGTTTAAATAGGGCATTAAGCCACAACAATTCTGTATTGTTATATTATTTTGGAAATTTATTTGTTAATGAATATTTATACTTATCTATGTACAAATAAATCAATTGGCTGAATCTCCATCCAAACTAAATGGATCGGCATCTAAATGGGCCGGAAACTTTCGTCTAAAATGCTGAATTTTCTCAAAATCCAGGCTTACAGTTCTGATCACCTCTTTATCTTCATTGATAAAGATTTTCCTGCCTTTGGGATTGATTACGGCCGAATGACCATTGTACTTTACATCCTTCCCATCTTTACCTACCCGATTTACTCCTATTACATAGCTTAGGTTTTCAACGGCACGAGCCTGTAGCAGTATATCCCAGGCATTGATCCTGGATTCCGGCCAATTGGCAATATAAATCAGCAAATCATACAGCAGCTCGTTTTTTTCTGCCAAATAGCGATTTCTGCTCCAAACCGGAAAGCGGAGATCATAGCAAATGAGGGGGCAAATATTCCATCCTTTTAAATTTTTAATAAGCAAGGCATTACCCCTTGAAAACTTATGATGTTCTTTGGCCATGCTGAAAAGATGCCGTTTGTCATAAAAATCATAGTTTCCTGATGGTTCCATCCAGATCAAACGATTAAATAGTTGATCTGTTTCCCTTACAATATAACTGCCCATAACCACCGATCCTGTTTGTGCAGCCTGCTGCTTCATCCATCTGAAGGTGCGGGAATTAATCGGTTCAGCAAAACTTTCTGCATCCATAGTAAAACCTGTATTAAACATTTCAGGAAGGATGATCAGGTCAGTTGTCTCACCTATTGACCAGATCTTTTCTTCAAACATGCCTAAATTAGCTTCTATATTGTGCCAATACAGATCTGATTGTATGGTTGTGACAATTAAATTTTGCATATAAATTGATTTTAAAGAAAATGGTTATTTTCTGACAGCAAACTTCATACGGTAGTCCACTTTCACACTGCCTTTAATAATGTTGTTGAGTTTACTTTTCAAAAGCCTTTTTTTGAATGGCGATAGCTTATCTGTAAATAAAATCCCTTCCAGATGGTCATACTCGTGCTGGATAATGCGGGCCCTGATTCCATCAAAGGTTTCCTCATGCAGTATCCAGTTTTCATCAAAATATCTCAAATGAATTTTTTCATTACGGACGATTTCTTCCCTGATTCCAGGGATACTGAGACAACCTTCTTCAAAACTCCATTCCATACCCTCTTCTTCCAGCATTTCAGGATTAATAAAAACCTTTTTAAATGGTTCATTTGTTTTTTCGGTCTCATCTTCCTCCATAGGTCCCGCATCTATCACAAATATTCTCAACGCCATCCCTATCTGAGGTGCAGCTAATCCCACTCCCTGGGCATAATACATGGTTTCAAACATATCCTGGCTAAGCTGAACAACATCCAGAGAGCCCTTTTCAATATCTTTAGCTTTCTCCTTTAATATGGGTAACCCATAAGCAATAATAGGATAAATCATGATCTTTTGTTTTCCAGAAATTTCTGCAGAATGATGGTTGCACTAATTTTATCTATGTTTCCTTTAACAGCCCGAACTTTTTTTTTCATGCCTGCCCTGATCATAGCTTGAACTGCTTCTTTGGAAGTGAAACTTTCATCTTCTACAAATATTTTCTGTTCAGGAAATATTTTTTTTAGTTTTTTTATTAATGCTAATACTGGCTGGGTGGTATCAGTGTCTGATTGGTCATACTTTCTGGCTAATCCTACTACTATTGACTCCACCGGTTCATTAAGCATATAACTTCTTAAAAAATCAATAAGTTTTGATGTTTCAACATAATCCAGCGGACTGGCTATAATTTGTAATGGGTCGGTCACTGCCAGTCCTGTACGTTTTAAACCATAATCAATGGCTAATATCCTGCCCATGTATTTTTTATTAAATTCCCGCTACTTTTTACTTAATTTAGTATCTATTGGAATAATCTTTGCCAATCTTTATTGAAAGAAATAGTAAAACGCAAATATAAAAAATAAATTTTGATCAAAAACAGTTTAATTATTTGTGGCCCAACCAACTAAGGTGAAGCTATTTGTGTTTTTCATAATCAGAAAAAATAGATATATTTATACGTTATACCAGGTAAAACATTTCGTAAAACAATAAAAATTAATTGCAGGTGAGAGAAATAAAGAATACAAAATTTCATATCAGGCTTCCTCTGATTCTGGCTGTTGGAATAGCTGCTGGGATATTAATTGGTGCCCGAATGGTAGATCATAACGCATCAGACAATGATCTGTTCAGCAGTGTATTAAAATTCAGGGAAGTACTTACCCACGTGGAAAGAGATTATGTAGATGAAGTTTCCATGGATGAGTTGGTGGAAACTGCCATTAATAAAATGCTAGAGAAACTTGATCCACATACTGTATATATTTCATCAGAAGATGTTCAAATTGCCAAAGATCAGTTGGAAGGTGAATTCGAAGGCATAGGCATTGAATTCAATATTATTAAGGATACTATTTATGTAGTAGCCCCCTTAAGTGGAGGGCCCTCAGAGAAGGTAGGTCTTTTATCCGGAGATAAAATTATTACGGTCAATGAAAAAAATGTAGCAGGAGCCAACATTTCAAACCGTGAAGTAATGGAATTGCTTAGGGGCCCTAAAGGAACCGAAGTGGAGGTGGGCATCAAACGTTCATCTGAAAAAGATTTGCTGGATTTTACCATTGAGCGGGATAAGATACCCCAACATTCTGTAGACGTCAGCTACATGGTGAATGAGGAAGTCGGTTATATTAAGGTAAGCCGTTTTGCCGCCACTACCTATGATGAGTTTAAACAAGCCATTGAAGACCTGGCCGATCAGGGCATGAAAAAGCTGATCCTTGATCTGCAAGGTAATCCGGGAGGTTACATGGACCGGGCCATTAACATAGCAGATGAGTTTCTAAGGGCAGATAAATTAATCGTATATACAGAGGGTAAAAAGAATAAATATGATACAGAGGCACGTTCTACTTCCAAAGGTGACCTGGAGGATGATCCTCTGATAGTCCTGATAGATGAAGGAAGTGCATCAGCTTCAGAAATTGTGGCCGGTGCACTTCAGGATAATGATAGGGCGCTGATCGTGGGAAGACGTTCCTTTGGCAAAGGATTGGTACAGATTCCTATCTCGCTTAATGATGGATCAGAGTTGAGGCTGACGATCTCGCGATATTATACGCCCAGTGGTCGGTCTATTCAGAAACCCTATGACAGTGGTGTTTCTGAATATAATCATGATCAGATTGAAAGGTTCGAGCATGGTGAATTGTTTTATGCAGACAGTATAAAGTTTAATGATTCACTAAAATATAAAACTTCCAAGGGCAGGACTGTTTATGGCGGCGGCGGCATTATGCCGGATGTATTTGTTCCCCTGGATACCAGTGCCAATTCAGAGTATTTCCGTAAAATGTTTTACAGTAATGCTATTCGGGAGTTCACCCTGAATTATTACGAATTGCATAAAGAGAAGTTGAATAATATGTCTCAAAAGCAATTTATTAATCAGTTTGAAATTACTGATAAAATGCTCAATCAAATAATAGATCTGGCCAAAGATGCAGGTGTGGCCTATGATCAGGAAGGGTTCCTTCGGTCTAAATCACTGATTAGGAACAGGGTAAAAGCTCAAATAGCCCGCAGTATATGGCAAAATGAGGGCTTTTATCCCATCATTAATCAAACTAATGAAGCTTTTCAGCATGCATTAGGCTTGTTTGATGAAGCCCAAAGTTTGGCCAGTAAGTAACAAATAGAATTATTTTAAGGAGCTTGTTTGTATATGGCAGATTAAAAGCTTATTATGAAATAATTTATGTGAATATAATTGTAAGAGGCAACATTAAATGCTGGAATTGCCCAAAAATGTAAAATTTAATTATAAAAGTTACATTTTTGGGCAAAATCTTACACAGCAATTGGTAATTTAAGCGATTTTATGGAAATATTGTTACTTATTATTGGAATATTAATATCAATTATTTTTTCCTGGTGGTATTTTCAAAGACTTTTTACACACAAGCTACAAAACTTGAAGGAAGATACTGCTGCCAAAGATACTGAAATCATCAGTTTAAAAACCCAGCAAAAGGTATTGGAACAGAAAAATGCCTATTGGGAACAAGCAGTGAATGATATAAAACAGGAATTATCCCTGGAAAGACAAAAGGTGCTGGATCTACATCATAAATTATCCACAGCAGAAGCAGATCTTAAAAATTTGAATGAAAAACTGCAAAATCAAAAAGACGAAATATCAACCCTGCAGACAAAATTTACTTTGGAATTTAAAAATCTTGCCAATGAAATATTTGAAGAGAAAAGTAAAAAATTCACCGATCAAAATAAGCTGAATATCACTGAAGTTCTGAATCCGCTTAAAGAAAGGATTCTGGAATTTGAGAAAAAGATCGACCTGTCAAATAAAGAAGCGGTCAGTTGGAATGCATCCTTAAAAGAACAGATCAGCGGATTAAAGCTGCTTAATCAACAGATGTCCAAAGAAGCAGAAAATCTTACCAAAGCCCTAAAGGGGGAATCCAAGATTCAGGGAAACTGGGGAGAATTTATTCTAGAAAGTATTTTGGAAAGATCTGGTTTGGAAAAAGGAAGAGAATACCTGGTTCAGGAATCTATGAAAGGAGATAATGGTAAACGCTATCAACCTGATATCATTATTAAATTGCCTGAAGATAAGCATATAATTATTGATGCCAAAGTTTCTTTGACGGCCTATGAACGCTATTTCAATGGAGAAGAGGATGAGCAGAAAGTAGCTGCACTGAAGCAACATCTGAGTTCTATCAAAAGTCACGTAAAAGGCCTGAGCCAGAAAAATTATCAGAATCTTTATCAGCTCAAGAGTCTGGATTTTGTGCTGATGTTCATTCCACTGGAACCTGCTTTCAGTCTGGCGGTGCAACAGGATCAGCATTTGTTTAATGATGCTTTTGAGAAGAATATTGTTTTGGTAAGTCCCTCCACCTTGCTGGCCACCCTTCGTACCATAGCCAGCATCTGGCGGCAGGAAAATCAAAACAGAAATGCCCTGGAAATTGCCCGGCAGGGAGGCGATCTTTACGATAAATTTGTCTTGTTTGTGCAGGACCTGTCAGAACTGGGTAACCGTCTCAACACCACCAGAGATACCTATGATAAGGTAATGAACAAATTGACTGAAGGGCGGGGAAACCTGGTAAAACGGGCAGAAAACATCAAAAAACTTGGGGCGAGCGCCAGTAAGATCTTGCCGGCTGATTTATTGGAAAAGGCGGAAGAGGTGGATGATTAATTTAAAGATCATTATTAAGGAAAATTTCCTTAATTTTGCCTTTCTTAATTTAAATAGGGATAGATGATAAGATCATGGAATTAACAGCGGACAATAAATTAAAGAAACTGATAGTGGTGGGAGATCGGGTTTTGATCAAACCAAAAAAAGCTTCAGAGAAAACAGAAAGTGGTTTATTTTTACCTCCCAGTGTGCAGGAAAAGGAAAAGATTCAAACCGGATATATCATGAAAACCGGGCCTGGCTATCCTATACCCCTTCCGGTAGATGACGATGAACCCTGGAAAGATTCAGAAGAAAAAATCAAATATGTACCTTTGCAGGCCCAGGTGGGCGATTTAGCTATTTTTTTGCAAAAGAGCGCTTTTGAAGTAGTATACGGAGGTGAAAAATACTACATTGTTCCTCAGTCATCCATTCTGATGCTGGAAAGGGAAGAAGATCTGTTTGAATGATCGTTAGGCTGTTATAATAGCTTTTCAATGATTTGATCCACCGTAATTCCTTCTGCTTCGGCTTTGAAGTTCCTTAAAAGTCTGTGTCTTAAAGTGGGCTTGGAAACAGCCTGCACGTCTTCAATATCGGGTGAATACTTGCCATTGAGCAAAGCATGGCATTTAGAGGCAATTACCAAATACTGTGAGGCTCTGGGACCTGCACCCCATTCTAAAAATTGATTGGTGATATCAGCTGCCCGATCTGTTCCGGGACGGGTTTTATGTACCAGATTTACAGCGTATTCCACCACATTATCAGCCACCGGCACTTTTTTGATCAATTGCTGGTAAAAATCTATTTCTTCTTTGGTTAAAATTTTGTCTACTTTATTAATCAGGTTAGAGGTGGTGCTTTTTACTATATCCACTTCATGGTTAAAGGAAGGATAACTCAGCAATATGTTAAACATAAATCGATCCAGCTGGGCTTCAGGTAAGGGATAGGTACCTTCCTGTTCGATAGGGTTTTGAGTAGCCAAAACAAAAAAGGGCCGCTCCAACTTGAAATGGTCACCCGCTATGGTGATGGTATATTCCTGCATTGATTCCAATAAGGCCGCCTGAGTTTTAGGAGGTGTTCGGTTGATTTCATCAGCCAGTATAATATTGGCAAATATAGGTCCTTTAATGAATTTAAAATTCCGGTCCTTGTCCAGCGTTTCAGAGCCCAAAATATCAGAAGGCATCAGGTCCGGAGTAAACTGGATCCGGTTAAAACTTAGGGTAAGGGCTTCCGAGATGGTTTTTATTAATAAAGTCTTGGCCAAGCCAGGCACTCCTACCAGCAGGCTATGCCCCTGGCAGAAAAGGGATATCAATAAAAACTTTACTACTTCTTCCTGGCCGATTACTACTTTTGAAATTTCATTTTTAAGGTTTTCATATGCCTCAGACAAACTATCTGCAGCTTCAACTTCTGAGTTAAATTCTTGCATTCCTGAATTCTTGTTTTTAAAAAAAATTACTAATTAAAGGAGGCATCTCCTATACGATTATAGGTTTGAAGAATATTACAGTTCATGTATTCTTCGTCAAGATCAATAAAAACTTCATTTTGGGCATCTTCAAACCATTCATCCATCACCCTGTTTTTCTTCTCGTTAAGTGCGGCTAACTGAATTTTTTGGTAGTCATCTCTCAAATTAGCCTGATGGGGAGGTAATTTAGACTTATAGTAGATTATTCTTACCGCATCCGTACCATCATTTAATCTGAAAGTCATAGGTTTACTTATATCACCCACTTGCATAGTATCTATAGTAAAAAACAAAACCGGGTCAATTTCTTCCACCGAAATGCGGTTGCCACCAGCCTGATCCAACAAAAACCCCCCTGCAGCTCCGGTTTCTTTATCATCTGAATATTCTTTAGCTGCTTTTTCAAAAGAGATGCTGTCACCTATGATCTGGGTTCTAAGACTGTCCAGGTAATGCTGGGCCGCTTCAATATCCAACTCTGAGGAATTGATCTTGATCAGGATATGACGCGAATTATATTCATTCCCTCGTCTTTCCAGCAACTGTATCAAATGATAACCAAATTGAGATTCAACTGGTTGAGAGATTTCTCCTGGTTTCAAATTCAGGGCTGTAGCCTCATATGGGGGCACTAATTCCCCCCTGCTATGAAAGCCAAGGTTTCCCCCGTTTACTTTAGAGCCTGGATCCTGTGAATATTCTGAGGCCATTTCGGCAAAACTTACTCCATCTTCACGAGCTTCAATTATTTGCCAGTCTCTGGTTAGATTGGCGGCATTGATATTAGCTAAAGCATCGTTGTTCTTGGGTTTAAGCGTAAAGGAGGTATTGTCCTCAATATCCTGTCTTACCAACTTTAATTCACGATTATTATTTCTGATCAGGGCCAGCCAAACTCCATTGAGCCGTTGGAATTTTTCAATATCTGAAACAACTTCCAGATTAATAAAAAAATTATTGCCAGAAATTTCCCAGTTGCCTTTAAAGGTGCCTTGACTTGAAGTGATCACCAATGAATTATCTTTATTAAGTTCCAGTTCAACTCCCTGATACTGGTTTGTGATTTCAGGGCCATTGACGATCCTGTCCCTTATTTCCAATAACTTCTGCCGGGCTTTTTCTTTTTGTGATTCACCTACCGTGGGTACTTTTACTATTTGTGCTATAGATACTTCTGTTGAAAAGAAAGGCAAACTATCCTGGGGAATTCGGTTAAAAAACCTTTTGACTTCTGCCGGAGTAACAGAAATACTACTGGTAATTTCCTGCTGCATTTTCTGAACTACCAGTTGCTCCCTTTCCTGGTCCATCAGTTCTTCTCTGAATTGTTCCAGTGTTTTGCCATAATATTCCTCGATTTTTTCTTCCGAACCTACCTGAGCCACGATCATCTGTATTTTACGATCCAGGGTGCTCATGACTTCTATATCTGAAACTACTACTGAATCTATTTCGGCTTTGGCTGCCATCACTTTGTTTAAAATTAAACTTTCCAGTATTTGGCATTTAGCCTGATCTTCATCAGGTAAATTCTCAACCCGCTGGGCATAATCTCTGAATGCCTTTTCCAGGTCGGATTTCAGAATAACATAGTTATCAACTTTGGCTATGATTTCATCCACCACTGTTCCTTTACTTTGCCCCAAAGCCGAAAAACCAGCTAAAAGCATAACTAAAGAAACCCAATATATTCTAATCTTCGACATAAATTTCAAAATCATTATTTTCCACTGCCTTATTGTAAATTTCCTCCTCCAATTGTTTAGCCAATTCTGTTTTTCGTCTGTTTAAAATGATGGTTTTGATATCATCTCTTACAAACTCTAAAGGAGATATTTCATCTTTCACTTTGAAATCATCAATTCTGATGTAATATAGGTAATTTTCATCAGATGTTTCAATGATCTGATTAGAATTGTCTCTCAAATATTGTACCTGATTTGGCACATTTATGGGAGTTAGTGAAAAAACATCATCAAATTTCAGCCATACCGAATCTTCTAAATGAGACTTGGTAGCATAACGTAAACAATAAGATTTCAGTTGTGTTTTGGCCTTTTCTGTTTTTGACCTTAAACTTCTTTTCAACTCACCTATTCTGGGGGATTGTTTAGGCATTTGAACAAATATGCCTCTTAATATATTTTGTCGCAGTTGAAAATTATCTGCATGTGCATTATAATACTGACTAACTTCCTCATCATTCACATCGGTCTCCAGATTACTGTTAATATAAATTTTTTCAAACTCATAAATCATCAGGGCATAGCGATAGTCCAGCATTTTTCGTTGGAGTTCAGCCTGATCAAACTCAATCTGATTAGAGGCCTCTGTAATCATCAGTTGCTTTTTGATCCAGTTGTTGATATACCTTTGTACAGTGTTTGCACTATCTGACGGGTTTATGCCCACCGGAACAATGCCGGAAATATCGTTTGTGTAAAGATATTTATCATCTACCCGGGCTATAGGCTTCTGATCTGAAGTTTCCAAGACTTCATTTTTCATTTTAATCCATTCGCAGGACGTAGCCCCCCAAAGTAAGACGGCAACAAAAATTAACTTAAGCCTGTTCAATTTTCTTATATAGTTTTTCCAATTCCTTTTGATCAATCGTTACCGGATATTTTTCTTTGAGCTGTTTAATCCATTTCTTTTCCAGGAAATCCTGATAGTCAGATATTACGGTTCCCCTGTTTTCATGAAGGGATTTATAAGCGTCCGGCAAAATCTCCTCTATTTCGATCAGGTAGTATCTGTCATTATGTTCCAATTGGTATGTTCCAGGTGCCCAACTCACCTTATTTAGCACCTCCTGAACACCTTTTTCAAAATTTCCTTCCTCTACTTGTAAAGTGAGGCTTGATTGCTTATTAAAAATATCTTCAAGTACCTCTTTTGATGTTGTGATAAGGCTCAATTCTACAGCATTTGTCTGTTGATCATTGATTTTCAGCAGGATAGAGGCTTGCGGAATATTCAGGTCAGTCAAGTAGATCCGGATCAATTGAGCGTAATCCTGCTGCTCAGGATGAGCCTTGATTTGAATACTGGCGCCTGCTTTACTTACCAATTGGTTAGCCACCCCTTGCAGGATCTGTTCTTGTGGCGGGGTAAGCACAGATTGTCCGGTTTCAAATTCCACATAACGTTCCGAGGCTGGAATATTAATAAACTGCTGATCCAGGTAATCCCGGGCTTGCATTAATACCTCCTGATTGGCAGCATTCAATATAGTAGCTTTTGCTCTTTCTTTCCATCTGTAGTTTTCCTTATGCTGCTGATAATAAGCTTCCAGCCCGGCGGAATCCCTTACTGCTTTGGTCCACACTTTTTCATCCATTAACTGAAAGAGCAGAATCCCTTCCTCATATTCTTTTACCAGCATACGATAGTCCGGATATTTTTCTGAAAGCTGTGACTTTTCAAATTCCACCAGGCTGGTATTGACATAATCCTGATATTTCTGACTGAATAATTGATCATATGGCTCCTGGGGTGACTGGGGTAGTGGTTGTTCCTCCAGGAAGTTGACGAAGTCGGCCATAAGATAAGGTTTCTGGCCGATATGAAATAATGCCTGGCTCATAAATATGCTGTCATCCTTTACCTGCCATTCATCAGTAATTTCCATGTTTTCAGACAATTGTTTTAATAATTCTGCTTGCCGGGATGATTCCTTGTATCCGTTTTCTTTTTTTAACCGCTGGACTAATACCTGCTGGCTTAAACTGGAACGGCTGTCTCTCTTAACCCTTTCGGTGAGTTCCGGTTTTACCTGATCAAAAGGTTCCAGATCTTTTTTATCATCCAGTTTGATGATGTGCCAGCCGTAGGCAGTTTTGACCGGAGCAGAAAAATCCCCAATATTTTGTAGGGCAAAGGCGGCCTGTTCAAATTCAGGAACCAATCCACCTGTACCAAACCAGGGTAACGCTCCATTATTAGGTTTACTGGACAAGTCTTCAGTAAACTGAGCACATAGCTTGTTCCAATCTTCACCATTCTGCAAAAGTTTATAGATCTCATAAATTTTGTTTCTGGCTTTGATTGAATCCTGCTCAGAAATACCTGAAGTTGCCCTGAGCATGATATGGCTGGTTTTTAATTTGCCCTGTGAAGGTCTCTTATCCCAAACTTTCAGGATATGATAGCCAAAGCGGGTTTTAAATGGTTCTGATACTTGACCTTGCGGAGTTTCATAAGCTGCATTTTCAAACGGATAGACCATTTGCATGCTGCTGAAGTAACCCAGTTTGCCCTGATTGTTACGGGCAGATGGATCTTGCGAATATTGTTGGGCCAATTCACTGAAGTCATCTCCACTTGTTGCTTTTTGATAGACCTCCCGAATGGTTTCCCAGGCTTTCAGCGTATCCTGGGGTGATGCATTCTCATCTACTCTGATCAATATATGTGAAGCATTAACTTCTGTTTTCATTCTTTGGTAGGCTTCTTCTACCAAAGATGCCGTCACCCTGGTTTCGGTGAGGTATGGTTTAGCCAGTTCATCCCGATAGGTTTCAAATTCCTGAACGAATTCAGAGGTGTGCTGAAGTCCCATATTTCGGGCCTCCTTCACTTTTAATTTAAAGTTGATAAATAGCTTCAGGTAGTCTTCTGCAGCCTGCCGGTTTTGTACCGAATCGTTATAATTATTCTTGTTGAAGACATAAAGAAACTCTTCCGTGGAAACAGGCTCTTCACCCACTTTAAACAATATGGCATCAGAGGATTGCGGAGTTTGGGTTGTTTTACAAGCTGCTGTTAACGCCAGAATGACCGCTGTCATCCATATGCGATATGGTTTCATAATATTGATCAATAACATAAAACTAATTCAACACAATGTTAACGAAATTTTATATGAGAACATATAATACGAAGGGGGGAATTAAATATTGTGAATTGGCTAAGGGAGGGAGAGTCAGGCTTTGCAGGCTTTACATCTTTTGAACAATTTATAGATGTTGTGGTCAGTACCTTTTTTATATTCAATATCATCCATGATCCTTCTGACCAGCATCAAACCCAAACCACCTTTTTTCTTTTGTTTTATTATATCCTGTATGGCTGGCTCTTTGTAATTCTTAAAGTCAAAACCCAGGCCATGATCCATGATGTTGAAAGTGATACCTTCATTTTGATCCACACTGATAGAAAGTTTGATCATTTCACTGGGGTTGCAGTTGTGAGAATGGATCATCAAATTAGCACAAACTTCTTCTACAGCCAATACCATAGAGTTAACCTCAAGTTCGGAAAATGAATAACCTTGCAAAACATTGTTTACAAAATTCCGGATCGCTTTTAGCTGATCTTTGCTGCAAGGTACTTCAAATTTATAATTCATTCACTTTATTCTTTGCTTGTTCCTGGTTATCAACTATTGTTAATAACTGATCTAATCCTAAAATCTGAAATACATTTTTCACTTTATCATTTAAACCGAATAAAGCCATGGAGATGTTGGTAGCTTTCAATTCTTCAATATAAGACATAAAAACACCCAATCCGGCAGAAGAAATATAGTTTAACCCGGTGCAGTCTACTAAGATTCTTTCATGTCCGCTTCTAACAGCTTGGTTTATCGCTTTGTCTAAATGAATTGATGAACTGGCATCAACTTCACCAGCAACTTTTAAAAAGTAAATATCGTTTTGGGTTTCACTTTTTAATTCAATCATACTTTTAATACGTAATTTCCAACTTTAGGTTTGTTTCTCCCTGAATTTTATAATTAGGGAGGTAAAATCATCTTCAGGCGGCTTTCTGTCACAAAAAGTGTAAAGTTCTCTGAGCAAATCTGCCTGAATGGCTTTGGCAGATTTATTGGCATGAATGTGTAGAAATTTTTCCAGCCGCTCATATCCATAAAAATCACTTTGGCTGTTTTTTGCTTCGGTGATCCCATCAGTATACAGGAAAATTACATCTCCCGGCTGATAGTGCAGCTGGTTGACCTCAATATAGCTGGCAAAATTGTTATTTCTCAGGATACCAAGTCCCAAGCCTTTGCTTTTATACATATAGGTTTTATTTTCCAGCTTCTGATAGATCAGGGTGGGACAATGACCAGCCCGGGCAAATTGAATGGTTTTAAGATCATGGTCTATGATCAGCAATGAAACTGTAATAAAAGATGTCTTCTCAAGACATCGGCTCAGGGCTTGGTTGGCATGACTTAAAAAATCTATTGGGGAAAGATCCAACTGTACCAGGCTATGGAAAACCCCCTTCATTTGCGACATATTGAATGCTGCCGAAGTTCCTTTTCCCGATACATCACCAATTATAATAGCCACCCTGTTATGATCTATGCGGAAAGTATCATAATAATCTCCCCCTACTTCGTCTGCCGCTTTGGAAAAAGCAGCTATTTCAAAATCATCATTATGCTCCAGCCGGTCGGGCAGGAGGCTTCTTTGTACCCGTTTGGCTATTTTAAGTTCTTCTTTATATCTTTCATTGACAATAGCCTCTGACATCAACCGGAAATTTTCTATGGTAATACAAGCCTGATTTACAAAGGTGTGAATGATCTCAATCATTTCCTTATTGAATCCATCCAGAACATCTTTCAACAGTACCAGGCTGCCTATCTGATGATTCTGTACCAGCAGAGGAAATGCCAGCACAGAATTATAGCTGGTATTTTTCAATTTTGAAAGATATTTGGCGCTTTTCAAGTTCCTGTGAGCTTCCTCATGCAGTGCATTCAATTTGATCTGATCAAATTGAGACTTGACCTGTTTGATTTCTTCCCGGGATATCTTATAGGTCAAAAGCTTAAGCTCTACCTTATTTTCACTTTGGGTTTCCAGCCAGGCTGCATTGGCCATTACGGCGCTTACTGAGCTTTCCAACAGGATGTCATACACCTGATCTTCGTTTTGTCCCGTCTGAGCCGATTGGCTCAACCGCTGAAAATTGATCACTTCCTCCAGTTTTTGCTCAAAAACGGAAGAAGTAGGCAAGTTGAACAGGACTACCAGCAGGGAGAATACGGCATAAATAAATATAAAGGCAAATAAAGCATAGGCCGAAACATTGCTGGATAATTGTATCACTGAATCATAGATGGAGCCGAACCAGTATTGATTCATCAGGAAATACCATAAATACAAGATCACAAGTACGATCAATAGGATGCTTTTCCATTTTTGTTTGAAGTTGAGATAAGCTACCCATTTCAAATTGGCCGAGAGTATGATCCCCAGGATCACCAGCAGAGCCAATATAACATTAAATAGCGGATCTAAAACCTCATAATTCAGGAATATCAAAAACAGGCTGATCAGTAAAGAATATTCGAACAGCCGCCATAGTTTGATCAGCAATTTTGATTTCTGATAAAGGATCAGCTTTTTCCATACCACAAAAGTTGAAAGGAGGAAGATGGTGAGCAGACCCATATTAATATGGTAGAAAAAACTGATCATCAGTGGATTTTCCATTAGCCGGCTGCCACTGAGGAAATCCATAAAAAACCTTATGAACAGGGAAATGACAGTGGCTACCAGGCCGGTCACAAATACCCGCCATAAAAGATCCAGGATATTTATGCTTTCAGTTTCTTTCAGGAAGTACTTAAATACCTGGAAGGTAAAGAAAAACAGTACGATCTGTATGATTTGTGGTACAAAGTCAGCTATACCGGAGGGGATATTGTTAATATTACTAAATAAGCGAATAAGTTCTATCAGCAATAACGATATCCAGCTTAAAATACCTAATAAAATGCTTATTCTTATGATATTTTTGCGGGATAACATTCAAATTTTCACTTAATCATATTTTTGGCAAGATACAAAAATTTAAATACAAATAAAGCCCATGTTTTAAAATCAGGCCAAATTATAAAAGGAATAAATAATTATGGTATTTAAAACAGGAAAAACACTGATCAATTGGACCTTTAGCGGCTATAATTGGGTGCCTCTCGGGTAATCAGTACATCATGCGGGTGGCTTTCTTTTACTCCGGCTAAAGTAATTTTAACAAACTGTGCATTTTTCAGCGAATGGATATCGATAGCCCCGCAATATCCCATTCCGGCTTTCAATCCACCTACTAATTGATAAATCACTTCGGAAACCATGCCTTTGTAGGGTACCCTTCCTGAAATTCCTTCCGGAACCAGCTTTTTAATATCGTCTTCTACATCCTGAAAATATCGATCTTTGGAACCTTCTTCCATAGCTTCAATGGATCCCATTCCTCTGTAGGTTTTAAATTTCCGACCTTCGTAAATCACGACTTCTCCCGGAGCTTCTTCAGTTCCTGCTAATAAAGAGCCGATCATGATGCTGCTGGCCCCACCAGCAATAGCTTTGACGATATCACCGGAAAATCGAACCCCTCCATCAGCAATTACCGGCACATCTGTACCTTCCACTGCTTTGGCACATTCCATCACGGCAGTAAGCTGAGGCACTCCTACCCCTGCTATCACCCTGGTAGTACATATACTGCCTGGGCCGACACCCACTTTGATAGCATCAGCTCCTGCATTAGCCAGGTCTTTAGCTGCCTGACCGGTGGCAATGTTACCCACTACCAGGTCAAGGTCAGGATATTTTTTCTTAACTAATCTGGTGGCTTCCAGCACCCCTTTGGAATGGCCATGAGCGGTATCTATGCTAATCACATCTACCCCGGCATTTTTCAATACATCTATCCTTTCCAGGATGTCTGGTGTTACACCCACTGCAGCACCAACCCTTAATCTGCCAAAGTTATCTTTACAGGCATTGGGACGATCACGGTTTTTGAGGATATCCTTATAGGTGATCAAGCCAGATAAAATACCATTTTTGTCAACAATAGGTAATTTTTCTATTTTATACTGCTGCAGGATTTCTTCTGCTTCAGTAAGGTTAATGCCTATTTGAGCAGTTATCAGTTTTTCTTTGGTCATGACATCACTTACCGGAACTGTCAGATCCTTCTGAAACCGCAGGTCACGGTTGGTGATGATCCCAATCAGTTTACCTTCTGAAGTCACTACAGGAATACCTCCGATTTTAAAATCCCGCATAATACTCATGGCATCTCCTGCAGTAGACTCAACATTGAGTGTGATAGGATCAAGAATCATTCCGCTTTGAGACCTCTTAACTTTCCGAACCTGCTCTGCCTGCTTTTCCTTGGACATATTCTTATGGATAAAGCCTATACCTCCTTCCAGGGCCATTGAAATAGCCAGATTTACTTCTGTTACAGTATCCATTGAAGCAGAGACCAAAGGTATGTTTAATTTTATGTTTCGGGTCAGAAAAGTGGAAGTACTGGTGTCACGGGGAAGTACTTCAGAATAAGCAGGCACTAAAAGCACATCATCATAGGTGAGGGCTTCTACAATATGTTTAGAACTGTCAAAAGGCATAGCAAATGAATTTAGGTATTCTTATTTGCCGGGCAAAATTAAGTTCTTTGTTTGATATATGGAATTAAAATATCATTAATAATTTAATCCACCCTAAAAATATTGATTATAATTGTTGTTGGTTTTGAATAAAGTATAGGTTATAGAGGATAAAAGGCTAATCTAACCTGATCCTTAAAAGAAGAAATTGTGGATGTGGAACAACTTACCCAATCAATAATGTATGCCTTCAGGCAAATGACACTGATGGAAGTGGCAGCGGTGTTTTTTAGTATTATTTATATTTATCTGGCGGCCAGAGAGAATATCTGGTGTTGGGCTGCGGCGGTGGTCAGTGTGATTTTGTATATCATTATCTGCATCCGGGCCAATCTGCTGGCTGAGACCGGCTTACAGTTTTTTTATCTTTTTATGGCTGTTTTTGGCTATTTTCAGTGGCGGGGAGGTAAAAATTACTCCTCTGGTTCAAGACCAATTGCTATATGGTCCTGGCAGATTCATTTGCTGGCCATTGGATCAGGATTGCTCCTGGTTTTTATCCTGGGATATTTGCTGGAATCATATACTAAGGCTGCCATGCCTTATTTTGATTCATTTACTACCATCTTCAGCATGATCACTACCTGGATGGTGACTAAAAAGATCCTGGAGAATTGGTTGTATTGGATTGTGGTAGATGGCTCATCAGTTTTTTTATATGCTAACCGGGAACTTTACCTGACGGCTTTGTTATTTATGGCCTACACTATTATTGTGATTTTTGGATTTTTCCGCTGGCGCAAAGAATATTTAGCTAATACATGAAAACTCAGAGAATAGCCATTGTAGGACCGGAATCAACTGGTAAAAGTACCCTTTCTCAAATGTTAGCCAAACATTATCAAACGGTGTGGGTGCCGGAATATGCCCGGAAATATCTGAATCAATTAAACCGGCCCTATCAGGAAAATGATTTGCTGGAAATAGCCCGGGGGCAGCTTCAGTGGGAAGATGAATTTTTACCTCAAGCCAATCAATTCTTGTTCTGTGACACTAATTTGCTGGTGATTAAGATATGGAGCCAATTTAAATTTGGACATTGTAATCCCTGGATACTGGCTCAACTGGGTCAGAGAAAGTATGCCCTGCACTTGCTAACTTATATTGATATTCCCTGGCAGGATGATCCACAAAGGGAGCACCCTCATCTCAGAAATGAGTTGTATGGTATTTATCGAGAGGAACTGGATCAATTGGGTATTCCTTTCAAAATAGTAAAAGGTGACCCAGCCCAAAGGTTAAACACAGCACTGGATCACCTGGAAAAAATTAAAAGCAAATTTTAATAGAAGTAAACTTTTTATGTTTAATTTTGTCTTATAAACAAACGGGGTGCCTGTAGAGGCTGAGATCATACCCATATAACCTGATCCGGGTAATGCCGGCGTAGGGAAAACTAATCCTCTCACCTCATAAACATTAATTCCCGTTTATTTAAATTTTGATATCAGGGGTGCCTTATTTTACAGGCTGAGATCATACCCATATAACCTGATCCGGGTAATGCCGGCGTAGGGAGTATGATAATTGGTTGGAATGTCCCCTCATTCCATATTTTTCATCAAAAAATCAAATAAATGTTTAGAGTTATTCTATTATTGGTAATGCTATGGCCTGAATTATTATGGGGTCAAGCTGTAATTAATGGAACTGTAGAGGATGCAGAAACCGGAGAACCCCTTATTGGCGCTTCAATCCAGTTGCTGGGAACTCAAATCGGAACTACTACCAATGAGCAGGGGGATTTTGATTTAAAACTGGATCAAACAAAACCCATAAAGCTTCGGGTGAGTTATGTTGGCTATCTTTCAAAGGTTGTAAAACTGGGTCAGCAGCAACAGATCGTCATACAACTTCAGCCTGACCTGGCCCTGGAGGAGGTGGTGATCCAGGCCATCAGGGCTGATGACAGGGTTCCGGTAACTCAGGAAACCATTGAAAAAGAAGCCTTGGAAGAGGAATACCTGGGACAGGATGCCCTTTTTTTACTGGAAGAACTGACACCCTCAATTACCACCTATTCTGAATCCGGCACTAACCTATCTAATTATGGACAAATGCGCTTAAGGGGAATCGACCAAACCCGGATAAATATTACCCTGAATGGTGTTCCATTAAATGACATGATCGACCAGGGGGTGTTTTTTTCAAATTTTACTGATTTTGGCAATAGCATTGAGTCCGTTCAGGTACAGCGGGGAGTAGGAGCCAGTACCAATGGCACTGCTTCATACGCCGGGTCTATTAATTTTGAATCTGTTAACCTCAGAGATAGTGTACCTTCTACCGAAATTCAGTTGTCTGGGGGATCTTTTAACACGCTCAGAGCCAGCGGTGAAGTAAAAACCGGGGTAATGGACAATGATCTGTCTTTTTATACCAGATTTACCAGTACCAAAGCTGATGGGTATCGTTACAATACCAGTACAGATTCTTATTCACTTTTTTTTTCCGGAGGTTATGTGGGTGAAAAAGACCTGATAAAAATTACCGGTTTTACCGGACGGTCTCAAAATGGTCTGGCTTATATGCCTGTGGCCTTGTCAGACATTGAACAAGATCCCCGCACCAATTATGTTAACCAGAACGACATCGATGAATTTGGACAAAGCCTGGTACAATTACAATATACCCGTTGGATCAATGATCAGTCATCCCTGGCATCATCAGTTTATTATGGCGCTGCCGGAGGAGATTTTCCCGCTGGCTTTTTCACCACCGACAGCATTTACAGTGATTCAGCCCCTAATAATTACTTATTAAACCAAAGGTTAATGCAGATCAATTATCCATTATTTAACGATCATCTGGGTTTGTTGTCTTTTTATAATTTTCAATCGGAAAATAATGCCCTGGATATTAATGCCGGGCTACATTTATATACCTTTCAACGTAAAAATCTGGAATCAGTATTGCCGGATGATGCCAATCCTTATTACCAGGAGTCATCGCATAAAAATGAAGCAAGTATCTTTTCCAAGGCAACTTACAGGTTGGGCAAATTATCTGTTTATGGCGATATACAGGTAAGGTCACTGCAGCTATCAATAGATCCTGATCCTGATTTTCTGCCAGATCAGCCTGATGTGGAAAAAAACTGGACTTTTATCAATCCCAAAGTAGGAATTTCGTACCAGCTGGATCATTCTAAAAACTTTTATTTATTTTATGGACTAACTGGCAGGGAACCTACCAAAGTGGATCTTTTGGGTGGCTTTCAGCTGAATACCTTTAATATTGCAAGTCTTTTGGCCGATGAGGTGAAACCGGAATATGTTAATGATCTTGAAATGGGCATAAAGGTGAATGAAAAGTCTTTTGCTGGCCAGCTTAATCTGTTTTACATGAACTTTACCAATGAAATTGCCCCTATTGGTAAATATGTACCAGAAGGGTTTATTCAGCTTCGCAAAAATGTTCCCAATAGTTATCGCAGGGGGATTGAAATGAACTGGAAATGGCAAATATGGACTCCGCTTTCTTTTTCCGGGAATGCAACCTTTATGCAAAGTAATATTGAAAGCTATGCTCCGGAAGAAGAAGCTGAAATATACAAAGACGTTAGTCAGGCATTGACTCCTGAAATGTTGGGGAATCTATCCGCTAAATACATACAGGGTCCAATTGAAATAGAAATTTCCGGAAGATATATGGGTGAATCCTACCTGGAACCAACCAATCAGGAAGATCTGACCTTACCTTCCTTTTGGGTAGCAGATGCCAGACTCAGTGTGAATTTATGGCAGCAACATACTTTCAGCCTGTTTCTGAACAATCTTTTTGATCAACAATATTTTACCTATGGAGCTCCGGTTGATCCGGATTTTGATGGTAATGTAGAGCCTGGGTATTTTGTACAACCACCCCGAAATATTTATGCTATTTTAAAACTAAGATTTTAAAAAATAATGATAGAAGAAAAAGTAAATATTGCCCTCCAGATCTTGCCCAGAGACGGGGCCGATCAAGTTGATTCTTACCAAATGGTGGATAAAGCCATAGAAGTTATTCATCAATCTGGATTGAAATATCAGGTCTGCCCTTTTGAAACCGTGTTGGAAGGAACCTATCAGCAATGTATGGAGGTGGTAGAACGGGCACAACAGGCCTGTTTTGCTGCCGGGGCAGATCAGATGATGGTATATATCAAAATTCAACGTCAGAAGCATAGAGATGTGAGGATAGAAGATAAAATGGAAAAATATCAGTAACGATAGGTTTTTTATTCCAAAAAAAGGGGAGCACCTAAGAAATTGTTGGAAACCTACAGTAATTCTTTTGACAGCATAGATATTTCATTCCCTTTTAGTTTTTCAATTTTAAAAGGCCTATAAGATCCAATAAATAAAGTCAGAATGAAAATGAGGGGCAGGCCCCCCTCATTTATATGAATCAAACACACTCACTTCAGAATCTATCAAATTGGGCATCATCATCCATTTTGAGGTTTATACCTTTTTCTTTTTCTGTTGATGCGGATGACTGGCTATAGTTGGTCTGTTTATATTTAGATTCTGGCTGTTTGTTAGTTACATTGGTTTTTTTTTCTGTCTTTTTGTACAGCTGGTTGGTTTCCAGTTTGAAGAAAGATATCACCTCTCTGAGTTGTTCTGCCTGACTGGATAATTCTTCAGAACTGGTGGCCATTTCCTCTGATGCTGCTGCATTTTGCTGAGTCACCTGGTTTAATTGCATGATTGCGTTATTTACCTGGTCAGCGCCAGAATTTTGTTCCATGCTGGCGGCAGATATTTCCTGTACCAGTTTGGCAGTTTTTTCAATATCAGGTACAATTTCTGTAAGCAGCTTACCGGATTTTTCTGCAATTTCTACGCTGGAACGGGAAGTTTGAATGATTTCATTGGCAGCAGACTGGCTTCTTTCTGCCAGTTTTCTAACTTCAGCTGCAACTACAGCAAATCCTTTGCCGTGTTCTCCGGCCCTTGCTGCTTCAACGGCTGCATTCAAAGCCAGAATATTTGTTTGCCGGGCAATCTCTTCAATAATCGATATTTTATCAGCAATGTCTTTCATTGAATCCACCGTCTGATCCACCGCTTTGCTTGAGTCATTAATCCCCTGGGCTGCTTTGATGGAGATTTTTTCTGTTTGCTGAGCATTATCTGAGTTCTGTTGAATATTGGCCGCCATTTCTTCCATGGAAGAAGTAACTTCTTCAGCAGAAGCAGCTTGTTCGGAAGCACCCTGAGACATTTGCTGGGAATTCGTACTCATCTGAAGTGAAGCTGAGGCAATATTATTGGCTCCTACTATAATATCTTCTACAATCCGTGAAAGCTTTGAAATCATTTCTTTCAGGGCAAACATCAATTCATCTTTTTCTGATCTTTGCCTGATTTCCAGTGTAAGATCTCCTTTGGCAATCTTTTTGGCCGTATCGGTGATCTGATTCATGGCATCGATCAAAATGTTGATATTATTTTTTATAGTGTTGAAATCACCATGGTATTCATCTGTGATTTTATCAGGAATATCTCCCTGGGCAATTTTATCCACATAATTTGCTGCCACATTCAGTGGTTTAATGATGCCATCCAGGGTTTGATTTACTCCCTTTACGATTGTTTTCCATTCACCTTTAAACTTATTCTCCTGAGCTCTTACATTTAATTTACCCGCAATGGCAGATTCCGAAAGGCTATTCATTTCCGAAATAAGTGCCTGAAGATTATCTCTCACTTTATCAAGGGTTTCATTGATAAAAACCTTTTTACCTGGTAATTTTTCCATGGTAGCTTCAAAATTGCCTTCTCCATATTCCTCTACTACTTTCATAGCTCTTTTCTTTACCGATATGTGGCTGTTTACCATATGATTTACACCCTCAGCCATAATCTTATAGGCCCCCTTAAATTTCTCTTCATCAATTACTACATCAATATCACCAGCCTCATGTTCCTTTGACATATGGTTCATTTCCTGAATGAATTCCTTCAGATTAAATTGTAGTTGGTTTAACGTCTTATTAATGAAGGCTTTCTTACCTGGTAACTGTTCCAGGGTGGGCTCAATGTTGCCATGGGCATACTCATCTACAATAACCATTGCTTTTTTCTTTACCTCAATATGCCCGTTCACCATTTTATTAACCCCTTTGGCCATTTGAAGGTAAGCACCTTTGAATTTTCTTTCGTCTATCACCACATCGATGTCTCCGGCATCATGTTCTGCTGACATATGGTTCATTTCCTGAATGAATTCCTGTAGGTTATGTTGCAACTGTTCCAGGGTTTCATTTATAAAAGCTTTTTTACCCGGCAGCTGCTCCAAAGTAGGTTCTATATTACCATTGGCATATTCTTTAACAATTGCCATCGCTTTTTTCTTCACTTCAATATGACTTTTTACCAAAGCATTAACTCCCTCGGCCATTTGTTGATAAGCTCCTTTGAATAAATTAGTATTGATCACAGCATCAATATCGCCTTCGATATGCAACCTGGACATCTTATCCATTTCAGCAATAAAATTGACCAGGTTTTCCTGTAATTGATCAAGCGTAATATTCATAAACTGCTTTTTGCCTGGTAGCTTCTCAAGTTTTGAATTTAAATTTCCATTAGCATATTCATCTACAATGGCCATAGCATTTTTCTTGGTGTTGATATGGTCGAATACCAACCTATTGGTGCCTTCTGCCATTGATTTAAAAATTCCTTCAAATGGACTGGTATCTATCTTGTGATCTATCTCGCCTTCAGTATGTAACTTCTGCATTTGCTCCAGGGCCGTAAAAAAATTTTGCAGGTTATCGGCTAATCCATTGATCGCAGCCTTGTTACGGGCATGATCACCAAGCTGGTTTTGGTCAATCCGGTGCGTAACTTTACCCCTGGATATCTGTTCTATCATACGGCTGTTTTCCTGAAAGGGCTCCAGTGAGGCTGTCAGCAATTGATTAACTTTACCAGCGATTCTTTTTAATGTGCCCTGACAAGCATCTTCATTGATACGATGGTTGATATTCCCTTCCTTAAAGAAGGATGACAATGTATCAACTTCTTTTTCAAGGAGTTGGAAGTCCTGGGCTAACTGATTAACTTCCAGACGATTTTTTTCAGTTTCGCCCTGATACTGATGGTATGTAACACCAGTGGGATTGCCTTGATTGATCTGGGATATTACATTGATGTTTTCCAGGTAAGGCTGGAGGGCCTGGTCTAAAATTTGGTTAACCAGTTGGGCTGTTTCCTGATGTTTTTTTGAAACTTTCATCAGGTCGACCCTTTGATTTAGTTGCCCATTCTTGATTTTTTCCAGAAGCTGACTTAACTCCAGGGAAATGGTTCGGTTAGATCCAATCATATAATTATTTTTGATTCTTTAAAAAATAAACTAAATTGGATCACAAATTAATAGCTGTTTTTTTTGATTACTCGCTAAAACAAGTATAGCTGCTACAGTTGTAAGAATAGATCAATATTTATTTTTTTTTAAAGTTTAGACATCATTCTATACGCCTATTTTAATGAAATTCAATATGTTATTCATGATTTGCTGTTGCTGCACCTGTAATAAAATTTTAAAAATTTTAAATACCAAATAAAAACTTTTATGAAACACCAGATTTCTTGTCATTGGAAAGAAGCATTGGCTTTTGAAGCTGAAGTCAATGGACATCAGGTCAAAATGGATGCAAACCCAGAAGCAGGAGGTAAAGATTTTGGCCCTCGACCAAAACAATTGATGCTTTCCGCCCTGGCTGGATGTACAGGTATGGATGTGGCTTCCCTGTTGAAAAAAATGCGTATCGAAGTGGATGGGTTCGATATATCTGTTTCAGGAGAGCTATCTGAGGAACATCCTAAATATTATACCCAGATACATTTGATTTACCAGTTTAAGGGGAAAGATCTAAATAAGGAAAAAATTTACCGGGCTGTTGAATTATCGCAGGAGAAATATTGTGGGATCAGCAAAATGCTGAAGAGTGCTTCCGAATTGACATTTGAAATAAAATACCTGGACTAGCAGTTATGCAGGAAATTCAGTATGCCTTGATTGTAGCTGGTGGGAAAGGTACGCGTATGGGGCTTGAACTGCCCAAGCAGTATATCAAAGTGGGTAAATTACCCATCCTGATGCATACAATTAATGCCTTTTATCAATACTCCAATGATATCCGGATCATTCTGGTCTTACCTGAAAGTGATCTGAATACATGGAAAGAATTGTGTAGACAATTTCACTTTAACATACCAGTAATATTGCAAAAAGGAGGTAAATCCCGATTTCAATCAGTAAAAAATGGTTTAGGCTGTATCTCTACCAGTGGTTTAGTGGCGATTCATGATGGAGTGCGGCCTTTTATTCGCAAAGACCTTATTGCGGCCTCTTTTAATATAGCCTCCCTGCATGGGAATGCTGTGGCGGCAGTGAGATTAAAGGAATCAATCAGGATCATCGATAAAGATGGTACTCAGGCCATTGATCGGTCACGGTTCAGACTGATACAAACCCCTCAAACGTTCCGGGTCAACCTGATTAAATCTGCCTATGAGACAGAAGAAGATCAAAGCCTGACTGATGATGCCAGTGTTCTGGAAAAGATGGGGGAAAGAATATCTCTATTTGAAGGGGATTATGCCAATATTAAGATCACCACGCCTGAAGATCTTAAAATTGCGGAAATACTAGCTCGGGATTTTGAGGTAAGGCACACAGCCGATTAATAAAAGCACAAGTAAAGCTTGTGCTTTTATTTCATATCATCACAATGAAAAGTTTTAATATTCATCTTCATTGAAGAAGAAATCCTCTTTGGTAGGATAATCCGGCCAGATTTCTTCAATATTTTCATAGGGTTGTCCATCATCTTCCAGTTCCTGTAGGTTCTCCACCACTTCCAGGGGGGCACCAGAACGAATAGAAAAATCTATTAGTTCATCCTTAGTGGCTGGCCAAGGCGCATCTTCTAAATAAGAAGCTAATTCTAATGTCCAATACATGGTCTAGTTTCTTTTAAATACCGTTAATATCAAATAAAACTCACAAAATATAATCTTATTGTTTAAATAAGCAAGCTTAGTGCATTGCCTTTACGTAAAGATTTAATTTTTGTTTTTGTGTTTTATATTTATATATAAAATTTAAACCTAAAAGGTTTCATTTATGTGAAAAAAATAAAAAAAATTTCAATTGGAATTCTTAATGATAATGGTAAGATGAGTTAAAAGCTGCTTTTTTACCTTCAGTTTCCTCTTTTTAGAATCTATTTTGGTATTTATCAGCTTGTTAAAGGATCGACCAGTATTAAATTTTTCTGAATTCTCCTCATATACATCCACATCTTTTTCATCACGGCTGATCAGGTCCTGTAAATATTTAGCCTTGAGCTTGAGTTGGTCAATATCAGATAATTTATCAAAGTCCTGATTTTTTTTTCTGGCCAGGTTTTGTATGAAATTATGCTCCAGTACATAATCACAGGATGAAAAGAACTTTTCAGAAAGCTCATGAAATTTCTCCTGTGGTACACGTCCGGATTTACTCCACTTATATTGTAAATTTTTAATCTCTGCTACTGCCCGCTCATCATATCGTTCCCTCAGGGATAACACTTTTTTGACAATTTCCTCTCTTTCTATCAGGTTCCTCTCCATATCGACCCTTCTAAAAGGCCGCTGAGTTTTCTTCAGATTATTAAAAATTTCGTAAGATATTCCTTTAAACTTATAATCAAGTTCTTTTTTTTGAGGCCTGGGGATCATTCCCAGCTTTTTCCATTGGAATTGAAGCTTCTTAATTTGCTGGGAAGCCTGGTAAGGATTGATATTTTTCAAGGCCTCGGCTTCTTCTAATATCTTTAGATATTGATCTACCTTTCGTTGAATAGCGGCATTTCTACGTTCATAAAAAGCCTTTTTCTTGGCTGCAACTTCATCCAGAATGCCTTTAAACCCCTCTTCAACGAACTGATTTTCTTCAGACACACTGCCCGTACGGATCCATTTCTGCTTGATCTCGTTGATTTGCTCCTGCAGCTCATTCAAGTTGGGATTATCCATGACCTGTTTAGCTTCTTCAAGCAATGCTTGTTTGATCTCCAAATTCTTTACCCGGTTAATCGAGATGATCTCTTTCAACTGGGCTTCCAGCTTATCAAGTGTTTCAAATAATGGTATAAAATCACCAATAGCATCAAATTCACTTAAGTATTTGCGCATATGCAATAATTTCATCAGGTATGATCCCTTATTTTCTGCTTCTGCTATCTCTCTTTCCAGCGTTTCTACCTTATTTACGGCTAATTGAAATCGATTTTCGAAGTAGGCCATCGTTTGTTCTTCGCTTTCCCTTACTTCTCCAATGACCCGGTCCTGGTAATCCAAATACCCTTTTAAAAATAATTTATCCCCTTTAAAGTATCCAAATTTATGATCTTTCACAGCTGATATTTGTATTGATTTTCAGATTTACAGTAAAATTAATTAATTCAGGCTAAACAATCAGCAACAATAATATTTTTTAACATATTTGTAAACGAAAAAAGAAAAGATATATGAGTCAGGAAAAGATTATTTTTTCAATGGCTGGAGTGAATAAAATTTATCCTCCTCAAAAACAAGTACTTAAAAATATTTATTTATCATTTTTTTACGGTGCTAAAATAGGGGTGCTGGGATTGAATGGGGCTGGTAAATCTTCTCTGCTCAGGATCATTGCCGGTAAAGACAAGGAATTCCAGGGGGAAGTAGTTTTTTCTCCCGGCTATTCAGTAGGTATGCTTGAACAGGAACCACAACTGGATCCGGATAAAACTGTGATTGATGTGATACAGGAAGGTGTTCAGGAAGTGGTGGATCTTCTGCAGGAGTTTGAAGAGATCAATTTGAAATTTACAGACCCAGCGGTATTGCAGGATCCTGAAGCCATGGATAAACTCATTGCCCGACAAGCTGATGTTCAGGAAAAGCTCGACTTGCACAATGCCTGGGAACTGGATACCAAATTGGAAAAAGCCATGGATGCCCTGAGGACTCCTGAAAAAGAGGCCAGGATTAGCCATCTTTCCGGAGGTGAAAAAAGAAGGGTGGCTTTATGTCGCCTGTTGTTACAAAAGCCTGATGTACTGTTATTGGATGAGCCCACCAATCACCTGGATGCTGAATCCGTTCACTGGTTGGAACAGCATTTACAGCAGTATGAAGGAACCGTGATTGCCGTCACCCATGATCGTTATTTTTTAGATAATGTAGCCGGCTGGATTCTGGAATTAGACCGGGGTGAAGGCATTCCCTGGAAGGGTAATTATTCTTCCTGGCTGGAGCAAAAGCAGGAAAGACTGTCCAAAGAAGAAAAGTCCGAATCAAGACGTCAGAAAACCCTTCAACGAGAGCTGGATTGGATCAGGATGACACCCAAGGGACGACAGGCCAAAGCAAAGGCCAGGCTGAATTCTTATGAGAAGTTATTGGGTCAGGAGGCTAAAGAAAAAGAGCAAAAGCTGGAATTGTTTATTCCGCCCGGTTCCCGGCTGGGAAATAAAGTGATTGAAGCTAAAAACGTTTCCAAGGCATTTGGAGAAAAGTTATTGTTTGACAATCTTAGTTTTTCATTGCCCCAGGGCGGCATAGTAGGCGTGATAGGGCCTAACGGAGCGGGAAAAACAACCCTGTTTAAATTGATTACCGGCATAGAAAAGCCCGATGCAGGTACTTTTGAAGTGGGCTCTACGGTTAAATTGGCCTATGTAGACCAGGAACATGATATTTTAGACCCTCAGAAGACAGTATGGCAACTAATATCGGAGGGAAATGAACTCCTGAACCTGGGAGGACGTCAGGTCAATTCCAGGGCCTATGTTAGTAAATTTAATTTCGGAGGCTCTGATCAGGAAAAAAAAGTGGGCTTACTTTCAGGAGGTGAACGCAACCGGGTGCATTTGGCAATGGCTTTGAAACAGGGGGCTAACCTTATCCTGCTGGATGAACCGACCAACGACCTTGATGTAAACACCTTAAGAGCTCTGGAAGATGCACTGGATAATTTCGGCGGATGTGCTGTGATCATATCCCATGACCGCTGGTTTCTGGACCGGGTAGCTACCCATATTCTGTCCTTTGAGGGTGATTCGCAGGTTTATTGGTTTGAAGGTAATTATTCAGAATATGAGGAAAACCGTAAAAAACGATTGGGAGAGGTAGAGCCTACCCGGATCAGGTACAAGAAACTCATTTAAACATCTCATTTAAAATAACTATAATTCGTTTTTGTAAATAATAATTTTTGTTATACTTTTGCAGTTCTAAAAAAATTGAAGTAAAAGTATATTGATAATATTGAATTATAAGAAATGGCACATCATAAGTCAGCATTGAAGAGAATCAGGTCTAATGAGACTAAAAGGCAACGGAATAAATATCAGTTGAAAACTACCAGGACTTTTGTGAAAAAGCTAAGGAATACCACTGATAAATCAGAGGCCGAAACCCTATATAAGACTGTATCCAGTATGTTGGATAAGCTGGCCAAGAAAAATATCATTCATAAAAATAAAGCAGCAAACAATAAAGCTAAACTGGCCAGATTTGTCCATGAGTTAGCCTAAATCCTGCTTTTATAAAAGAATTGAGCCTTATCTGTCATGGATAAGGCTTTTTTATTTTTTATAGCTTTAATTTCTCAATTTCTGTTTAAGTTAATCTTGTGAAACAGAAATTACCAAATAACCAGCTCAAGATCCTAAGTTGGGCCGAAGAAGACCGGCCCCGGGAAAAATTATTACTGAAAGGAAAATCAGCCCTTACAGATGCGGAACTGATCGCCGTCCTGATCGGTTCAGGCACAACTTCAATCAGTGCCGTAGATCTGGCTAAAATGATCTTACAGCAAGTAAATTATAATTTACACGAATTAGCCAAACTTAGCTTGCATGATTTGATGAAGTTTAAAGGTATAGGTGAGGCCAAAGCCATCAGTATTATAAGCGCGCTGGAGTTAGGCCGGCGCAGAAAAGAAAGTGAAGTGCTGCGGCGGCCAAAAATCACCTGTTCAGGGGATGCCTACAGGCTGATCAAACCGGAACTCCTGGATCTAAAGCAGGAGGAATTCTGGTTGATATTATTAAACCGGGCCAACATTTTGATCAAAAAGACTCCGGTAAGCACTGGTGGTATCTCCGGCACTGTGGCAGACCCCAAAGTAATCTTTAAAGTGGCCCTGGAGCATATGGCCAGCAACATCATTTTAGTCCATAACCATCCTTCCGGCAACCTGAATCCCAGTGAAGCAGATGTAAAACTGACTAAAAAGCTAAAACAGGCAGGTGAATTTCTGGAATTGCCGGTACTGGATCATTTAATATTTGCCGATCATGGTTATTATAGTTTTGCTGATGATGGAATTTTTTGATCTGTTTATATAGCTTTCACTGCATCTTCGTTTATTTTTGAAAAAAGCCAAATGAATAGCAAAAGAATAATCGGATTTTTGGTAATCCTGACCGGAGTGATCATTATGGTCTACAGTTTCCAATCCGGATCAGACGGTACTGCTGATTTTGATGAGGCTACCTACAGAAAAGATATTGAGGAGCATCGGAGCAAAAAGGATTATTATCTGAAAACTGACCAGGATTCCCCTTTCCAGGTAGATGATCAGTCCTATCAAGGTTTGAATTATTACCCTGTAAGCCTTCGATATCGCATCATGGCTGATTTTATTCCAGCCGCTACTCCCGGGAAAAGAAGTGTTTCCCTCACAGATGGAAGCTCCGAACAATATGCCGAAATTGGTAAAGCCAGTTTCGAACTGGAGGGAATTCCTCAGGAACTATTGGTGCTGGAATCTTCAGCCCAGGGGCAAACATATCATTTTATTCCTTTTTATGACCCAAGTAATGAATCTGAAACCTATCCGGGCGGCAGGTATCTGGAACCTGAACTCTTAAAAGGCGATAAAATTCTGCTGGATTTTAATCTGGCTTATAATCCCTACTGCGCCTATGTGCCAGATTATGCCTGTCCTTTACCTCCTCCTGAAAATAACCTTTCAGTGGCTGTGACAGCAGGAGAAAAATCCTATGAAAAATAAGATAATATAAAGCCATGTTTTGATGAATTCATTAATTTTGCCCTTCATTTTTTAATAATCTATAAAAGCAGGTTTGCTGATGAAAATTTCTTATAATTGGTTGAATCAATATATTGATTTAGGTGACTTACCAGCGGAAAAAATAGCCGATTTACTGACCAGCTCAGGACTGGAGGTGGAAGGCTTAGAAACTTTTGAGCAGGTTAAAGGAGGCCTGGAAGGTCTTGTGATAGGGGAAGTAATAACTTGTAAAGCCCATCCTAATGCAGATAAACTTAGTCTTACTACAGTGGATATCGGTCAGGGACAAAATGTATCCATTGTTTGCGGGGCACCTAATGTAGCGGCCGGCCAGAAAGTAGTGGTAGCGCCGGTGGGTTCCACCCTTTATCCTACCGGGCATAAACCTTTTAAAATTAAAAAAGCCAAAATTAGAGGCGAGGTTTCGGAAGGGATGATCTGTGCCGAAGATGAAATTGGATTAGGGACCTCTCATGACGGGATCATGGTATTGGAAACGGACTTGCCTAACGGAATACCAGTCAACCAATATTTTAATATCGAAACCGATAAAATATTCGAAATTGGCCTGACACCTAACCGGGCTGATGCTACTTCACATATCGGAGTAGCCAGAGATCTGAAGGCACTGCTGAAAAAGGAATTGCATTTGCCTTCCGTAGATCAATTTAAAGTAGATCAGACAGCACAACATTTGGAAGTAATTGTTGAGAATCTGGATGCCTGCCCCCGTTATTCAGGACTTACGATCAGTAATCTTACTGTAAAGGAATCGCCGGAATGGCTCCAGGTCAGGTTACAAGCAATTGGTCAGACTCCCATCAATAATGTAGTGGATGTAACAAATTTTATACTTCATGAACTAGGCCAGCCTTTGCACGCTTTTGACGCTGACAAAATTAAAGGCGGAAAGGTTGTGGTAAAAATGTTGCAGGAAAATACCAAATTCATTACTCTGGATGAAAAAGAAAGAAAACTACAAGGAAATGACCTGATGATCTGTGATGCTGAAGGAGGTATGTGCATTGCCGGTGTTTTTGGTGGTGCAGAGTCTGGTGTCAAGGCAGAAACAAAAAGTATATTTCTGGAGAGTGCTCATTTTTCACCGGAGTACATCCGTTCAACCGCCCAGCACCACGACCTTAAAACGGATGCCTCCTTTCGCTTTGAACGCGGCACAGACCCTGAAATTACGGTTTATGCCCTAAAAAGAGCAGCCTTGCTGATCAAGGAAGTGGCCGGGGGTGAAATATCTTCTAATATTGTGGATGTTTATCCTCAAAAAATAGACTTTTTCATGGTTCCGGCAAAATTTAGAAACATCAATCGGTTGATTGGAAAGGAATTGTCCCGGCAGGAGATTCTGGAAATTCTTGACTGGCTGGATATTCAGGTGGCGAACCGGGATGAGGATGGTTTTATGGCTAAAGTACCATCTTATCGGGTAGATGTGAGGCGGGAAGCTGACTTGATCGAGGAAATATTGCGTATTTATGGATATGATAAGATCGAAATTTCAGACAGGTTTCACAGCGATTATTTATCAGAGTTTCCTGAAGTGGACCTGGAAGCTGTACAGCACCAGGTAACCCAGCTTTTAGCTGGTAGCGGCATGAACGAGATCATTACCAATTCTTTAACCAAACCTTTGTTTTCACAAAATACAGAAGGGTTTGATCCTGCAGGGGATGTGCAGATCCTCAATAAATTAAGTGAAGACCTGGGAGTAATGAGACAAAGTCTGCTGTTTACCGGGCTAGGTGTGATTGCCTATAATATCAGCCACCGTCAGAGGGATTTGAAATTTTTTGAGTTTGGAAAGGTATATCAGAAAGGTCAGCAGGGATATTTGGAAAAACAAAAGCTTGCCCTGTATATTACCGGAAATATTGAAACTGAAAACTGGCGAAGTGAATTCAGATCTTCAGAATTTCATGATATTTCTGCAATAATTTATAAAATATTTAATAAATTTATTCCAGATAGCATTGTCAATGATTATTATAACGAGTCAGTATTTGAATATGGGTTGGAAAGCCGGCATCAGGAAACGGGTTTGGTGTTAGCCAGGTTTGGTAAGATAAAGCCTGCAGTGGCTCTTCTGGAAGAGATTAAGCAGGAAATTTATTATGCTGAAGTAGACTGGGAAAACCTGGTTAGTCTTATCAACCGGACATTTAAATATGTTGAAGTGTCAAAATATCCGGAGGTCCGAAGGGATCTTTCATTGGTACTGGATAAAGGCGTATCATTTGAAGAAATCAAAAATATTGCCTTGAGCCGGGAGAATAGCTTGATCAAGAGTATAAATATCTTTGATTATTACGAAGGTGAAAATATTGGCCATGATAAAAAAGCTTATGCATTAAGCTTTATCTTGCAGGACCAGGACCGGACACTGACTGATAAAGTAATTGATAAAACTATGGATAAATTGATGCAGACATTCCAGAATGAACTCGGGGCGATTATCCGGAAATAATTTAACCCATGAAGGAAAATTTAAATGCCGAATTACAGTTACTGGAGCGGAAAATTCAGCTTCTCCTGAGCGAATTTGAACGTTTGAAAGCTGAACTGGAGGAATTTAAAAATGAAAACAAAGAATTAAAAGACATCATTAAAATAAAGGATAGCCAATTAAAAAACTTTCAAAATAAAATTAAAATTAGTAAAATTGTAGATTATGTAGCAAAATCTGAGGAAGATATACCAGAGTTAAAACAGAAAATAAATGATTATATTAAGGAAATTGACAAATGTATTGTTCATTTAAGTAAGTAATTATGCATTCAGAAGAACTTTCAATAAAAATAAAAATAGCTGATAGAGAATATCCAATGAAGGTTTCTGCTGAAGAAGAAGGGAAGATAAGATTAGCTGGGAGAATGGTTAACGACAAACTTAAAATATACAAAGACCAGTTTGGAATTGATGACAAACAAGATCTTTTGGCTATGGTGGCTTTTGACTGCCTGGCTGAAAAATTACAATCAGACCAAATACGTGCGAGTATCGATGAAAACATTTTCAGAAAAATTAATGATTTGAATAGTTTAATTTCAAAAGAACTAATAGATTAATATAATTACTTATCCACATTTTATTTAATACCGCTCCGGCCTGTCAACCTCAGCATATATTATAAATTATAAAAATTAATTATGTGATATGGTTGATATACTATATATACTACTTGCGGCCATAGTTGGTCTGGCAGTAGGAATTTACATTGGGAAATATTTATTTAACAAAGTATTAAAGCGAAAGCAGGAGGAAGCCAAAGAGAAGGCTGATCTGATCACTAAAGAAGCTGAGATCCGGGCCGAAAATATCAAAAAGGATAAGATCCTGGAAGCCAAGGAAAAATTTCTGAAGCTTAAGTCCGATTTTGAAGAAGAAGCCAATAAAAAGAAAAACCAGATCCTCAGTAACGAATCCAGGCTAAAGCAGAGAGAGCAGAATATTTCTAAACAATTTGAACAGGTCAAGCGGAAAGAAGCGGAACTGGACAGTATGAAAGAGAACCTTACCGCCCAGCTCGAGATTGTAAACAAACGCAAAGAAGACCTGGAGAAAATTAAGCAGCAAAAAGTTAACGTTCTGGAGAAAATTGCTAATCTGACCGCAGATGAGGCCCGTAACCAGCTGATGGAAACCCTGAAAGATGAAGCGCAGACCAAAGCCGCTTCCTATATCAAGGAGATCATGGAAGAAGCCAAACTCACTGCTACCAAGGAGGCTAAAAAAGTGGTGATCCAAACCATCCAGCGGACCGCTACTGAACATGCTATTGAAAATTGTGTTTCTGTTTTTAACATCGAAAGTGACGATATCAAAGGAAAGATCATAGGCAGGGAGGGTAGAAATATCAGGGCACTGGAAGCCGCCACAGGGGTGGAAATCATTGTGGATGATACGCCGGAAGCCATCATTATTTCCGGGTTTGACCCAGTGAGGCGAGAAATTGCACGGTTGTCCCTCCACCGACTGGTAGCAGATGGTCGTATTCACCCGGCTCGTATTGAAGAGATTGTGGCTAAAACCACTAAAAATATTGAGGAAGAAATCGTTGAAATTGGTGAACGTACTGTCATTGATTTGGGTATACATGGTCTTCACCCGGAACTGATCAAATTGGTAGGTCGTATGCGGTTCCGATCTTCCTATGGACAGAACCTGTTGCAACATTCCAAGGAAGTAGCCAAATTGTCTGCTACGCTGGCTTCAGAATTGGGCATTAATGCCAAAGCAGCTAAAAGAGCCGGATTATTACACGATATAGGAAAAGTTTGGCCGGATGAACCGGAATTGCCTCATGCTATTCTGGGAATGGAGTTGGCGGCAAAATATAAAGAGCATCCCGAAGTTTGTAATGCCATCGGAGCCCATCATGATGAAATAGAGATGACTGCCCTGATCTCACCCCTGATCCAGGCCTGTGATGCCATTTCAGGTTCCCGCCCCGGAGCCAGAAGAGAGGTGATGGAATCTTACATAAAAAGACTGAAAGAACTGGAAGGGCTGGCCCTTTCTTTTGAAGGTGTGCATAAATGTTTTGCCATACAGGCCGGCAGAGAACTTAGGGTAATTGTAGATGCTGATTCTGTCACAGACACTAAGGCTGGCCAACTGTCATTTGACATCTCTCAAAAAATAGAAAAGGATATGCAATATCCTGGTCAGATCAAAGTCACGGTGATCAGGGAAATGAGAGCGGTAAGTTTTGCCAAGTAGGATCATTGGAGAAAAGAATAAAAAAAGCCGCATTGAGCGGCTTTTTTTGTTTATTATAATTTGATTCAGTGCAAAACCTTGGCCATGGTTTCACCCAGTGTGGCAGGAGATTCCACCACATGAATGCCACATTCCTTCATGATTTTAATTTTGGCTTCAGCCGTGTCAGCGGCCCCTCCAATGATGGCTCCGGCATGTCCCATTCGTCTGCCGGGAGGTGCAGTCTGACCAGCAATAAAACCAACCACTGGTTTGGTGCCATTTTCCTTGATCCAATAAGCCGCTTCAGCTTCCATACTTCCTCCAATCTCTCCGATCATAATAATTCCTTCAGTTTCAGGATCTTCCATTAAAAGCTTCACGGCATCTTTGGTAGGGGTACCAATGATTGGATCACCGCCAATGCCAATGCAGGTAGATTGCCCTAAACCTACTTTCGTAACCTGATCCACAGCCTCGTAAGTTAAAGTACCTGATCTGGATACAATGCCGATGGTGCCTTTTTTATGGATAAAGCCAGGCATTATTCCTACTTTGGCTTCACCGGGGCTGATAACCCCGGGACAGTTAGGTCCGATCAGTTTTACATCTTTATTTTTTACAAACTGATATACCATTATCATATCTTTAACCGGAATACCTTCAGTAATAGTTACGATAACTTTAATATCTGCAGCAGCAGCTTCCATTATAGCATCTGCGGCATAGGGAGGAGGAACAAAAATGATGGAGACATTGGCTCCTGTTTTCTCCCTGGCTTCCAGCACACTGTTATATACCGGTCTATCTAAATGAATCTGACCTCCTTTTCCGGGTGTGACGCCACCAACGATATTAGTGCCATATTCCATCATCTGGGTGGAATGGAAAGTCCCCTCAGCTCCAGTGAATCCCTGGACAATTACGCGCGAATCTTTATTGACTAAAACACTCATTATTTTTAAAAGAATTTGAACAAATTTAAAATATTTAATGGCTATAACAAATGAATTTAAATTAGGTTGGTCTGTAACTCAAAAAGATTTATAAATTCACAAAAAAAGCACTCCATTTGAAGTGCCTCATTTATTTTATTTTCAGGTGCAATCAGACTGCCTCTTTTTTGAGTTTCTTTATTTTCTCGATCTGATCTTTGGTAAGGGCATTAAGCCGGGCAATTTCCTGATTGGTATAGCTGGAAGATTTATTGGAAACATCTTTTAATGTTTTAGCCAGCTTTTTACGGGTTTGGTCGCCAGATTCCTGGGCAAATAAAATACCGCCTATAATCCCCAGGGCTAAGCCTGAAACAGCAGATACAACAGCCAATACGGCTACATTGTTTTTCTTTTTGGGAGGTTCAGATATACCTAAACGGTATTTCATAAGGGTGGAAAAGTTTGTAATCAATTCTCCCAGAGAGTTATTGTTTTTTAAGCTTTTCATAGTATTATGCAATTAAATTTAAAAGTTTCAAAAATATATTTAAGCAGAAAAATTCCTTACATAATTCTTAACGCGATTAAACGGGAAAGGTTTATCGGAAAATATCCTAACTTTATGGTGGTATGCTACCGTGTAATGTATAATTTTAATAATATTCAAAATATGCTGATATGAAAGCCTGGCGATGGAAAATGCATGAGGTCATATTTGAGGCGGATACCTTGACCGGGAAAATTTTTGACGTAGCGCTTTTGATTGCCATAGTACTTAGTGTAGTAGCAGTGATGCTTGAAAGTGTGGATAGTATAAATGAAAAATACGGACACATCCTTAGAACAGTGGAGTGGGTCTTTACCATTTTGTTTACAATAGAATATATAGCCAGAATCATTTCCATCAGACAACCAATATATTACATTGTGAGCTTTTTGGGTATCGTAGATCTTGTCTCAATCATACCTACTTACTTGAGTTTATTTTTTGGTGGTGCCCAGGCACTCATTATTATCCGAACTATACGCCTGTTAAGGGTATTTCGTATTTTTAAGCTGGCCCGTTATCTTTCCGAAGGAAAATATATCTCGAGTGCTCTAAAAGCCAGTCGGTTTAAAATAACAGTTTTTTTTCTGGGCGTTGTAAGTATTGTGATAATTATGGGCACTTTGATGTACCTGATCGAAGGTTCTGACAATGGATTTACCAGTATCCCTATCAGTATTTATTGGGCTGTGGTTACCCTAACTACGGTAGGGTACGGAGATATTGCCCCTCAAACCGTAATTGGCAAAGCACTTGCTACTATTATCATGATTGCCGGCTACGCCATCATTGCTGTACCTACCGGAATCGTTACTGCTGAATTTTCCCGCCAATCTCAACAGAAAATAAGCACCCAGGCTTGTCCCAACTGCGGCAGGGAAGGGCATGATAGTGATGCCACTTTTTGTAAATTTTGCGCTTCCCAGCTCAATCCTTAGATCCAGAATAAATACAGCGAAATCCCCTGTCATCATCCCAGCTCAGTACATATTTCCAGGGAATGCAATCAGTGGGAGGATTAGGAATATCATAATAAATTTGTTGGGGACAGCGAGTCCAGGATCCTCCCCGGGGAATTCCCTTCAGTTGACAGACACTGTCTTTAGCTTCAAATTTACACCATTCATAAACATGTCCCACCATGTGATACAATCCTCGGCGATTGGCTGATTTACTATCTACCGGATGGGTATGGCCTTGCGAATTTTGCCGGTGCCAGATCAGATGGTCGTCCAGTTCAGAACCCGGTCTAAAGCAATTGAGATCTTCATCCCTGGCCGCAAAAAGCCATTGACTTTCACTGGGTAATTCCACCCCGGCCCACTTAGTATAGGCCTGAGCATCTTCAAAGCTGATGTAGACTACCGGATGGTCCGGGGCTTGCTGGATCCCGGGATTTTTCCAGGTATGCAGGCTGTCTGCCTGTTCCGCCCGGGTAATGTATCCTGTGTCATCAACAAACTTGCTGAACTGAGACACGGTTACCTCATAGATTCCCATATAAAACCCAGAAATATTTCTACGAAGTAATTTTCCTTCCTCTTTCAACTTTAATGTACCCGATGGGATCCACACAAACTCCATGTCATCTTTGGGATTTTTCCAGGTGTTTTTGTCGGGAGGGTCCTGAATAGCAGGATATTGCATAAAAAGATAAGCTAAAGCAAAAAACATGATCATGACAAAAATATGGTTAATTGTTGGTCCCTGAGTTGGGTATTGTAGTTTTTTAAAGGTTGGGAGGCCGGGCCTTTAATCACTTCTCCCCTGGTTGAAAAAGTGGAATGGCTGAAATTGTGGCATTGCACCAAATTTCTTTCCTTTACAAAATTAACTTCCCGCCCTGCATGGGTACAACTACGGCTCAGCACGGCAAATTTCCCCAATTCCAGGTGGATGATGATGATATCAACAGGCAAATTCTCATGCTTAAAACTAGCTGCCTGACCCGGATTTTGAAGGGAACCGGATTTATTTAGATTGATGACCAATTCCTGGCCATTCAATTTAAAACATGCTGGATCCAAAGGTGGTGTATAGCAACAGTTTACACTATAATCATTAAAAATAATATTCCATTTCATGCAGGATAATGGAATGAGTTTTATATATTTTTTGAGCAATGCTCTTCTACGTAGTTTTTTGCTCATAATGGATATTATTTAATAAGGTCAAATTAAGTATTTTTATTTGAAAAGTAAAAATTAATATAAACAATACTATTCCGGTAATACAGTTGCAAAAAGTTATCATATTAAATGGACTTTATTCGTTCTAATTTCTAAATTGCCCCCTTATTCAAAAAGAAAATGGTAAAGCATATTAAATATCCAACCAGATTCTGGTTAGCCGCTCTGGCAGCTTTTATTCTGATATTGACCGGTGTTTTTTATTTTAGTAACCAGAGCAATGCAGATCAAAAAATACATACTGGAACGGTTGATCCGGCTTTCAGTGCTTATATCACCTATTTTTCAGCCGGCGTGGTGTCCAGTAATGATTACATCAAGATAAGGTTTGCTCAGCAAATGATAGATTCTGCCCGACTTGCCCAACCTTTATCAGATAAGGTATTGGATTTTGAGCCGGAAATAAAAGGCTCCACTTACTGGCTGGATACTCGTACCATTGAATTTCGTCCGGAAAAACCTCTTGAATCAGGTCAAGGTTATAAAGCCCGGCTTTGGCTGAGTAAGCTCATGGATGTACCTGATCACCTGAACCGGTTTGATTTTTACTTTCAAACTATTGTACAGAACTACGACCTGCAACTGAACGCCTTACAAACTTATGATGTAAATGATCTTACCAGGCAAAAGTTGGAAGGTATCATCCTTACTGCTGATTTTGCCTCACCTGATCAGGTTCAGCAAATATTGGCTGCAGAACAATCCGGCAGGTCCTTACCGGTAAGCTGGCATCATGATACTCAGGGGAGATCTCATCAATTTGTGATAGAAGAAATTCAAAGGACGGATCATCCGGGGCAGGTGGATGTATTCCTCAATGGTAAATCCCTGGAAATAGACAAAGAGGAAAAACAGCAATTTGAAATACCAGCATTAGGAGAATTTAAATTAATATCAGCCCGGGTGGTTCAATCGCCCGATCAATACCTTTCATTACATTTTTCAGATCCATTACTACCTGACCAGACTCTGGATGGTATGATACAGGTGGAAGGCCTGGAGGATATCAGGTATATTGTTACCGGGCATGAATTACAAGTTTTTGCTCCCTTAAGACAAACCGGTAATAAAGCAGTGATCATTCATCCCGGGATACAAAATATCCTGGGCTATAAACTGGGCGAACCTATGCATACAGAAGTGCTTTATGAGCAACAAAAACCCGCCTTGCGATTAGTAGGAAAAGGTGTTGTGTTACCTGATTCACGGGGTTTGATCTTTCCTTTTGAGGCGGTAAGTCTCAAAGCTGTGGATGTGAAAATTATCCGGATCTTTGAAGAAAATATCGGACAGTTTTTGCAGGTTAATGACCTGGAGGGAAACCGGGAAATAAGACGGGTAGGACGTCCCCTGATCTATAAAACATTGCCTCTCAATACCTCCGGAATAACTGACCTGGGTAAATGGAATCGCTTTACCCTGGATCTGTCGGAGATCATACAAACTGAACCTGGGGCTATCTACCAGGTAATTTTAGGCTTCCGGCAGCAGCATGTGGTGTATAGTTGTCCTGGTTCGAATGAAGGTGAAAATATGGATCAGATGGAGCTGCTTATTGAAAACCTGGATGCTGAAAACTCTGATCCAGGATACTGGGATGATTATGATGCCTATTATTATGCCCCTGATTTTGACTGGGAACAAAGAGACAATCCCTGTAACCCTTCTTATTTTGGTTCCAGGAGAAATGTTTCACGCAATGTATTGGCCTCTGATCTGGGTTTACTGGCAAAAGCCGGTCAGCATGGCGACCTGATGTTGATGGTCAATGACCTTAAAACCACCCAACCTATGGCTGCGGTGGAACTGGAAATTTATGATTATCAGCATCAGCTGCTTTCCACTGTGGTTACCAATGAAGAAGGACAGGCAACTATTAAGCTTGATCAAAAACCATTTTTGGTAGTGGCTCGCTATAATCAACAAAGAGGCTATTTAAAACTGGATGATGGCGCTTCGCTTTCCCTTAGTAATTTTAACGTAGGCGGCCAAAAGGTCCAGGAGGGTATAAAAGGATTTATTTACGGGGAAAGAGGTGTTTGGCGACCAGGGGATTCTTTGCATTTGACTTTTCTCCTGGAAGATAAGGATCAGTTGATTCCCACAGGGCATCCTGTGATTTTTCAGTTATATAATCCGCAAGGGCAGGTAACCCAAAAAATAGTTACTGCCAATCATACTGCAGGATTTTATAACTTTTCCACCAATACCGATCTGGATGATCCTACCGGTAACTGGAGGGCTGAAGTAAGGGTAGGTGGAGCAGTTTTTCAAAAAAACCTTAAAATTGAAACCATTAAACCTAACCGTTTGAAAATCAATCTCGATTTTGGCAAAAAAAGGTTAACGGCAGCTGAAGATAACATAACCGGGAATTTGACCGTAAAATGGCTGCACGGCGCTCCCGCAAAAAATCTTAAAGCTGAATTTGAAGTAATCCTCAGCCAGACTCAAACCAAATTTGATGATTATCCGGCTTATCATTTTGATGATCCTGCCCGGCAGTTTTACAGTGAGAGCCAAAAGGTTTTTGAAGGTTACCTGGATGAACAGGGACAGGCCGGGATAAATACCAGGTTGAGGGTACAAAATGAAGCTCCAGGTCAGCTTATGGCTCATTTTAAAGGAAAGGTATATGAAGAAGGAGGGAATTTCTCCATTGATCAGTTCTCAGTACCTTATTATCCTTATTCTTCTTTCGTTGGGATAAATTTGCCCCGGGGAGATCAGGCCAATGGCATGCTGTTCACGGATACTACCCATTTTGTAAGTATAGTCACAGTGGATGCAGAAGGTCAGCCTGTTTCACGTCAGGGGATTGAAATGGAGGTTTACAAGTTGGATTGGCGTTGGTGGTGGGATAATTCAGAGGTGAATGTGGCCAATTATATCAATGGCAAATATGCCAAGCCAATTAAAAAAGGTGTGACTAATACCAGGAATGGAAAAGGAAGCTGGTCATTCAAAGTAGAACAGCCTGAATGGGGCAGGTTTCTGATTCGTGCCTGTGATCCGGTATCTGGTCATTGTACAGGTCAGATCATATACTTGGATTGGCCCGGATGGGCTGGCCGGGGACAGCGGGCTATTCCCGGTGCGGCAAACATGTTAACATTTTCGGCAGAGAAAGAGGTTTACCACGTAGGTCAGGATGTGAGAATAAATATTCCGGGAAGCAGTCGTGGTAGGGCATTGGTGAGCCTCGAAAATGGAACCAAGGTCATGCAGACCTATTGGATCAATACCAATCAGGGAGAAAACCCCTTTACTTTCAGGGCTACAGCAGATATGGCTCCCAATATTTATGTTCATGTTACCTTGCTGCAGCCTCATGGCCAGACGGTCAATGATCTGCCTATACGTCTTTTCGGTATTATACCCCTTGAAATAAATGATCCGGCTACCCGATTAGAGCCACAGATCAATATGCCTGCTTCCTTAAAACCTGAAATGCCGGTAAACATCAGGGTGTCAGAAAAAAATGGCAAGCCAATGGCCTATACCCTGGCTATGGTGGATGAAGGCCTCCTTGACCTGACCCGCTTTAAAACACCTGAACCCTGGCAGATATTCTATGCCCGGGAAGCTTTAGGCGTAAAAACCTGGGATCTTTATGATCAGGTAATGGGTGCTTTTGGTGGAGAACTTGAGCGCCTGCTGGCCATTGGAGGTGATCAGGAATTAGCAGCCGCAGGCAGTAAAAAAGCCAGCCGGTTCAAACCCGTAGTAAAATATCTGGGGCCTTTTTTTCTTCAGGAAGGACAAACAGACAGTCATCAGTTCATGATGCCTGCTTATATTGGTTCTGTTCGAACCATGGTGATTGCCGGCTATCAGGGGACATATGGTAAAGCTGAAAAAACAACCCCGGTGAAGCAGGAACTAATGGTATTGGCCACCTTGCCCCGGGTATTGGGTCCGGAAGAAGAGGTTAAGCTGCCGGTAAATTTGTTTATTCATGATCCTTCGGTGAAAATGGTAGATATTGAGTTAAAAGCTAACAATATCTTTTCTGTTCAGGGACCTTCCAGGCAAATTCTTAATGTGGAAGGAATGGAGGATGCCTTTACCAGTTTTGATTTGAAAGTAAAACCGCTAACAGGAATGGGTAAAGTGCAGGTGGTGGCCAGATCCGGCAATATCACATCCACTTATACCATTGATATTGAAATAAGAAATCCACATCCTCCGGTAACCAAGGTTCAGGATGATGTAATGGAGGCCGGGGAAAGCTGGGAGGCTGCTTTCCAAACCTTGGGTATGAAAGGGACCAATACTGCTATTCTGGAAATAGCAGCCATACCTCCTATTAATCTGGAGAAAAGGTTGAAGTTTTTGCTGAACTACCCACACGGATGTGTAGAGCAAACTATTTCGACTGTGTTCCCCCAGCTTTATGTGTCCGGGATCATGGATTTATCAGAAGAAGAAAAGCAGAAAATTGAAGCCAATGTTAAAACTGCCATTGATCAATTGATAAAATTTCAGGTAGCTCAGGGTGGTTTTGCTTACTGGCCCGGCCAGTTGGAGCCAAATCAATGGGGCACCAATTATGCCGGACATTTTTTGCTTGAAGCTGAAAAAAAAGGTTATCAAATACCAGCAGGGCTGTTAAATAAATGGGTGCGCTATCAAAAGCGACTGATAAACCAGTGGCGGCCTGATAAACGGTACAGTGATGACCTGATGCAGGCTTACCGCTTATATACTTTAGCTTTGGCTCAACAACCTGACCTGGGGGCCATGAACCGTATGCGCGAAACTCCGAATGTTTCCACCGCTGCCAACTGGCGTTTGGCCGCTGCTTATGTTTTGGCAGGTCAGCCTGAAGCAGCTTCAAAAATTATCAGTCAGCTTTCCTATGCTGTACCTGATTATCGTGAATTGTCCCATACCTTTGGCTCAACCCTGCGGGACAAAGCCATGATCCTGGAAACACTCAATCTGCTGGACCAGAAAATGGATGGGGTGGTACTGGCTCAGGAAATCTCATCGGCCTTAAGTGATCCTCAGCGATGGATGAGTACCCAGGAAACTGCCTATTGCCTGATTGCCATGACTCAATTTGCCGGGAAAGATTATGCCAGAAAAGGATTAAGATTTACTTATCAATTAAATGGACAGGCTGCAGTAAGGGCCTCCACCGACCTGCCACTGGCTCAGATAAATTTGTCTGATATAGATCAAAGCGGCTCCAACCAATTGATGATAGAAAATCGGTCAGAGGGGATTCATTTTGCCCGTATCATTCAACAGGGTACACCGGTCAAACCGGAACCAGCAGCTTATGAAAATAATCTGAAGCTTCAGGTCATCTATAAAAATATGGATGATGAATTGATTGAGCCGGCAGCCTTAGCCCAGGGAACAAATTTTATGGTTGAAGTAACAGTGTCTAATCCGGGGCTGAGAGGAGATTATCAGGAACTTGCCCTGACTCAGATCTTTCCCTCCGGATGGGAGATTATCAATACCCGGCTAGACCAGGCAGGTAACTATTATCTGAAAGATCAACCTGAATACCAGGATATTCGGGATGACCGGGTTTTGACCTATTTTGACCTGCCGGCCAGTCAGAGGAAAACCTTCAGGATATTATTGAATGCCAATTACGGGGGCAAATTTTACTTGCCGGCAATTACCTGTGAAGCTATGTATGATCAGGCTATCAGCGCCAGAAAGCCTGGTGAGTGGGTGAATGTTTTATTGCCGGAAAACCTGTAGTAACTTTTTTCTTAGCAAAAGAAGTTTTGGGTATACTTCCAAAATTTATATGAATTAATTCATCTGCCAGAATAAAAGCTGATTCCATGAACACCTGTTTTCATATGTTTTCCAGCACAAAATTGGTCATCATGGAATATAAATGATAACGGGTGTAAAAATAATTGATACTATGATCCTGATCCGGATAGAAAAAAGAGTCGAACTGCTTGTTGGCAGCTATCAATGCATTCTGCATTTCAATGGTATGCTGAAAATGGACATTATCATCTCCGGTACCATGAATGAGCAGGTAGGGATCCTCCAACTTATAGGCGTGGCTGATTGGTGAATAATCCTCATATCCTTCCGGATTTAATTCCGGGGTCTGCATATAGCGTTCGGTATAGATCGTATCATAAAAGATCCAGCTGGTGACAGGTGCCACCGCAATCGCCGCGTTAAAATAATCTGCCCCCATGGTAATAGCCAGGGACGACAAAAAGCCACCATAACTCCAGCCCCAGATGCCAATCCTGTCCTGATCTACGTAAGGTAAAGTAGCCAGGTATTTTGCCCCGGCAATTTGATCTTCCACTTCAAGCTTGCCCAATTGGGCATAAGTTTTATGTTTAAAATTCCATCCTCTGCCTGCGGTACCGCGATTGTCAATAGCTACAATGATATAGCCCAGCTGGCTAAGATAATGATGCCACATATAGTGATCCCGTCCATAATCATTCAATACTTCCACTGACCCGGGACCACCGTAAACGTACATTAAGACAGGGTACTCCTGGTTTTCATTGAAGTTATAGGGCTTAATCATATAGCCGTTCAGGCTTGTATTTTCTTCATTTTCAAACTGGAAAAATTCCACCTGACCGTATTGATAATGATCAATTTTTTGTTTCAGCTGCTGGTTATCTTCCAGCAGGACCAACTGCCGCCCCGATGGAGCTGCATGCAATGTAACAGTTTGAGGTTGCTTAATGGCTGTATGCCTTAAGATGTAATGGCTGAAATCAGGTGAGAACTCTGCTTTATTAACGCCCGGGCTTTCAGTAAGCTTTCTTTTTTTCTTGCCATTGAGCTGAATGGTATATAAATGTCTTTCCAGTGGAGAAACTTCAGTGGAGTTATAGTAAATAAGCTGCTTTACAGGATCATACCCATAGAATTCATCCACTTCCCAGGTGCCATCGGTAACCTGTTGTTTCAATTGCCCCTGCATATCATAGTGATAGATGTGTTTAAAGCCATCCTGTTCACTGGTCCTTAAAAAACCTTTGTTTTCAGGTAAATAGATGAATGTATTATTGAATTCAATATCAACATAGGTAGGGCTGGTTTCTTCCAGTATCACCTGTCCATCACCTGAACGGCTATTGGCATGGAGCAGGCTCAGGTGATTTTGCAATCGATTGAGTGTGACTACCATCAATTGATCAGGGTCAGAGGTCCATTGCATTTGAGCTACATATTCATAATCCTGTCCCAGCTCTACCTGAACTTTATCTGCTGCTTTCAGGTGGTAAACCCATATGGTCACCTCTGAGTTCTGCTCTCCAGCCTTGGGATATTTGTAAACATAATTTTCCGGATACAAACCTCCCCAGATTTGTAAGTTGTAGTGATTCACTGCCGATTCATCAAAACGATAGTAGGCTATTGACCGGCTGTCAGGGGACCATTTATAAGCTTTGGTAAAGCCAAATTCTTCTTCATATACCCAATCCGACATCCCGTTTATTATCTTATTTAACTGCCCATCTTCCGTAATCTGTATTTCTTTTTCACTTTCCAGGTCGAAGTAAAACAGGTCATTGGCTTTAATATAAGCTACCTTTGATCCATCCGGTGAAAAAGATGCATTTGAGATTTTTAAATCCTGATTGATCGGCTGGATTTGTTGGGTATTAAGATTATAAACCAGGTAAAAAGCCTTTGTGGACCATCGGTATATGGATTCCTGGTCAAAAGACAATAAGATCTTATCTTCATTGGGGCTTAACTCGTAGGTGTCCAACCTGTTGTAATTTCCTTCTCTAATTTTTATTTTTTCACTGTCAAAAAGGGTTTCCTGTTTTTCACCGGTAGAAATATCATATTTGTAAATAAAACTTGCTCCTGTTTCCCTGTTATATTCCAGGTTGGTATAATATGGTCCCCGGTTCATCCAGTCTAATTCAGAAAGTTTATTTTCATAAAAATCACCATTGATATAGATCTCTTCCAGGGTGATTTCCTGCTTATCCTGAGCCAGAACATGCATGTGTATTAAACCCAGAATATTTAATATTATATACAATTTATAGCCTGTTAATTTTGTCATGTTGATTTGGTAATTCTGTTATCTTTTGTCAATTCATATAAAATCAATGGATTACTAATCCATCAATCGAATTGGTAAAAGTTCGGTTTCAGGCCCAAAATTAGGGCAAAAACGAATATCTGGAAAATAACGGAATACCTTTCAAGATATTTTTATTCATTTTAGGAGCTGTAGATAATATTATAAAATGGCCCGGAAAAAAAGTTTTTTACAACTGATCAATCAATCGGAGATTCCCGTTCTGGTTGATTTTTTTGCTACCTGGTGTGGTCCCTGTCATACCTTATCACCTATTGTACAGGATGTAGCTCGTGATTTTCAGGGTAAGGTGAAGGTCATTAAAATTGATGTGGATAAAAATCAGTCAGCCGCAATGAAGTATAACATTCGTGGGGTACCTACCCTGATCTTGTTTTCCAAAGGGAAAATATTATGGCAGCAGTCAGGAGTAGTCCCTAAGCATTTATTAGTGTCAAAACTTAACCAGTTCATTTCAACCAAATAGTTTTCATCATAATCAATTCTTTAAAAATCATTTAAAAATTAAATCACTATGAAAAAGCTCAATTATTTTTTATTTTTTGTATTAATCGCTGGATTAACATTTATCACCAGCTGTACTGAGGAAGAGGAGGAAATGTTTGCTAACCCTATAGTTTCACTGGAAAATGCACCCGCAGATTTTGAAGGTATGCCTGGTGAAACTGTAGCATTTAAGGTAAATGTAAATGCACCCGGTGGTTTCAATGTTCTAAGAATTACCAAAGCAGTTGATGGAGGAACTCCTTCAATTTTTGAAGAAATTACTAAAAACGATCCTTCATACACAGGAGATAATAGTTTAAGTTATGATTTTTCATATACCTTGCAAGAAGCAGAGATTGGTTCGGAGATAGTTTTTACATTCGAAGGTGTGGATGATCAGGTTACCAGTACCCCGGGTATTCAAACCTTTTACATTAACACCATTGATGTAGATATTAATACCTATCAAACCGTTTTACTTGGTGCGCAGGGCAGTACTGAACCAAGCTTCTATAATGCCCTGGAAAATAAGAAGTATTCTTATGCTGATGCCAAGACCAATGCATCTGTATTAGATTTAGCCTATTACTATGGGGCAACTAATGAAAATTCTCTGGCTTCAATAGATGATGGCGGCTTGAATGCTGTATTTACAGCTGTAAATTTACCCATCAATTTCACTACTAAGAATGCCACCAAATTCCTTCCGGTAACCATCAATAATTATGATGACATTGATAAAAAACTGGAATTGCAGGAAGCTGCTCTTTTTGAAGCTGGTGGAGCCACCAGTGCTACAAAATTAAAAGAAAATGATATTATAGCCTTCAATCTGGATGATGCCAGAGGCGATCTTTTTGGATTGATAAAGATAATTTCTGTAGATGACACCAACGGAAACGGTACAATCACTATTGAAGTGAAGATTCCGGTGGTTGAATAAAGTGATTGTTTAGAAAATGTATGCTAATAGGCTGTCTTAATTTTAAGGCAGCCTTTTTTGGTGTATCCATATGGCTCTTATACCCGGAGTGGGTAATTAATAAATAGGCTATTCATTCCATGAATCTTCTTAAATTTAGTGTCTTCGATCGTTAAACATAATAAGCATCAGCCTGTTAAACTTTTTAAAACAGGTAATATCCAAAAAAAGGAAAAAGGTTTGCCTGTAAGGCAACTTTGAATAAAAAAGTTCAACCAAATATTATTTATAATTTTTTAAATTTTTACTGTATGAAAAAGTTAAGTTATCTTTTATTTTTTGTAATTATAGCCAGCCTCACAATTATATCAAGCTGTACTGATGATGATGAACCGCTGCCAACTTTACCCACCTTAGATGTGGATGTTGTTCCAGCCCCGGATCAGGATGGGATCGTTTCTCAGGATGTAGGTGAAGATGTGGTTTTTAATGCTTCAGGTACGGCTGAAGCTGGATTTAATGTGATTCGTTTCGATGTATATCTCAATGGAAATCTGGAAGCAGATTATTCAGAAGAATTTGCCCGTACTCCCGGAGGAGATATTCCTACTACCTTCTCTGAAACATTCACCCTGACTTTGTTGCCCGAATGGGCCGGTGAATTACTGGAGGTAGAAATTGAAGTGGTAGATGAGGAAAGTGGAATCACCAGTGATGATATCGTAATAGATGTGTTGTCTCCGGAAGCCAGAATTTATTCCACCATCTTACTGGCGGCACCATTACAGGATCAAACATCTTTAACTTTCTTCAGCACCAATACTGGTGAAAGATATTCTATGGAAAATGTGCTCACCAGCAGCCAGCCTATATCCGCTAGTATTGATTTTGGCTATTTTTATGGTAGTGGTAATCTGGATACGGAAGCTACATTGGCTGCTCCGGCCAGCTATCCATTTGCTTATGGGCAGGATGTCTGGGCTGAACAAAATCAAACAACCTTTAGAACCACCAATTTAGATGCCTCTGCTTTTAACGAATTGATCTCATTTGCCGATATAGATGAGATTTGGGAAGCTGCTGATCCGGCTGATGATTCTCCCTATGTAGAGTCCAATCTTACAGAAGGAGCTGTATTAGCATTTGAAACAGATGCAGATAAAGATGAAGGACCCAAAAAAGGTGTTATCTTGATAAACTCCATTTCAGGAGCTGATGGTGTAGATGGTGAAATAAGCTTAGATATCATTGTCCAGGAAACACCTTAATTAAAAAAAGACCTTAAGTTTTCTTGTCAAACAGGAGTTATCAGCTGGTAACTCCTGTTTTTTTATATGCACTTGAGGATTGATCTTAAGCTCATTCAGGAAAGTAGGCTCTGCTTTTATAACACATAATAAAACATTCAGATAATCAGCCAGTTAACCTGTAGTAAACAATTTTGTATTTTAAATTTAACAGGAATGAATAAGATTTTTAATTATCTAAGTGCGATTTTTTTATTAACTGGTGTGGTTTTTCTATCAGCTTGTGATGACGAAGAGGAAGGACCGGCCGCACCTTCCATTTCCATAAACAGCCAGCAGGATATTTCGAATGGCGAATTTACAGGCTTTGTCAGTGATACACTTTTTCTGGGAATAAGTGCCAATACACCGGGAGGTTTTCAATCTATGGAAGTATTAGTGGATGGTGTAAGAGATACTATCTACAATCAACCAGCTGATGTAGGGAATCTTTCTTTCTCTGCTGATTATTATTATGCTTTGCAGGCAGTGGAAAATATAACCCTGTCTTTCCAGGTTTTGGATGAAACCGGACAGGTAGAAGTGGAAAGAATTCAGGTGATGGCTGAAGCTAAGCCTACCCGGGTATATACCGCTGTATTATTGGCAGCTCCTACTCAGGATCTTACCAGTGAAACATTCTTCAGTACCAATTCGGGAGAGGTCTATACGGTGAATGACGTGATCACCACCAATAACCCGATTTCTGCCCAGATTGATTTTGGCTACTATTACGGAGGTACAGGCCTGGCCACATTATCCTCACCGGCAGCTTATCCTGCAGATGTTTATGATCTGGCTGATCTGGATTGGCAGAATTTGAATCAGACCCTGCTTAAACGCACCGCATTGCCAGTTTCACAGTATCTGGAAAATGAAAATAACGTGGAATTTATTGAACAGACTTTTACTAATGCCACTTTTGGCAGTAACCAGGGCCGTGTAACAGAGCTAAATATAGGAGAAATACTGGCCTTTCAACTGGACGCTGTAAAGAGCGCCAAACATGGTCTGATACGGGTACTTGACATAGAAGCCGGTCAGGGTTTGGGTGATTTTATCGAAATTGAGATCATTGTGGTAGATTAAACCTGGATATATATAGCCGGACCGTATGCCTATTCTGGTATACGGTTTTTTTATGATTTTCCAATTGGCAGGGTATTGGCCTTCTATAATAATTAAGCCGCTTTAATCAAATGGGATCTGTAAATCAGGGAAACGACCTTGATTTTATTTTGATCTTATATTAAAATTTAACTGTATCCTTTCCAGGTAGGGATTAAGATAATCAAGTTCTGTAAAGGGATTGATTTCGGTCCATTGGTTATTGGAACGGTCGTGGATGACTTCAACATAAAAGTTTTGGATGGAATACAAGGCCCGGGTAGTATTTTGATAGTCTATATGACACAGAAAAACGCCATTGAGGAATACATAATTGGCTTGTTCTTCTTTAGGTAAAATTTTATATTGGGTCAGTTTCATTATTTCAGAATTTCTGGTCCAATATACTTAGCTTAGTCATAGTTTCCAATCAGATGTAAGAAGAAGATAATTATTTTATCATTATCTTATATGACTCAGGCAATACTTAAAAGATTGTTTGATTTTGAGGTCAAAGAGCAATGCAATATACTCTTTGACCTTTCCTTAAAATTTATTGAACTGAATGAAGTGCAACTTTATTACCCTCCGAGTCGGCTATATGTGCTATAAATCCATATTCTCCGATAGAAGTTTTTGGATTTAAGATCTTACCACCCAAACTTTCAGTCAGTTCCAGATATTTTTCCAGATCATTACAACTGAAGTAAACAGTGGTTCCAGCCATTGAAGGTTGATGGTTGGGAGATTTCACTAAAGCGCCTGTGGCATTTTCACCTCCCTGAACCCAGGGGAATGAAGCCATTTCCATACCCGGCATTTGCATATCCTGTAACTTCAGGCCCAATAAATCCCCATAAAATTTTTTGGCCCGGGATAGATCATTGACTGGTATTTCAAACCAGTTTACTACGTTTTTTTCCATTTTCTTTAAGGTTTTATTGATGAATGATACAAATATATCAGGTTGAGGTGAAGCAAAAAATGTCATTATTGACAAAAAGTATAGGTGAAAATGTCGAAAAAATTATTTAGTTTTATTAAAGGACAAAATTTCAAGTGTTTATTTTTTAATTTAAATGATTTATCCATGAAAGTAGCTATTATTTCTTATTCCCAAGCAATATTAAGCAGCGTTACAGGCCCATATGATATATTCAGTAAAACTAATGAAATTCTAAAAGCCTTTAATCAGGAGCATAAATGTATTCCCTTGCAGGTAAGTATCATTGACTTGTCATTATCTGATGAAAAAGATAAAGAGTTGAGCTGGAATATAAAACCGGGACAAACTCAGCAACTATATGATTTGGTCATAATTCCTGCTATGAACTTTGATAAGGTGCAGGAGGTATTGAATGAACAAGCAGACATGATGGAGTGGATCAGGTGGCAATATCAAAAGGGAGCTGAAATTGCCTCAATATGCCTGGGAGCATTTATATTGGCCGCTGCCGGGTTATTGGATCATAAAAAAGCGACTACGCATTGGTTAGGTGCCGAAGCTTTCAGGAAAATGTTTCCCCAGGTGCAACTGTTAGATGATAAGATCATCACCGATCATGATAAGATATATACCAGTGGAGGAGCGTTTTCTTTTACTTCATTGATGATCTACCTGGTAGAAAAGTATTTTGACCGGGAAGTGGCCATCCTGATCTCCAAAGTGTTTATGATCCATTTGCATGAATCTGTTCAATCTTCTTTTGCCATATTTAATCTTCAAAAGAACCATCAGGATCAAGAAGTTTTAAAAATACAGAAATGGATTGATCAGCATTATAACCGGGAAATCCATTTAGCTGAACTGGCCGATAAAAGCCATGTCAGCGTGCGTACTTTAATCAGGCGATTTAAAAAAGCTACCGGCTCCACCCCTTATGAATATGTACAAAAGGTAAGAATTGAACAGGCTAAAAAGTTGTTGGAAGCGGCTCAACACAGCATAGAGCGAATCAGCTCAGAAGTTGGATATTCCGATTTTGCATCTTTCAGAAAGATATTTAAACGACAGGTTGGAATCACTCCCACTGGCTACCGAAGGAGATATGGAAATATGTTTCTGCCTTCCATTACTGAAAAACAACTTGATGCTATTATGTAATTAATTTAATATCAGCACGTTGCTTTAATGATGGTGCTTAAAAAATTGTCATAGATGAGGTAAGATATCTTTCATTATAGGATTGACAAATTTAAATGTTCGAACTATCATTACATTTTGAACTTGTCTGTAGTAAAAATGAGTGTGTACCCCCACGATTTTCAAAAATCTGACTCTGAAAAGAAACAGGTTCCTGATTTCTTTGCCGGGAAAACTGATTTTGATATTTGGCGGGAATTCAAATCTGGGAATAACAGTGCACTCACTCACTTATACAGATCTCACATTCAGGCCCTTTATAATTATGGCTGTCAATTTACCTGCCGGGAAGAGATTGTAGAAGATGCTATTCAGGAGCTTTTCGTTGAATTAATGAAAAATCGGAAACGATTGGGAGAAACTACTTCAATAAAGTATTATTTGTTTAAGTCCCTCAGAAGAAAATTAGTTCGGCATTTAAAAAAGGAGGATCGCTATATATTTAATTCAGAGAACTTTATCAAGGAAAATTTTGAGATTGAAGTTTCTCCTGAATTAAAATTAATATCCGATCATGATCAGGATAACTGGAAGCAAATGTTGCAGGAAGCTTGTAATAAACTTCCGGTGAAGCAAAAAGAAGCTGTTTTACTCTACTTTTATGAAGGAATGACTTATGAACAGATTGCTTCTCTGATGAATATGACCAAAACAAAGTCTGCCAGGGCTTTAATTTACCGGGCTATAGAAAGTCTGAATAAAATTATTAACCATCCTGATACGATGATCTCCCTTTTGTTTTTGTTAAGTTTTTGGTTTTTGGTGAATTAGCTTAGGAAATTTTAAAACTAATCCTTATTCGTTGTAGATTCAGCAAATGTGCATGATCGGGTAATGTTTTTTTTAAAATTTTTGAATTTTGCTATGGTCATTTTTAATTGGGTTGTCTTTATATCTATGTAGGTCTAAACTCAAAATGATAATTCCCTGAATCGAAACAGGAGTTTATTCCTGTTTCCATTTCAGGATTTAACTATGAACAGAAATGAAATATAATCATTACAAGGCCAATGATTTACTAAAAGATGAATTTTTCGTTCAGTGGGTGATCCATCCTGATTCAGAATCAGATTATTTTTGGAAAAATTGGATGGAAAAACATCCTGAGAAGAGATCTGAAATAATGACCGCCAGAGAGATTATTTTATCGCTCCGGTATAAGAATAAGCACTATCTGGAATCTGGAAAAGCTGACCAAATATTAGGAAGTATTTTGCATCAGCCCAGCAGGAATACAGCTTCAAATAGTTTTTATAAAGTCTCTTATAAGATAGCCGCTTCTTTGTTTATTATATTATTGGTTGGTTTTTCATTGTGGTATTATTCGGATAAATCTGCTATTTCTGATCCTGTATCTGTTTCGACAGAACCGGAATGGGTGATTAGAGAAGTGCCAGCCGGACAAAAATCAACCCTAAAGTTACCCGATGGAACTATTGTGAGATTAAACTCTGAAGCTGTTTTTTCTTTTAAAAATCCTTTTGATCAGGATCAAAGATCTGTTCAGCTGGAGGGAGAAGCCTTTTTCGAAGTGGCTCCTGATCATGATAAGCCATTTGTAATTCAAACAGGTGAAGTGAAAACAACAGTACTAGGAACTTCATTCAATGTATTTTATAATGAAAGTACCACGGAGGTATCAGTGGCAGTGGTGGAAGGTAAAGTACAGGTAAAGATTCCAAATGGTCAGGCACATGTTCTCCTGCCTACTGAAATGGCAGTTTATAATCAATCCACCAGCATTATTGATCGGAGCACATTTAACTTGAAGAAGGTTACAGCCTGGAGAGATGGAATACTGTTTTTTGACAATGAGCCTTTGCATCTGGTTTTTCAAAGGCTGGAAAAATGGTATGGTGTGGATATTGATGTAGCAACAGGACGCATGCCCATAGGAAAATACAGTGGAGAGTTTAAAAACGAATCTTTGGAAGTGGTATTGGAAGGTATTGCCTTTACTTCTGATTTTGAATATGATTTTATGGAATCTAAAAAAGTGCAGATAAGATGAGCTTGATAAAGTTTTACCTGAATAGCAGTTGAAAAGCCGGTATTGCTACCGGCTTTAAGATGAACAAAATGTAATTGTGTAAAATGTAACCCTTTAAATTTATGAATAATAATTTAATACAGAAAATACTGTATATGACAAAAATGATATTTTACAGTATCCTGCTACAAAGTTTCTTTGTATCGATGCTATTAGCCAATGATGGAAAGGCCCAGCAGAAAAGCATTTATGAGATTAATATATCAATCTCTAAGGAAAGTGTAAAACTGGGTGATCTTTTAAATGAGATAGAGCGAAAAACCGATTTCAGGTTTTCTTATAACAATACTAAGGTAAACCTGAAAGAATTAATAAGTATAAAGGCTGCCAATAAAAATCTGGCTTCAGTATTGGAAGACATATCCAAATTAACTAACCTAAAGTTTAAACGGATAAATCAAAACATTCATGTTTCACCCAAGCAGGGTAGTGAGAATACCATCGAAGAAGTTAACATTAATCCGGCTCAAAGCCGAAAAATCACAGGTAGGATTACTTCATTTGAGGATAATGAACCACTACCTGGGGTAAATATAGTTCAGAAAGGAACGACCAATGGAACTATTACTGATATAAACGGTGAGTATACCCTGACCGTTCCTGAGGGATCTACCATTGTTTTTAGCTCAGTGGGATATACTACGGAAGAGATTCAGGTGAATAACCAATCCGTGATTGATTTGGTAATGACCTCTGATATCAAGCAGCTGCAGGAATTGGTAGTGATTGGTTATGGAAGTCGTGAAAAAAAGGACGTAACAACCTCTATTTCTACAGTTGATTCCAAAGAGATCACCAAAAGTGTATCTATGTCACCAGAATTTGCCATGCAGGGTAGAATGACAGGTGTGCATGTTTCCGGTAATACAGGCAATCCGATGGATCGACCTACAGTAAGGATTCGCGGCACCAATACCTGGGGCGTGGCAGATCCCTTATATGTAATTGATGGCGTACCAGTGACCGAATTAGGTGGTGGTATTCTGGGACAGGAGAATGCCCGGGTGAGGGATGTCAGAGGGCCGATCAACATCATGTCCATGATCAATCCCAATGATATTGAATCCATCTCCGTATTAAAAGATGCTTCTGCCGCTGCTATTTATGGGGTAAGGGCAGCCAATGGGGTAATCCTGATCACTACCAAAAAAGGAAATAGTGAAACTCCCACAATTAATTTCAATGCCCGATATGGAGTACAAAATCTGATCAGGAAATGGGATGTTTTAAATACGCAACAATACGTAGAGTTTTTTGAACAGGCTTATGCCAATAATCCGGATTTTAACCTTGATCCTCAATTTGACCCCTCCAGCCCTTTATATTTAGGTGACACAGAGGAAACCTGGGATTGGCAATCACCTCTGATCAATGAAAATGCTACTACCCAGGATTATGCCGTGAATATTTCCGGCAAAACTGAGAAAACCAATTATTATGCTTCGGCCAATTATGCTTCCACCGAAGGCGTGTTGATCAATGAAAACCTGGATCGGTATTCATTCAACATCAAACTGGACAATGAGGTCAAAGATTGGTTAAATATCGGCATCAACTATCGGCTGGCTTATATTGAAGGAGAAGATAAGAACCGGTATGATATTACTGACAGAGCCCAGACACCTCCCTGGCAACCCATTTATGCCACCTCCGGGGTGGACGAATTAATGGGTTTTGCTCCAGTAGTAACTGGTTATGATGAGGATGGCACCTGGAGAGCAGATAAACTATATGGTGAGGGAACCCGAATTAACAGTTTTGGCTGGATGGCACTTAATACCCAGCAATATAATTCTGTCAGAAACCTTGGAACTGCATTCATTGAACTTAAGCCTCTGGAAAATCTTTCAGTAAAAGGTACCTTTAGCATTGACTGGTATCAGCATAACCGTGAATCATTTAATGATTATATGGCCAACTACTTTTCTTATACTTCTGGTGATCCTGCTAAGGAAGGTGCGCCTAACTCCCTGGGACAATATGGCGAAAGGACCACAACCAACTATAACCAGGTTAATGAAATAACCGTCAATTATAAAAAATCAGTAGGTGACCATAATTTTGATCTGCTACTGAATGGCCAGGATCAACAATTCCAGGCTAAATATGTTGGAGGTAGAACCCGGCTGGTTACCACCAAGCTGGATTATTTGTGGACCATGGGTGGTCCGGATGAATGGACTAACATCGAATCTGAACCTTTCCGTTGGGCTCTGCAAGGATTGTTAGCCCGGATAGGATACAATTACAATTACAAATATTACCTGGATCTGACTGTAAGACGAGATGGTAGTAACCGATTTGCTCCGGGAAAAAGATGGGGAACTTTCCCTTCTGCTTCAGCTGCCTGGCGTATGTCAGCCGAACCATTCATGCAAAATCAAAATTTCATCACAGACCTGAAATTCCGGGCTGGATGGGGTCAGCTGGGTAATCAGGAGGTGAGGCAAATGGCTTACCTGTCTGCCATTGAAAAAACCCCAACCTATTCCTTTGGATCTTTGCCGGGAAGTTCTGGCTTAGGCAACTACTATATTGGTGCTGCTATGTTTTCTTTCCCCAATCCGGACCTGGAATGGGAAAAAACCACTACCACTAATTTAGGTTTTGATGCCGTATTGTTTGATAATCTGGATATCTCTTTTGAATATTATTACAAGAAAACTGATGGAATCCTGCAGGAGACTACCATTCCTCCTAGCGCAGGAAGTAAATTGAACCCTGTGGCTAATATTGCATCCATTAAAAATGAAGGGATTGAGCTTTCATTGAATTATCGCAACAGTCTGGGTGAATTGAATTATGCTGTTGGTGGAAATATTACCACTGTTCATAACGAGGTAATTACCACTGATCAGGATATTCCTTTCAACACGGGCAATGGAAGAATTGAGCCCGGGTATTCTGTGAATTATATTTATGGATACCGGATTGGTGGGCTTTTTCAAAACCAGGACCAGGTGGATCAGTATACTTCCCAAACCGAAGATAAGACCATTTCCCGTCCATTTGCACCAGGTGATCTTTATTTTATGGACGTAAATGGTGAGGCCGATCCCGAAAATGGTTATCGTTTTTATACTCCTGGTGCAGATGGTGTGATCAATGAATATGACAGAACCTTTTTAGGAAATACCATACCAGGATATTACTATGGTTTTAATCTGGGTTTGGATTACAAAGGTTTTGATTTCTCAGCTTTCTTCCAGGGAGTGGGTGACGTAATGAAAATCAATAGCTCCATGCAGGATCTGGGTAATTTAGGTACCAGGGGAAATAACCGGCACGTGAGCGTACTAAATTCCTGGACAGAAGAAAATCCATCGAATACCATACCCAAAGCTATTGTAGCGGCTCAAAATCATAATTCAGCCATGCCAAGGTTTGTGGAAAGTGCAGCTTACCTGAGGCTCAACAATGTGCAGCTGGGTTATACCTTACCTCAGACCTTATATGATCGCTTAAACAATAGTATTGAGTATGCCAGGATTTATATGAGTGTCAATAACGCATTTTTTATGTCTCCCTGGTCTGGATTGGATCCTGAAAATGATAATAATCCTATGCCAAGAGTTTTTAATTTGGGTATAAATGCGAGGTTTTAATTTAACAAAAGACAAATCATGAATAAATTAAATATATTTTATAAAATGTTGCTGGTAGCTGTATTATTCTTTACAGCTGCCTGCGAAGATAACCTGGAGGTAAACCCTACCAAGGAATTAGAATCAGAATATTTTTCTGATCAGCAAAGAATGCAACAGGGAATGATTGCAGTATACGCAAAAATTACTGATATCTACACTTACAACAGCAATAATCCACATCACGAGCTTTGGTTGTTGCCTGGTGACGATTTAAGGTCCAGGAATCCTCAAAGTTTGGACAACTTCAAAGGATTAAATAGTGGAAATGGCGATGTAAGCGCTATTTGGGGCTCACTGTATGAAGTAGTAAACCGGGCCAACACCATGCTGGAGAAGATTGAAGAAAATAAAGAGGTGTATACAGATCCGGAAATGATCAAATACAATAAAGGCGAAATGTTGTTTTTACGGTCATGGGCTTTCTACAAATTATGGAGCTGGTGGGGTAAAGCTCCCATGATCACAGAACGTATAATTGGTCTTTCCAAAGTACAGCAACCTCCCTCTGAAGGATTTGAATTGCTTGATAAAGCAATAGATGATCTTGAAACTGCTGCTTTACTATTACCTGCAAATTGGGATGATGATTATGCCGGCCGCGTAACTAAAGATGCTGCCTACGGTATGCTGGTAAAATCTTATGTTACCAGGGCCAACTATCAAGGCAATGATACAGGCGACTTTCAAAAAGCCATTGAAGCATTCGAAAAAATTTCCGATAATGTAGAATTGGTGGATCATTTTGGTCAGAACTTTGATTATCGCTATGAGAATAACTCCGAATCCTTGTTTGAATTCCAGGCCAGTGAAAAAGCAGGTCAGGAAAACCCATGGCTGGGTAATGACTTCACTGATGTTGTAGGTTCAATGGGCGCTTTCTATCAGCATTTTATGGACAAATGGACCAATTTAGGCGCTTTAACAGCTCCTTCAGAAAAGTTAATCGATGTTTTTGACCCGGAAGATCCCCGAATCAATGAAACCATGGTGTTAACTGATGATGCCGACTGGGAATTTACCGGGGGTTGGAAATTTGTTAAATATATAAAGGATGAACGGAATGCATGGATTGGAATAGCTGCTATCAATTCACTCAACAATACCCGGATTTTACGATATGCCGATGTGATGTTACTGGCAGCAGAAGCATACCTGCAAACCAACCAATCTGCTAGAGCACTGGCTTTGGTGAATGAAATACGTGAAAGAGCCCGTTTTTCCACAGAGGATGGAACAGAGGCAGCTGCACCGGAAGATCTAATGGCTATTAGTATGCAGGATATTATGGATGAAAGATTAAGGGAATTAGCCGGAGAGGAAAACATCCGATGGGATGACCTGAGGCGATGGCACAAAGCCGGTTATGTCAATTTGGATACCTGGAATAAACAAGATTTCGGTTTTTCTGAAGAATACAACAGTGATTTGTTTGGATTTGAACTGAATACTCATTTACTGATGCCCATTCCACTTAGTGAGATGGATAATAATCCATTGATGAGGGAATCCGGACAGAATCCCGGTTATTAATTATAATTAATAATTGTTGTTTACCTAGTTTAATAGTGTTTGTTTACTAAAAAGTGCCGGATCAGCCGGCATTTTTTATATTGACATTGCCTGAATTCATTGATAATTTAGACAAAAACATTCCTGCATGACAAAAAATATCTGTTTGTTCTTATTAGGCTTGGCATTGGCTTGTAAACCTAAACCAGAAACCAATCAGGAGTCTGCCCTTGACCAGCCCAATATCATATTGATCCTGGCCGATGATATGGGCTATTCCGATTTAAGCTGCACCGGAGGTGAGATTCCTACACCACATTTAGACCGACTGGCTGCAGATGGGATTTTAATGGCTAATTTTTACAATGCCTCCCGCTGCTGTCCTACCAGGGCAAGTTTAATGACTGGACTGTATCCACATCAGGCTGGTATGGGTGATATGGTTGAAGGCAGATTATGGCATGACAGTACTTTCCTGCCTGCTTATCAGGGCTGGATTGACCAGGAGGCTACCACTCTGGCTGAAGCGTTGCAACAGGTAAACTACCATACTTATATTTCAGGAAAATGGCATTTAGGAAATGATACCGCTGCCTGGCCGGATCATCGGGGGTTTGAGCATACATTTACAATGTTACATGGTGCCGGTAATTATTTCAACTTAGAGCCTTGGATTTCAGAAGATCAATTTATGCGGTTACACCTGGATCAGGAACCTTACCAGCCAGAGGAAGATTTTTATATGACCACTGCTGTCACTGACCATGCCCTGAATTTTATCAAGTCAGGAAGTATGGATCAACCTTTTTTTCTATACCTTTCCTATACAGCTCCCCACTGGCCCTTACATGCCAGGCCGGAAGACATCAACAAGTTTAAAGGTAATTACCTGGAAGGGTGGACTAAAATAAGGCAGCAACGCTTTCAAAACATGATCGGATTAGGCCTGTTACCTTCTGATACTGAACTTTCTGAACCTTACTATAAAAATCCTAACCAGAACTGGGACCAGCTATCATCCGAAGACAAAGAACTTTGGGACCTTAGAATGGCAATTTATGCCGCCCAGATCTACCGAATGGACCAGGATATTGGCCGATTGGTCAGCTTTTTAGAGCAACGCGGTCAGCTGGATAACACCCTGATCATGTTTTTATCTGATAACGGGGCCACCCAGGCTGGAATTTACCAGGCTACCAGCTGGGTGGCTGACCGCAGCGGACCTATTGGCTCAGCCAATTCTTTTGATTCCTACGGAGGAGGCTGGGCCAATGCCAGCAATGTGCCTTACCGGTTATTCAAGCACTGGACCACGGAAGGAGGTATCAAGACCCCATTTATCCTGCACTGGCCTGACAGAGTCAGAGAAAGTAAAATAGTAAGGGAATATGGTCATATAATCGATATCATGCCTACTTGTTTGGCTGCTGCAGGTATGGAGGCAGATCAAATCAGCACTATTTCAGTCAAACCAATGGAAGGAATTGATTTATTACAGACAATAGAAAAGCCATTAGATACCGAAAGACCCCTTTTCTGGGAACATCAGGGGCATTGGGCCGTAAGAAAAGGTCACTGGAAACTGGTGTATACTGACTATAAAGATCAGATCTCTGAAGCTGCTTTGTATAACCTGGAAAATGATCCGGCTGAAGTAAATGATGTGAAACAGTCAAATCCTGAAAAAGCCCGAGAACTTCAGCAGCTTTACCAGCAATGGGCTGACCGGGTTGGCGTGGTTCCTTTCGATTCCCTGATCCTGGCCCGGGGGATTTAGAACAGATGATAAATTAAATTTTGTAAAAAATGAGAAATTACACATATCTATTAATCATATTATTCCTGATCAGTGGAGCTTGCCAAAATAACCCTGATCAGGAAACACAAAAAATAACCAGACCAGAAGTTAATTCCAAACAAACCCTGCAACAACACCTGCTGACGGGCTGGAATACCTGGAATAATCCCAGTGTATTAAGCCGGGTGAAAATGCCGGAAGGGCTGAATTTGCAGCTGCTTTTTCGTAAAAAAAGAGGCGGGCCTTACTGGTTAAAAGACAGCTATATTTTTAACACCCGCAGAGGGAATTTCCCTGAAAAGATCAACCCCATAGCGCATGCTTATGACGGCTCCTATGTGGAGCTGGAAATGGAATGGGAAGGCCTTAAAGCCCATGTAGCATCAGCCAGTGATGGTGATAATATTTATTATTTGTATGCTCCCCTGGAACTGCCGGAGCAACCTCCTGTACTGATCATGCAGGCCAGCTTTCTCTGGAACAAGCCTGGCTATGTAGATAAAAAGGATAGCCTGATGATTGCCCACTCAAGGGGTCAGTATATCACCATCCGTGCTACCCGCACATCTGATCAGATAAAGCTTCCATTGGATGCCCCTTATTTTTCCTGCGGCTCAGATCAGGAAGTGGCTTTCTACACTGGTGCCCCTAAAGATATGGCTTCTATTAAGGCCATAATTGAGCAAAAGAAAATGGAGCATCAAACCAATATTGATAATTATGGTGATCTGTCTGAGGCCTATCATGCCATGCAGGCGGTAAATTCTTGGAACATCATCTATGATGCACAAAATGACCGCACTGTAACTTCAGTTTCAAGGGTTTGGAATGAAGCCTGGGGGGGATACATTATTTTCGACTGGGATACTTACTTTGCCGGATTAATGCTGTCTCTGGACAATAAATACCTGGGTTATTCCAATTGCATCGCCATTTCTGAAGCCATTACCGAAAATGGTTTTGTGCCTAACCTGGAGGCATCATTTGGGTTAAAATCTTTCGACCGTTCTCAACCACCGGTAGGAAGTATTGTTTGTAAGCTGATCTATGACAAGTATCAGGACAAGTGGTTTTTGGAAGAGGTATACGATGAATTACTTTCCTGGAACGAGTGGTGGCCACAAGCCAGGGACAATCAGGGTTATCTGTCCTGGGGATCAGATCCTCACCCTATGGGCATGGATGGCCATTCAGCCCAGGGAGCCAAATGGGAATCAGGGCTGGATAATTCACCCATGTTTGATGAAGCAGTTTTTAATAAAGAAAAAAATGTATTTGACCTGGCTTCAGTCGGATTGATGGGCTTGTATGTAGCCGATTGCAAAAACCTGGCTGAAATCGCCCGGATCTTGGGAAAAGAAGCGGATGCCAAAGCCTTGGAAGGCCGGGGAGAAAAATATGGTCAGAAACTGCAGGAATTGTGGGATGAGGAATCGGGCATTTACCGGGATAAAAACCTGCAGACCGGTGAGTTTACCAGTCATCTTTCCCCCACCCACTTTTATCCGTTATTGGGACAAGTACCCTCTCAGGCTCAGGCTGATCGCATGATCAATGAGCATTTCTTCAATCCCAATGAATTTTACGGAGACTGGATCATGCCTTCCATTGCCCGCAATGATCCCGGATTTGCCGATAATTCCTACTGGAGAGGACGGATTTGGGCTCCTATGAATTTCCTGGTGTACCTGGGACTGAGAAAATATGATTTGCCTCAGGCCCAAAAAGAATTGGCTGATAAATCCAGGGATCTGATCCTGAAGGAATGGACAGAAAACCGGCGGGTCTATGAAAATTACAATTCTGTTACTGGTGTAGGTGGTGATGTACGTAACAGTGACAGCTTTTATTCCTGGGGTGGTTTATTGGCCTTAATACCAATAATTGAAGCAGGATATTATTAAATGTCATTATATATTTAAACATGAAAAAATTTATCTTAATCACATTTATATGCCAGTTAGGCTGGATTTTCAGTTGTGGTCCTTCCCGGGAACAGACTTCCTTGGAAAAGCCCAATATCCTTTGGGTAACCGCTGAGGACATTACCACCATGCTAGGCTGCTATGGCGATAAAAATGCCTCAACTCCCCATCTTGATCAGTTTGCCCAAACAAGTGAAAAGTATACCAACGCGTTTGCCACTGCTCCGGTATGCTCTCCCTCTCGTTCCTGCATCATTACCGGCCGGTATGCCAATACTTTGGGTAGTCAGCACTTACGGTCAGAAGTGGAAATTCCTGACCAGATCAAAACCTATCCAAAATATTTACGGGAAGCCGGATATTTTACCACCAACAATGACAAGGAAGACTACAATTTCATTGATACCACTATCTGGGATTTGTCTTCTAAAAAAGCCCATTGGAAATTCAGGCAGCCGGATCAGCCATTTTTCAGCATTTTTAACCTGGGCCTGACCCATCAATCCTCCATCTTTGGCAGTGATTCGATATACCGGGCCCGGATTCGGGAATTTTTACCCTACATTCAGGTGGCTTCCCCTGATTCTCTCGAATTGCCTCCTTATTATCCTGATACACCGGAGGTTAGAAAACTGTGGGGCCGCTATTATACCAATGTAAGCATCATTGATTATCAGTTCAATCAGATTCTGCAGGAACTGGAAAAGGAAGGCTTAAGTGAAAACACCATCGTATTTTTCTACTCCGATCATGGCACCGGTATGCCCCGGGCCAAAAGAGCGGTTTATGATTCTGGCTTAAAGATCCCCCTACTGGTTCATATTCCTCAGAAATATCAGGATTTTTTTAACTTTCAACCAGGTACTGCCAATGATAGGCTGGTGAGCTTTATTGACTTTGCTCCCACTGTGTTGGCCCTGGCCGGCCAGGAAGTCCCGGATGCCTGGCCTGGGCAAACATTTATATCCAATGAACCGCTTCCGCCAGCTGATTATGTGTTTGGTGCGGCCGACCGGGTAGATGAAGGATATGAGGTAGCCAGAACCATCAGAACCGCCAAATACAGATATGTTCGCAACTTTTTACCTTACCTGGCTTTGCTACAACCCAATTTTTATACTGATCAGTCAGCCATTATGAAAGAGCTTAGCCGGTTCAGACAACTGGAGACTTTGAATGAAGCCCAGCAAACCATGTTTGCCGCCCTTCGCAGACCAGAGGAATTATATGATCTGGAACGAGATCCTTATGAAGTTAATAACCTGGCTGAAGATCCTGCTTATCAGGAGATCCTGCAGGATCTAAGATCAAAGCTAAAACAGGAGATCCTGAAGATCCACGATACCGGATTCATGCCAGAACCGGAAATGGTACGATTGTCCCAGGAATCTACACCATACGATGTGGCTCATGATCAGGAAATCTTTCCTTTAACTGAAATCTTAGCTGCCAGCGACCTGATGTTGGCACCTTCACCGGCTCCTGATAAAGTGATAAAATATCTCCAACATCCCAATGGATTTGTCAGGTATTGGGCTGTGGTGGCTGTTCAGCACCATAAAATGAAGGAGGAGCAGGTGGTAGCCCAATTGAATAAATTATTAGCTGATGATTTTGCCACTGTACAGGTAGAGTCGGCCAAGACCCTGGTAAAGCTGGGTCAGCTTTCGGCAGTTCAAACAATTGTTAATAACATGCAGGCTGAGGATAAGGTGTTGGTATTATTTGCTACCAGGGCATTTCAGGAGGTTCATCAGCTTTTACCGGATATTTCACAGGAAGTTTACCAGGTTTATGAAAAAATTGGTGAAGAAACCAATCAGGGGCAGCTTTGGCATAAGTATTATCAGCTTTATACCTATTGGTCCTTAATCGAAATAATGAATGAAGTTTCCCGGATTTAATCAGAAGGGTCTCCAGAAAAAGTCAATACCTTCAGTGTGTAAATTTGTGTTTACACATATAATTTTTTTCTAATTTTTTCATTAATATAAGTGATAGGTGTATATGGGGTTGTTTTATAAAATAAAAACCGGTATATATTTTTGTTTATTTATATATTTTTTTGAACTTCACTTTAGATTTTAACGGAGTGTGCTATGGCATCACAATTAAAAGTTGACTTTAGCAGGGAAAGCAATAAAGCAATCAGGGATCAGGAAGGGATTGGCTCTGATTATGAATTATGGCATCAATTTAAGCAGGGACATGAGGAGGCTTTTATTACCATTTATAATAGGTTTGTGGAAGATTTATACCAACTGGGCCACCAGTTGACTGCAGATAGTGAAACCATTAAAGACTGTTTACAGGACTTTTTTATTGAACTCAGAACCCGCAGGGAAAATTTGTCAGATACGGATAACATTAAACTTTATTTATTCAAGTCTTTCAGGCGAAAAATATTTCATACTTTAAAAAAAAGTAAGCGATTGAAATTTGTTTCAGATCAGCAAGAAGATGACACCTTCCCGGCAGAATTTTCTGCAGATGAAAAAATTATAAATGCCCAGATGGACGAGTTTCAATTGAAACAACTCAACGAGGCTTTGTCCAAACTACCTGCAAAAGAGCGTGAGGCCATTTATTATTTTTTTTACAAAAACATGTCTTATAGTGAAATAGCGGCATTATACCATTATGACCATATTTCTTCTGCCCGCAGATTAATTTACAAATCACTTAAAAAACTACGAAAGTTTTTATTTTTTTAATTGACAATTTCATTGTATTTATTTCATTATAGGTCTTTAAGAATGTAATTATCACAATATTTGTCCTTGATAAATATAAAATATATAAATTTTATAAAACAGTTGATTTATTCTGGTATCGTTTTATTAAATCCCTCCTTATTTAATTAATTGATCTAAAGTCATTAAATGAAAAAGAAGGATTCCGATATTATTTGGTTGCTGCAACAGGCCGAATTTAAACAGTGGGTGATTAATCCAACCCGGGAAAGTGACCTGTTCTGGCAAAAATGGCTGAGTGAAAACCCCGACCTGAAGACTTCTTTGGAAAAAGCCAGGGAACTTGTTTTGAGATTGTATTTCAAAGCACCTGAGTTAAAAGCAGATGAAAAGAATGAGATGTTGGATAAAATCATCTCTGCCTCTTTTACACAACCATCAAAAAGCAGGTTTAAGCCCTGGGATTGGCTTCAGGTTGCGGCCATTCTGGCTGTATTGATCTCCATAACCATTGTATTTACTGATCAGAAATATACTATTCAAGGTACAGTTGAAAAAATAGAGGTGGATTATGTGGTCAAAGAGAATCCTAACGGGACCAAAAGCAGCTTCACCCTGCCTGATGGTTCCCGGGTTAGCCTGAATGCAGCCAGTTGTTTGCGTTTTCCAAGGCAATTTTCGGATTCAAACCGACAGGTTGAACTGAAAGGAGAAGCATTTTTTGAAGTTGTAAAAAATGAGCATAAACCCTTTTCAGTAAAAACAGGAGATGTGATAACAACAGCCATAGGAACTTCTTTCAATGTTCGTTCTTATCCTGATCAGGTAGATGTTAATGTTGCCCTGGTAAATGGGCTGGTAAAAGTGACCAAAACAGATCACGATTCAACTACCTTCCTGTTAAAACCCGGAGAAAAGGTCAGGTTTTATCAGGGATATGAGGAATTATCTGACTTTAACAAGACTATGGAAATGGGCTGGAAAGAAGGTATTCTGGTCTTTAAAAATGCCAGTTTCAATGACTTTATCCGGCAAACCGAAAGATGGTTTGGTGTGGTCTATGAAATACAAGGTGATCTAAAAAAAGACTGGAATATTGACGGCCGGTTTGACAATGAAAGCCTGGAGGAGATCCTCACCGGATTAAGTTTTTCCAAAGGATTAAATTATAATATAAATGGTCAAAAAGTAATAATAGAATTAAAGGAATAGTTATTCGCAGCAACAATTTTAAACAAAAAAGACCCTGTTAAAGTGCAAGTTTAACAGGGCCAAAAGTAGTTTGTAGTTAAATTTAAACTTATGTAAAGTTATGCAAAATCAGTTACAAAAATTACTGCTCATGGGCTGTAAATTTATTTTTTATGGTGTTTTTCTGCAGATTTTTTTTATTGGCATATTATGGGCCAATGCAGGTAACGCCCAGCAAAATCGGAGTGTCAAGCAGGTTTTTATCAATCTGCAAACTAAAGACGCACACCTGACAGATGTTTTTCGGCAGATAGAAGAACGTTCACAATTTAAGTTTTTCTATGACAGGAAAATTTTCAATGAATCAATGAATTTATCTTTAAACTATCGAAATGCCTCGATTCATGAAATTTTACTGGAAATTTCAAAACAGGCAAGTTTAAGATTCTGGCAGGTCAACAATACCATCAATGTAAAAAAGGAAACAGAAAAGATGCTGGATCAGGAAGATGCCATAGAAATTATCATTCAGACCCGTGAAGTTTCCGGTCAGGTGATTGACTATGCCACATCAGAGTCCCTTCCAGGAGTGAATGTGGTTGAAAAAGGTACTACCAATGGAACAGTTACAGATATTGACGGTTTCTATAAATTGACTGTAAGTGACGATGCCACCCTGGTATTCAGTTCGGTAGGTTATACCCCCGAAGAAATTCAGGTAAATAATCGTTCTGTGATCGACGTACAAATGATGGAAGATGTAAAACGATTACAGGAACTTGTTGTGATTGGCTATGGTACCCAGAAAAAAAGTGATCTTACCGGGGCCATCAGCTCGGTGTCAGAAGAGCAGATCAAAACCTCCATTGTAACAGGAATTGATCAGGCCCTGCAAGGTAGAGCCGCCGGAGTGGAGGTTTTTCAAAACTCGGGTCAGCCTGGTGGAGGTGTTTCCATCCGGATAAGGGGAGCCAACTCTATCAATAGTTCAGCTGAGCCACTCTATGTGGTAGACGGCGTACCTATATCTGGTAATTCAGAAGGTACGGCTATCGGATTTGATTGGGCTGGTGGAGGAAATGGACAAACCGCCGTGAGTGCATTGTCTACCATCAACCCTAACGACATCGTTTCAATAGAAATCCTGAAGGATGCATCGGCCACCGCCATTTATGGATCTCGCGGTGCCAATGGTGTGGTCCTGATCACTACCAAAAGGGGAAAAGCCGGAGAAGCAAAAATCAGTTACGAGGGATATTACGGAGTGCAACAGATTAACAGGAAGCTGGATGTAATGAACCTGAGAGAATATGCTGAATATCAGAATGAAATGGCGGATTTAGGCCTGATCCCGGAAAGAGAAGAGTTTGCCGATCCCAGTTTGCTGGGACCTGGCACAGACTGGCAAGATGAAACATTTCAGGATGCTTCCATTCAAAGCCACCAGATATCATTTAGCGGGGGTAACGACAATACCCAATATGCTGTTTCAGGAGGTTATTTTGATCAGGAAGGGATCGTACTGGCTTCTGGTTTTGATCGATATTCTTTGCGATTGAACCTGGATACCCAGTTGAAAGACTGGATCAAAGTAGGTAACAGTTTTACAGTTAGCCGTACATCTGAAACAATTACCCTCAATGATTCTGATGATGGAATTATCACGACTACCTTGCTGCAACCACCATCAGTACCGGTTAGATTCCCTGATGGTTCCTGGGGTGGCCCTACAGATAATAATCCGGGTGTCTATAACCCGGTGGCCATGGCCCTGGACCGAAATATAGATGTTAATCGAACCAGGTTGATAGGCAACCTTTTTGCCGAAATTGAGTTTATGCCAGGCTTGAATTTCAGAAGTGAGATAGGCGGAGATCTGCAGTATATCAACAATTATGCATTTCATCCCACTTATCAATATGGTACCATCATCAACAATCAGAACCAGTCCAGGAGGCAGTTTTCAAACAACTACTTCTGGATCTTCAAGAACCTGTTAACCTATACCCGCACATTTGCCCAAAGACATAATCTTACTGCAATGATCGCGCAGGAGGCCCAGGAATCAACCTGGGAAGGTTTGCAAGGTACCAGGAAAAATTTCGTGACCAATGATGTACAGGAGTTAAATGCCGGTGAAGGTACTACAGCTACCAATATGGGCTGGAGTGGAAGTTCTGCCCTAAACTCTTATTTCGGACGGATCATCTATAATTTTGATGAAAGATACCTGATCACCGGGACTTACCGGGCAGACGGATCTTCCAAATTTGGCCCGGAGAACAGATGGGGGTATTTTCCCGCTGTTGCTTTGGCCTGGAGAATTTCCAATGAGCAATTTATGGGAGGTATTGACTTTATCAGCAACCTTAAGCTGCGGTTAGGATACGGAGAAACAGGAAACCAGGACATTGGTAACTACCAATATGGTTCTTCCCTGGTAACCCGTATGTCAGATGTAGGTAACGGATTCCTATTAAGCAACCATCCCAATCCGGCCATACAATGGGAAAGCTCAGTCCAGAAAAATATTGGATTAGACCTGGGTTTGTTTGATGACAGGATCCAGCTTTCAGTAGATATGTATGACAAAAATACCGAAGATATGCTGTTGAGGCTGCCTTTACCCAATTATATGGGAGGTGGTTCCTGGATGGGCATCGAGTCACCTTATGTAAACCTGGGTGAAATTGAAAATCAGGGTATTGAAGTGGCTTTGACTACCCATAATTTCAGCAATGATAATTTCAGCTGGACGACAGACCTGGTATTTACCCGCAACAGAAATAAGGTATTGTCTCTGGGCGAAGAAGGAGCAGCCATGTTCAGAAATGTTCAGTGGTTTCATACTGTAACAAAAACTGAAGTTGGACAGCCGGTAGGTCAGTTTTATGGCTATGTAGCTGATGGTGTTTATGCCGATTACGAGGATATTCTGAATAGCCCCAAACCTAAAGCAGGATCATCTGTTAAGGTAGATCAATTTTCCGGGATTTGGCCGGGTGATTTGAAATTTAAAAACCTGGATCAAAACAGTACTACTGAATTCAGGTACAATGAAAATGATAATATAGACCAGGTGATAGATGCCAATGACCGCACTTATATTGGAAATCCCAATCCTGATTTTACTTTCGGATTTACCAATAACCTGTCTTATAAAAATTTCTCCCTCACTGTTTACTTACAGGGCGTATACGGTAATGACATTTATAATTTTACCCGTAGAGCTACAGAAGGAATGACCAATGTGCGGTTGAATCAGTTAGAAGCAGTGCATAACCGGGCCAAATACGAATTGATGGACCCAGATGGCAGCGTGGATGATGTAAATAACATTCGTATCATCAATCCCCGTACCAATACACCAAGAGCCATACCTACTGATCCGAATGATAATGATCGGGTTTCTTCCCGCTTTGTGGAAGATGGATCTTATCTGCGGGTGAAGAACATCAGTTTTGGCTATACATTGCCCCAAGATCTGACTTCCAAAATCAGCTCCTCCAGGATTAGGATCTATGCCAACATTCAGAACCTGTTTACCATCACCAATTATTCCGGTTATGATCCGGAAGTAGGGTCCTATAATCAGGATCCTTTACTTACTGGTGTAGATAATGGAAGATATCCTATTCCACGGATCTTCACAGTAGGTTTGAATGCAGATTTCTAAATATAAGTGAGAATATTAAAGTTACACAAAATGAAAACTTTCAATAGAATAAAATATATCCCAATCATTTTGATGATGCTGGTGAGTTGGTCCTGTAGTGAAGAATTCCTGGACCGGCCACCAGAAGACGCGTTGACCATTGATAATTTCTATCAGACCAACGAGCAAATTGCAGCTGCCACTGCGGCATTATATGGATTTCCCTGGTTTGAGTTTAATGATAAAGCTTTTTGGGCCATCGGTGACGCCATGGCTGGTAACCATTATACCAATGATGGTCAGCTTGGTGAGTTTTTTGTGTTTGGTTTAACCCAGAACAATGCCCACCTGAATGAGGCATGGAATTCCCTTTTCCGGGTGGTGGCCCATTCCAATTCGGTGATCAACAATGTACCGGCTAAAGCCGGGGAGGAGGTTTCTGATGCTACCATCCATGAAGCAGTGGCTGAGGCCAAATTTATGCGGGCGGTTGCCTATTTCTACATGGTTCGTTTATGGGGCCCTGTTCCAATTATAGAAAACAACAGTGCCATCATTTTTGATTCTAAAGTACCGCGAAATGAGGTGGAGTATGTTTATCAGTTTATCATCAACGACCTCACCTATGCCATGGAAAATCTGCCTACAGAAAATGAAACAGGCCGGGTCACCAGATGGTCAGCTGAGGGTATGCTGGCTAAAGTATATTTACAAAAAGCCGGTATCGGTGAAAATAGTGGTTTAAACCAGGCTGACCTGGATATGGCCAAACAATATGCAGCTGATGTGATCAAAAACAGTGGTTTGAGTCTGATGCCTGTTTATGCTGATTTATTTGAAGTGGAAAATGAGGATAATGAAGAAGCTTTGTTTGCCTTTCAATGGATAGCCTGCCAGGATTGGGGTACACAAAACACTAATCAGGCTTATTTTGCCTATAGCAATCAGTTGACTGGTACAGGAGATGGCTGGGGTGGCTATGTCGGTCCTAGTATTGATCTGACCCTGGCTTTTGAACAAGGTGATCAGCGCCGAAAAGCTACCATAATGCAGGATGGCGATTATTATCCCCGTATTCTTCAGGCCGAAGGAGGTTATACCTATGTGCAACAACCCAGCGATGAATTGGCAGAAAATGCCGCCCATGCCGCAGTCAAAAAATATGTGATTGGTACACCCAATGATAATGACGGCAATGTCTGTTTTATGTCTACTGGTCTGGATACCTATGTACTTCGTCTGGCAGATGTGTATTTAACTTATGCCGAAGCCATTTTAGCTGATCAAGCCAGCACCTCTGATCCGGAGGCCCTTACTTATTTCAATGCAGTACGGAAAAGAGCCGGACTTGAAGAGGTATCCGAAATTACTTATGAAGATATTATTCATGAGCGAAGGGTCGAATTTGCCTATGAGGCAAAGCTTTGGTACGATCTGGTCAGATGGCACCAGTTTGATCCACAGGCTGCCATCAGCTATATCAATAACCAGGAAAGGGGTACTTACTCCTGGGATGATAACAATGAAAGAGAATTGAATACCTTCAAAGTCAATGTGACAGATGAAGACTTTGTGCTACCAATTCCTGCTTCTGAACTGGATCAGAACCCCAGGTTGGTAGAGGCACCGGTTCCTTATGTTTTTGATTAAAATGAATGCTTTTTAAATATGAAGACACTGATAAATAAATTAAAAATAACCCTGTTGTTAATTGTAGCAGGGATCATGATCATATCCTGTAATGAGGATGATGAATTTGGCACACCTGCCATTGAAAATGTACGGATGACAAATCCGGATAAAGCTGATTCTTCATTGACCGGAGGCCAGTTTGGTCAGTTGATTGTCATTCAGGGTCGAAATCTGGGATCTACCCAGGAAATATACTTCAATACTGAGCAGGCATCCTTCAACCCCAATTACATTACCAATGAAAACATCATTGTAAATATACCCGGTACATTTCCGGAGGAGGTAACCAATCAGATCCGTGTAGTTACTTTGGGTGGCCAGGCTATATATAATTTTAATGTGGCCATTCCCTTACCTGTAATCACCTCTGTAGGTAATGAATTTGCAGCCCCCGGTATGACCCTCAATATTAATGGTGATTACTTTTACAATGTGGAGCAGGTGATGATCGGGGAACAGGAAGCAAAAATCCTGAAAGTGACACCTGAAAACCTAAGTGTGGAAGTTCCGCAAGGAGTATCTACAGGAACTATTAAGGTGACTACAGTAGCAGGAACTGGTGAGTCTGCTTTTAATTTCCGGGATCCGGCTACCATGATCATGAACTTTGATGACGTGGCAAAATGTTGGGGCGGTGCAACGGTAGAAGATCAGGCGGTTAATCCAACCTCTGGAAATTATGCCCATGTGGAGTTTACTGATATTCCCGCTGAATCCTGGTGGAATGATGCCTGGGTGGTGGCACATTGTGGTAATCCGGGATTACAGGGTAATGCTTCGGAATATGCCCTTAAATTTGAAGTAAATGTGCCGGAAAATTGGCTTTATGGCCAATATGAGATCAGTTTATCCTGGAACTACTACTATCATTACAAGCCCTGGGAAGGTGAGGATAAAAATGAAGCCTATAAAACCAAAGGCTGGAAAACTGTAACGATTCCCCTGGATCAATTTAAGCAAAAAGTAGATGGTGCGCCCGAAGGAGAAGCATTTACTGATGTAAGTGGTTTGTCAGATGTCGTATTTAATTTTCAGAACCCAGGTCCGGAGGCTGTTTCTAAATTAAATCTGGCCATTGATAATATCAGGATCGTAAGACTGAATTAATGTAAAACGTTTGATCATAGTTAGGGGCTTATCTGAAAGGTAGCCCCTTTTTTAATATTCAAAAACATAACAACTTCATACTGGCCTACAGGCTAAATTTTTCCGATGGATCTTGTTATTTTCACAAATTGTTACTTAATTGAATAAAAAATTAGTAACATTAATATTAATCTTATGGAAACAGCAACTTCTTCAACTGTGCAAAGTGCAAATTATGCCGGATTTTTCATTCGCTTTATAGCTTTTATTATTGACAACATTATTCTTGGGGTAGTATATTTTATCGTGATCACCCCCATTATAGGTGTTTTAGGACTGGGTGTGAGTGCCTCCGGGGCTAATCTGGATAATATGGATGAAGCCGGAGCTATGGCTTTGATGGGTACGATCATGGGGGCAAGTATGGGTATCTACCTGATATCCATGGTGGTAGGTTGGATTTATTTTGCTGCTATGGAGTCAAGTAGCAAGCAAGCTACTTTAGGTAAAATGGTGGTTGGAATCAAAGTAACAGGTATGAATGGCGAGCAATTGTCCTTTGGAAAAGCCACAATAAGGTATATTGGTAAAGTCATTTCAGGAATGATCATGCTAATAGGTTATATTATTGCTGCATTCACTGAAAAAAAACAAGCCCTTCATGATTTTATTGCCAGCACGGTGGTTATTAAATAAACTATCATGCTAAGCTTCAGATGATGCAGAATAGCTGCCTGAGCTGAAGCTTTTTTTTTCTTATTCCAGCAATAATTCCTGGTCTCCCTTCGGGAATTCCCCGAAATAGACCCTGACTTCTTTCTGACTGATTTCTTGTAGCAGGGGAATAAGAAAAGCTTCAGCATTTAATTTTACCCTTTCCAGAATATCAGATTGCCTGGCACTCCTTAATATCTGCCTTTCGGCCTCCTGATAAGCTTCCTGTACAAATTCGTTTTCATCCATAAAATAGCCGGTTTGTAAGGAGTACAACCGGGTTTTATCCAGGTTTAATTTATGATAGCAAATTTCCGGATAAGGAAGTTTCAGGATCAGTGTATCCTGCTTAAAAGCGATGTCTTCCGGGCTGATTTTGGTCAGGTCCAGGCAACCTACGGCTTCACCTGAAGCAATCAAAACAGCTTTAGAATCCGGTCCAAGCTTTAAAAGGTTGAAGTATTCCGGGCTGACCTTCTTTAATTCGGTTATTTCCTGAAACTGGTATTTTACCAGTTCAAGATTACCCAGGGCTTCCACTTTTTGTAGAATGGTATGATGGCTGATGGTTTTTTCTGGCCTTTCTGGTTCTGGTCTGAAGTACAGGAATCCGATAAGCATTAATACAAGCAACCAGGGAAAGATCTTTAGGATTATTCTCATCTTCTTTCCTTCAGGGATAGTTTAGAGCTTCAAAATCGCCTGAAGTAAAGAAAGGCTTTCCTGTTTATCCTTAATAATTCTCATTGGAATAGTTTTATTCAATGCAATGATCTTTTCAGAAATACTGCCGAGGATAAAAGAAGCGGCAGCGGTGCGTCCTTTAGATCCCATGATGATCAGGTTGAATTCATGATCATTGGCGTATTTATATATGAGGCCAGAAGGGTCGTTATCGTCATCCAGTACCGCATCAAAATTTACATCCTGACCCTGAGTATCTATTTTTCTCAAGAAACTTTCAAATTATTTTAAAGCATTTTGTTTCATGATTTCAGCAAATTCCTCATATGATTTTCCGGTTTTGTGATAGCCGGAAGGCACCGTATATATATGTAATCCCCTGATTTCAACCCAGGGGTTTTTTGTTTTAAGTCCTATTGCTTCTTCCAGGGCCATTTTTGAATGACCGGAAAAATCCATGGGAATCAGAATCCGGTTTAATTTTTCGGGTACCTGGTCTGGAATAAGGGATAAGGTGCTATGGGCTAATTTGGCTATCTTACGAATAAGTACATCAACGCCCTGACGGTCGGCTTTGAGACCCATAACAATCAGGTCAGTATCCTTTACCTTTGACCATTTTAAGATCTTTTCAGCCCGGCTTCCTTCCGCTACATCTATTTCGTAAGAGGAGCGTTCTGGGAAATATTTTTCTATGGTATAAGCCATACTTTTCTTGATCGATTCATCCACCGGAACCAGCAGATCAGGATATTTTTCTGCTATTTCATCCGGGATTTCCAGGGTATTGGTTACGTTGAGAAAATAAACCTTATCTACCTGATTTTCATTGCAATAGTTGGAGACATGTTGGGCTAAAACCTCATCGGTATCTGATAAATCGAAACATACCAGGATTCTCTTATAATAAGCCATTTTTAATTCTTTTAATATGATATTAAAAATACTTAGAAAGTATATAATTAAGAAATGTTTTATGGAGTTTCATTTAATTAGTCTATAGAATCCACTTTTTTGTTTATTAAAAGCACTTTTCGGAAGACATTTTGCAGGGGGAAAGTAATTTTGGGCTAATGCTTCAAGTATGCATCTATAAGTCAATTTTTTAATGATCCGCTAAAAACCAGCCGCTCTTTTTGGTTATACTTTTCGAAATATGGTTTAATTTTGAGACGGTTTTAAATCAAAAAGCATAGAATAACGTTATTCAGGTTGGATGACAGAATTTACTTTAGATGGCTAAAAGGATGCGTAAGGAGCCTTTAAGAAAGGAAGACAAAAGGCCTTTAAATAAAGACAATTTTAAGAAACTAGTAGGAATTTTTAAATTTATTCTGCCTTATAAATGGACCTTTATATCTGGCCTGATACTTTTAATGCTTTCTTCTTTTTTTCTTTTAACTTTCCCATTTTTAACCGGTAAACTTATAGATGCAGCCTCCGGCAAGAACAACTGGATCATAAAAGGCGTAGACACCATTGCTTTGATATTGATCTTTATTTTGTTTTTGCAAGGGATTTTTTCTTTCCTACGGGTGTATTTATTCGCCCAGGTCAGTGAAAAATCAATGGCAGATATTCGTTACTATTTATACCACAAAATGCTGGGTTTACCCATGTCGTTTTATGATACCAGGCGTACCGGGGAGTTAATCAGCCGTATTACATCAGATGTAACTTTGCTGCAGGAAACATTTTCCATTACCCTGGCTGAATTTGTACGCCAGATCGCCACATTAATGGTGGGAACTGCCATTATTTTTGCTACCACCCCTAAGCTGACCCTGTTTATGCTGGCCATTTTCCCTTTGGTGGTATTGGTAGGGTTAATCTTCGGGCGCTATATTCGCAGGCTTTCCCGTGATACCCAGGATCAGCTGGCTACCGCCAATGTGATCGTTGAGGAAACCATCCAGGCTATCAATACAGTAAAATCTTTCACCAGTGAATTGTTTGAGGTGAACCGATACCGTCATGCCCTTAATAAAGTAGTGAATACAGCCTTAAAAGCGGCCACCTACAGGGGAACCTTTATATCTTTTATCATTTTTATCCTGTTTGGAGCAATTGTAGCGGTGATGTGGTACGGAGCTAACCTGGTCCAGTCAGGAGACCTGTCCGTTGGTGATCTCCTGTCATTCATTTTATACACCACCTTTATTGGTGGGTCCATCGCCGGCCTGGGCGATCTGTATGGTCAGGTTCAGAAAGCAATTGGGGCTTCTGAGCGGGTTTTGGATATTATGGGTTCCGAAAGTGAAACAGCATTCGATCAGGAAACCAAACAAGAAGGACTGGTGCTGGGACAGATCGCCTACAAGCAGGTAAGCTTTGCTTATCCCACCCGTCCTGATATCCAGGTGATGAATAAGCTGGATTTAAGTATAAAGCCAGGAGAAAAAATTGCCCTGGTTGGTCCCAGCGGATCGGGGAAATCTACTATTATTCAACTATTGATGCGCTTTTATGAAGTCGACCGGGGCCAGATTCTGGTGGATGATCAGGATATCCAACAATTTGACCTTCATCAGTATCGCAAAAATATTGGTATAGTACCTCAGGAAGTTATTCTTTTTGGCGGATCCATCAGAGAAAATATTGCCTATGGTAAAAATAATGCTTCATTTCAGGAAATCAGGGAGGCAGCCATCAAAGCCAATGCCCTGGAATTTATTGAGTCATTTCCCGATGGTTTTGAAACCACAGTGGGGGAAAGAGGGGTAAAACTTTCAGGAGGCCAGCGTCAACGAATTGCCATTGCACGGGCCATATTAAAAGATCCGGCTATTTTAATCCTGGATGAAGCTACCAGCTCTCTGGATGCTGAATCAGAAAGTTTGGTTCAGCAGGCCCTGGATGAATTGATGAAAAATCGCACCACCATCATCATTGCCCACCGGCTGGCTACAATCAGAAAGGTAGATAAAATATTTGTGATAAGTCAGGGGGAGGTGCTGGAATCCGGTACCCACGAAGAACTGCTGGTAAAAGAAGGTAGTTACAGTAACCTGGTGAAGCTACAGCTGGAATTGGAATAAATAGGTGATTTAGGGCCAGAATTTTAATTCAGCTATTCCTGCCAGACTTTTGAATATTTGAGCCTCCTAAGGAGGGCTGCAGCCATCTGAAAACGTTTCAGAATTTTGTATTTTATAGAAAAGTGATTTTTTATTAATTCTGCTGATAATCTTATCATCTTATTCGATTCTCCTTTATATTAGTACAAATTGACGATAGAATGGAAAGGATTTGTGTTTTTTGTGGATCTAAAAAAGGGAAAGATCCGGTTTTTGAAGAACAGGCCCGGATTTTAGGACAGATCATGGCGGGACGTAACTATACCCTGGTATATGGAGGCGGTGGAATTGGATTGATGGGTGTATTGGCTGATGAAGTTATTCACCTGGGAGGAAGAGTTATTGGCGTAATCCCACGGTTTTTATCTGATCGGGAATTAGGACATGACAACCTGACTGAGTTGATTTTGGTAGACTCTATGCATCAGCGCAAACAAAAAATGGCAGAACTGGCTGATGCTTTCATTGCATTGCCCGGAGGGTATGGCACCCTGGAAGAATTGTGTGAGATCTTGACCTGGAGGCAATTGTCTCTTATTCAAAAGCCCATAGGATTACTTAACATGAATGGATATTTTGACCATCTGGTTAAATTATTTGATACCATGGTAGAACAGGAATTTTTATCCGTAGCCAATCAAAATCTGATAAAAGTGGAAAAAGACCCCGTCATTTTAATTGATAAACTCAGCCATCCTATCTTACAGACCAATCAGGATATAGATAAAACCTGATGGTTTTTTTAAATGGTGATTTTTAACAATATTTCAATTGAGCGTTTTTATCACTGGTTGACTGTAACTTAAAAATTTGCCTGTCGTAAATAAATTTATTGTATAATTAATTTTTTTGGGTGGAGGAAAAATGAATCCAAATTGCTTTCGAAATCTCTCTTTAAGTAGTAAATCTAATTTTTTATGGTCTGAAGGGGAGCATATCTTATCCCGCATCGCGGATGGCTACTATATAAAATTGTATACCATTTATGGGTTTTATGTTGAAGTTTATTATAAACCTCCTGAAATGCAAATTGAAAGAATTTCTGTTCTGGATTCCCGTAAGGCTTTGGATAATTATACCGATCATATTCAATTACCCGGAGAAATAATCAATTTTTAATTGCGCCTTACATCAGTTTTTGCTTTGAAGTCAATAGCGTACAGCAAATTCCTGATTAAGTAGATTTATGCCCCGCTAAAATCGTTATTATTCCCCTTTTTCTTACTTACTGAATATATGTAGCCTGTATAATATTCCGCTGATATATTTTCCAAAATCGTGGTTTACAAAGTATTATTTCAGGATCCCACGGCTTAACAAAAATTTAAATTAGTAGTTTTTTAAGTAAAATATAAATAATATTACATTTTTTTACAATTCTGGGATTATAATTATATATTTGCAAAATATAAGTTAGATGTTTAACAATTTAACAATTATTTAACATGGTGAAGATTAAATACCGAGGTCCTAAGCTGTTTGAGCCGGATATGAAAGAGATGAAAGAGATGGTACAAACGCTTAAGAAAGATGTGAAAGGGTTAAAATGTGCGGCCCACCATCGTGAAAAAGAAAGTATAATTCATTTAAGATATATCAAAGAAACAGGTGACTTGGAAAAATATGTCAATGCTTGTTGTTATGAATTTGAAAATATCTTGAAAGAGCGATTACCTGAAAATCAACCGGAATTAAGTTAATTCTGCTACATCCTGCCATCTAATGATAAGCCGCCCTATGGCTTATCCAGAAATTCTCACCCTTTAGTTTTTCCTCCTGCTTTTCCCACCTCCCCTCTTGCAGGGGGAAGTATAATGCCATTCCAGAAGGTTTTATATATTTGAACCAAATCAGTTATATTTACTATAATATTGAATTTCATCAGCAATGGCCATTATTAAAAAGAAGAAAATTATCTATAAAATAAGTAATCATCTACGGAATTACCTGGTCAATCACAACCGTGAGCATAAACTGACAGTATCCTATGCAGATTTAAAACGGTATGAAAGTTCGATTCCTTTATATGACAGCCGCGGAACAGACACCCTTTGGGAAACCGTTTTTTTTCCGCAAAGTGAAATGAAGCAGATCTATGATAGCCTCAAATTTATTTATGCCTTGATCAAAGCTGATGGTGATCTTTCAGTGATCGAACATTTGTATATTGACCGGGTAGATATTTGTACTTATGGTAATACCAGACCATTCAGGGTACGGATTGTAAACAAGATCAATGATTTGTTTGACTACTATTATGTGAAGGTCGCTGATGCCTCGCGTATCTATGGTCTGGAAATTGAGCATTTGCTTTCTCCCAATAAGATCAACTACATTGTATGTGACAATACCCTGATTGAAGAACATATTCAAGGAATACCGGGGGATGATTTTATTAAATATAACCTGAAAGATGACAGGCTCAATGAGATCAGGCTGGCCAAGGAATTTGTAAAATTTAATGAGCGGTGCCTGGTAAGGCTACTTGGTGATATGCACTCCAGCAATTTTGTAGTGGAAGTAATCCCTGATTTTGATGAAATTCACTACCGGATCCGGGCCATAGATTTTGACCAGCAATCCTATGAAGGCCGGCGGGCCATATATATGCCCCAGTATTTCAAACAAAACAATCCCATCATTTTATTAGGGTTGAAGCACATGGCTCCCGAACTGGAAATGCAGTATCAGAAAGAAGAACGATCATTAATCGCTACCCGGTTTAAATCATACGCCTCCCGCCAGGCTGTCATGGATTTACTGGCCTCTATGAGTAAGGATGAGATCTCACCACCGGATAATATCAACCAATTGAAGCAGGAATTAGCTCAGCTGTACCAGGATGATAATTTTCTACAATGTAAAAATATGGGAGATATCTTAAAAATCAGTCTGGAAATGGTGCTGAGCAAGCCCATCCGCAAGAAATATGCTTTTATTAAAAATATTTAGTCCTTTTTCCTCAGTTTGTAAACACCTAGTTCATGATCTTTGATAAAAAGCTTATGATCTTTAAGCAGTTGTCTGGTAGCCTTCAATGAAAATCTTAGAATATCATCAATGAAAATATGAGGAACTATTGAATCCAGTATTTCCTTTTCCATGTTTTCTGTTTTCATTCCGGTATCCTGATCAGACCGGGCATGGGTTTGAGCTACTACTTCCCCGCAAATACAGGCATAATCTATAAATGCTTTTGGCTTGAGACTGGAAAGATCTATTTCTTGCTTAAACGGGCTTTTTTCCCTAACTACAAACTCTTTGTCATCAAATTTGGAGGTGCCATAGAATGGGTCACCGGCAGAGAGGTGAATATTATGCGCCTGTACAATGGTCTCGGCCTGGCTGCTGCCATTTTCTTTAAATTGATCAGGTATCATGCTGTATAAAGCTGAACGACGAGCCAGTTTAAACTCCAGGATAATATCATCTGTAGGATCTTCGGAGGGGCCATTGATTAAAACATAGTACCGATCCAGTCCCAGGCTGGCTGTACCGCTGCCTTTTTTTAATGCTACATCTTTCACAATAAAAAAGGACTCCTTATTTTCACGACTTTTAATATCGTTCTGGCGGGCATATTCCTGGATCACTTCCTGAAACTTATCTATTTTACTTGAAATTGGGACAACCTTTTTAGAGGCCTTAAACTTTTCTTTACTCAGGTTGATCTTCTTTTCCAGGAAGTCCTTTCTGTTTCGGTTGGCTGATTGCAATAAGTTGCGGATAATAGGAGGACTGTTGTCAAGCCGGTATTCGTGCCATTTTTCTTTATCATCTTTAGTAAATAATTGCAATCCCTTTATATAACCTTGTATGAAGGCTTTAATGATCTCCTTTCGATGTTTTTTCTTGATCCCATTTACTTTAGCCCCAATGTTAAAGCCCACTGCGCCACGTTTCAGATCATAGGTGAATGGGGCAAAAGCAGCCTCATCGAAGTCATTGACACCAAAAAATGGCACCCCGTTCTTGTTTGGCATTACGCCAAAATTTTCCGGATGTATATCTCCATTGGTAAATACGATGGGGAAATGACTGTCCATGCCGGCGTAGTCCCGGTAAAACAATAAAGCAGTCCCTCTGAAAAATGAAAAGGGAGAATTAGCCAGTTTCTCAAATTTACCCTGGGCTCCGGCCGGATTATTGAAGATACGGTACTCATGATCTTCCATCATGGTTTGGCGAATGTGTAACCGTCTTTCTTCGCCTGGCAACAATATGGGGGGGACCAATACCTGATGCTTCGACCTGCTCACCGCATATTGCCGGAATTGTTCTTTTCTATCCTTCACGCTCAGATTAAGATTCATACTTATAGGTTATTTTTGATAACTATACAAACAACCAGCTATCAAGCAGAAGGTTAGACAGTCAAAATTTCCTTCAGGTTTAGTACAGGTACACCGCTTTATGATCGTCTTCTATCATCACTTTAATATGTTCAGACAGGGTGGTTGCCAACTCTATGCCATTGTAATCGGCTGAAACAGGAAAAAGCTTATGACTTCGATTCACCAATACCGCTGTCTGGATCTTTTTGGTGGAAATGTTGAGGAAAGGTTTCAGGCTTTGAATAAATGTACGGCCGGTATTTAATACATCATCAGTGATCACCACTGTTTTATCGGCCAGTTGTTCCAGGGGGCAATCCAGTTCGATCTCACTTTTCAGTGGATCTTCTTTGTTCAGTTTGATCTGCACCAGTAATACATTCAAGGGAGAAATCTCTTTCAGGTCCTGTGATAATATTTGAGCAAATTTATACCCTGTTCCGATCACACCTGCTACTACCAGATCTGTTTCAAAGGCATTGTTTTCATAGATTTCAAAGGCTATTCTTTTGATTTTTTGCAACAACTGGGCCTGGTCCAGTATTAAATTTTCCTCTTTGATCATACAAATCAACATTTATTTAAATAAACTATAAAATTAGAAATTGGTATATAACCAGAAAAGCTAAAGCTAAAAAATTATACCATAGAGCTACTTTGTTTTCCTGTTTTTTTATCATTTTAGCCTTAGATAAAAACAGCATAATGATGAATATTCCATTAAAATCGGATATTTTACAGGCCTATAACCGGATCAGCCATCTTATACACCGTACCCCGGTGATGACTTCAGCCAATCTGGATGCCTTGTTTGGTTTCGAATGTTTTTTCAAATGCGAAAATTTTCAAAAAGTAGGTGCATTTAAAATCAGGGGAGCCACCAATGCAGTACTTTCGATGGAGGATTCGGAAAGAGCCCATGGGGTAGCTACCCATTCATCCGGAAATCATGCCCAGGCTCTGGCCCTGGCAGCCCGGCAAGTAGGTATAAAGGCTTATATTGTAATGCCTGAAAATGCTCCCCGGGTGAAGGTAGCTGCCGTAAAAGGGTACGGAGCGGAGATTTATTTTTGTGCTCCCACTTTGCCGGCCCGGGAGGAAATGCTGGCCCGGGTGGTGAATGAAACCGGTGCGACATTTATTCCTCCATATGATGACTATCGTATTATTGCCGGACAGGCAACGGCTGGTCTGGAACTATTTGAACAGGTGCCGGATTTAGACTTTCTGTTTTGTCCGGTGGGAGGTGGAGGTTTATTGAGTGGTATTGCGCTGGCTAAAACATACTTTGCTCCCACAGTGATACTTACAGGGGCTGAACCATCCGGAGCAGATGATGCCAAAAGGTCATTGGATGCCGGATATATTATTCCATCCACTTCTCCCAATACCATAGCCGATGGATTATTGACCTCGCTGGGCCAAAAGAATTTTGAAATAATCAATAATTATGTAGATGCCATAACCACTGGTTCGGATCAGGAAATTCTGGAAGCTATGACACTGATTTGGGAAAGGCTAAAAATTGTAGTGGAACCTTCCGGAGCTGTTCCATTGGCGGCAGCCATTAAAATGAAAGATCAGTTGCAAAACAAAAAAGTGGGTATCATGATAAGCGGAGGAAATCTGGAGGTACGGGAAATGATCAAAAATTACTATCAGAAAAAATAAGTCAGATGAACTAAAATAAGCAGCTGACTAAAGTGGATGTTTTTCCTGCAGGTAATCTAAGAAATTGGCAATGGTTCTTTCCAGTATATCGTAAACCTCCTGAAAGCCTCTGCTTCCACCAAAGTAAGGGTCAGGTACATCTTTCTGGCTGCCATCATTTTCAAATTTTCTCATCAGGTGAATCTCTGGCAATTGAATACCTTTGGCCACATAGGCTTTGTAAGACATGATATCATCATAATTACTTTGATCCATAGCCAATATATAATCATAGTCCCTGAAATCTTCTATTTTGATCTGCCGGCCTAAATGATCAAGGGTCAATCCATTTTTTTCTGCCACTTCAAAAGTCCTTTGATCTGGTTCATCTCCAATGTGGTAGTTAGAGGTGCCGGCTGAATCCACCCTGAATTTTTTCTCCCATCCTCTTTCCTTGATCTGCTTTATAAAAATAGCCTCAGCTAAGGGAGATCGGCAAATATTGCCCAGACAAACAAACAACACTTTGATCATAATCAGATAAATATCAATTCTCTCCGCGAAGTTAAAAAAAATCCAGTGAAGTAAATCAAATAAAATAGATTAGGTCAGACTATTTATGATCCTTTTTATAAAAAATCAGCTGGTAAGGAGCTAAAGGAAGATGATCTATATGACTTTAATGATAAAGGATATTACATAACACATAAATAAAAAATTATTGAAAAATTTTCCAGGTACTGGGTTACTTTCCTTGTTTGAACGGTATATACTATTACATAACACAAATTTTATTCATACACCTGTTTAACATTGAAGAAAACCTTTTTGTATAACAAAAAGGTTTTTCTTTTTTACAGACAAAACATTACACCCCATTTTGCCCCGACCCTCATTTTTATGAAACCCAACCAGGGCCATAAATATTATTTGATTAACAGAATAAATAATAACTATGATTAAAAATATACCTATCATAAATGCATGATGTGGCTAACCTTGCATTTTTGTATGGCACCTATGTGAAAAAACCGAATAAAATTTCATTTTATCATAGATTTTTATGGGCCATTTTTAAGATTATTTGCTTCTTTATCCCACAATAAGAATTTTTTGAACAAAACTGTATATCATAAAATTTTAAATGATCATATATTTTGTCTGCGATTATTTGAATTGATAACTTTGCAGCCCTAAAAACGATCAGGTAGAGTTCCCGATCAATATTAATTATATATGTTTAAACTTTTAATCACTTTTTAACTATGTCACTTGTAGGAAAAAAAGCGCCGGTCTTCAAGGCGCCAGCAGTCATTAACGGTTGTGAAATTGAAGAGCAATTTAGTTTGGAGCAATATGTAGGCCATAAATATGTAGTATTTTTCTTTTATCCCAAAGACTTTACATTTGTATGCCCTACTGAAATCCTGGCCTTCCAGGAAAAATTGGATGAATTTGAAAAAAGAGATGTGGTAGTTGTCGGGTGTTCTACTGACACGGAAGAAACCCACATTGCCTGGATCAGCACCCCTAAAAAAGCCGGAGGCATCGAAGGGGTCACCTATCCCATGGTAGCAGATACTGCCAAAACCATCAGTAAGAATTATGGTGTGTTAGCCGGAGACTGGATCTATAATGAAAATGATGAACTGGAATTTGAAGGTACTCCGGTGGCTTTCCGGGGAACTTTTTTGATAGATAAAGCGGGTATTGTACGTCATGAAACGATCAACGATCTTCCCCTGGGCAGAAATATTGATGAAACCTTGCGAATGGTAGATGCCTTGCAATATGTGGAAGAGCACGGCGAGGTTTGTCCGGCCAACTGGAACCAGGGCAAAGAAGCCATGAAGGCCACCAGGGAAGGTGTAGCGGATTATTTATCCTCCCACTAAGGTTCTTAACAACTTAATGAATCCAGAACCCTTCTTTTTAGAAGGGTTTTTTTATTTTTGCCTTATGGGATACATTTTTTATCGACTGATCATTACTTTTTATGACTGGTCTGTTTGGGTGGCTGCTTTATTTAATGAAAAAGCCAGAAAATTTGTTAAAGGAAGAATTGGCTTATTAGGACGGATTGAAAAAGCTTTGGCAGGCAACAACGTTCCGATAGCCTGGTTTCATTGTGCTTCATTGGGAGAATTTGAGCAGGCCCGGCCGGTAATGGAAAAATTCAGAGAGGCATTTCCTCAATATAAAATATTTCTCACTTTTTTTTCGCCCTCCGGGTATGAAGTGAGGAAAAATTATGAAAAGGCCGATTATATATTTTATCTTCCCATCGATAATACCGGAAACGCTAAAAAACTGATAAGTTTAGTAAATCCTCAAATTGCCTTCTTTGTTAAATATGAATTTTGGCACCATTATCTGAAAGCATTGCATAAGAACCAGGTGCCGGTGATCTCCTTCTCCACCATTTTTCGCTCCGATCAGCTTTTTTTTAAGCCATACGGAAAGTTTTATCGTAATTTGCTTAATTATTTTCATCATATCTTTGTTCAGAATAAAGTCTCATTTCAGTTACTTGCTTCGATCAACTTTAATAAGGTCAGTATTTCAGGAGATACCCGCTTCGACCGGGTACAGCAGATCTGCAGCAAGCCAGTAAGTATTCCTTTGGCCCCAATTTTTAAAGGAAAATCTCGCTTAATGGTTATGGGAAGTACCTGGCCCAGCGATATGGAGGTATTACTGCCAATGATCAATGACCCAGTCATGGATTTGAAATATATCATTGCCCCCCATAATATCAAAGAGGATGAGATCATTAGCCTGGAAAAGCAGCTGGAAGTGAAAAGCATCCGGTTTTCTCAGGCTTCAGAAGCCAATGTGCAGGACCAGAAGGTGCTGATTATTGATAACATTGGCATGTTATCTTCCCTGTACCAGTATGGTGAATTGGCATATATCGGAGGTGCTTTCCGGCAGGCTCTGCACAATACCCTGGAAGCGGCTACCTTTGGAATGCCCATTTTTTTTGGCAGGAATGAAACCAACCGGAAATTTAAAGAAGCCATTGAATTGGAAGAAGAAGGAGCGGCCTTTCCTATTCGTACAACGGATGAGTTGAAACAAAAAGTTTTAGATTTACTTAATAATGAAGAAAAGCGTAGTGATGCATCTACAAAAGCGGCTGAATATATCAGAAAAAATACAGGTGCTACAGAAAAAATATTGGCCTTGACTACTCAAATTTTAAATTAGAATGATAGAAGGTTTGGTACTTCGTTCCACCGGTTCCTGGTATGAGGTGTTGCATGACAGCATCGTATATCGCTGTCGTTTAAGGGGCAAGATCAAACTGAAAGGGGTGAAAGTGACCAATCCGGTGGCAGTGGGTGACCAGGTGAAGTTTGAGGTGGAAAATAAGGCCGAACAAACCGGCATTATAGCTGAAGTAATACCCCGGGAAAATTATATCATTCGCAAATCACCTCACAAAACCAGTCATGGCCATATCATTGCGGCCAATCTGGACCAGGCCATGCTGATTGTGACCCTGATCTTTCCTAAAACCTCCCTGGGGTTTATTGATCGTTTCCTGGTAGCAGCCGAAGCCTTTCGTATCCCGGCCGTGTTGGTATTTAATAAATCAGATATTTATTCCGAAGAGGTGTTAAACTATTATCATTATCTAAAGTCATTCTATGAGCATTTATCTTATGCCTGTTTGCTGATTTCAGCCCGGGAAGAGGAAGGCCTGGACCTGTTTCGTCAACAGCTTGACCATAAAAAGACCTTGCTTTCCGGACATTCAGGAGTGGGTAAATCCACCATTCTCAATAAAATCAGACCTGACCTGGAGTTGAAAACTGGTGATGTTTCCACTTTTGCTGATAAAGGAGTGCATACTACCACTTTTGCTGAAATGTTTCAGCTGGATGCCGATACATTTGTGATCGATACCCCGGGTATTAAGGAATTTGGGCTGATTGATATAGATAAGGAAGAGATCAGCCACTTCTTTCCAGAATTAAGGGATTTGTTTGGCCAATGCCGGTTTTATAATTGTACTCACACCCATGAGCCCGGTTGTGCGGTTTTAGAAGGCCTGGAAGCGGGAACCATTGCCGGCTCCCGCTATGAAAGTTACCTTAGCATGCTGGATGATCAGGATAATCGGCGATGATATGGAGTAAAAAAAATTTAAGACAGAAAAAATGCCCACACCTTTCGCAGCCCTTACGCTCGTAACCATTATAGCCCGGTACACCGCTGCACCCTCATTTTCTGAAGGGCCATCGCTGCTTTGATTTTCTATCAATCATAGTCCTCATATAAATCACAGTTCAGAGAAATTCAATGGCGGTCATCGGTCGTCCGTAAAAAAAATCGTTCTTATCATAACAATTATTTTTTGCCTGGAAAAACTATGAGTACTAATCACTGGAATTCCCTCCGGGCATATGAACTGAAAATACAAACTGCTATTTGGTGGTTTTTTGTTAATTTTACATCTATTCTATTCGAAACCATTCATATGCACTACAGACAATTTGGTCAGACAGATCTTAAGGTAAGTCAGGTAGGTTTTGGCGCCTGGGCCATAGGTGGTCCGGCCATGGCCGGAGATATACCCATCGGATGGGGTGATATGGATGATGAAACGGCGATTAAAGCCTTGAAATCGGGATTGGACCGGGGAATCAATTTTTACGATACGGCTGACTTCTATGGATTGGGTCATTCAGAAGCACTGATCGGACAGGTATTTGGATCGCGAAAGGACGTGATCATTGCCACCAAAGTGGGTCACCGGTTGGATCGCGATCAAAACATTATACTGGATTATTCCAAAGATTATATTTTACAGGCCTGTGAAAGCAGTTTGAAAAGGCTAAAAAGGGAAACCATCGATTACTACCAGTTGCACACAGCCAAAGTAGGGGACCTGATAAATGGCGGCTGCCTGGAAGCCCTTGACCAACTTAAGCAGCAGGGAAAGATCCGCTATTGGGGAATCTCTTTGCATACCTATGATCCTGAACCGGAAGCTGAATACATTTTTCGCCATCAATTGGGATCAGGTTTCCAGCTGGTTTTTAATATTATCAATCAAAAAGCCTTGCCCATTATTCAAAAAGCGGGTGAGCAGGGAATGGGAGTAATTGCTCGTATGCCTTTGCAATTTGGCCTGCTTACCGGTAAATTCAATCAAAATACCCGCTTTGCTTCAAATGACCATCGCAGTTTCAGATTATCCCCACCTTTGCTGACCCAAATGCTGGATCAACTGGAGGATATTTGGCCAATATCCCAGGATTATCAATTGGAACCTATCCACCTGGCTCTGAGTTTTATTTTGAGTCACCATCAGGTGTCAACCGTGATACCTGGTATCAAAAATCAGTCCCAGGCTGTTTCAAATACCCAACCACTGAAAATACTTAAATCAGATGATCTCCAAAAATTTTATCAAGCTTATGAAGCCCGATTTCAAAAATTACTGGAAAAAATGGCACAGTTTGGTTAGGGACTTGTTGCTCATTTTATTCTTATTGGCATGTCAACCACAAAAACAGGAAAAATTGCAAACAATCGATCAATTACGTGATTCCATTCAGGCTAAATTCGACCAAATTCCGGCTGAATTTGCCCTGGCCTTTAAAAACCTGGCCGACACCAGTCAGACCATCCTGATCAATGAAAAAGAGACCGTCCATGCCGCTTCCACTATGAAAACACCGGTAATGATTGAAGTTTATAAGCAAGCTGAACAGGGCAGGTTTTCGCTCAATGATTCCATACTGATTAAAAACCAGTTCAAAAGTATAGTAGATAGCAGTGAATACAGCTTAGAGGTAAGCCGGGATGGAGGAGAGAAGCTTTATGATTTGATGGACCAGGAAAGGCCTATAAAGGATCTGATGATTGATATGATCATTCACAGCAGCAATCTGGCCACCAACCTCATCATTGAAAAGGTGGGAGCTAAAAATGTGACAGCCACCATGCGTCAATTAGGAGCCCCTGATATCCTGGTATTGCGGGGAGTGGAGGATATGAAAGCCTACCAGGCAGGATTGAGTAATATTACCACCGCCTACGACCTGATGAAAATATTTGATGTGATAGCTAAACTTGAGGTGGTAAGTGAAACCGCTAGCCAGGAAATGATCGATATCCTGCTGCAACAGCATGACCGGGAGATGATTCCGGCCAAATTGCCTGAAGCGGTAAAAGTGGCTCACAAAACCGGAGAATTATCAAATGTAAGGCATGATTCAGGTATTATAATTACCCCTGGAGGTGATAAATACGTGCTGGTGATGCTATCCAGAAATGTAGAAGATATTAAACAGGTGGAACAAGTGATGGCTGAAGTGTCCCTGATGATTTACAACTTTGTGGTAAAAGATTAGTGAGATTTTTATAAATCATGACCAGCATCTGCGGGCATAGTTTAGATGGTAATGTTCCAATAAAAAGAATTTGTTTTTGACTCTGTAATATTCCAAAAAAAGGCTTATTCGCTCTGTAAAGTTTGTACCGGGTTGGCATTAGCTGCTTTTACAGACTGATAAAACATGGTAATTCCTGCCAGTATAAAGGCCATCAGGCCTGCACCCAGGTAAACCAGCAAACTGATCTGGGTTTTATAGGCATATTGCTGAAAATACCAGTAGATGCCATACCAGGCTAATGGAGCGGCCAGAAAAAAGGAAAACAGGATCAGTCGGCTGAATTCCCGGGAAAGTAGCAGAACGATCTGATTTACAGAAGCTCCCAATACTTTTCGAACGCCGATTTCTTTTGATCTTTGTTCAGTGGAATAAGATACAAGGGCAAATAATCCCAGGCAGGCAATTGCCAGAGCCAGGCCGGAAAACAAAATAAAGAGTCTTTCCAGCCTTTTTTCGCTGGTATACATTTTAGCAAAATCCTGATCCAGAAACGAATAATTAAAAGGTTCATCTGTGGCCAATTCTTTCCAGATCCTTTGAATGGCGCTGATCACCTGATCTGTTTCATAAGTGGTAAAACGAAAGGCCATAAAACCTCGACTGCTTGTACCAAAAAATAATCCCAATGGTCCCACATCCTGTCGCAGTGATTCAAAATTAAAATCCTTCACTACTCCAATAATGGTCCAATGCTCTTGCCTGCTGCGGTCCTGAGAACCATCAGGATGATCTTTAAACAGCGATACTTTTTTTCCGATAGGATCAGGGGCCAGTCCAAGCTGCTTTACTGCAGTTTCATTCAAAATGACGGCATTAGAGTCTGAGGCAAATTCCCGGGAAAAATTTCGTCCTTCTATGATTTCCATATTCATGGCTGGGATGTAATCATAATCTACCGTCCATTTTTCTGCATTCATTGAGTTTTCAGGGGTTGGATCCTGACCATATCTCCAGATTAACGGAGTATTTCTGGATGTACCGGGTCCAGGGAAAAAGGAGGAAATAGTCCCGTTTTTAATAAAGCTTAATTTACATATTTCATCCCTGATCACAGGCTGTTTATCATTTAGATGATAAGTGTCCCTGATCAATATTACCTGCTCTTTTTCAAATCCCAGTTTTTTACTACTGATAAAATTCATCTGCTGATACATAGCCAGGGTGGTGATAATTAAAAAAATAGAGATGGAAAACTGTACGATTACCAGACCTCTGCGCATAAACAGAGCATGATTTTCAGCCATTATTTTACCTTTCAGTACTTTTACAGGTATGAACCTGGACAAAACCAGGGCCGGATAAATGCCGGAAAGCATGCCCACTGCCATTGCACCCAATAAAATAAATAAATAAAACCAGGCATTGCCCCAGGGGATAGTTAATGAACGCCCGATCACCTGATTAAATGAATTTAAGAAAAACTCAGCCAGACCAAGGGCCAGAATGAAAGAAATCAGGCTGATCATGGTAGATTCGATCAGAAATTGAGATACCAATTTTCCCTTTCCCGAGCCCATCACCTTTCGGATGCCTACTTCCCTGGCCCGGGTGGATGATCGGGCAGTAGTCAGGTTCATAAAGTTGATAATGGCTACCATCAGAATGAAAATAGCAATGGCTAAAAGTAAATAAACGTAGGTAATATCGCTGTTACTCTCCAGTTCATTTCTCAAATGAGAATGTAAGTGAATGTCTGTAAGGGGAAATAAATGAAGCTTAAGATAATTATGCGCCTCCATTAATTGATCAATAAAACTATTTCCTACTACAGAGCTAGCGTAGGGTAGGATATAATTTTCCACCAGTGTGGGCAATTTATCTTCTAACTCTTGAGGATCGGCACCCGGTCTTAAAAGCAGGTAGGTGTTAAAGGGGCCTCCGATCCAGTTGTTATTTTTTGATTCATCCAATCCGTTCATGGAAAGGAATATCTGATAATGAAAATGACTGTTTTCAGGAATGTCCTCAAATACGCCGGTGACGGTGTATGCATCCTGGTTATCCTTGATGATGGTTTTGCCCAGGGCATCCTGATCAGGGAAAAAACGGGCAGCGCAGGATTCACTGATGACCATGGAATATGGTTCAATCAGGGCAGTAGCCGGATCTCCTGCGATAAAGGGAATGGTAAATATGTGGAAAAGAGAATTATCAGCATAAACCACCTGCCATTCTTTGAAATTTTCCTGTTCTGGTTTAAAGTAAAAAGATCCTGAATATTGAAGTCTGGCTGCTGTTTCCACTTCCGGGTAATCCCTTACCAGTACTTCGGCCATTGGGGGAGTCACTGCCGCATTATAGGTATAGTTGTCTCCGAATTTCAATTCCCAATCTACCCGGTAAATCCTATCAGAATTAGCATGGTGCCGGTCAAAGCTCAACTCAAACTGCACATAAAGAAAAATGACCAGGGCGGCTGCAATTCCCAAGGCGAGACCAAAGATATTTATCAGGCTGTAAAACCTGAACTTATTAAGATTTCTAAAGGCGATGGTAAGATAATTTTTTAGCATAAAATCCTAATTTGTTAAAATAAAAGAGCCTGAAAAACATGTAATGTAACTCATTTTTAAATGAACAAATGACATACCACATTTAATAAAGCCATTCTGGTAGTTATTCAAGAGGAAAAATAATAGCGCTATGTGCGATATCAAACATTAGCGATCGGTAGCGAACGGCTAATGAGCATATAGAATAAGCAACCAGTAATTATCTCATCTCATAATCCTGATGAAATTTGCGATATTCCTGATTATTCAAGATCGCATCATACACAAATTGCTGGATATTGGTGCGAATATTCAAACGATACAATTGACGATGATCCCGGCTGGGATAAGTGCGATTGGCCAGAAATACATAAAGCAGGTTATATTCCGGATCTACCCAGGTAAAGGTTCCGGTAAATCCGGAATGGCCATAGCTTTCAGCACTTACATCCATAGCCGTATTTCCATCTACAGTGCGTTTCAGCATAGGTTTGTCAAATCCCATGCCGCGGCGATTCTCTTTTTCACAATATTGGCAGCGGCTGTACTCCTGCAATATCTCCTGGCTGAGATATCTCTGATCACCGTAATGACCACCATTCAGATACATTTGCATTAATTTAGCCAGGTCATTGGCATTGCCAAACAATCCTGCATGTCCGGAGATACCTTCAAGCAGGGCTGCCCCCTCATCATTAACCCGTCCATGTAACAGGTCCTGGCGAAAGGCAGAGTCATATTGGCTCGGTACTACTTGTTCCAGGGGATATTTTTGAAAAGGATTGTAAGTTAAGCTGCTGGCGCCTAATGGTTTAAAAAAATTTTGATTCAGGTAATGTACAAAATCCACTGCAGTAATGCATTCCACCACATCCGGGTAAAGGTAAAAGGACAGATCAGAATAGACATAATCCGATTCCTCTCTCAGTGGAGATTTTTTAATGGCCTTGAAAAGTTTTTTTCGGTATTTCCTGTGCAAATACAAATTATCTGCCACTTTAAGGGGAAAACGACGGGAAGAATCGGTCTTGAAGGTATACCATTTATACTTCCCGTTTTTCCTAATTGCGCTTTTCCAGAAAGGGATCCAGGCAATCAGCCGACCCTGGTGAGCCAGTGCATCCCGGAAGGTTATGTTTTTTTTGTTAGACCGCTTAAAATAGGGATGATAAGTACCAATGGTGCGGTCCGGATTAAACAGCCCCTGGTCATCCAGCTTCATTAATGCCGGAAGAGAGGCGCTGATTTTTGTCACTGAGGCCAGGTCGTAAAGATTTTCATCTTCCACTTTTAACAGGCTGTCGTAAGTATGATATCCATAATTTTTTCGAAAGATCACCTTACCATCCTTGGCAACCAGAATTTGAGCCCCGGGCGTACCTTCCTCCCGAATAGCCAGGGCCATGGTTGAATCGATTTTATGTTTTAGATAGGCAGAATTGATATTTACCTCTTCGGGAATGGTATACTTGAAGCGGATACCACCGGATGACTTCAGACCATCTCCCTTCCTGAATTTTCCCAAAGTAGAAGTTAACTGTCCCTGAAAACCAATTCCACCCATAATACCCTGAGCAGTAAGTGATTGATGCAAACTATCAGGTGCATAGGCCATAATTAAACAATTTGGGTCTACCTGGTTATCCTGACACATTTCAGGGGGAGCAAAAAGGGATAAAATCAGTTTTTCAGGCTGACTTAGTTTTTCAGAGATCCAATCAAGAAAGGAAGGATCCATGTTTTTACTGGGTTGCCAGCCTACAAGCAACAGGTCATACTTATCTAATTGAAGAAAAAGCTGGTCAATTTTGCTTTCGGTTGCCTGACTTTCTATCATATAATGATCCATGTCCACATAATTTTGCAGCATTTGCTGAAACACTGTTAGTTCTTCACTACCGATGTACAAGCTGGCCATTTTTTGCGTGAAGTTCTTTACCGGAACCAGGTTTTCCTCATTTTTAAGTAAAGTGATTTGATTTTCAACCTGTTGCTGTTTGACCAACTGAAGAAAGGGATCATTTTCTACCACTAAAGTGGAGGTGTCTATCAGGTAGATATCCGGTTGAGAATCAAACTGAACCTGCCCCTTCAGGCTGGAAACCACCATCAAAAGCAGTGTCAGGGAAACGAAAGAAATATGAAAATAGCATGTATTGTTCATTTTATTGGCCATAGACTTGTTCAACAGGTATCACATCAGGTTCCGTTTGGGCAACTCGTTTGGTTCTTAAATATCGGTTGTGGTTGTATTCATCAAAATTTGAGGCTTGCGGATCCATACTGTTGATCCTGACCCGGCCTGAAGCATGAATGTATTCCATATTGCCCAGCCACATACCGACATGTACCACCCTTTCCGGATTTTCCCCCTGAGCCGGACGGCCAAAAAACAACAGATCTCCTGGCTGCAGGTTTTGAAAATTTTTATCTTCATCCACCAACTTGCCTACTCTGACTTGCTGTGAAGCATCCCGTGGTAAAATCCAGCCATTGAGAAAGTAAATGGTTTTAGTCAGGCCGCTGCAATCCACACCTTTCAAAGAGGTGCCTCCCCAAAGGTAAGGTAAGCCCATAAATTGCTGACTGGTCCTGACCAGGCTTAGGGGCTGAGGGTTGATCTGTTCCAACCAAACCTGATATCTAATTGCTTGACTTTGATCAATATAGGCTTGCCGGCCATCAGGGAATCCAACCCGGTAACGATCGTCTTCTATCGAATCAAGCTTTAGAATATTTCCAGCCACCAGATCTGATACTTCCACCCCCTGCTGATCATAACAAAAGCCCATGGAAGCGGTATAAACCAGTTTTTCCCCCTGTACCCACCGATCATAGGCAGACTGATCCATCAGGCTGAAGCCTCCTTCATCCAGCCAGGCTATATAATTGTCCGGAGTTTGAACCAGGAACCATGAGCCCTGTTTTTTCAATACATTCAATGGTGTACCCAATAAAGCCTGGGTAGCAAGTTCTGCCGAATGAGCCGGATCACTGCGCAGATTGGCCACAGAAATTTGTACAACTCCTTTCTTCCCCTCTAAATCTGCAGTTGGCAACATTTGAATACTGTCTATGATCTCAATATTTTCCTGAGCCAGTTCCTGCAACAGCTCATTGCGGGCCTCAACCAGATTGGTCTCTCCTTTTAGAACCAGGTTATTCCCTTCAGATGCTACCTGAATATCAAACCTGACTGTCCGGCTGTCGGGAGCGTGTTTTTGTGCAACCTGATCCACTATCAACTGTACATTTGCCTGTTCTCCTGATTCGCAGGCGTAAAACAGGAAAAACAAAAAGTACCATTTTTTCAACATCAGCTTTATTTTTATCCAGTTATGCAACGAATGATTGGCTTTTTTCATCTTTAAAAGTTTGGATAACTTACCTCCGGGACTAAAATAATGAAGTTTAGCTAAATATGATAAGATCATGGTAAAGTTCTCAAAAGTCATCGTATGACTGTTCTTCCACAAGGTAATCAGAAGTTTTTAAGCATTAAATTTAAATAATGTTTATAAATGTAAAACAAACATTTATATTTGGGTAAAATTAATCAACTCCAAAACCTTTTGATTATGACCGATTTAAAAGCCATGGAAGCCTGGTTCGTGACGGGCAGTCAGCATTTATATGGTGATGATATCCTGAAAGTTGTAGCTGATCATTCCCGGCAAATAGCCATGGAATTGTCCAATTCCTCGCAAATACCAGTGAAAATCGTTTTCAAGCCAGTGCTTACTAATCCTGACGCAATCCGAACATTATGTATGGAAGCCAATCAATCCCCTGATTGCATCGGTCTGATCACCTGGATGCATACCTTTTCCCCGGCAAAAATGTGGATTGGCGGACTAAAGGTTTTGAATAAGCCGCTGGCTCATTTACATACCCAATTTAACCGGGAAATTCCCTGGGCTGATATTGATATGGATTTTATGAACCTGAACCAATCGGCTCATGGTGGCCGTGAATTCGGATTTATGACTTCCCGCCTGCGGATTAAACGTAAAGTTATTACCGGCCATTGGCAGGATGAAGGAGTGCAGAATAAGCTGAATGTTTGGCTAAGAGCTGCTGCAGCCTGGCATGATGCCCAGGGAGCCAAATTTGCCCGTATCGGGGACAATATGCGGGAAGTGGCAGTTACTGAAGGCGACAAGGTGGAGGCTCAGATCAGGTTGGGATATACCGTGAACGGTTACGGTACCGGAGACCTGGTGGCTTATATTGATCAAATAAGCGACAATGAGGTGGAACAACTGATCCGGGAGTATGAAGAAAGCTACCAGATAGCAGACTCTCTTCAGAAAAATGGGACCCAAAGGCAGTCATTGCAGGAAGCTGCCCGCATTGAACTGGGCTTAAAGGCATTTTTAGAGGATGGAAATTTTAAAGGTTTTACTGATACATTTGAAAATCTGCATGGTTTAAAGCAACTGCCTGGTCTGGCTGTACAGCGATTAATGGCCCAGGGATATGGCTTTGGGGCTGAGGGTGACTGGAAAACAGCAGCTTTGCTCAGAGCAATGAAAGTGATGTCAATTGGATTGCCTGGCGGTACTTCATTTATGGAAGATTATACTTATCATTTTAATCAGACCCGGGACCAGGTGTTGGGGGCTCATATGTTGGAGATCTGTGAATCTATTGCATCCGGTAAGCCTTCACTGGAAATTCATCCACTCTCCATTGGGGGCAAGGAAGATCCGGTACGCCTGGTATTTGATGTAGCTGAAGGTCCGGCCATCAATGTTTCACTGATGGATATGGGCAACCGTTTCCGGATGGTACTGAATCAGGTGCAGGTAGTCAAACCGGCGCAGAATTTACCTAAATTGCCGGTGGCCAGGGCCTTGTGGGTGCCACAACCAGATCTTTCCACTGCAGCTACTGCCTGGATCTATGCCGGAGGGGCTCATCATACCGGATTTAGCCAATCTCTGACCACAGAATATCTGGAAGATTTTGCTGAGATGGCAGACCTCGAATTTTTGGTGATTGATGATCAAACCAGGTTATTTGATTTCAAAAAAGAATTAGGTTGGAATGAAATGTATTATCAGATGAATAGAGGTTTTTAATTTGAATAAGGTGATTTACTTTTTCTTGAAGTAATAGGCTTACTTAATAGATACTAATACTTTGCTCTTGCATTTGTCCTGTCCGGACGGGACTTGCTTTATCATGACTATATAGGGAGACGGCACAATCCTTTAGTTAGGAGTCTTTAATTTCTTTCTTGTAAAAAATTATGTCAGAAAATACAGGTGCTTTCTTGACCCTCCGGGCCATCTTAGCACTGGTAGATATTCCTACCAGTCCGCCAGCCCTGACAAAATGATAGCGGAGATCAGGATCTTTGTATCTATCATGAATCAGAGTAATAATTTCGCTTTATTTGCTATTGCTGGTCTTGAAACTTGAGCATAAGAATAGGAAATAGCATACATAGAATTTGTTAAAAGTAAAAAAAAGCCGCTTATATTCACTTCTATCCAAACTGGCCTGTTATTCTTCACCCTGACCTCTAAAAGATCCATTTCTGCAGTTTACGACTTTGTACTATGGGAATTGCCACAAAAAATACGTTTGCAAAGGACAAATTTGTAAATATTATTTAATTTCGCTGCCAAATGGAATTAATATCATATGTTACATTTAAAATTCTGGCATTTTGATTAAGAATCAGAATCACCCGAAAGGATTATATTTCCTTTTTTTTGCGGAGTTATGGGAGCGATTTAGCTACTATGGCATGCGTGCCATCCTTACCTTGTATATGACAGCAGCTATCATAGAAGGAGGGTTAGGTTGGTCCATCGAAGAAGCCCTGGGATTATATGGCACTTATACCAGCCTGGTCTACCTCACACCATTAGTGGGAGGTTGGTTAGCGGATAAATATTTGGGCCAGCGCTCTGCTGTGGTAATTGGAGGCATGTTAATGGTATTAGGTCATTTTTTAATGGCTTATCAGGTTTTGTGGGCATTTTACGTGGCTCTAGGCCTTATTGTGGCGGGAAATGGTTTTTTTAAACCTAATATTGCCACTATTGTGGGAGGTTTATATGAACAGGGTGACCCCCGGCGGGACGGCGCATTTACAATCTTTTATATGGGGGTAAATATTGGCGCTTTTCTGGCCCCAATAGTAACCGGATTATTAGCGGCTCAATATGGCTGGCATTATGGATTTGCTGCAGCCGGAGTGGGAATGTTTATCGGTCAGATTGTATTTATGGTGGCTGCCAGAAAAAGAGTTTTCGGAGATGTTGGTAAAAGGCCTATTAAAGAAAAGCGGGAAACAGTAGTAGATAAGCCTAAAACTGGATTTACCAGAGAAGAGCGGGACAGGATCATTGTAATCTTTGTACTGGCCTTTTTTGTGATATTTTTCTGGACCGGTTTTGAACAGGCCGGAGGTTATATGAATTTATACACAGAAGAGTATACTGACAGATCCGTTTTTGGCTGGGAAATCCCGGCAGCGATATTCCAGTCGTTAAATCCTATGTTTATCATTTTACTGGCTCCCCTGATGAGTTCTTTATGGACATATCTGGGCCGGAAAGGAAAAGATCCCATCACACCCAAAAAGATGGCTTTGGGATTAATATTATTGGGTGTGGGTTTTCTGTTTATGGTAGGTGCAGTGATGCAGCAAGCAGGAGATCTTACAGTAAAATCCAGTCTTTTCTGGTTGGTAATGGCTTATTTCCTGCATACTGTAGGTGAATTATGTTTATCACCAATTGGTCTTTCTATGGTTACCAAACTGGCCCCGGTAAAACTGGTGGCTTTATTTATGGGTGTGTGGTTTCTGGCTAATGCCGCAGCCAATAAATTAGCCGGTGTAGTGGGAGCAATGGTGGTTGATGTAGGCCCACTGGCTTTGTTTGGCGGAATAGCTGTCACTATAATCTTATTTGGGATTATTCTATGGACCATATCAGGCATATTAAAGAAAATGATGCATGGAAGGGGATAATTAAGGATAATTAGGTTTTACTCAAGCTTATCCGCTGTTTTGATGAAAGTGCTTTTTATTAGAAGTTGGTGCTTCAAACATTTTTTAATTGGAGGGATTCTATAATAGAAGAAGCACCAAATTTTTTGAACTATGAAAAATAAATGGACAACCGGATTTATACTTAGTGGCATCATTATAATTATTGCCGCAATTGCCTACAAAAATGCTGCTGCCGAGTCTTTTTTTGCCGGTATTTCTTTTTTAGGACTACTATACACTTATTTTAAAGGAATATTGGTCACAGTAATAGCAGTGTTGTCAATTCCAGTATTACTGATTACACTATTAATCGATGTCATTTTATGGCTTATAACTGTTTATGATAGTTTTCCTCTAACAGGTTTTGTATGGGGATTGGTTTTCCATGAAATTACTTTAGACTGGTTTTGGCTCACTGCCCAAAGAAATGAACTTTTTCTTACAGGCTTTTTGGTGATATTAACTGGTGTTCTGGCTAGCAATAGGAGAAGTTTAAGATTCACCTGAGTGAAAATGAGCTAAAGTTTTCTGCAGGGACCTGGTTTACCTTAACCCTTTCTACCCGGGCAGAACCAGGACCATGATAACACCATTCAACCAATAGATCCAGATCTTTTTGTTGTCCCTCAGCCCTGATTTCTACTGAACCATCGGGCTGGTTTTTGACCCAGCCGGTCAGGTTTAATTCCCGGGCCTTGTTAATTGTGCTGTATCTAAACCCTACTCCCTGTACCTTGCCGGAAATTTTGATATCTAAACTGGATTGCTGATCCATAAAAAACAGATTTTATAAAAACCACTTAAACCAAGATCAGGGATAAGCTGCCGCAGGTGGAGGAGAACCTGCCTGCCCGATGAATTTGAAAGAATCAAAAATCAAAATGCCTCCTCCAAAACCAATCACTCCTCCGGTAACCAACAAGGCCTGACCCAACTGATCATTATCCCGGCCCAGCATCAGCCCCCCCGCAATTACTACAGAGTAGCCTACTGAAGCAATCAGAACACCAGTTTTTAATCTTTTGTAGGATTTTACCAGGTTTCGCTGCATATGATCCATCTCCAGATTCACCTTTAAAATCTCCTGTTTAAGGGAATCAACATTGGGAGATAAGGCAGTTTGAGCTTTTGATGGGTGATGTACAAAAAATAATAGGGTGAATAATAATAAGTAACGCATTACAATAAATGTTAAATATAATTAAAATAAGGCAATGGATACCCCCGCCATAAATGAATTCACCTCCTGATCAAACGGACCTTCATCCTTTTGGAACAGGCTTGAAAGATTTTGATAATAGAATACAGAGAAACCTCCTATGCCAATTCTACCGTAGACGCTATATCTTAAAGAATTTAAGTCATATTTTTCTTTTCGCTTTAATTTTTTTGCGTCTCCGTCTTCTTCATATTTGACCTTGGTATGTGAATCAAATAATATTCCTATTCTTCCTCCCACAGCCATTTTGAAGCCGCGGTATGGATTTTCTTTATTTAAATTAAATCTAAGTTCCATCGGAATATCCAGATAGTTGACTGATAATTTAGACTTGATCACATTTAACTGGTCATTTTCCAGGTAGTTGAATATATTCACAAAATCTGTTTGCCCCTGGTCATCCGTAACCAGGGTTACGCTGTCTTTAAAGTTATAATTAGCCATCCCTAGCCCTAATCCCGGATGAAAGGAGAAATTGGAATTACCAATAGGCAAATGATAAAGGTAATAAATATTGGCACCTCTTGAACCGAACAACCTTAAATCAAGATCCGGAGGAGAATTGAGCAGTGTAAAACCTACTTCAAGCATAAAATCACCAGGGAAATTGGGTCTGGCTGCCTGCTGGGTTGATTTAGGGCTGAGAAAATTGCTTTCTTTGGAACCATTGCCTGCGTAAGATGTATGAATATAAAAAATAGAAATCAGGACAAAAAGTATTATTCTCATGTTTTATTTTTTGGTTTTTATATTTAATGATTAGGCAAAGATAATGTTTTTTATAAAGGTTGAATAATAAATGCTTTTTTTAGGAAAATATATTCATTAATTTTGCATCCTAAATTTTGAACGTTAAGCTTACATACGAAAACAGGCGTTAAAAGATTTAAAAAATCATTTCTGGACTTGTAGCTTAATTGGATAGAGCACCTGACTACGGATCAGGAGGTTGGGGGTTCGAGTCCCTCCAAGTTCACGAATTTGAAATTTAGTGATAATGAAAAAGAATAAAAACCCACTTGGATTAAATTACGAGTGGGTTTTTTTATTAAACAGGGGAGTATTTATCTTAAAGTCCGGCAGCATTAGTGAAATACATAATTTGTACTGATTTATTGTCAGGATATATCTTGTGCTGTTGATATTTTTTCATAAATTCGTTGGGTATTACAATCTTAATGCTCAAAATTTAAAAATAAAATGATAAATAATATGGCTGATAAATTACTCGTTTCGTTCAGGACATTCCTATTGATAGCTTTAATGGGAGGCGTTGCTTTATTATTAAATGCCTGTGATTCCGGACAAAATAATAATGCTCAATCGGAAACGGACCAGGTAGAAGCATCCTCTAATCAGGAAGATGAATGGACCGCTTTATTTAATGGTAAATCTCTGGAGGGTTGGGTTCAAAAAAATGGTACCGCCACCTATGAGGTAATAGATGGTACAATCGTAGGTACTACTGTGGAAGGTAGTCCCAATTCCTTTCTTACCACTGAGCAGGACTATGGAGATTTTGAATTGATGGTGGAAGTTAAAGTAGATACCGGGCTTAACTCAGGAATACAAATCAGGTCAAAAACCAGGGATGAAGCCGTTGGAGACGGCCACAACCAATCTGCAGGACGGGTTATAGGCCCTCAGGTGGAAATAGAATCCAGTGGTGAAGCAGGGGCAGAGGCAGGATATATCTACAGTGAAGGAACTGGTAATGGCTGGATCACACCGGAAGATAAGCTTGTTCCCCATACCACTTTTAAAGATGGCGAGTGGAACCAATACCGTATTGTTGCCCAAGGGCCTCGCATCCAGACCTTTATCAATGGTGAACAAATATCAGATTTGACCGACCAGGAGGTGTATCAGGAATTTCCCCGAGGGTTTATTGGTCTGCAGGTTCATGGGGTAAGAGCCGGCTCCGGTCCTTATCAGGTAGCCTGGAGAGATATCAGGATCAAAGAGTTGTAAGGCAAAGTTTAACATTAGCAGTATCATATACGGTGAAATCCTTCTTTCAGAAAAAGATCAGCATCTTATTTACAATGTTGTCTATTTTTGCTTCTCCCGCAGCTATGGGTCAGGAGAGCAACCATGATCAACCACCTAATATCATCATCATCATACCAGATGACCTGGGCTGGAGTGATGTGGGATATTATGGTTCGGAAATCAAAACCCCAAACATTGATCAATTGGCTAAAACCGGAATCCGGCTGGATCAGCATTACGTGATGCCTACCTGTACGCCTACCCGGGTCAGTTTAATTACGGGCCGGTACCCCAGCCGGTATGGAGTGACGGGTCCGGATTATGGTGAAGTCATTCCCTTGAGCGATCCTACCTTACCAGCTTTACTGAAAAAAAACAACTATGCCACTTCATTGGTAGGAAAATGGCACATGGGCTCCCCTCCATATACCCCCTTAAAATATGGATTTGATACTTCCTATGGCTACCTGGATGGACAGATAGATCCTTATACCCACAATTATAAGAATGATTCGCAGGACGAAAACATGCGATCCTGGCATAGGCAGGATAAATACCTGGAGGAAAAAGGGCATGCTACCGATCTGATCACCAAAGAAGTGGTAAATAAGATAGAAAATGCCGGTGAAGATCCTTATTTTATATATGTAGCCTATAGTGTGCCTCACTATCCCCTGGATGAGCCGGAAGTATGGAAGGTGCTATATGATGATCAGCAGCTACACCCCTGCCGGAAACTTTTTGCCGCCAGCGTAACTCATATGGATGCTGGTATAGGCCAGATTGTGGCAGCCCTGGAAAGAACCAATCAGCGGGAAAAAACGCTCATTTTATTCATAAGTGATAATGGTGGCCAAAAAAGCTGGTACAGCCAAACAGAATACCGGGGTAAATATGCAGACCTTCCGCATAAAGTTTTGGGAAATAACTTTCCCCTCAGAGGCTGGAAAGGTGATCTTTACGAAGGTGGCATTCGTGTACCGGCTTTTATTAACTGGCCTGGTAATATAAATGCAGGCTCCACTGATTTTCCTATTCATGTTTCGGATTGGTTACCCACCATATGTCATATGAGCGGCAGTGGTCTGGATCAAGCTGTTTCAACACAACTTGATGGAAAAAACATCTGGCAGTATTTAAACGGCGAAAATCAGGAAGTACCTTCACGACAGTTTTATTGGAAAACCAAACAGTCCTATGCAGTAAGAGATGGTTCCTGGAAATTGCTGCAATCCAGAAATGAGAACCAGGTAGAGCTTTACGATCTGCAAAAGGATTTAAGAGAGATGAATGATTTAAGCAAGCAACATCCGGACAAAGTGGCTCAGCTTATGCAATTAATGGAGCAATATCAGCAAAAGGATCAGTAAAATACATCAGTCAGCATTTTCTCTGTAAAAAAATCAAATTCTGAAATCAATATTGAATTATCCATTTAAATATTATCAGGCATTTGATAATAATAGTACACTTGCCTGACTCAGTTGATTCTGCTGTTTGGTACTGGCAGGTCAGACTTATTGACCTTTTGGCTATCATTCATGAAGATCCCTTTTTTCACTTTTCATTTACAGGAGTTTTTTCAATAGAATAAAAAAGTAGCAGAATTGGAAAAGTTTAAAAACTATATTTTCTTACCTGTCCTGCAACTGATCCATACCTTGTTAAAATTATAATGTTTATATGGATAATTAATAAAAATTCATTTCCTTTGGCTGAACTTGCTTTCCTAAAATAAAATCCGGAGTTGTAACTATTCTAAAAAATATAGCGATTCACCTTCCAATTAATAGGTTCGCAACCAGCTATTTTAGCTTATTTCAAATATATATTCAACAGAAAAATTTAAATCTCAGACAGTTAAGTTGCAGGTAGATTCTTTAGATTTAATTAACTTACATGGTAGGACCACACGAAAATACCAGCAGTAAGGAATTTACTTTTTAACTAACTTCATCCATTAAATTTAACTGAATGAAATCCTCTCGTTTATCAACCTTTAAAAAGTTTGCCTGGCATCTTTTGCTGGGTGTGGCCTTGCTTATATCCATGTTTACCGTATCCTTGTTAGCGGTACATATACCGGTGTGGATCAGTATTATACTACTTACAGGTTTATATGTTTGGTCTTTTTATCCGGCAGTATTAAAAAGGGGCAGGCCAAAAGCCGAATAGCACTACCTATATCATCCAATAGCAAATCTTTTAATACATTAATAAATATTGATGATCCGTATCTTTTGATCCCGGATCATCTGATCAGATTTAGGCTTTACTTTATGGGCGACCACATTTTTTAATATCTCATACAATCTTTTTTTAGCAGCTGAGCGGTAGGTTACAAAACTAATTTCTCTCACCGGTACCGGAGCTTTAAATTCCTTTACCTGGTTTTGCTGCTGCTGATTCAGTTTAAAAGTAGCCAGCCCGGGAATCAGGGTGATCCCCTTATTTAATTCTACCAGGTCCAGCAAAGTATTCATATTGCCGGTTTGAAACTTGATCTTTTTATTCAGTAATTTATTTTCTTTCAAGTTGCACAAATTGATGAATTGATCTCTCAGGCAATTTCCTTCTTCCAGTAGCCAGACATCCTGCAGGTTTATGTCGGCCGGGGCCAGGTATTCCTTCAAAGCATCTTTTAAAAATGAAGAAACAAATACTTTTAATGGTTCGTAGTAAACAGGATCTTCATGTAATTCAGGATCATCCAGGGGGGTTGCCATAATGCCTACATCAATGGTGCCATTTTTCAGGTCATTAACAATGTTGTTGGTACTTTCTTCTTTTATTTCCAGCATAAATTCAGGATATGTGTCCATCAATTCCTTTAAAAATAAGGGAAGAAGATATGGTGCAATGGTCGGTATAATGCCCAGTTTTAATTTTCCTTTCACTGTACCTTTAGTGATTTGAGCTATTTGTTTGAGCATTTCTATCTCATTCAGAATGACTCTGGCCTGATCGATAATTTCTTTACCACATTCTGTAGTCACAGTGGGGTGCTTGCTGCGGTCAAAGATCTGTACATCCAGCTCTTCTTCCAGCTTCTGTATCATGGCACTCAGGGTAGGTTGTGAAACAAAACATTCCTGAGCCGCCTTGCCAAAATGCCTGAGTGAGTCTACCGCTAAAATATATTGTAATTGTTGCAGATTCATAATAGATAACTTCTATAGCAAATATAGAAATTATCAGTTTGACTAATAAAGTAGTAAAAGAGAAATTTGCTTCAAATAAAATGATCACCAAAAAACTTATTCAAATATGGAAGAAGTACCAGAAATTAATCAAATGCCCAGAATAGGGGATAAAGCCCCTGATTTTGAGGCTGTCACTACTGTAGGTAACATCAGGTTTTCTGATTATGCAAAGGATAAATGGGTAATCCTTTTTTCGCATCCTGCCGACTTCACCCCTGTGTGTACCACTGAAATGAGTGGATTTGCCGAGAATAAATCTAAATTCGATCAGCTCAATACGGAATTATTAGGCTTAAGTATTGATAGTATCCATTCTCATTTGGCCTGGGTGAATAATGTAAAGGAAAAGACCGGGGTTTACTTCAGTTTTCCCATTATTGCCGACCTGGACATGAAGGTTTCCAAACTTTATGGTATGTTACAGCCTAATGAAAGCGAAACTGCAGCAGTAAGGGCGGTGTTTTTCATTGATCCCAGTAAAAAGATCCGATTAATTATGTACTATCCCCTGAATATAGGCAGGAATATGGATGAGATACTTCGGGTTCTGGAGGCTTTGCAATTTTCCGATCAGCATAAGGTGGCCCTGCCCCTGAATTGGCGTAAGGGGGAGAAAGTGATTGTGCCTCCTCCAAAAACCCTGGAACAAATGCAGGAAAGATTGGCTGATAACTCGGTAGAACTGGTGGATTTTTACCTGGCTCGTAAGCAAATCAGTTAATGTAATGCAGGTTGTAGTGTTGTCGGTTAGGAGCAGATTAGGATGGTTTTTTATCAGCGTCTCTCCAGGAGAGCGCTGATATATTTTCAACAACTTACTTTGTTTCAGATCTAAATAACGTTAGATAAGATATGACACTTATTATCCGGGGCAAGTCTGCCGACCATGGTAGAAGGTCAAAGAATAAGGTCATTTTCTAATTGCTTTTTTCTGAAAATTGGGATTTTAGCGGCTGTGGATTGAAAAAATTTCCGGATTTCAGCTCTTGAATACATTCCAACTACAGCTGGCGAATCCAATTTAAAGCAAAAACATCATTATAATCCATGAGCTTCCCAGATTACAAAGGAATAGGCGGTGAAACGGATAAAACGCAATGAGGAAAATAAAAGGTACTTTTTTAAACTAAAACGGACAGATCCCATCAACATGGCAATTCCTGAAAACGGTAAAGGTGTTACTGCCGCCACTATAATGAGGAACCCGCCAAATTTATTCAGGTATTTTTCATATTTTCCTAAAAATCGCCTCTTAAGGAAACGGTAATACTTGGAAGTATTAAAATAAATTCCTATCCAGTATCCAATAAAACCAGCCAGATAGGATATGGTACTTAATAAGGCGATACTGTACGCATAGGCATAAATGTCATTGCTACTGGCTGCCCACATCATAAAGATCTCGGGAGGGATTATCCCTATCAGGATCTCTGAAACTGCAAAAATTGCATATACGGCATTGGGATGATCGTAAACTGGTCTTAGCCAGATCAAATAATCAGGGTCCAACCGGTCTTTGACAAAAATATAAACCACTACCAGCACGGTCAGCCAAACCAGGCCCCTAATAAGATTCCGTATAAAAAATTGGGTTTCTTCTTTTTTATTCATCAAAGTTTGTGATGGTTTTTGCAGTGCTTTCAAGGTAATTGGCGTAATTTAATTTAATGATTTAAATCACAAACACTATAAAGTATAAGAAGAAAAACACCGGGAGGGTTTGATGGGGCAGCTGAATAATTAAAAAAATACTAGCTTTTTTTTGCATTTCGACTCAAAACAATAACTCTGTGCAAATATAATTTAATTTAATTCACATTGGGTGGGCAGGGAAAAATTTAATTTCAGGCATAATAGCCGCATAAATAAAACCAGCCGGTTATATGCCCTTGATCTTTCGGTAAAGATTAATAGCATGCGAATCGGTAAGGCCACTGACAAAATCAAGACAGTGTCGCAGCAATATATAGATGTTTGTCTCCTGATCCAAAACTGCTTTATACTCTTCCGGCAATAAGCGAAGAAGGGTTTTGTCTTTGGCTAAAGGCTGCTGACCCGGCTGTGTGGTTCGGAATATAGCCAAAGTAAAGGCTTCCAGCAAACCTTCCAATACATCAAAACCAGCTATCTCGATGTCCAGAACCAGATCTGAACGATAGATCTTCTCGATAGAAATATTGATAATTTCTTTTAGGATCTGGTTGAGGGGGATTATTTCTGTTAAAGCCTGATCGAAGGAACCATTCAAAAGATCTGCTTCATGATCTAACAGCACTTCTGTACATTGATCTATCAATTTGCCTATACATAAAGCCCGTAACAATCCTACTTTTTCCCGGATGCCGGCTACCTTTTTGAGTTTATCCGGCTTAAATTGATCCCCCAGGAGACTTCCCAGCAACTCTTCAGTTAACCGATAGGATACCAGACCGGCGTTACATCCATCCTCCAGATCAATTATGTGGTAACAAATATCATCCGCGGCTTCTACCAGAAATGCCAAAGGATGTCTGCACCAGGTATTTTCGGATTGATTGATGGTAATCAGCCCGACAGCATCTGCTACCTCACTGAAAATATCTTTTTCAGATTGATAAAACCCATATTTTTTCTGACTTTTTCGTTGAGGGTCCGCCTGTAAAATTAATGATTGTCGGGGATATTTGGTAAATGCTGCCAGGGTAGCGCAGGTTAATTTCAAACCCTGGTACTGCTGTTTATTCAATATCCTGAACCCCTGGGCATTGCCTTCAAAACTGAGCAGATCCTGCCACTGGCCCGGCTGCAACATGGGCTTAAATACCTGGGCTTTTTCGTTGTTGTTAAAAAAATCTGACAAAGCATCCTCGCCTGAATGCCCGAACGGAGGATTCCCCAGGTCATGGGTAAGACTTCCGGCAGCTACAATGGCTCCGAAGTCATAAGCCGAAAAGCCGTTTTGCTTTAATTGAGGATGCCGGGTTATAATCTGCTGACCTGCTTTTTTGCCCAAAGAACGTCCTACACTGGACACCTCCAGGCTGTGGGTCAGCCGGGTATGAACAAAGTCATGTTTAGGCAATGGGAAAACCTGGGTTTTGTCCTGCAGCATTCTAAAAGGATAGGAAAAAATGATCCGGTCATAATCCTGTTCAAAATTGCTTCTCAGGCTATTTCCTGCCATGGCTTTGGTGGTTTCACCGGGCCGTTTATCTGATAATAATTCCAACCAATCCATAAACTATTGCTTATCTCAGGCAAATTAAAGGAAATTATGTCAATGGGTTGGCCTGATCAGTTTTCTTTTTTAATAAGTATGAAGATAAATTTTGATGCATCACCTGATCATCTTTTAATTAAATGTCCGCAATCGGGCAAACTCGTTCAAAATCGAGCGGTATTTGAGGATGCTTTATATATAAAAACCTCGTTTAATGTCTTTTTGCAGGCTTTAAATCGAATTGGCATAACTTTTTCATACAGAATATTGCTACCATTAGATACTTTTTGCCATGATTAAGAATTATTTTATAACCGCCTGGAGAAGCCTCACCCGCCACAAATTTTTTTCCTTCATCAACATCTTCAGCCTGGGCCTGAGCATGTCCATCAGTTTACTGATTATCCTGATGTTGGCTGATCAAAAACAATACGATCATTTTCATGATAAAAAAGACAGGATCTATCGGGTAATCACCAAAAGTACTTTCGGGTTTTCTGAATATGCCACGGCCCCTTTACCGATAATAGAGGAACTGAAATCATTTGAAGGCATTGAGCATTCGGTGCAACTGATCAACTCCATTGGAGGAGATGCCATCTATCAGCAAAAAGCTACTGAAGTAGCAGGTTTTTATACAACTCCCTCCTTTTTTGAAATATTTAGCTTTGAATTAAGCCAGGGAAATCCTGTACAGGCACTAAATGATCCATATTCAATGGTTATTACCCCAAAAGCTGCCCAGAAATTATTTGGCACAACTGATGTATTGGGTAAAAATATTTATTTTGAAGAAAAAGGACTAAATGTTATCGGGTTTGGCTCGGAATTAAAAGAACGTTTACCCCTGGGTGCCTTTACTATAACCGGCCTTATCAAGAATCCTCCCTACAAATCTCATATAGATTTTGATATATTGGTCTCAGCCTCCACCATAGCATCACTTGAGAATACAGGCATTAAAACATTTCCACTTAATAATTGGGATACCTATGCTGCAGGTTACACCTATCTCTTATTTAAGGAGGGACATCAGGCAGATCATCTTATGCCTTTATTACAACAGTTAGGCCAGGAGAAATATGATGGGAAATCGGCCAGGTATAAATTAAGTTTTAGTTTACAAGCACTCTCTCAAATAACTCCCGGAAAATTATTGCAACATCCAATAACCCTGCGAATGCCTTTGGTTATTTATTATGTTTTCTTAGCCTTTGCTTTACTGATCATTCTCATTGCTTGCTTTAACTATACCAACCTTTCCGTAGCCCGGGCCATGACCAGGGCTAAAGAGGTGGGCATTCGCAAAGTTACCGGTGCCTCCAGGATACAATTACTGATGCAATTTTTAGGAGAATCAGTCCTGGTAGCTTTGATCAGTCTGGTTTTTGCCATTTTCTTATTAATGTTGCTCAAGCCGGCTTTTATGAATCTATGGGTGAACCAATACCTGAACTTTGATTTGCATGAAAATATATCTGTTTATCTTATTTTTGTGGTTTTTGCCGTTTTTATTGGCATTATAGCAGGATTGTTTCCGGGTCTGTACCTGTCCAAATTTCAACCATCTGCCGTCTTGACTAACTTCCTTAAAATTAAGCCTACCAATATTCCAATAATTAAAAAGCTGTCATTATATAAATTACTGGTTGTGTTTCAATTCTCCGTGGCCCTTCTTTTTATTATCAGTGCTATATTGGTCTACAAACAGGTTGATTATTTCATCAATATGGATTATGGTTTTCAGATGGAAAAAATTGTCAATGTAGATCTGCAGGGCCAATCATTTGATAAAGTGAAGTATCAGTTTTCCAATGTACCCGGGGTAGAGGAAATAGCAGGTACCGATTATATTTTGACCGGACCATCTTCTAATACTACCTATGTAAATAAAGGACTTTCTGAACAGGAAGAGCAGTACAACTTTGTACCATATCATATAGATAAAGCGTATATTAAGACTTTAGGAATAGCCTTGGTAGCTGGACAAATGTTTCCTGAACCAGAGCAGGGTAATCAGGAAATGATTCTGATCAATGAACAAGCCGTGAAAAGACTGGGATATGAGCACCCCCATGAAGTGATTGGATTGAGCTTATTTGCAAGTGAGGGGGATGAAACCTATAAAGTGATCGGTGTGGTCAGGGATTTTGTGCATAACCTGGTATTTGCTGCTATTGATAATGTCATGCTGCGTTATAAACCTGATGAATTTCAATATGCTGTAGTTAAGCTTCATCAGAACAGCACCAAATCCAGCTTAGCCGCCATGCAAACTATCTGGAAAGACCTGGATCCTGTGCATCCTTTTAAATATGATTTTTTTGAAGAACAGGTAACCAGTTCCTACCAGATTCTGGGTGATGTAACCAAGATCATTGGATTTGTTTCCTTCCTGGCCATAATGATCTCCTGCTTTGGATTGCTGGGCATTACTACTTTCACTACCGAAACCCGGATCAAGGAAGTAGGGGTAAGAAAAGTGCTGGGGGCAAAAGTGTGGCAGATCAACTGGCTGTTATCTCAAAATTTCATTATTTTGCTGTCCATAGCAGTACTTATTGCTGCTCCACTGGCTTATTATCTGAACAATTTGTGGTTACTAAGCCTGGCTCACCGGGTAAATTTCAACCTGGGCATGGTCATTTATGGCGTGCTGATCATGTTGATATTAGGTGTTGGAACCATCATATTGCAAACCACCCGCATTGCCAGGGTGAACCCCGTGAATAGTTTAAGAAGTGAATGATTAAAACCGAAATACTTAATTACCTACAGATATGATTAAGAATTATTTTATAACCGCCTTGCGAAACCTGAAAAGGCACAAGATCTTTTCCTTTATCAATATAATCAGCCTTGGTGTAAGTATGACCATTGGATTGCTGATCATATTAATGCTTTCAGATCAAAAGCGCTATGATCAATTTCATGAAAATAAACACCAAATCTACCGAATTACCAGTGAGCGATCCAGTGGCTCCAATCCTTATGCCACTTCACCCATGCCAGTGGTGGAGGAGCTGAAAAATTATGAAGGCCTGGAACAATCGGTTGCCCTTTCCACCGGCATAGGAGGAGATGTGAAGTATAATAATCTGGCCATTCCTATGGCAGGATTTTTCACCAATCCTGAGTTTTTCAGCATCTTCAGTTTTGAGTTGGAGAAAGGAAATCCGGCTACGGCTTTACAAAAGCCCCATTCAATCATTCTTAACCATGAAATGGCCGTAAAATTATTTGGAGAGGAGGATCCATTGGGAAAAGTAGTGAGCTTTGATGAGCGGGGACTGGATATTTATGGCTTTTGGTTTGATATCAAAAAAGCCAATCCATGGGGAGAATTTGTGGTTACCGGTGTGCTTAAAAAGCCACCATATAAGTCACATCTCAAATTTGACATGCTTGTATCGGCTGCAACCATTCCGGTTCTTGAAAATAAAGACCTAAAACAATTTCCTGATGAAGACTGGAACAATTACTACAGCAATTACAGCTATGTGCTTTTACCTAAAGGAAAAACCAGGGAAGAGGTTAAGCAGATCCTGTCTAACATATCAGATCAAAAATATCCCAATCCGGATGAGCTGAAATTGAATTTTGACCTGCAGGCCCTGACCAGTATCACACCAGGGCCCGTGATGAACAACATGTCTTCTATCACTTTGCCATCAGTGGTTTATTATGTATTATCCTTTCTGGCCCTGGTAGTAATTTTACTGGCCAGTTTTAACTACACCAATCTTTCCATAGCCCGCTCATTGACCAGGGCCAAAGAGGTAGGAGTAAGAAAAGTTTCCGGCGCTACCCGTAAGCAATTGATTTTTCAGTTTTTGGGTGAATCTATTCTGGTTGCTCTGATCAGCCTGCTCTTTGCTATTCTTTTACTCTACCTGATCAAACCGGCCTTTATGAGCTTATGGGTAAATCAATACCTCGATTTCAATCTGCAGGAAAATTTATGGGTGTACGCCATGTTTCTGCTATTTGCTGTCATCATCGGTACTGTGGCTGGAATCATTCCAGGTATTTACCTGTCCAAATTTAAACCTGTGAGTGTTTTAAGCAAATTTATCAAGGTAAAGCCCACCGATATTCCCATCCTGAAAAAGCTATCTCTATATAAAATGCTGGTAATCAGTCAGTTTTCAATAGCTTTATTTTTCATGATCACCACCATCCTGATATTCCGTCAAATTGAACATTTTGTGACCATGGATTATGGATTCAATCCAAATAATATTATAAACGTAGAACTTCAGGGTAATGACTTCAACAAAGTGAAGCAGCAATTTCAATCGATAGCCAATGTAGAATCCATAGGCAGCAGCGAATACATCGTTTGTTCCGGTATATCTCAGGGATTCAGGTTGAAAAAAGATGAAGAAGATGAAGGAATCCGGCTCAACAGTATGATCATAGATCCCGAATTTATTGAAATTATGGATATTGAGTTGCTGGCCGGTCGAAATTTTGATGATGATATCAACCAGGAACAAGAAAAATTCATCATTGTGAATCAAAAAACCCTGGAAGTGTTGGAGATGGAGACTCCGATGGACATTATTGGCAAGAGTTATCTGATGGATGAAACCAATGTAACTGTGATCGGAGTAGTAAATGATTTTGTTTATCACCTTCCGTTCACAGCTATGGAGCCATTTGCTTTCAGGTATAATCCTCAAAGCTTGAAATATGCCAATATTAAATTAACATCGTCCGAATCGGCTCAAAATACTTTACAGCAAATGCAAGCGGCCTGGAAGGTGGTGGACCCGGTGCACCCATTTGAGTATAAATTTTTCGAGGAACAAATGACCGGATCATACCAATTATTTAATGATATTGGAAAGATAATAGGATTTATTGCTTTTCTGGCTATAGCCATATCCTGTTTTGGCTTGTTGGGAATTACTACTTTCTCTACCGAAAGCCGCCTCAAGGAAGTCGGCGTAAGAAAAGTAATGGGGGCTAAACTGAGCCAGATCATTTTCACTTTATCTAAAAGCCTGGTTCTGCTGGTTTTGATTTCAATCGTTATTACAACGCCTTTTGCCTATATTGTTAATAATTTATGGTTGCAGGAGATGGTCAATAAAACCAGCTTTAGCTTTGACATCATATTGATAGGAGTCATGCTAACATTATTGCTGGGCTTGATTTCAGTGATCTTCCAAACCATCAAAGTGGCGCAGACTAATCCGGTAGTGACATTGAAAAGTGAATAATGCCCGGTCTGAAACCAGATTTTATCTTGCTTGTGACTATTTCTCTGTGGAGAAATCAAATTATAAAAGGACAGTGCTTCACAAAGCAATCTTTTGAATGTCAAAATAAGGAAATAATTATATTCATAAGCCAGTGCGATATCATCATTTGCCGTTTGGCTGTATGCAGCAATTAAGCAATAATAAAAGCCAATTAACATGTTCTTCAATTATTTTAAAACTGCTCTGCGGAGCTTTCAGAAAAACAGAATATTTTCTATCATTAATATCCTGGGCCTTTCGCTGGGTATCACAGCCTGTTTATTGATTTTTCAATATGTAGGATATGAATTAAGCTACGAAAAAGATTTTACAAATGCAGAAAACCTGTATCGCATACAACTGAACCGGTATCAAAACGGGGAATTGCTGATACAAAATGCCATTTCCAACACGGCAATTGGACCAGCCTTAAAAAGAGAAGTACCGGAAGTAATTGATTTTTCCCGGGGAGGAATAGAAGAGTGTTTGATCTATTACAAAGATGTAAAGATCAATGATCAGAAAGTTTTCTGGGTGGATGAAAGCTTTATTAACCTGTTTCCGCTGGAAATGGTGAAAGGAGACCCGGCCACTGCCATGAAAGAGCCTTATACCACAGTGCTTTCAGAAAGCCAGGCCAGGAGGTATTTTGGAGAGGAAGATCCTTTAGGAAAATCTGTGATCCTGAATGAAGGACTCCACTTCCTGGTCACAGGTGTATTTAAGAACCTGCCTCAGAATTCACATTTGCAACTGGATGTGCTGATGTCGATGTCTACCGGTTATGAAATGGGCTGGGCCGTGGAAGATGGCAACTGGTGGTCAGAGTGGGTGTATAACTATATACTGTTGGCTCCGGGAACTGACCCGGCCCTGGTGGAGGCTAAAATTCCGGCCCTGGTTGAAAAATATCAGCCGGATCTTAAGGAAAAGCACATCGTAAACCAGTTCAAATTACAACCCATTACTTCTATACACCTAGATTCACACCTTAGTAACGAATTAGGGCCTAATGGCAGCCGCAAGTCAGTTTACGCCATGATGATAATAGCCATTGTGATCCTGGTGATTGCCTGGATTAATTTCATCAATCTTTCTACCGCCAAATCTATTGAAAGAGCACGCGAGGTGGGTATTAGAAAATCGGTGGGAGCCAGAAAAAATCAATTGATCTTCCAGTTTTTGACTGAATCAGCTATAATTAACCTGATTAGCTTGATTTTAGCAGTAGTATTCATCATAGTGGTTCAACCTTTTATTGTAAAAATTACAGGAAAACCCATTACATTGCTTATTCTCTGGCAATTTGAGATCATTTGGATCATAGGTTTGGGATTTTTAGCCGGCACCCTTCTGTCCGGGTTGTATCCTGCTTTTTTATTATCCTCCTTTCAACCCATAAAGGTATTGAAAGGAAAAATCAGAGGAGCCCAGGGAGGATTAAGTCTGCGCCGGGCCCTGGTCATCTTCCAGTTTGCTGTTTCTATAGCCTTGATAGTAGGCACCACTGTGATATTAAAGCAGGTACAATTCATGAGAAACCAGCAATTGGGGGCAAATATAGATCAGGTGTTGGTAGCATATACCCCCAAGACCCTGAACATGGATACCACCCGATATCGCTGGTTTAACAGTTTTAAAGCATCTCTGCAGCATATGAACGACATTCAATCTGTCTCTGCATCCAACATTTTACCAGGGGCTGAGATAATGAGCCGAACTGAGGATGTCCGGTTAATTGGCGGGGAGATCCCGGAAAACATCACCTATGCCATAGCCAATATATCCAATGATTACCTGGCTTGCTTTGACCTGACAATATTGGCAGGAAGGAACTTTAAGCCAGATATGAGGGATGACCAGGGCGCTGTAATTATCAATGAAAAAGCCCTGACCTCCATGGGGCTGGAATCCCCTGATCAGGCCATTGACCGGGAAGTGAAAATGGGAGATGATAACTTCAGGATTGTAGGGGTGATTAAGGATTACCATCATGAGGGATTGAAGAGTCCGATTGAACCTATGATTTTCAGGCATTGGTACAACTATCTCTTTGGATATTATACCATCAGGGTCAATACCAATAACTTGCCTAAGACCCTGGAAATGATTGGGCAGAAGTGGTCGTCTATTTTTCCCATTGCCCCTTTTGATTACTTTTTCCTGGATAGTTTTTTTGATCAGCAGTATCAGGCAGAGGTACAATTTGGCAGGATTGTTAGTCTTTTTACTTTTCTGGCTATTTTAATTGCTGGATTAGGTTTGTTTGGCCTAATTTCCTTTACAACTTTACAACGGACCAAAGAAATCGGTATTCGTAAAGTGACCGGAGCTACTATTTATGACATTGTGATGTTGTTTTCCCGGGATTTTGTGCGATGGATATTGGTAGCTTTTGCTTTAGCAGCTCCTCTCATTTATTTGTTGATGCGGCGATGGTTGGATGGTTTTGCTTATCGTACTGAAATCAATTGGTGGATATACCTATTGGCTGCCAGTGTGATCTTATTGGTGGCAGTTGTAAGCATCAGCCTGCAAACCATTAAAGCGGCTCGTACCAACCCGGTGGAGGCTTTACGTTATGAATGATTTTTCGCTGCACAACATAGAAGAAGAGGTTCATTTATTATTAAAAATCATCATTAAAGATATGCAGATAGGTCCCACTTATGCGGGTGTTGTATTTGAGCAGGGGACGATAAGCCGGTCCGCTGG
>JBPRGG010000111.1:0-77488 GCA_051418075.1 Candidatus Cyclobacteriaceae bacterium M3_2C_046 | reverse complement strand
GATAATATTGTCACCACTACTGTCAATGCTTCCAAAGGTCCGGCAAAAGCTGCAATGTCATATTTCCCAATATTTCCTGCATTGGCAGCCATTCTCAGTTCATAGGCATCGCTTCCGATAGCATCTTCTGGTAAAACATCCCAATCACCATTCCACCTGAACAGGTCCATTTCTACGGTAACAGGTGCATTGGGCTCCCTTATGAATTTAATAAATGAATATACCTGATCGCCCAGGGTGCCCACTTGCTGAACGGTGCCAAGTACTGTTTGGGTTTTCTGCAAAGGTGACAGGTTAGACCACTCCTTTATCTCACCCACCAAGGCAAAAGTAGAAAACCCAACTGTGACTGCCGTCAGTGCCAAAGACCCTGTTTCACTGTACACCTTTACCATTTGCTCATCACCGCCATATTTTTGCAGGATGCGGTCCTTCCATACCTTTAGCTTTTGTTGCCAGGGTACGTTTTTATAGGCTAAAGCAATGTTAGTCAGCTCCTCGGCCAAAGCCGTCATGGAATTGGTAAATCCTACCCATTTTGTTGGATCATTTTCTTTTAATGCATTCAGGTCATCCCGAAGATTATCAAATGCATCACCTTTTAAATCGCTTTCCGGATCCATAAGATGCTGTAACACTTTTCTGAGAAACTCTTCAACAGAAGTGATATCTGCTGACCCCATCCGGTTGGCTACCTGTGTTTGAATTGCTCCATTAATTCTTTTAATGAATAATTTGTCAAAACCTCCATCCTGGTCAAGAGCTCTTAACATAATAATATATTTGTGGATCGCCTCGCACTCTTTGGAAGAGATAAGACGCATTAACATGTGAGGGGTTGTAACTGCGTCGAGCAGCTTCGAAGCCCAGTCAGTGCGTTGGTCTTGCGGTAATTTAAGGTAGCGTTGAAAGGCTCCCATCATACTGGAAAAATAGATCTGGGCAATTTCCTCCGAAATGCGCAGGAAATCTTTATCCCTGGCCAGGCAACCGGTAGCGCCACCTTGCCAGAAATAGTGCATCCTCGACTGTACGGTCTGCCATCCATCAGAGAAGCTTTGCCACCCTTCCTGCATCTGGTCCACAGCAAGCTCACTACACCCCATGGCCTTAAAATACTTTTGAAAAAATTCCTGATTTTTAGGATCGGTAGCAATTTTTGTCAGCTCTGGTAGTGGCGATGGTTTTGACAAATTAAGATCTTTCAACCAGTCTTGTTGTACGGAAAGAATGGCACAGTTCATGGTGCCATCACAAACTGCCTTATGAAGATCATTATTATCCGGAGGTGTCATGCCGATCAATTCACCGATGGATAACTCAGTGTCAGTAGAAAGAAATCGCCAAAGTGCATGGGGGTGGTTGATATCAATGGCATTCAGCGCGTTATCCGGTTTTTGCTGTAAGCTGGATAAATCGTCTTCATGCAAATTACTGTTTTGCCATTCTGCTCTGGTCCCCACTTCTATATAATTGAATTTCAAAGAGCCTTGCACATCAGGGTCATATTTCGGGTTCGGTGTTTGCAGGAACATCTTGCCTTGCAACCCATTTCCACTCATTGTCAGATCGCCTTCAAGATACCCACCATTACTGCTGACCGCGCTACCCAGCCAGATCTGGAAGCTCAAAGCCCCGGATTTATCATTGGTAACTGCCACAGGCATTTGTTCGGTTGGATTATTTGACATGATAACAGAGCCCTTAGGTTGGCCATTTTCATCAGGACTTACCATCAGGCTGCCCCAGTTTTCCATCCAGGTTTGATCTGCCTTTTGCACAGCGATGGTTGCCCTCATGCCAGGTTCCGTAAATGCCAAGATGGGAGTTACAGCATCTGAAGCACCTTCTTTTTCTTTGGTGCGGATGAGTCCGGTACCACCTAATTGATCGGGAAACAATTGGATCGCTACCTCGGAGGAACCAAATTGCGCCAGGATTTTATTGGCATGTTGGCAGTTAATCGCTGAACTAACCTCCCCATCCAAAACAGCTTTCTCACCATACATGGTTAAAAATCGAGTCTTGTCCGGATTTGTTGGGTCTGCTAATCTATACCTGACCAGGTTTTTGGCAAACAAACGGGTCATTCTTTGACGGATTGGAACGTTCATTTGAATACCCATGAAATGATTAAGTTTCGGGTCCGCATTGGCATGTTTTTGTACATTGGGGGGTGGGGCAATCGTTTTTTCTGGTGAGTTCATTTTTTAAGGTTTAAGTTTCCTGATTAATAAAAATACTAATTGTTTCGGGCAATCCATCTATGGCGGTTGTATAGCGGGCTTTTGAAGTGCAGCTTATACCTGTGAGGATATGACAGAGGCAACTGTTTTGTAATATACTATATTATTTCAGAGGGTGCAAGTTTCCTAAAGGCTTTTAACCAATTGTAAGTAGGTCATTGCAAGGCAGATACCAGAAGAAAGCAGCAATGTTATTATGGTTTTTGATCCAGAATCAATGTCTGTTTGAATATAAATGTCAAAAAAAACATAGATACTTTCCAGATATAAACCATACGCTCAAATCTCGAACCTTATATAGTAATTGCTTCCTGACTATTTAAATGTTAGGATATTTTGTATATTTATTGTAAATCTACTATTACCTCTGATGTTTTACAGAACTTTATTTCTTCTGACTTTCCTTATGGTCTTTCATCATGGTTTTGCTCAGTTTAATGAGGATTTCAAGCAAACCAATCAAAACCAGCTTAATAAAGAATGGCAGGTTTTTTGCGGAGATGGTCAGGCCCAGGCCACGTTGGAACAGCAGGATGATTTTGCCCGCCTTCATATTGATGCACATCAGGATATTTACAATATTTGGTGGGCTGTAGCTAAAAAAGAAGTTACCCGGCAGATCGATGTTTATAAGCTAAGCCAGCCTGCATACGAACTAAGAATTGAAGCGAGGGTAAGGCCCAGCCATGCTCCCCGGCGGATCAATTTACATGTGCATACTCAAAGTACTTCGGATCATCATAGCCATTTGCGAGAATTTGACCTGGATAACAACCTGACATGGCACACAGTCAGCATGACTACCCAGGCATTTGAGGTGCAGCCGGAAGATCAGGTATTTGGTCAAATTTCCCTGATGGACTGGGGCAGAGGGGATTTTCATCTGGATATTCAATATATAAAAGTATCTGTAGTAGAACCCGGAAGTTCAGGTCCGGACCTGGGAATTCCGCTGGAATACTGGCCACCACTGGCCGATCCGCAAAGTTTTTCCCATGAATTACCTCCTTCTGATGATGGGATGATCAATTTAAATTTCCCTAATTTGAATTTTAATCAGTGGAAGGCGGTGAACAAACCGGAAAATGTGCCGGTGCTGAATGTAAATGGAGAACAATGGATTATTTTAAAATGGGATCTGGCTGAATTTAACCCAGGTCAGGTCCGTGGTAGCGGACAGTTTGAATTGTCTACCTATGTATTGGAAAAGCTGGAGGAGCCATTGAATAAAGAGTTTGGCAAGATCAGGATTTGCGAAATTCTAAAAGGGCAGACTGACTGGCAGGAGGATGATGTAACCCTAAACAGTCTGATCATGAATTATTCCTTGAATGAAGCCATTAACCAGCAAATGATCGTTGATGTGCCGGTTAATGAAAATCATTTTGGCAAAACCATCATCACAATTTCTGAACCGGTAATGCAAAGATTGTTTCAGAACCAATCTTTAGGCTTGGCCATTAAACCCTTAGGAGTGGTAAATGCCAGTTTTTACAGTCATGAATCCACTAATCCTAAACTACAACCTAAGCTGAGGTTCAATCTAGAATAGTGCATTTTGGATTAATTGACTGGCCTTCTTTCCATCAGGGCTTCAGTAAAATAAACCAACAACTGAAAGTAATTCCTGAACGCTGTCAGTGGTAATGTTTCAGCCTGATCATAAATATCATGATATGCCTGAATGCCTCCCAGGGTATAAATAAAAAATGAAGGAACCTGCTGTTGATAAAAGGGACAATGATCGCTATTGCAAGCTTCACTTCTTGATTTTACCAGGGGTAATAGCTGATGTTTTTCATTTAATTGGGAAAGCAAGCTGAATGCTTCCTGGTAAATACTACCATTCACCACAGTGATGCCTTCATCCCCTGTTCCGGCCAGGTCCAGGTTAATCAGAAAGTTAATCCTGTCCAGGGGAAATAATGGATTAGCTACAAAATATTGTGAACCTATTAATCCTGCCTCTTCTGCTCCCATAGCCATAAACACCAGGGTGTAATCAGGTTTTTGATACTGCTCGGCATAGTGCCTGGCCAGAGCCAGCAACATAGCTGTTCCGCTGGCATTGTCATTGGCTCCGGGGAAGTAAGTATCCCTGCCCATACGCCCCAGATGATCATAGTGGGCCGTAAATACCAGTAATGAATCCGGGTACTTCTGACCTTTGATCAGACCTATTACATTCTGGCTATAGTATTGAGGATGAAACTGGTTGGCTATAGTCAATTCTATTTTCTTTATTTTTTCGGTAACCGCCTGTTTAGCTACCCTGATTACAGGAACCTGGCAAACCTCCCGGGAAAGATACCAGGTGAGTTTTTTTGAAGTTAAAATGATGATTGCATTGATATTTTGATCCTGATATTTTAATTCATTAATGGCAGACCAAAGTTTTTGATCATCTTTAAAGGCTGACTCATCCAGTACAATTATATCATCATCCAATTTTTTTAGCTTTTTTTGAAATTTGCCGGGCTTTAAAAATGATTCGGGTTTCAGATATTTTGCCGATAGCACCGGCTTGCTAAAAGAAGGACTGCAAGGTAATACATGATAATCCTGTCCGGGAACCAGCATTTTTTGATTCACTTTAAGCCTCAATTCAGCCGGAAACGTGTTGACAGGAAATGAGAATGGCTGAAAATAATCGTAACCGATGCGATCAAGATCCAGATCTTGAAATTGTTGGGCTATAAAATCAGCTGCCAATTCTTCTCCCCCGGCTACATACCCTCTGCCATGCATGCCAGGAGCAGTTAATGTATCAATAACCTGCTGGACATAATCCATGTTCTGGCTCCGGCCATACTCCTGGAATCCGCCCAAAATCAGGATTAGAAAGATATGTTTTAAAAACTTCATCTATTTGCCATCAAATCTTTAAATTAGGCTATTCATTTAATCATGAATCCAAAAGTTATAAAAATTTACCTGAAAGTTTAACGCTATGAAAAAATTAATATTGATATGTTTAGGAATAACCGTTTTAATGACTTTGGGAGGGTGTGCTGGTTCATCATCTGAACAGGGCCAGGATCAAAACGAAAACAATCAGTTCGAAGCGTTTACTATCCGGCGAGGCACCAATATTGCTCATTGGCTGAGTCAGTCGGATCGTCGGGGAGCAGCCAGAAAGTCTTTTTTTGGGGAAGAAGATGTGATTTTCCTGGCAGATGCTGGTTTTGACCACCTTCGGATACCGATTGATGAAGAACAAATGTGGGATGAAGCCGGGAATCGGGAACAGGAAGCTTTCTCTTTACTGGATAGTGCACTGACCTGGTGCCAGCGACATGGTTTAAGAGCTATTGTAGATCTGCATATATTACGATCGCACCATTTCAATGAGGCAGAAAAGCCTTTATGGACTGATCCTGCCGCTCAGGAAAAGTTTTACCAATTATGGCGGGATCTTTCAGCAGCCCTGAAGAAATATCCGGAAGGTATGGTGGCTTATGAATTAATGAATGAACCGGTAGCAGATGATCCGGAATTATGGAATGATTTGGTTGCCCAAGCCTCTGCTGAATTAAGGAAGCTGGACCCGGAACGAATCATAGTGATCGGATCCAATCGCTGGCAATCAGTCAATACATTTAATGAGTTGAAACTGCCGGAAAATGACCAGCATATCCTGCTCAGCTTTCACTTTTATGAGCCATTTTTATTAACCCATTACCAGGCATCCTGGACCAATATTAAGGATTATGATGGTCCGGTGCAATATCCCGGAATGATTGTACCGGAAGATGTAATGGAAGACCTGGAACCGGAAATAAAACAAAAGATAGCATACAATGTGAAGGTTTATAATAAGGACACCCTGGAAAATATGTTTTCCCAACCCCTTAATAAAGCCGGAAATACAGGTTTGCCTTTATACTGTGGAGAGTTCGGAGTAGTAGAATCCGCTCCCCGCAAAGATCGGTTGCGTTGGTACCGGGACATGGTGCAGCTGTTTGATCAACATGATGTAGCTTATGCTAACTGGAACTATAAGAGTGATAATTTCGGGATAAGGAATATGGAGGGGGAAGTGGATCAAACTTTGCTGGATATTTTGCTGGGGAAGGATGTGGATTTGTAAATGAAGCAGGTCAAATGTTATAGTAGTCCCCGGCCTATCGGACTTTTCTATTCGATTAGTGGCGGGCTTTCCGTAATTGTTTCAATCGGTTAATCGCATTTTGGTTTTGTGGATTTAATTCCAGAGACTTCTCAAAATTTGCCTTCGCCTTTTCATTTTGTCCAACATACAAATATGCTTCAGCCAAACTGTCAAAAAGATTGGCCGAATTTGGATAAATGCTTATAGCAAGCAAAAATACATTTATACCTTGTGCAGAAGTCTTGGGATTGAAAACAAGTTGCAATCCGAGATTATTGAGGTTTCCTTCTGGCAATTTAATTGAGGGACTTTCTTCTCGTAACGAGTTGTACAATTCATTTAGATTCTTGTAATTCTGTTTTAAAGCCAATTCATTAAAGTCTTGAAAAGTGAATATTTTTTTCTGTGGCTGTTTGGTTTGTTGGGTTATTAACCCACTTTTTATTCCATTATTAGATGGTTTGCTGTTTATAAACTTTTGAGCTTCTGCATCATATTTAAGAAAGGCATCTAAAAAATTCAAGGTATAATCTGAAACCAATCTGTATGATTCCATTATTTCCCAATCACTCTTGTCTTGTCTCTTGTCCCTTTGTTGAAATAGAACCCCCAATGTACTGAAATAGGAATGTGTAAGGTTGTGAAATTTTAGTTGGTATGCATTGGTTGTAATGCTGTGGTAGAATTCAAATTTGTGATTTAATGTTGAGTCAATATTATCTTCTTTTAAAACTTGCATTGGGATGTCTTTTTGTGCCATATGAATAAAGGGAACATCTACCTTATTGATGTTGAAAAATGGTGATTTTTTCAATGTTTCAAATTGATATTTAATACTGCCGTCAAGGCTTACAATAGCTTCAATATTTTCGTTTCGCATTTGAGATAGAACGTTTGACAAACCACCAAAACTAAAACCCATTGTTGCAATTCGGTGAGGATCTGCATTTGGAATTTTGGTTGCTTCTTTGATCAAAAATTCAATATCCCGTGCCTGCGTTTCCATATCTTTTTCTGTCCCACCTTCAAGAAATCGATTTTCAGTTCCCCTGCTTGGACTAGAGATAATAATATAGCCATGGCTTGCCAAAAATTCACAAAGTGCAAAATTTTCAATCGAGGATGCCTGATAACTTGGTGCATAGACTACTACCGGGAATTTACCATTCATTGGCTCGATTCCGAAAAAGGCTTTAGCTTGCTCTTTGAGATGGTTTTGATTGTTACCAGTATTAGGATAGTAGAACCAATTCAGAATTTGTTCATTTGGCAGATATTCCCATTCCTCTTCTTCTTTTAGGATCTCCATATAGTCCAAAACCAGCATTGGGTTGATGTCATTAGGCACTTTATTGCCTGGATACCAAATGCTAACAGGAATGGGCCTTGGAATACTACGATTATTCCAGTCATATATTCGTTTATAAGTTCTTGTATGGTCGGAAGTGATATAATGGTCAAATCCAACATTTTGTTGGCCGTTGATTAAAGCGATATCTTTTAAAGAAGTCTGTCCGTGAGCTAGGTGGATATTCAAGAATACCAAGATTGTGATTATTCGTAGATTCATAATTCAATTTTAGCGTTAATATGTAATGGTGTAATAGTTGCCACCAATGGGTTGCATAGCTTCTTGAAAGATTATAAATCAGACCTAATTCCCTATCTAAATGCAGTGATACTGGCTAATTTTTATAGCCATTGTGTTGTAGGCTGACATTGCTTTGTGATTTTTATACTTTTATTGATTTCCAATACCTTGGTGATAAAGTTTTCGTTAGTAACAGGACTAATATTAATCAAATTATATTTGTCATTTTTGATTATTAGCCCCTTTCTGGAAGTTGATGGCCAATTTTCAATCCAAATAGTTCTATCTTTTATAATCTCATTTTTTCGATCTATCCCAATTTTCTTCTTTATTGGGCCACTTCGATAACTGAAATAAGAATCAGTCAATTCATATTCAGTATCCAAAAAAAGTCCAAATTCAGAATACGACAATTCCTATAATTAAAACTGATACTCCTGTTTTTAGAATTTCAATTGGCCAATATAATAGTATTAAATTAGCAAATCCAATCAACATACCATTTGCTCCAAATACAAATCGTCTTAAAAATTTATCCTATTTGCTTTTGAATTTCATCTTTTTTTAGCATCAGCTTATACTAATATACGTATAAATGCCGATTACTTAATAAATCGTCCTTAGGTCATTACAGCAAGTAAGTCTATTAATTTACCGAAAAAAGCTAGCAGAAAAAAATCCTTAACTAAACTATTATTGATTCCACAAACTATTATGCTCATTTACAATATATTGATGTTTCAGTGGTAAAATTATCCGACCTTTAATGATTGAAATAGTAAAAATGCAACACTTTAGTCTTTAGAGTAAAAAAGTGAAGAAAGTGCTAATTGGTTATCGGCAAAAAAGGCTTTTGGCGTAGTACCTGTAAATTCCTTAAAGTCTTTGATGAAATGATTTTGGTCATAATACTCACTTTCATAAGCAATTTGGGTAAGTGTTTGCGTCTCTTGATTCATCAACAATTTTAAAGCGGTTTGTAATCGGATGACTTTGGCTAATTGCTTCGGGCTAATACCGATTTGCTTTAAAAACTTTCTTTCAAGTTGTCTGCGTTTTGATTTATTTTCTTTAAGGATTGTGACTATCGACAAACTTCCGCTGGTTTCGAGAAGTGCGTTAATGGTTGATTCTACAATTTTGTCAATCATGTTTTTCTCTTTGAGTTTATTAAGTAGAAAGGTTTCGATAATTTCGATTCGTTGTTGCGTGTCGGCTGACTGGATGATTTTTTGTTCCAATTCATCAGCTACCTTTTGCCCGAAAAGTTCTGCAATTGGTGTTTCCTTGTTTGCCAGATGACTGATTGGCTTAGTTACAAAGTTTCCGAATCCATAAGGATAAAATCGAATAGCAAAGGTATTTACATATCCTGTTGGTTGGATGAAGAACGGCTCAATCGTTTGCCCGAGAACCATGGCACGGGGTTGAAGTATAAAATCTGTTTCAGAAGTGAACCGCTTAATGTCGTCTCCGAGAATAAATGCCATTTCAATACAGCCGTCTGGAACAATACGTTGTTTTTGATATTTGTTTTCAATTGGCACTTCCAAAGTCCAATAACATTTTACCACTGATTGTAAGTCAAAAATGGGTTGAAATGTTTGGTAGTTCATTTTTTACTTATCTTGTAGTTCAATGCCGCATAACCGTTTAGCGTATGTTTTTTGCCTGATTCTCAGGCATTGAATTTCTTGATTGCAGAAGCCTATCCATTACATAAAATCTATTTTCCAGCATCCCAAAGCATTGTCTTAGCGAGCTACGCAATGAGGGGTATCGAACCATGTAAATTTTCGTGCCGTATTTTCATCTACTAATTTACCTGATCCGACAAAACTTTACAAAAGCAAAACCGCCTCAAAGCAAATACCAGGCATGAAATATACATTATGTGTGTGCCCGGCATGGGCAACTGGTATCGAAGATACCACATTATTTCAGAGGGTGCAAATCCCTTACAGGCGAGTTGGTGAAGCCTGTTAGCCAGCCGCAAGGTGGTAACCGCGAAGGGCTGAGCGTAATAGAAAACTTCCGGTGGAAGTTTTTAGCGAAGAGCCAGCCTGAAGGGAGGTGAAGGAATCCGCCAGCTGGCGGATAATAAACGCTGATTGGTATTGAAAACTCTCCATCGCTAATTTCTTTATTAAATACCCGAAAAGCGTTTTCAGTGTCGGTATTAAGCTTTTCGATACTTTCTGCTATCGCTTCTCGAATATCATAAGGGTTATATTGGGCATTGATGTGAACGGAAATAAATGCAAGGAAAATGGTTATTATATATTTCATAACCTTTGGGTATTTTGCCCAATGTTGAGTATATGCAAAGTAGGCGATTGCAGGCTTTAAACTTATCAAACCGTTACAATTTTGAAGCGGGCTACAACCCTTGATTTACTATTAAGGATTCGATTGTTTTCATCTGGTATTCATTATCTTTACAGGCAAGGTTCAACAACAATACCGATAGGAATAAGCACTTAATTTTCATGATTTTCAAGTTATAAAGGAGTAATATCCACCCTGATCGAAGCGGAATTCAAACAGAAAAAAGTGAGAGAAATGCCGATAAATGAGAACGGTATCAAAGCTACAATTGCCAAAGGCTGTCGCAGACTTTCCAGCAGCACACTGTAGATAAAAAATATTATGGCCACCACCAGGAAGATCAGGTAGTATTGTGATTCTTCCTTTTATCTCCAACGCCAGCTGCTTCTTCCATCAACAATACTGTAACCCAGGGGCAGGGTGGGCTTTACCTCCTCGATAAACCGTTCCTCCACCATACGGCCCAATTCACCCGGGCCAACAAAATATATTTCAGCACCAGTTGGTATTGTTGGTTCTTTTTAAATATGTCATTGCCGGTTTTTCGCTTTTCCACCGTGGCCTAATCTTTGAGTCTCAAAAATGAACTTTCCTTTTTTTGTTCCTTCTTAGTGACCATATCCTGGGGCAGCGGATAGTGCTTAAAATGCCAGATTTCCTGCTTTTCCTGGTTAGCAGTGATCAACTTCACCGGTTGCGACTCTCCCTACCTGACCTTCATCGGTCAAACAACCTTTGGATCAAACTGTCAGCACCTCATCCTCTTTTTCTTTTTTCTTTCCCAAAACTTCAAATAGAACGGCAAATAAAGAAAGGGTAATGAAAAGAAACAGATCCATCCTTAATCCAAAAATAGCTGCCGGAGCAATGCCGGCCAAAGACAAAATAAAAGTTAAAAGACCCAGACCCGTGATAATTACAAATACAGGGGATATTTTTTTCTTAGTTAAAATACCCAGCAGGATCAGCGGACCCATCATTCCCGTTCCGGCGAAACTCACCCGGGCCAGAATAGCAATCTGATCCTGGATCAATTCAGAAAAGAAAAGGGCAATCAGGGCGAATATGAAGATCCCGATCTTGGTTTTCCGGAAAACTGCCTTTTCATCGCCTTTTAATAACCCCCTTAATTCTGAGCCCAGGGCAAATATCTGGGCATTAGTGGTGGATAAACCAGCCGCAATTAATCCTACCAGTGCCAATGCGGCCACAAATGCTGGTTGGTTATTAAGAAAGGTGGTTTCAAAGAATAATTTGGCCTGTTCTGACAATGGTAATCCGGCCAGGTCATTTCTCAGGAACTCTACGCCATACATACCTATAAACAGGGTAGGTGTGATTACCAGAATGGCAAAGGCACCTACTGCCACTGCCATCAGATGCATGGACTTCATGCTTTTCATCACGATGATCCTGGTGGTCATTTGAGGTTGGGTGACAGGAATCAGGATGATAGCAATCATGGAAGCAATAAAAAACTGGGGAGTAAATAATCCCTGCGGGCCAGGGGTAGATAGTAAGGCCGGATTCGTTTCCGCTATTCGTTCAAACATGGCTTCCATACCACCAAACTGGTTTAAACAATTTATCCCAATGATCCAAAGTACGATTAACAGCAACAGACCCTGGATGGCATCACTGTAAATGATGGCTTTAAAACCGCCAATTTCACTATAAACCAGCATGATAATCACGATCATCAAAGACCAGCCAAAGGAAGGGATAAAATCAGGAAAGGTGGCATTCATAAAAATAGCAATTCCCTGGATTTGAATACCAACATAAGGGATCAGGAATATAAAAGCTGAGGCAAAGATAAGGTAGCCAGCCCATTTGTATCCATAGCAGCGGGCCAGTAATCCGGCTACGCCTTTAAAGCCCATTTGATTGACCTTCACCCGCACATGATAGCCAAACCAAAGAATGAAAAATACCATAGCCCCGTCAGAAACTGCCAGGAAGATCCAGGCTCCAACGCCATTCACCCGGAAAAAGTCCGGCATACCCAGAAAGGTAAACGTGCTGAACAAAGCAGCGGCATAGGTCAATACGCCCAGGATAATGCCTACATTGGATCCTGCCAGCATAAAATCTTCTACAGATCGACCTTTTTTATAGGACTTGAGGGAAGCGATGATCAAAAGTGACGCATAGGCCAGCCCCAAAACCAGTATCCAAATTTTCATGCTCATAACTTACCCTCCTCTTCTTCTTGAATACCGGGATGTACCCTAGTGCCAATATAGGTTAATACAACCAGCACAATGGCTACTAAATATCCGGTCCATAAGGTGTAGGGTATGCCCCATAACATGGGTTTATATACATTTGACGGAATCACGAGGGGCGTAAATGTCAATAGAGCCACAATCAGGGCAATGGTTCTCACAATACGCCAGTATTTTTGTTTTCTGATATTTTCCATATTTTTTTGGGTTAAATTATGCTATAATCGATTAATGGTCAATCCTCCATCTATCATGATCACACTGCCGGTGGAGTAGGGCAGGTCCCCCCGTACCAGGGCAGCTACAGTTTTGCCGATGTCTTCCGGATAGCCCCACCTTTTCTGCACTGTTAATCCCTGGTCGATCAGACGGTCGTATTTTTCTTTGACCCCGGATGTCATATCGGTGGCGATGATGCCTGGTCTTACTTCATACACCGGCAGATCATACTCACCCAAACGGGTGGCAAACAATTGAGTGGTCATGCTTAATCCAGCTTTAGCTACACAATACTCCCCCCGGTTTACCGAAGCTACTGTAGCAGAAATGGATGAAACATTAACAATACCTCCCCAAAATTCCGGATCAGATCTTTTTTGTTCAATTAACCAGTTAGCAGCCAGTTGAGACAGGAAGTAAGGACCCTGCAAATTGGTTTTGAGGACATATTCAAAACTCTCTTCAGAAGCTTTAAGGATATCTTTTCGTTCTTTGGGAGCTACTCCGGCATTATTCACCAGGAAATTAAGTTTTCCCAATTGCTGACTGACCTGGTCCATCATTGCTTGTCGGTTTGCTTTATCCGAGATATCCCCCTGGCAATAAATTACCCGACTGCCATAAGATCGTAATTCTTCCAGGATTCCGGTCACAGCTTCCTCCGGTCTGACCCCATTGATGGCCAGATCCACTCCGTCCAGAGCCAATTGCCGGGCTATACCTAATCCAATTCCTCTGCTTCCACCTGTTATTAATGCTACTTTTTCCATGAGCGTTTTTTAATCAATATTTGGAATATCTACCCAACATCTTCTCTGCCAGCTTTCAATACCTTTTTCAGCCAATTGAACCCCTTTAGCTCCTTCTTTTAGATTCCAGGGGAAAGGTTCATCTTTCACCACATGCCTCAGGAACAACTCCCACTGTACTTTAAAGGCATTTTCAAAAACTTCTTGTTCAGGAACTTTTGCCCAGCCTTCATAGAAATTGATTGGCTGCGAAATGTCAGGATTCCACACCGGTTTAGGCGTATTGCCGTAATGCTGAATATAACAGTCCCTTAATCCTGCCACGGCCGATCCTTTACTGCCATCTACCTGCAGGGTCAGCAGGTCATCTCTTCGTACCCTAACCACCCAGGAGGAATTAAAATGGGCAACTACCCCGTTTTCCAGTTCGAAGGTGGCATAAGCGGCATCATCGGCAGTACATTTATAGGGTTTTCCCTGTTCGTCCACCCGTTCCGGAATATGGGTAGCGCCCAGGCATGAAACCGATTTGACCTTACCAAAAATATTATCCAGTACATAACGCCAGTGACAAAGCATATCAACAATGATCCCACCATCGTCTTCTTTACGGTAATTCCAGGAAGGACGCTGGGCCGGTATAGAGTGTCCTTCAAATACCCAGTAACCAAATTCACCCCTTACCGAAAGGATATCTCCAAAAAAGTCATTCTCAATCAAACGTTTGAGCTTCAGCAATCCTGGTAGCCATAGTTTATCCTGTACCACTCCATTTTTCACTCCGGCTCTTTCACAAAGCCGGTATAACTCCATGGCTGTCACAGTATCAATGGCGGTGGGCTTTTCGCAATAGACATGTTTTTTGGCATCCACTGCCATACTTACCCCTTCGGCTCGACGGCCAGTAGTCTGGGCATCAAAATAAATGGAATAGGAGGGGTCAGCCAAAACATCCTCCAGCCTGGTACTGGTTTTGGTCACACCGGACATCTGGCTCAACTTTTCCAGTTTGTAAGGATTTCGTCCTACCAGAATGGGATCTGGCATGATCACTTCATCCTGGCTAACCTTTACCCCACCTTGTTTGATGATTTCCACAATTGAACGCATCAGGTGTTGATTGGTTCCCATCCGGCCGGTGACACCGTTCATAATAATACCTACTTTATGTTCTTTCATTTTTATCTTTATTTTATCAAAATTCTTGAATATGATATTGCCTTAACTATGCCTTAAATAAGCTGCCAGAATTTGCTGCAGGAATTCATCCTGGTCCATGTTCCAATAATGGTTGGAGAAGATCTCCACTTCTTTGAATCCATCAAAACCGGTGGCTTCCACCCAATTACGGATTTTTTTTACCGGAATACAGCCTTCCCCCATTAGCCCACGATCCAGTAAAAGATCAGTGGTGGGGATTTTCCAGTCGCAGATGTGAAAAGCATACAGGTTTTTATTCTGGCCGCATCGTTGAATTTCCTGTTCCAGGTCAGGATCCCACCAAAGGTGATATACATCTACCGCTACCCCCACAACTTCCGATTGAAAATACTCCGCCATATCATTGGCCTGACCTAATGTATTGATGGCCGAACGATTATCTGCATACATGGGATGCAATGGCTCGATGGCCAACTGGATACCCATTTCTTCACAATGAGGAATAAGCGCTTCAATGCCTTTTTTGATCTGGTCCCTTGATTCAAACAAAGACTGTCTGGGCTCAGCCCCACAAACCAATACGATCAAAGGAGCTCCCAAAGCAGCAGCTTCATCCACCATCAACAGGTTGTCTTCGATAGCCTTTTGCCTGCCCGTTACTTCCGTATGGGGGAAAAACCCGCCCCTACAGTAGGATATAATTTCCAGGTTGTTATTCCTGATCAAATCGCCGGCATCCTTGATATTGATGCCCTCTACCGCATCCCGCCACACCGTAATGCCCCCAACACCTGCCTGGGCATATTTCTCTACAGCCTGGTTTAATTTCCAGGGCTTAGTAGTAATGGTATGGATGCATAATTTGCTGAAATCCTTTAATTCCTGAGCCATTATTGTAATCCATTAAAAAAGGTATAATAAGGTTCTTCCTTGATGATCTTCTGTACATACAAAGCCAACTCCCGGGCATGATAATCTCCCCACATACTGGATTCGCCATAGGGGATTTTACTACCTTCCGGTACATAATCCCAGCCGTTGGGGTGGTGATAGATGGAATGCAGGATCAGACCCTGGTGGTGATCGCCGGTACTTAAATAAGGTTCATCCAACAGCGTATCAAGGATGGTTAAACCGGCCTGCCAGTATTTTTCTCCTGAATTGCCCAAATATTTACCCAAACGAAGTAAACCCTGAGCCCCAATAGCAGCTGCTGAACTATCTATTGGTTCATAATCATTATATGGATCAGCTGGCCTGTTAAGGTAATCACCTAATTGATACAGATTAGGCGCACCAGTGTCCCAATAAGGAATACCATCACTACAGCTATTTTCGATGTAGAAATCACAGGTTGCCCGGGCCGCTTTTAAGAAAATTTCCTCTATTTTGTGACGTCCTCCCAAAGGCTCCAGTTCCTGGTCTTCAATTCCTTGCAGGAATTCCAGCTGTTCCGGAAATCCTACCATGGCCCAGGCCAGTCCCCGGGTCCAGGTGGTATAGCCTGAGAACCCTTGTTGCGCATTGGGACAGCGGTATTGCCCGTCATTGGTATTGAAAATGCTTTCATGGGCTGTCCTGCCCCAAACATCATAGCTATCCCGTCCCTCTCCATAGTAAATGGAGTATTTGGCGGTGGAAACGCCATGTTTTACTGCTCTTTCCAGTAGGTTAATGGCTTCATCATGATCCTGTAGCATTTCATGTCCTAAAGCATGACTTACAGAAAGGGCCCGGCAGGTCCGGATAGTATCCACAAATAATGAATGCGGTCCGTTAAAAGAATAAATAAAGCCACCTTCGGGAATAGAAGTCCATCTTTTGGCCTGTACTGCTCCGGTTAGTTTTAAAGCCAGCTCATAAAAATGTTTTTCCCAGGCATTTGATTCAATTTTTCCTTCATTGATTAGTCTGAGTAGGTTACCATAAGTACTCACATTATTGAATCCATGGTCGTGTACCCCAAAATGACTTAGGTGTGGGGCCATCAGGCTTAGGGTTTTATCCCTGCCAATTTCCAGAAATTGATGATCTCCACTGGCATCGAACTGCAATACAGCTGATCCAAATTGAAAACCCTGGGTCCATTCGGTCCAGCCCCGGGTAGTATATTTTCCACCGGCAGTAAATACCGGGGATCCCTTAGTAACATCGTAATTTTTTTCCAGGTCCAGGATCTTTTGCCCGGAAAGCTGCCAGAACCTACTTAATTTTTGAGCCAGGTCGCCTGGTGTAAGCGTTTGATTTATCTTGATCATAATTTGAGGTTTATCTGATTTGCATATTCGGTTTAATTATTTCATATTTAATCAAATATATTTCAAAACAACACCAATTTATTGGAAAATCAGGAAAAACTAATTGGCAAATTCGGCAATACCTTATGATTGAAGAAAAAATTCATCAACGGAAAACCCCATTCCCGGTTGTTCTACCGGAATGTGGCGTATATGTATTTGAAAGTTACCATAGCCCTGAATTTGAAATGTGTGCATCGGCACACGATTTTCATGAAATTGGAATTGTATTGTCGGGAAAAGGCAAGATAGGTATTTCACAACCTGAATTTATTGAATATGAAATTCATGATGGTTATATATGCTATCTTCCGCCTGGTCTGCATCACGTCTTTAGGGATCATCCAAAATTTCCGCTCACCCTGCAAATGATTTGTGTACAGGACCAGGTTTTCCGGGAAAATAGCTACCTGAGACAGATCTTCAGCGCCTTCAGATCAAAATTTGAAAAATCTCCTGTATTAAGACTGGGTAAGGGTTATGGTCATCAAAAAATAATTCGCATGTTTAAAGAAATGATTTTTGAACAAACCCAAAAAGAGCATGGATTTGAAGTAAATTTGCGCTACCTGGTCAGCAGTATCCTGATATTTTTGAACCGGTTGGATTTTGAGGAAGACCTGGAATTTAATACCCGGGAGCAGGCTTTTATGGACAGTATTAATTTTTTAAACAGACATTTTTATGAGTCACCCTCCATTGACCGGCTGGCCCGGATGGCAGGACAATCCTACCGGGGTTATACCGGATATTTTAAATGTAAGATGGGTAAAACGGTTGTGGAATATGTGACCCAACTGAAAATTAACTATGTTAAAAAGCGACTTTTGGAATCCGGAAGTATTGAGTTTTCTGCTTATGAGGCAGGATTTAATGATATAACAAATTTTTATCGGGTGTTTAAGAAATATACAGGCAAGACACCTAAACAATTTATAACTTATCAATAATTTTTTATACATGAAAGCAATTTTAGTAAAAGCACCGGGAGGTGTAGAAAATTTAAGTTTAGGAGAGTGGGAAAAACCGATGCCTCAGTCAAATGAGCTTTTGGTTAAAGTTCAGGCGGCGGGCATCAATCGTGCCGATATTTTACAGCGTAAGGGTAAATACCCGCCTCCCCGGGGAACCAGTCCTTTGCTTGGGTTGGAAGTAGCAGGTGTTGTGGAAAAAGTGGGTGAACAAGTAGAAAAGTGGAAGGAGGGGGATGAAGTAATGGGCCTTTTACCTGGAGGAGGATATGCTGAATATATAGTGATTCATGAGGAAATGGCCATTGCAAAACCAGATCATTTTTCTATGGCTGAAGCTGCGGCTGTGCCTGAGGTTTTTCTTACTGCTTTTCAAGCAGTGAAGTGGCTGGGGCGTTTAAAGGAGAAAGAAACGATACTGATCCATGCCGGAGCCAGCGGAGTGGGAACGGCCTGTATTCAACTGGCTAAAGCTTTGGAAAGCCAGATCATTGCTACTGCCTCGGCCGGGAAACATGAAACCTGTTTGAACCTTGGCGCTGACCATGTGATTGATTACAAATCAAGGTCTTTTAAAGAGGAAGTAGATAAAATTACCGAAGGCAAAGGTGTGGATGTCATCATTGATTTTATTGGTGCTGCTTATTTTCAGGATAATTTAGACTCTATGGCATTGGATGGACGGATGGTGATGCTGGCCCTGCTGGGTGGCATAAAGATGGACCATCTTGATCTTAGAAAGATTGTAGGCCGCAGATTACAGATCACAGGTTCCACCTTACGATCCCGTAGTTTGGACTATCAAATCAAGTTGAACCAGGAATTGACCCATTTTGCCATCAATCTGTTTCACAATGGCACACTAAGACCGGTAGTGGATAAAATTTTTCCCTGGGAGCAGGTGGCTGAGGCGCATCAGTATATGGAAGCAAATAAAAATCAAGGAAAAATTGTCCTGAAAATTTAACTATAAAAATTAATTCATTAAAAAATTGGCTCTAAAAGGGTTACATTTGAGGTTGTTATTCATAAAGAATAAAACCAGCCTCAATAGTAATCCTTTTTTTTACGGTTTAAATCGCCAACAGCGGAAAATTATGCCCTTACCGGACTTTGATTTAAAGTATCTGCAGGAAGAGTTAAGTAAATTGCCTCACGATCCTCATGTTTATGAATATAAAGATCTGTTATTATCCCGGGAAATGATCAGCAGATTCCTGACTATGCCTAACCAGTTTTTTCATTTGACCGACCTGGTTTCCGACCCGGCCCAGGTAGTATATACATCGCCTAATTTTGAAAGGATCAGTGGTTTCTCCTGGGAATCACCTTTTAACCTGGAAAGGATCTATCAGCATATTCATCCGGCAGATCGTTTAATCGTACTTAAAGCAGCTATTCGTTCAATGCAAGCCATGCAGTATGCCCCACAGAGTATTCCGGGAGAGTATATCTTTGAAAATGATTTTAGATTTATCACAGCTGAAGGAGAAACCAAAAGGCTTTTAAGGCAAACCGGAATGATCACCAAAGATAAAAACAATAACCTGGTGCACAGTTTTGCTATTTATACCGATATTACTCATCTGAAAAATAGCAATAACATCTCCTTTTCCATGCATGGCCCCCCGTTAAAAGGGTATGATTACCCGGGAAAGGAAGTGGAAGAACTCATGAAAAGTATTTTTTCTCCCAGGGAAAAGGAAATTCTTAAATTGCTGATCCAGGGAAAAAATTCCAAAGATATTGCCCAGGAACTATTTATCAGTGAACATACTGTTAACCGGCATCGAAGGAACATGCTTAAAAAAACCAGAGTAAATAATACCAATGAACTGGTAGCCTTTGGTTTGGATCACGAATTAATTCAGTCTACTTAAATTTATCCTTAGCTCCAAACGGCTTGAGCAAATTCAGCCATATTGTGATTAAAAACTTCGGGATTTTCTAGCTGCACACTATGACCAGCTGCTGGTATTTCCCTGATTTCATTCCTCCAGAGCTTTTTGATTGACAGGCTTTCCAGGTAGGTTTTATTGATTAAAGGTTCATGAACTCCCTGGAAAATTGCCACCGGAATATTCAGATTTTCTATAATGGCTACTTCATCTTTTAATTTACCCCTGGCAATTTCGGTGCCTAAAACTTCCCTGAATCTTCCATCCGTATTTCTTATCAGAGGAATTAACTGATCAATTTTCCCGGAATCACTGAATACAAAAGTAGCTGCCATTTCCCTGATAGCTGCATCTGAAAGCTCAGGTTGGAAGGTATAACCCTTTTGGATTACCGGATGGGGTAAAAATGCCGCCCCCAGATTAGGAGGACTACCTAATGGAGGAGTTCCGGATAAAACCAACCCGGCTAAGTTGCTTATGTGTGGCGCAGCTTCAAGACCAATATGTCCGCCCAATGAATGTCCCATTATAATTACTTGCTCTAAATCCAGAAAATCTGTTATTTTGATGACCAGATCAAGCAAATGGTCAAATTGATAAAAATGCTCCGCAGCTTTGCCGGATTGCCCATGTCCTGGCCAATCAAATCCGGCTATTTTATATTTTTTACTTAGTTCACCCCTGAATTGGGCAGTAAAAGTAGTAGTATCCAGGGAATTACCATGAAGGTATAAAATTCCCCGTTTTTCCCGGGATTTATTTTGAAAAACAGCAATGTCCATCCCTTGATAGTTGAAGTATGCTTTTTCCATTTGTTTGTGTTTAGTTGTATCAGACAAAAATATAAAATGCTGAAATGATTCACTTCGTTTTTATCGTTCAAATTTTAAAAATAAGTCATTTCGTTAGGCTCAGGCATGGACTGGTTTCAGGAGGAGAAATTTATTGAAATCAGCATCGTTAATCCACTATTTTTGGCAAAACCTGGGTTTCGGATTTGAAAATACTCATTTATGAGTATTGTAAAGCATGCGTATAAAATTTAGTTTTGCGGATATTAAATTTATTAAATTTTTTTATTGATTAATGAGTTTACTTTAGCCTGTCCCCAATTTTTTGACAGGCTTTTTTTATCCAACAAATATTTGCCTTTTTTAATTATCACATCTTGCATCCATTTATTCTATAACTCAGATTGTGGAATTATCCAAACTCCGACAAGCTCAACCATTTAAAGAATTGCCATCCTGCCAGTATCGCTTTGGCAAAAATCCATAGTTTGTCTATTGAAGGATGAAAGATATTTGTACAGAAAGGATGAGTCGGTGGATTATATGCACTTGATACTTGATGGTAAGATCAGGTTGCTCAGAGAACAAACTGGCCAACAAAAGGAGCAGGGAATACTGGAGGAATGCTCAGGTGATAAACTGGCACATTAATATTTAGCCGAAAACTAGTTGGGCCGGCCCAGTTATGATTACGAATAGTCGAAAGGACAGTGTTGTTGTATAACCCTTTAAGCCTGTCAATATCAACCTTTTGTTTTCCTGTCAGGGGCCCTGCCTGTATCACCTACTCCGGCAACCTATTATTTATTCTGCTTTATTTTTCTTAAATTCGTTATTTCAATTTTTTTTATAATGACTCAAAGTACGAAGGAATTTTTTGTAATTGGCATTGGTGCTTCTGCCGGAGGTTTTCCTGTAATTAAACAAATTATAGAAAACCTGAAGGAGCCAACCGGGGCAGCCATTATAATAGTACAACATCTATCTGCCGATCATAAAAGTTTTGCCCAGGATTTATTTGGCAAGGTTTCGAATTTTACTGTAAAAGATATTGAAGATCAGGATAACATAAAGCCGGACCATATCTATATCAATCCTCCGGATAAACTAGTAAAAATTGATCAGGATCGGTTTATCCTGGAAGACACCCAGAAAAAAGTATTAAATTACCCCATTGATATATTTTTCAGTTCACTGGCCATTAATTACAAGGAGAAGTCTATTGGGCTGATTCTTTCAGGGAACGGTACGGATGGGATCAGGGGAGGTAAGATTATTAAAGAAGCCGGAGGGTTTGTGATGGTACAGGAACCAGAAACAGCAGCATTTGATGGAATGCCCCGGGTAGCATTGCATGCGTTTACTCCGGATCTGATTTTGTCTCCCACAGAAATACCCTCAGCTTTCTATCGCATTATAAATAATCCCTATCATATCAATTATTCCCCGGAAGAACATGAAGACGATATAGAAGAAGATCTGTATGATCAGGTGATCAACATAGTCAGTCAATATTCAGGGGTTGATTTTTTTTCCTATAAATCAAACTCGGTGATTCGCAGGATTAATAAACGAATCCATGTAGGGCACTTTCAGCATGTGAAGGAATATCATCAATACCTGTTGGAGAATCCCTCTGAAAAGAAGATCCTGTTCGATGATCTGTTGATAAGTGTCACCAACTTCTTCCGTGACCCGGAAGTTTATCAGTATGTTGCTCAATATATTATTCCCGAGTTGGTCAAGGAACAGCCTAAAAGCCTGCTAAGGCTTTGGGTGCCGGGATGTGCTTCCGGAGAAGAAGTATACTCGCTGGCTATTTTATTGGAAGATTTTATTGAATCTCATCAGCTTAACCTCACCTATAAAATCTTTGCTTCAGACCTCAATGAAGCAGCTTTGAAATTTGCCAGTGTAGGTCGCTACCGGAACAATATTGTGGTAGATGTAAAAAATGAATGGTTAAATAAATATTTTGTAAAGCACGAAGATTTCTATGAAGTTAAAAAATTAATAAGAAAAAAAATCATCTTTATGCAGCATAATCTGCTTAAAGACCCCCCTTTGATGAAACTTGACATGGTAATGTGTCGCAATTTGTTTATCTACCTCAAGCAACCGGCTCAATCAAATATACTTAAAAATCTTCACCAGGCTTTAAATTCAGGAGGTTATCTGATCATTGGCCCCAATGAGTCAGTAGGTAAGAAAATTGATTTTTTCATAGAAAAAAGTCAGGAATTCCGGGTTTATAAAAATCGTAAAAAGATAGGTCAGAATGATAATGGTGCAGGTTCACCAAAAAAAGAATTATCGGGTGGATCTTTTTTTTTCCAGAACGATCAGAAGGCCTCGGCAGATAATTTTTTTCAACAGGAAGTCATTAATAAAATAGCCCCATCCTACTTATTTATTAATTTACGCAATGAGGTATTATATAATCAGGGTGTTTTAGGCAATTACCTGATGGTACCCCAAAATATGGATAAGATCAATATCATGAAATTGTCCGGTACTGATTTGCAGGTTTTTTTAAGAAATGGCATTAGAAAAATCAGGCAGGATCAGGAAAACGAAGTTCATTTCCCCAATATTCAGGTTAGAATCAATGATCATCCTGAAATGATTTCGCTCATTTTTTATGCAGTCAGGCATGAGGACATTTTATCACAGATCCTTATTGTTTTTGGAAAATCTATCCCTGGACTATCCCCGGAATCCTCCCATCTACCCCAAGACCAGGATAATAAAATCAAAGAGGTAGTAAAAGATCAAAGGCTGCATGAACTGGAAAATGAATTGAATGTGACCAGGGAAGAGTTAAGGATCACCTTAAATGAAGCCGAACAAACCAATGAAGAACTTCAATCCTCCAATGAAGAATTGATGTCGGCCAACGAGGAATTAAAAAGCACCAACGAGGAATTACAGTCGGCCAACGAAGAGTTGTATATTGTAAACACTGAATTACAGGAAAAAATAGATGAGCTCACTGACCTGAATAATGACCTGGACAACTTGCTAGCCAGTATTCAGATCGCCACCATCTTTTTAGATGAAAACAGCTACATCAGGCGAATTACCCCAAATGTCAAAGAACTGTTCAATATTTATGATACGGATGTTGAACGACCGGTTTACCACTTTACCAACCATATAGGATATGACGATATTAAACTGGATATAGAATGGGTCAAGAAGCAGGATGAAATGCTTGAAAAAGAATTCAGACATGAAAATGGCACCTATTACCTGCTCCGGTTGTTGCCCTACCGTACTGCTGAACAAAAAATTGCAGGAGTGGTAATGACCTTTATTGATATCACTCAGCTTAAGAATATTCAGGAGAGTCTGAGGGTCTCTGAAAACAACTGGAAAAGCCTGGTGGAAAATACTCCCGATGTAATTGCCCGTTTTGACCACAACTACAGACATGTTTTTGTCAATGAAGCCCTGGAAAAGGAAATGGGATTGAGCAGAGAACAAATTCTGGGTAAGACCCATAGGGAATTAAACGTCACTGCAGAGACAGACACCGAAAGATTTATAAAATCATTAGAGCAGGTGTTTAATACTGGTAAACCTCTTGATTTTTATAATAAAGCTATTGTTGAAGGTGAAAATTACTATTTTTATATCAAGCTGGTACCTGAAATAAATCAGGAAACACAAAAAGTAGAAACCGTTTTGTCAATTACACGGGACATTACCGCCCTTAAAAAATCAGAGTTGGAACTAGCCCAGTCTGAACATAAATGGCGTAGCCTGGTGGAAAATACCCCTGACATTATTGCCCGGTTTAATCAGGATCTGAAACATACCTTTATTAATCCGGTAGTGGAAGCGCTGGTAGGTTTACCCCCCCAGGAGTTTATAGGGAAAGATAATCAGGAACTGGGGTTGATTGATAATCTGGATGAGTCAAATCAAGCCATTAGTAAGGTATTTGAGACTGCTGAAGAAACTATTTTCACAATTGAATTTAGCCGGCCGCAGGGCAAAATGTATCTTGAATCCAAGTTAGTGCCGGAGTTTGATCAGGATGGAAAGGTGTCAACCGTGTTGAGCATCACCAGGGATATTACCCCTCTGAAGAAATATGAGCAGGAATTGCTCACCAAAAATAAAGAGCTGAACCTGATCAATGAATACCTGGATAACTTCTTTTACACGGTAGCACATGATCTTCGCTCTCCCATTACCAATCAGAAGTTGATCATGAACCTGTATGAATCTGCCAAAACTGAAGAAGAAAAACATGTAATCCTGTCAAAGATAAAAGATACTACTGAAACCCTGGAAAACACCCTTCAGGGATTGATTGAGATCATGGAAAATCAGCAAACAGATGAAAAAGGAGCAAAAGCCACAGATATTAATATGCCTCAGCTTTTGAACAAAATATTGCAGGAATTACATCGGGATATTGAAAAGGTACAACCCCGGATTGAAACACAGTTTGACCAGGAGAATATCTGTTACATCAAACCATATATTGAAAGTATCTTTAGAAATTTGCTTAGTAATGCCATAAAATACAGGCATGATGATCATCCCTTACATATTAAAATAACCAGTTCAAAAGAGGACGATTTTGTGATCCTGAAGTTTACGGATAATGGGATTGGCTTGGATCTTAAGAAATATAAAAATAATCTGTTCAGGCCATTTAAAAGATTTACCAAAAAAGCTGATGGTAAAGGTGTGGGATTGCATATCGTAAGAAATATGGTGATCAGGAATGGGGGTGATATTGAATTGAAAAGTGAGCCGGATAAGGGGGCGGAGTTCACTTTATACCTGCAAGAATATGTTTAGCAGGGTTGGATGTGATAGTATAATAGCATTTAATGTCTGCATCCTGTTAGACATTTTGCATTCCTCCATCTTTTGTCATGGCCGGCTGGCCTTACTTTATTTTTAGCCAAAGGCAGACCACACCACCCCTCGTACATGAAGATGAAATCTGCCTTTAATTTAATTAATTAATTATTCAACGGCAATCGGCCGTCAGCGGTCAAAGAATCATTTTCTGACGAATCTGCGCACCTTAGGCAGGTTGTTCATAGGCCCGGTTAGCTGCAATCTATTGCCTTTGCAGACCAAAACTTATATCCCAAATCTTTGTAAAGATTTAGCTTTCCCTTTCCAAAACTTCCAGGCTTATTGGGCTGTCCAAATCTACCGGTTCATTTTTTAAGTATTTATTAAACCACCTTAGCTGTCTTAAACTGTAGTCCAGACGGGCGGTGGCTTTGGTATTGCCATGACCCTCACCGGGATAAAGTACCAGCCTAACTGGTGTGTCAGTCCTGGTTTTGACATGTCTGTATAATTCGATGGACTGGCTGGGATGAACCCGTGTATCTTCGGCCCCCGCCATAATCAATAGCGGCGTATTGGCTTTTCCGGCATAGAAGATGGGACTTCTCTCCAGAAAAAACTGATAATCTTCCCAAATCCTTTTCCGGGCGTGTACCAGGTACAACTCCTCCGGAATATCTCCGGTACCCCACTTACTGATATTGTTACTGATTCCCACAAACATGACACCGGCAGCAAACCGGTCAGTATATTTGGTGGCCATCCAGCCAGTGGCATAACCTCCATAAGATCCACCTGTTACTCCCACTTTGCTTTCATCCACTAATCCTTGCCCGATCAGGTAATCCACGCCATCTACAATATCATCAAACTCTTTACCTGCCAGGTCACCCTGACTTACTTTGGCGAATTCTTCACCCCGGCCGGTACTTCCCCTGTAGTTAGGAAAAAATACCATATATCCCTGCGCGGCTCCCATTTGCCCTATTGTACTATAGCGGGTAAGCCATCCATTATTGTAATGGGACTCCGGACCCCCATGAACTACCGTGATCAATGGATATTTGTTGCCTGCCTGATAATCCAATGGATAGATCAAAATACCCTGAATACTTATACCATCACGGGCCTCATACTCAATTACTTCCTGTTTACCCAGTTTTTCCTGTTTCAGCCAGGTGTTATGATTGGTAATCTGATTGGGCCGGTCTTCCGTAGATTTCATCAGGTAAACTTCCTGGGGATGGTTGCTTGTTTCACCAGTAAAAGCCATATCTCCATTATTTGCCAGGGCCAGATCATTTAGATTTGGTCCTTCTGGCTGCAATATGTATTTCCAGTTGGTCCCGTCAACCTTCACAGTACCTAATACTGATTGCACCCCTTCACTGGCCAGAAAAGTTATGGTTCGGTTATTTTTCCAGCTAAAATCTTCAAACTGACCCAGGTAACCTGGATTTATCCGGGTGGGGTTTCCTCCCTGGCTTGAACTGACAAATAAGCGGCCGTCAGTGGGATCATGAAGGTCTGCCCCACCTATATATGCCAAATGGTCTCCATCCGGACTGAATTTAAATGCTCCTAATTTCCCTTCACGCTGTATTTCCGCAATTTCATCAAGGTTAGCTGCATCAAGTATGGTCAGGGTTTGAAACATATATTCATCATCTATCAATGGTGTTTCAGAGGTGGCGATGGCTATCTTTGAACCTTCGGGGCTCCAGGATATGTTGTGAAAATATCCCTCAAAGGGAATTCTATTGACTTCCTGCTGATCAAGATCTACCACATATCCCCGGCGAAAGGGCAAATTTTCTTCATAAATTTCCGGCTTATAGGGTAGGGTAGAAATTTTTTCAGTAGTATCAGGTTGGGAAGCAATAATGGCTACTTTTTTACCATCCGGGGCCCAGCTATAGGCATAAATAGAAGTTTTAAAACCAAAGATCTTTACAGGCTCACCTCCGGCTAAAGAAACCTCATAAAGGGATGTAACCTGGTCATCACCTGTTTTTCCTAAAAACGAAACAGTGTTTTTCTGAGGTCGAAACGAGATACTGTTTATGTTTCCTCTGGTAAAATAGGCAGTAGAATTGTTTTGCCTGGTATTAAAAACATGTAATTCACTGTGAGCCCTTTTATTCTCTTTTAATGGATCAGCTGGTACACTCAAAAGGTAAGGAAGGTGAACTCCGTCAGGCGATATGATCACATCACTGACCGTCTTTAATTTAGCTACGTCCAAAGGAGAGAGTCCCTGATCAGGAACTTTTGCCACTACATTCAAGCTATAAATAACAAGGTATAAAAAGGATATGATAAAGTGTTTTTTCATATATTAAATTTTTATAATTGATTTATAATATTTATACAAATTGAATATATGTCTTGTTATGAAAATAAAATATAGATTTATAAAATTGAGTAAATCTTATTGAAAAAGGGTTATCATAGGACTTGATTGGTTTCATGGATGAGCATTTTGCTTTATTCTTTCTGTCTGAATGCTTACCTTTAATGTAGTGATACTAAAATAGTACCGCCATGAAAATAGATGCGCATCAACATTTCTGGGTTTATAAAGCTTCTGAATATGACTGGATCAATGAAGATTTGACTGTCCTTAAACGGGATTTTTTACCGGAGGAATTTAAGTCAGTTCTTGGGCAGGAGGGAATGCAGGGAAGTATATTGATCCAGGCCCGGCAGTCATTGGAAGAGACTGAATGGATTCTGAAATGGGCGGATCAATATGACTTCATCAAGGGAGTGGTGGGTTGGTTTGATCTTAATTCTGATCATTTGCTGAAACAGATACAACAATTCCGTCATCCAAAATTGGTTGGTGTCAGACATGTGATCCAGGATGAAAAAGATGATTATTTTATGTTACGTGATTCCTTTCAGCGGGGTGTTAGTCAATTACAGACAGCTGGTTTGACTTACGACCTGTTGATTTTACCCCGGCAATTACCTATTGCAGAAAAACTGGTATCAAATTTTCCCCGGCAAAGATTTGTGCTGGATCATATGGCCAAACCGGATATTAAAAACCAGGTGCATCAACCCTGGGGAAAGCAATTGGAAAAACTGGCATCCCATGAAAATGTATATTGTAAGCTTTCCGGCATGATCACTGAAGCAGATTGGAGCCGGTGGGATACCCCGGATTTTGAATATTACCTTTCCCTGGTCTTTTCCTGTTTTGGCAAAGACCGATTAATGTTTGGCAGTGACTGGCCTGTCTGTAATCTGGCAGGGGATTATTCTCAGGTGGTGGAATTAATAGCAAATTTTCTGCAAAAATTAGAATTGTCTGAATCGGATAATGTTTGGGGAAATAATTGCATGCAGTTTTACCAAATCAAGCCTGATCCGGATTAATCAAAAAAAGCGCAGTGGATACACTGCGCTTTGATTAATTTCTGAAAAAAACTTTTACCTTTGAGAAGGAGCAAATTCTTTATCCAATAAAATTGCTTTCAATTCGAGCAATTGGAGAATGTCCTTCATTTTACTAACCCCATATTTTTCATTTAAGATTTCTACAATGTCTTTTTTAAAATTGTCATCTTTCAAACGATCATAATCTCTGACCAATGAATTATAGATGACCAGCAGTTCTTTACACAATACCCTGTAATTTTCTACCAGTTCCAGGGCATGGCCAAAATTTTCTTTATCAATTTCAGCTTTGATCAGGTTCACGATCTGAATACCTGAATACTTTTTTAGATTAAGTTGTATAGCTGAATCTTGCAGCTGCTTAAACCTTTTATTTTGGATTAATACCTGTATAAGGTCAAGCAAGGCTAATAATTCAATTTTCATACCTCAACTTTTTTGGTCAAATTACACTAACAAATTTTTAATAAATAAGTTCCCTTTTTATTTCTAAGGGAGCAAATATCGTAAGATTTTGAAAATATTTACCTTAAGCCCGCTCTTTTTTATTTTGATTAAGATAGTAAAAAAATATGTATTTATAAATAATTCAATGATTTAATTTCCCATACTTTATCATTACCTATTTTAAATACTATTTGAAAGTGTTTTGTCCATTAAATGTTTCTCAAAAATTGTCTGGTAATTTATTGATGAATACCCTGAATGGAAACATTTAAAATAACTGAAACTTATTGGTTTAATAAAAGTTTAATAAAAAATTTACTTTTTCTACTTTATAAAATTGTAGGTCTTGATCAGAATATTTCAATAAAATACATTGAGCATGAAAGCTATTAAATGTGTTTGGCTGTTAATCACTATTAGTATTTTTTCTTTTCATCAATTAAAAGCTCAGGAAGAGGATTTGGTACGGTTTGATGTGCCTTATGTTCCAACTAATGAAAAAGTTGTAACCCTGATGCTGGACATGGCTGAAATAACAGCGGAAGATGTGATCTACGATCTTGGATGCGGTGATGGCAGAATTCTGATTACAGCTGCCTTAAAATACGGAGCCCGGGGGGTGGGGGTGGATATAAATCCGGAACGGATAAAAGAAGCCCAAGCCAATGCTGAAAAGGCAGAGGTGACTGATAAGGTAACTTTCATTGAAGGTGATCTTTTTGAAACAGATTTTAGTGAAGCTACCGTGCTGGCTTTGTATTTATTGCCTTCTGTTAATTTAAGCCTTCGACCACAAATAAAGAAAATGCCTGCCGGTACCAGAGTTGTTTCCCACAATTACAATATGGGTGACTGGACCCCAGATAAAATGGAACGAATCATGACTCCCAGCGGATTTATGCATACAGTCTATTTCTGGAGAGTGGGAGAAAAAGATAAATAACCAGACCTAAATGGTTGTATAATACCTGACCAGGAAATTACTTCCGGATTTCCATTCCTTTCAGCTATGCTTAATTAAATGATTACCTGATCGGTTTCTGGTTGAGATGGTGAAATGAGTTCCCCGGGCAATATTGAAACTTACAAATTTTACAATTGTTCTAACATTCCACCCTGAAATTAAGTTTTAAACAATAACCTTCAAATGTAGTCTGTGTCAGAATTAAGATCAAAAATAGATCCTCGGTCTGAGGAATTTAAAAGCAACAAAGCGCATTATCAAAAATACCTGGATACCTACCAAAGTCACCTTTCTCAGGTGATGGATAGGCAAAATGATGATTCAGTAATCAGGCATCAAAAACGCGGTAAATTAACTGCCAGAGACCGTATTCAATTATTGATAGATAAGGATAGCTCATTCCTGGAACTTTCGCCTCTGGCCGCCTTTGGTGTGAAAGAAAACAGTTTCCCTTCTGCCGGGATTGTGACCGGGCTGGCCCGGGTGCAGGGTAAAGAGGTGGTGATAATTGCCAATGATGCCACTGTAAAGGGAGGTACTTATATGGATCTTACCATCAAAAAGCACCTGAGAGCCCAGGAAATTGCATTACAGAATTACCTGCCCTGTATTTACCTGGTTGATAGCGGTGGCGTGTTCCTGCCAGATCAATCCAAAGTTTTTGCTGACCGGTTCCATTTTGGACGATTTTTTTATTATCAGGCCCGGATGTCTGCCCTGGGTTTACCTCAAATTGCCGTGGTAATGGGCTCCTGCACAGCCGGAGGTGCTTATGTACCAGCTATGAGTGATGAAGTGATCATGGTTAAAAATCAAGGAACCATCTTTATTGGAGGACCTCCCCTGGTGAAAGCCGCTACCGGTGAAGATGTTACAGCAGAAGATCTGGGCGGGGCCGAAATGCATACGGCCATTTCGGGAGTAGCTGATTACCTGGCCGAAAATGATCAACATGCTTTGCAGATCTGCCGCCATATATTCGACAAGATACCTCAAACCAAGGAATACCCATATCCGATCAGTAAAGTGAAGGAACCTAAATATCCGGCCCATGAATTATATGGTGTGTTGCCTCAGGATGCACGCAGAGTGGTAGATGCCAGGGAAATCATTGCCCGCATTGTAGATGGCAGTGATTTTCAAGAGTTTAAGGAAAGATATGGGAAGACCCTGATCACTGGATTTGCCCGAATACAAGGCTTTCCGGTAGGGATTATTGCTAACAATGGTATCCTTTTTTCTGAGTCTGCCTTAAAGGGAGCTCATTTCATAGAATTATGTTCCACCCGGAAGATTCCCCTGATTTTCCTGCAAAATATTACCGGGTTCATGGTAGGGAAAAGATATGAACAAGGTGGTATCGCCAAGGATGGGGCAAAAATGATCCATGCGGTGGCCAACACCCAGGTACCTAAAATAACCGTTGTATTCGGAGGATCTTTCGGAGCCGGAAATTATGCCATGGCCGGACGTGGATATGATCCTAATTTCTTGTTTATGTGGCCTAATGCTAAAATATCGGTTATGGGTGGGCAGCAGGCTGCCAATGTATTGGTCACTGTTAAAAATGAACAGCTGAAAAAGAAGGGTAGAAAGCTGGCTGAGCCGGAGCAGCAAAAGTTAAAAAATGAGATACTAAAACAATACCAGGAAGAAGGTTCATGCTATTACAGTACCGCCCGTTTATGGGATGATGGCATTATTGATCCGGCAGATACCCGAAAGGTGCTGGCCCAGTGTCTGAGCCTTACCTTTAACAAACCTATAACAGATACCAAATTTGGAGTATTCAGAATGTAAGGATTTATGCAACAATTTGAAACCATTGAAATAGAACAAAAGGAAAGGATATTTACCATATGGCTCAACCGTCCGGAGATCAGGAATGCTTTTAATGAAATCATGATCCTGGAGTTGATTGAGGCATTTGGCCAGCTTAAACAGCAGGAACAAGTGCGGGTGATCGTTTTGAGGGGTAGGGGTAAATCATTTTGTGCCGGGGCTGATCTTAACTGGATGCGGAATGTCGTGAATTATTCAGACCAGCAAAATTTACAGGAAAGCCTGAATTTATCCCGCTGTTTTTATGAGATCTATAGTTGTCCCAAGCCTACCATCGCAATGGTACATGGCGCTGCCATTGGAGGAGCCAATGGTTTACTGGCTGCCTGTGACATTGCTCTGGCTGAGGAAAACACCATCTTTTCTTTAAGTGAAGTCAAAATCGGCATTGTGCCGGCCTGTATATCTCCTTACCTGGTCAAGCGTGTAGGAGAATTTCCTTCCAGAGAACTGATGCTGACCGGCAGAAGGATTAAAGGCCATGAGGCTGAAAAATATGGGTTGATCAATCATGCCTTGCCTGAGTCTGACCTGGAACGTTTTCTAAACGAACTGACTGATCAGCTTTTGACTTCCGGTCCGGTTGCTATCACCCAATGCAAGCATTTACTGGACCAGGTGAATAATCATTGGGATTTAAAAGAAGCGGGTGCCAAAACAGCAGCAATGATCGCCCAAATCCGTGCTTCAGCAGAAGGGCAGGAGGGTATGGCTGCTTTCCTGGAGAAAAGAAAGCCCGGATGGATTGAAAATGGTTGATCTGTAAAAGAAAGTATACAAATTAAATGAAATAATGGTGGATAAAAAGATCAGAATAGGCAACTCCAGTGGTTACTGGGGGGATGATCCTGATGCCATGCTTCGGCAGTTGAAACATCACAGCCTGGACTATCTGACTGCAGATTACCTGGCCGAAGTTTCTATGAGCATCCTGAGTAAACAGCAGAAAAAGCACCCTGAAATGGGCTATGTGTATGATTTTATTGAACATGTGGAGAATTCCCTGGAGCAATTGAAGCAACAACCGGTCAGGATCATTACCAATGCAGGTGGAAATAATCCCATTGGATGTGCAACCCGACTGGCTAAAATCCTGGAGAAACATAAGATTCATAAAAAAATAATAGCTGTCACAGGTGATAATATTATTGAGCAGGTAACTCGCTTTCAGCAGCAAGGTGAAACCTTCCAACACATGGAAGATCACCGTTCATTTAGTGAAGTGGCTTCCAGGTTAACTTCTGCCAATGTTTATATCGGTAGTCAATCCATTGTAAAGGCCTTAAAGGCTGGAGCCGATATAATCATCACCGGGCGGGCAGCTGACAGTGCATTAGTGATCGGCCCTCTTCAATATGAATTTAAATGGAAAGCAGATGATTGGGACCGTCTGGCCGGAGGCATGATTGCAGGACATGTGATTGAATGCGGTGCCCAGGCTACCGGAGGGAATTTTACGGATTGGCAATCGGTGAATTCCTGGACTGAAATGGCTTACCCGGTAATAGAAGTAGCCCCTGATGGAAGTTTTACCTTGAGCTTACCCGAAAATCAGGGCGGTTTGGTCAGCCAATTCACTGTAAAGGAACAGTTGGTTTATGAAATTGCCGATCCGGGAAAATATACCGGCCCTGATGTTGTGGCAGATATCCGGACTATTAAATTAGAAGAAGTTTCCTTGGGTAAAGTAAGGGTCAGTGGGGCCCAGGGCAAGCCAGCCCCAAATACCTGGAAAGTTTCCATGGCCTACCAGGATGGATTTAAGGCTTCAGGAGCGATCATTTTGTCAGCTCCTCATGCATTAGCCAAAGCCAGGACTTTTAAAAAGATCTTTTGGCAGCGGATTGGGCTGGAATTGGAGAAAACAAATACAAGCATGATTGGGTATGATGCTACCCAGCCTTACAATATGGAAACAGAGGAGCCTCCGGAGATCCTGTTGCAATTCACTGCTTTCGATCATGACCGCTCCAAACTGGAAAGGTTTGCCCGTCATTTATCCGGATTGATCCTCAGTGGTCCTCCTGGTGTAGCTGTTACAGGAGGAAGACCCCGCATTCAGGAAGTTGTAAGGTACTGGCCGGCCCTGATAGATAAAACCAAACTTACTTTAACATTATATGAGGTTTTGGCGGATCAGGCCAGTCCAATTGAAACAATTAAGCCAGTGGAAGACACTGAAACAGCCTGGTCAGCTGAAACAGAACCAATCAACCACAATGGACAAGGTGAAACAGATCTAAACCAGGAAACAATGTCAAAAAAGATGTATGAGTTGTGCCTGGCTCGTTCAGGAGATAAAGGAGATACCGTTAATATTGGTGTAGTGGCAAGAACAGAAAAGATCTATGACTATTTGAAGATGTTTCTTACTGACAGGATCATTAAAGTTTGGTTTGCAGATTATTGCAAAGGGAGCGTGATACGTTATGAATTAGATAATTTGAATGCATTGAATTTCGTGCTTAATCAGGCCCTGGATGGGGGAGGCACCTATTCCGGTCGTATAGATCCCCAGGGGAAAACTTTTGCCTCCTTTTTATTAAATCAAACCATTGAGGTGCCAATCAGTGTATTTTAAATCAATCTTAATTAAATACATAAACCCAGCATAAATGGATATATATTGTAATGAACAGCATGATCTGATCAGGCAAAGTGTGAGGGATTTTGCCCGGCAGGTTATTAAACCCGTGGCTCGTAAACTTGATCAAAAGGAAACATTTTCGGTGGAACTTACCCGCCAGATAGGGCAGATTGGCTTGTTCGGGATGCTTGTCCCGGAAAAATACGGAGGTCAGGGGATGGATGTCTTGTCTTATATTATTGCAGTGGAGGAGATCGCCCGTATAGATGGTTCACAGGCTGCCACAGTAGCTGCACACAATTCATTGGGCATTGGTCCTATACTAAAATTTGGCAGCAGGGAGCAAAAGGAAAGGTTGCTTCCCGGTCTTTGTACAGGCGATGCCCTCTGGGGATTTGGACTTACTGAACCAGAGGCAGGGTCAGATTCCCGGGGCACTAAAACCACAGCCAGGCTGGATAAAGGAAACTGGGTGATCAATGGCTCCAAAATATTCATCACCAATGCTTCCACTCCCATTTCCGCCGGTGTGACGGTTCAGTTAATTACTGATGTACATCAGGATGGACGTAAAGAGATCTCTACGATTTTGGTGGAAAGGGATACACCTGGATTTACCACCAGGACCATGCATGGTAAGCTCATGTGGCGTTCTTCAGATACAGCAGAATTGTTTTTTGATGATTGCCGGGTGCCATCAAAAAATATTTTAGGAAAAAAAGGGCAGGGGTCTAAGATCATGTTAAGTACGTTGGATAGCGGGCGTCTTTCCATTGCAGCTATGGGGCTGGGATGTGCCCAGGGTGCCTATGATTTGTCCCTGAAATATGCCCAGGAACGTAAACAATTCGGACGTGCTATTGCTAAATTTCAGGCGATCTCTTTTAAGCTGGCTGACATGGCCTTAAAGATAGAACTGGGGCGAAATATGCTATACAAGGCTTGCTGGCTCAAACAAAAGAAAAAACCTTTTGCCAAAGAAGCGGCTATGGCTAAATTATATTGTTCTGAAATAGCCAAGGAGGTAGCTGATCAGGCGATTCAGGTACATGGAGGATATGGACTTATGCAGGAGTATGATGTAGAAAGGTTTTACCGGGATCAGCGGCTGTTGCAGATAGGTGAAGGCACATCAGAGATCCAGCGATTGGTGATTGCCAGGCATATTCTGGGTCAATAACCAACCAGGCAACCTTCGGAAGCGGGTTGCCTGGTTGTAGAGGCTTTGGACATTAACTCCAATCCCTGTCCCAGGATTTTCTTTCATTCCATTCCTCTGTAGGGGCAAATAATTTTTCACCTTTTTCCAGGTGTTCCTTCACCACCTCTTCATTCAGTTCAACCCCAACTCCCGGTGTTTCCGGTACATTTACATAGCCATTCTGAACGATCGGCTTTTCTATTCCTGTTACCAGGTCTTCCCACCAGGGTTTATCTACTGAGTGATGCTCCAGGGCTACAAAGTTCTCGGTAGCGGCAGCCGCATGTACACAACCCAGGAATGTAATGGGGGAGGAGGCATGGTGAAGGGCCATGGCAATACCATGCTCTTCGGCAAAATCTCCTATTTTCTTGGTTTCAAGGTACCCTCCGGCCGATACAGGGTCAGGATGAACCATGTCTACAGCTCGGGTTTCAATCAGTTTCTTAAAACCATCTTTCAGGTAAATATCCTCACCGGTGAGGGTGGGCACATTGATATGGGTGGTGATTTCCCGCCACTGGTCAGTAAACTGCCAGGGAATCAGATCTTCCAGCCAGGCTATGTTGTAAGGCTCAAAGGCTTCTCCTAAACGTATCATACTATTTACGCCCATATGACCTAAATGGTCAATACCTATAGGTATTTCATAACCTACCACATCTCTAACGGCTTTTACATATTTCACCATTTCCTCGATTCCTTTTTGGGTAATCTGAACCCGGGTAAAGGGGTGCATGGTATAGCCATAGGATCCTTTTTCCTGTTGCCACCCGCGCATTTCTCCCCAGGGGCTGGTATTGGTCAAGGTGCCCGGAATATCTTTGATCAGACCAATACCAATATCCATTTTCATAATGGTGAAGCCTTTGTCAATACGGCCTTTCATCTTTTGGGCAAATTCCATGGGATCTCGTACTGTAGGAGTATCCACATATATTCTTACCTTATCTCTGTATTTACCACCCAGCAACTGATAGACCGGTACCCCGTAAGCTTTTCCAGTCAGATCCCACAAGGCCATTTCCACCCCTGATACACCACCACCCATTCGACCATGTCCGCCAAATTGTTTGATGATCTTAAATAATCGCTCAACATTGGTAGGGTTTTCTCCCAATATTCTGCTTTTCAACATCAGAGCATATCTTTTATCAGCCCCATCTCTCACATCACCCAGGCCGGTAATACCCTGATTGGTATATATCTTGACAATAGGTACCCGCTCAATCCAGGCAATTCTCATATCTGTGATCTTTAGGTCAGAAGGGGCTGAGCTTCGATTTACATTTTGGGTGGTATATTCCAATTGTTCTTCTACCGGGGCATTCATCATGGCTCCTAAACTCAATCCTCCCAAAGCAGCTTTTTGAATAAAAGACCTCCGGTTCAATCCATCCGCGGCATTATCCTGTTTGTTTTCTTTCATAATTTTATGTTTTGTTGATTATTATTTACTGGAAAATATTTGTAACATTATAAAATTAATATTTTTTGTTGATTATCATAACTGTAATAAATGATTTTTTAATAAATTGGTTTCCGTTTGGAAATCCTGGTAATAATATAAATATTTGAAGCAGATTGCAAAAATCCATTAATAAAAAACCAATTGAATGAATAAAAGAAGTGTCTATAAATTTGCTATAGGGGCGGCCATTGCTATGGCTTTGGTAACCATTATCTTGCTTTTAATGGGTAATGGCAGTGAAATCGGTCCTTTTTTAGTCTTGTTTTTTGTTTTTTTGGCCATCGGGGTAAGGATTAGTAGTTTCCTGAGTAGTTTTTCCTATACCATGTGGATTTTTGCGGCGGTGACTGTTTCCATGTTTTATCCCCAGTATTTCCTACAAATCGGTGATTTTCAATTGAAGAACCTGATCGTGCCCTTGCTTCAGATCATCATGTTTGGCATGGGATCACAAATGAGTTTTAAGGATTTTGCCGGAGTGATCAAAATGCCTAAAGGCGTATTGGTGGGAGTGATTTGCCAGTTTACTATTATGCCTTTTATAGGATTTACCATTGCCTCTACTTTTGGTTTTGCTCCGGAAGTTGCTGCTGGTATTATTCTGATAGGATCCTCACCCAGTGGATTGGCTTCCAATGTGATGTCATTTATTGCCAAAGCCAATCTGGCTTTATCTGTGACCCTCACTGCTATTGCTACTTTGCTGGCCCCTCTGTTGACACCTACATTGATGAAGTGGTTGGCCGGTGAGTTTGTTCCGGTAGATTTCTGGGACATGATGCTGGGAATCATTAATATGATCATTCTTCCCATTGTGGCAGGTTTAATCTTCAATGCTATTGCTTATGGCAGAGAGACCAGAAAAAGCATCATTATCCAGGCCATTGCTTATCTTGTAATCATAGGATTAAAGAATTACATATTTTTAACAACCACAGGAGCTGATGTCAGCAGTGCTATGAGCCAGTTTTATACTGATTTACTGTGGTTCCTGATACTCCCCATCATTGGAGGTTTGTTGTTCAAACATTTAGCTGGTGGACGGAAAGAGTATCTTGATAAAGTATTGGCTTTTGTTTCTATGGCCGGTATAGCTGTAATTATCACTATTATTACTGCTTCGGGTCGGGACGATCTGCTTCAGATAGGATTTTTGCTTATTTTAGCCAGTCTGATACACAATTTAGCCGGATATACCTTAGGCTATTGGTTTAGTAAATTAGTTGGCATGGATGAAAAGTCCTGTCGTACCATAGCTCTGGAAGTCGGCATGCAAAATGGAGGATTGGCTTCAGGCATAGCTGTACAGATGGGAAAAATTGGCACCGTAGGATTAGCTCCGGCAGTTTTTGGACCGTTAATGAATATTACCGGGTCTTCTTTAGCTACCTGGTGGCGGGGTCGCCCGGTAGGTGATACTGAAAAGATCAGACCAGGTGATGTGGAAGACAAAGCCCAAAAAGAAATTAATGTTTAAATCAATAAATTAATCAACCTATAATTATGAAAAGATCGCTTTTGTTATTTTCTCTGATAATTTTAATAACCACTTACTCTCAGGCTCAATTTTTTGATACTGAGGATGAAATCATTTATTATACCCAGGAATGGGAAGGACCCAGATTTGATGACGGACGCCCCAAAGTATCGGAGGATGTCATTGAACGAATGAAAAAAGTGTCAATTGAAGAAGCCTGGGGCGTATTGCGTTCCAAAGGATATCATAATCAATTTGCCGGTGAATGGATGATGATCCATGATGATGTACCAGTGGTGGGACGTGCATTGACGGCCTATTATATGCCCAAGCGGCCTGAAATAATGGACCGTCTTACTGAAAAAGGACATGAAGAGGGACGTATAGGAGCAATGAACTCCTGGCCTATAGATGCTTTGCAACAAGGCGATGTATATGTAGCTGATGCCTTTGGGAAAATTGTGGATGGAACCCTCATTGGTGATAACCTGGGGAATGCCATTTATGCCAAATCCGGCAATGGAGTGATTTTTGATGGAGGTTTACGCGATCTGGGCGGACTTGAGGAAATCGACGGATTTAATGCATTTGTAAGAGGATGGGATCCATCTTATCTGCAGGAGGTAATGCTTATGGGTATAAATATTCCCATCAGAATCGGCAGGGCAGTATGCTTTCCCGGAGATGTTGTTTTGGCTAAAAGAGAAGGTGTATTATTTATACCAGCCCACTTGGCTGAAGAAGTGGTGAGCCGGGCAGAATTTATCATGTTGAGAGACCAGTTTGGCCATGAAATGTTACGTCAGGGACGCTATACACCGGGACAAATTGATGGAAAGTGGAGTGATGAGATTAAAGAAGCCTTCCTGACCTGGGTAGAAGATCATCCCAATCCGGATAACCTGCCCATGTCTCAGGCAGATCTGGAGGAATATTTAAAAGACCGGACCTGGTAAAATTTTTTATTAAAATATTAAAAAAGGATCTGTTGTTTTAATCAGCAGGTCCTTTTGTTTTTTAAGATCTATCCGCGTTTGAAACAGAATATGCTTTGGAGGGTTTACAATTTGTGCCTTATTTTTTTAACTGGGAATTATAATACCTTAATGGCATAAGTCGTTTTTTTTATTTGGTCATCATTTTTTTAAAAGAAGAAACAGGTTAGTGAATAAATTAATAAAGTTTTCAAGTCATTGGTGGACGCGTATTAAAAATCTCCCCTTGATAACCAGGTTATTTGGCGCATTACTTGTGCTGGGGCTATTGGTTTTGATGGGATTGGGAATATTTATTATGATGGTTCGGGGAGGAGCATTCGGCAGCTTACCTACTTATGGCGAACTGAGAAATATCAACAATAATATAGCATCAGAAGTATATTCAGCTGATGGAGAATTACTGGGAAAATATTTTATCCAGGAAAGAACCCATACCGATATTAATAATATATCACCATATTTATTAAAAGCCCTGATCGCCACCGAGGACATCAGGTTTTATCAACACCATGGAATTGATTTTAAAAGTCTGGGGCGGGTATTATTCAAGACCCTTTTGCTGCAGGATGAAAGCAGTGGCGGAGGCAGCACCCTTACCCAACAGCTGGTAAAAAACCTCTATCCCAGGCAGGATTATGGGGTTCTCAGTATGCCGGTCAACAAGACCAGGGAAGCCCTGGTGGCCCGGCGTCTGGAAAAAATCTATTCCAAGCCTAAAATACTGGAATTATACCTGAATACCGTTTCCTTTGGGGAGAATGCTTTTGGTATTGAAACGGCCTCACAAAGATTCTTTAATAAAAAGCCCAAGGCTTTAAACCTGCAGGAGGCTGCTGTGTTGGTGGGAATGCTTAAAGCCACCAGCACCTATAACCCACGAACCCATAAAGATCTTTCCAGGCAACGGAGGAATTTGGTTATCAACCAAATGGATAATTATAATTTTATCACCAGCAGAGAAGCCGATTCTTTAAAGGCTTTAGATATTGAACTTGATTACAGAAACCAGGATCATAATGAAGGCCTGGCTACCTACTTTCGGCAGCAGCTTCGGCAGGAACTACAACAGGCACTACAGCAACAGCCTCAGGAAGATGGAACAAATTTCAACCTGTATACTGATGGACTGAAAATCTATACTACCCTGCACTCAAAAATGCAGCGATATGCGGAGGAAGCCATGCGTGAGCATATGTCTAAGCTGCAACAAACTTTTTACCGCCATTGGGGCAGCACCAGGCCCTGGTATCAGGATGAAAATATTTTAATTAACGCCATTCATCGTTCACCCCGTTATAAAAAGCTCAAGGCCCAGGGATTAACCGAAAAAGAGATTCAGCAGGAATTTCGAAATGAAGAAATGATGACCATCTTCACCTGGGATGGTGAAGAAGAGAAAATGATGTCCCCTCTGGACTCGGTGAGGCATTATCTTTATTTCCTTAATGCTGGATTTTTGGCTATGGATCCTTCTTCCGGAGATGTTCTGGCCTGGGTGGGAGGCATTGATCATAAATATTTTAAATATGATCATGTGAATATCAATACAAAGCGGCAGATTGGTTCTACCTTTAAACCAATCGTATATGCGGCTGCCCTGGAAAATGGTATGGAACCTTGTGAATATATTGAAAATGAAAGAAGGATCTATGAGGAATATGATGGTTGGTCGCCCCAAAATTCTGATGGTCAGTATGAGGGATTTTATTCCATGCAGGGAGCACTGACAAATTCCGTAAATACCATTTCAGTGAACCTGCTGATGGAAACTGGTATTAATAAAGCGGTAAATCTGGCCCATGAAATGGGTATTCAAAGCAATGTGCCTCAGGTACCATCTATTGCTTTAGGCACTTCCAGCATATCCCTTTACGAAATGGTGACAGCCTATTCGGCTTTTGCCAACCGGGGCCGCATTATTCAGCCCCGCTACCTGGTACGGGTGGAAGATCAGCAGGGAAATATCATTTATCAAAATGAAGAAAACAATCCGGGCAAAAAAGTTATATCAGCGGAAACGGCCGACATTATGATAGAAATGATGAAGAGCGTGGTAAATAATGGTACAGGAGCCAGATTACGTTACCGGTATGGTCTATACAACGATATCGCCGGTAAAACGGGTACCACTCAGGATCACGCTGATGGATGGTTTATTGGAATCACGCCTAAACTGGTGGCGGGAGCCTGGGTAGGGGCAGATGATCCAGGAATTCATTTTCGAAGCCTTGAACTGGGACAGGGGGCTTCTACTGCATTACCTATCTGGGGGCTTTTTATGAAAAAAGTGGCAAAAGACAAGGAGTTGAACCATTTTTATAAGGCTTCATTTCCTTCCATGGACCCTCAGGTGGCTGCCAGCCTCGATTGCGAACCTTTTAAATTGTATAAAGAAGAAGGATTGTTTGATCTGTTCAAAATATTCAAAAAAGATCCAGACCGGGAATTAGAAAAACCCAATCCCCGTTATCCGAAACCTAAAAAAAATAAAAAGAAAAAAAGAGGGTTTTTTGAAAAACTTAAAGATATTTTCAAATAATATAATACCTGCGGGTAAATCTGTCGGTAATTTCTTAAGCTCAATAAAGACACTTTTTCAAATTTAAAAAGAAAACATGTTATGATTCTAAAACATAGTTGAAAAATTTTATGCTAAAAACAAGGATGCGTTAGCTTATTTTATTACCTTTGCACCCTAATTTTTTTAGGTTGTTGAAAGCTTATATTTAAGTTATTTAATACCGTAATATTAAATATGAAATTATCAGAATTTAAATTTGAACTCCCCAGCGATTTAGTTGCTTTATATCCTGCAGAAAACCGGGATGAATCCAGACTTATGGTAGTTCATAAAGAAACAGGTAAGATAGAGCACAAGATTTTCAAAGATATCATTGATTATTTTGATGATGGAGATGTGATGACCATCAATGATACCAAGGTATTTCCAGCCCGGCTTTATGGAAATAAAGAAAAAACCGGGGCTAAAATAGAAGTTTTTTTGCTCCGGGAATTGAATAAAGATATGCACCTCTGGGATGTACTGGTCGATCCGGCCAGGAAGATTAGGGTAGGCAATAAGTTGTATTTCGGGGACGGTGAACTGGTAGCTGAGGTCATTGACAATACCACCTCCAGAGGCCGCACCATTCGCTTTCTGTATGATGGCAATGATGAAGATTTTTATAAACTGATCGACTCTCTGGGAGAAACTCCTTTACCTAAATATATTAAAAGAAAGGCTGAACCTTCAGACCGGGAGCGGTATCAAACCATATATGCCAAACATACCGGAGCTGTGGCTGCTCCTACTGCCGGACTGCATTTCACCCATCAATTGTTGAAACGACTGGAAATTAAAGGGGTTCATATTTCACCCATAACCCTACATATTGGGTTGGGAACCTTTCGTCCGGTAGATGTGGAAGATCTCACCAAACACAAAATGGATTCGGAGAACTTCAGAGTTGAAAATCCTACCGTAGACCTGGTAAACGATGCACTGAACAGAAAAAGCCGGGTATGTGCCGTAGGTACTACCTCTATGAGAGCTTTGGAATCATCTGTTTCAGCCAATGGTCGACTTAAAGAAAATAATGGATGGACTGATAAATTCATTTTCCCACCCTATGAGTTTAAGATTTGTAATGCATTAATTACCAATTTCCATATGCCTGAATCCACCCTTTTGATGATGGGTGCTGCATTTGGAGGATATGATCTGGTAATGAAGGCCTATCAGGAAGCTATCAAGGAGAAGTACCGCTTTTTCAGTTATGGCGATGTAATGTTGATCATTTAATTGTAGCTTTTTTATATCTTACCTTTTGTCCTGTTACTAAAATTTTATTTTTGTTTAATTAATATAGCCGGATTTAATTCGGCCAATCATCCTTGTTATCCATGGAAACCATGCCTGGCCTGATCCTGAGAGGATTGAGCACTTTATATAGCAGGTAAATTATAATATTTTTTTTGATTTAGTACAATGGTGCCAAAATTATATCGTTTTTTAGCCTAATAATCAATTGTGTTTTTTATTTTTGAGAAAATATATTTTAAAAAAAACAATTAAACATGAAAAAGATTTTAGCTATTGCCTTCATTGCCGGATTGTTATTAGCCTCATCCTGTGTGCAAAGAACCTGTCCCACTTATTCCAAAGAGGTGAAGGAAATGGAAACTACCAGAAAAAGCTAAATCTGGCAATCTGCCAGTTATGTATCTGAAGTATCAGGCTTCCAGGGTAGATAGAAGTCAAATTGCAGGTCATTCATACATTTGAAATGTCCCTTGGGACATTCCTGAAAACCAATCTTGGAACAGGGCCTGCAGCTTATTTTCTTATTCTCAAAAATCGTAAACTTTGTTCTGTAGGGATACATCCCGAATTCAGGAATAGTATTTCCCCAAATGCTAAAAATTTCCTTTTTAAATGCCGCAGCAATATGCATTAGTCCCGTATCATGAGTGAAAACATATTTGGCTTGTTTAATAATCGAGGCTGATTGGTTCAGGTTAAATTTACCACAGGCATTAAAAATGATGGTTTGGGTCAGTTCTTTTTCATTATCGTCAAAAAACTCGAAAATTTGCTGACCTAATTCTGCATCCTCTTTGCCGCCCAGTAAAATCACCGGACGATTGATTTGATGACATAACTGAACCATTTTTTTATAAGGTAATTTTTTGGTGCCAAACTTAGCTCCGATCACAAAGGCAATATATCCATTTCGATGAGTGGCAGGTAGCCATCCTGTTTCTACCACATCCTTTTCCGGTATATAATAGTCCAGACCTAAGCTGTCTTTTTTAAGATTTAATGGTTTTAGGGTATCCATATAACGATCCACGATATGTACATTGGGCAATTTATTCACCTTGAGGTTTACCATTAGCCATTTTTGCCAGTTGATCTTATGAAATGAAAAAGCTTTAACCCCCAGTTTCCTTTTGATTAAAAATGTTCTGAGATTGTGATGCAGGTCAATTACAGAATCATATTTTTCTTTTTTAAGGATCTTCACTAAATGGTTAAGGCTGTTTTCCAGGCAAATAACCTGGTCAATATAAGGATTGGCTGTTAACATATCCCGGTATTGGATTTTAGTGCAATAATGCACTTCGGCATCTGTAATTTGCATCTTTACAGCTCTGGGAACGGGTGTAGTCAGGACTATATCACCTATGGATGAGAACCTGAGTATTAATATTTTCAATTCAGATAGTTTTTAATGATGATTACTTAATATGAACCTTTTTTTGATCAAAATAATCGATTAGCTGATCCAGATTAAGGCAATTTAAAATGTTTTCCGGCTCCAGCAATCCTTTATTTGCTATATAAACCCCATATTGGATATCGGAAACACTTTTAATAGCATGTGCATCAGGGTTAATACTGATCATCACCTGCTTTTCCCGGGCATAGTCCAGCCACCTCCAGTCTAAATCCAGCCGTCGGGGATTGGCATTGATTTCAATTACTACCTGGTTCTGTGCACAGGCATCAATTACCGCCTGATGGTCAATAGGGTATCCTTCCCGTTGCAACAATAACCTGCCGGTGGGATGACCCAAAATGGTGGTATAAGGATTTTCAATAGCTCTAATGATCCTGTTGGTAGCCTGTTCCCTGGTCATGTTCAGGTTATTGTGCACCGAAATCACTATGAAATCAAAAGTTTTCAGCACTTCTTCCTCGTAATCCAGTTTTCCATCTGATAAAATATCACATTCTATACCTTTCAGGATCCTGAAAGGGGCTATTTCCTGATTAAGCCTTTCAATTTCCTCATGTTGCTGCCGGATCCGGTAAACTTCCATTCCATTGGCAATTACGGAAGAGCGACTATGATCTGTTATACCCAAATATTGATAGCCCTGATCCCGGCAATACCGGGCCAGGTCAGCCAACCTGACTTTACCATCACTGTAATGGGAATGAGCATGTAACACGCCTTTGAGATGTTTCATTTCCAACCGGGGGGCAGAAAGCTTTTCTGAATCAGCGTATTTAAATTCCAGCAAACCTTCCCTGAGTTCAGGGATTACATAAGGCATTGAAGCTTGCTGGTAAATCTCTGCTTCACTTTCCGGCTCAAAACCATCCAGCAGCTGCAAAAAATTTTGCTGGTCTTTTACCACTTTTTTCATATGCAAAGGACTGCCTGTGAACTTGAATTGTTTTTTTATAAACTGCCTGGCATAGCAAAACCGAACCAGTAGTGGCAGATGAACCTGGCTGAAGTGTCCGGCCCAGGTAAATGGCCCCGACCTACGAGGCGTTTTTTCCAGGAAAGACAGGGTGTCCAGGAATTGGTATACCGATTGAAAATTGTCATCACCCACCACCAGTTCCAATTGGGAAACGATCTCACATTTTCTTCTGTACTCTCCTGTTAGTGAAATTAATAAAGAAGGAAAGGTTTCCTGCAGGATTTCCAATAATTGTTCAGCCAGGGGTTGGGTATCAGCCCATAATAATTTATTCTGGTTATTTTTCAGGAATTCCCCCGATTTTATCAGCTGTTGCTGGCTTTTCAATCCAAAACCAGGAAGGTCCTTGACCTTGTTATCATAGCATGCCTGTAATAGTTGCTCTAACCTGGTTATATTCAATTCCTGCCAGAGCGTACGGATTTTTTTAGGACCAAAACCATTAAGCCTGAGCAGGTCGATCAGTCCTGCCGGAGTTTTTTCTGCAAGTTCAGTGACCAGGGACAAAGTTTGGGTTTGCTTTATTTCAGAAATATAGGCAGCTACCGATTTGCCAATCCCATCGATTTTCTGCAAGGCTTCTTCATCCAGTTGCCCCAGGGGTTCCAGTATTTTCTCCAGCCTGATTACAATACCTCTGAATTTCCTGATCTGCTGCGGGTCTTCATCATGCAGCTCCATCAGAGAAATAGCTGTATTAAATATTCGAATAAATTCTCTGTTTTCCAATTCTAAATGGTTTTTGGAGTATAATAAAAAAATTAATGGATAGGAAATACTTTAAAATTTCCTGTAAATAAGATGTCATTAAATGACTTTTTTTCTAAATATTTTCAGAATTAACTTTACCTTTAATAAACAATATTTGCGAAAATAGTATTTTCAAAATTATCACAGAATCATTAGATCTGAAAAAAATAGCTGAGTTAATGAATTATTGGTTAGTTAAAACGGAACCTCAGACATATTCCTGGCAAAAATTCTCCGAACTGGGAAAGGACCATTGGGATGGCGTACGAAATTATCAGGCCCGTAATCATCTCACGAATATGAAACTGAATGATCTGGTCCTGTTTTATCACAGTGGAAAACGCAAAGAGGTGGTGGGCCTGGCCCGGGTAGTGAAAGAGTCATTCCCTGATCCAACAGCTGATGATCCGGCCTGGGTAGCCGTAGATCTGGCTGTGGAAACTGCTTTAAAACAGCCGGTTAGTTTAAAACAGATTAAACAGCATGATCGTTTACAAGACATGTATTTAATAAGAAATTCAAGATTGTCAGTGATGCCTGTGAAGCGGGAGGCTTTTGGTATCATCATGAGCCTGAGTGAAAACAATCCGGCATCCTGAATTATTTTTTGATCATTTTGTTATTTTAACATAGACTGAAATTAACCTGAATAAAATCTGGGTGCATCATAATGAAAATCAAAGAAATTTTATTTATTGCTTGTTGGGTATTGTTAATAGTGCCGGTGTGGGGACAAATTGTGCAACCACAACGGTATGAAATAGAACTTGAACCATATGATAATTATTTTCAGGTGATTCCTGCCTCCGAAGAAGGCCTGATTTTGGTCAGAGAAACCAAGGAGCGTAACCGAAACGGAGACCATCAATGGCAGATGGTAAAATTGGATACGGCCCTGAACGAAGAGTGGGTAGACACCTTTTATGTGGACTATAAGTTTTATTTTACCGGATATGATTACCACAATGAAAAAATTTATCTTTTATTCAATAACGGCCCCTATGCCAAGGATGATCTTACCTTGTTTGAATTTGCTTTACCCGACCGGAAACCTAAAATTCTGACCATTGAAAAAACCTTTCCCATTAACCTTACAGAATTTGAAATGGTAGGTGGATCTGCCATTTTTGGAGGATATGTCAATTATCGGCCAACTGTATTTCTATATGATTTACCCCAGGAAAAGCTGATTGTGCTGCCTGGTTTTTATATGGATCGCAGTGAACTGATCCAGGTGGAAGTAGATGACGAGAAAGAAATTTTCCGGGTCCTTATCACTACCAGAACCTTTGATAAACGCAATACCATTGCCATTAAAACCTTTGACCAGAAGGGTGAATTACTGATCAACCGCACCATTAAGCCGGATAATGATTACAACCTATTGTATGGTCAGTCCTCCACTTTAACTAACGGGCAACAGTTCATAGCCGGCACCTATTCCCAGATAAAAACTGCCCGCAGAGGAAAAGAGAGTTATTCCCGCGGCATTTTTATAGCCAAACTGGATGTGAATGGGGAGCAGCACGTGACCTATTATAATTATGCCGATCTGGAGAATTTTTTCAATTATATGAAAGCACGGCGGCAGGAACGGGTTAAAAAGAGGATTGAAAGAAGAAGAATTAAAGGAAAGAAAATCCGGTTTAATTACCGGTTGCTGGTGCATGACATCCTGGAACGGAAAGATGGAACCTATGTGATGCTGGGCGAAGCTTATTACACTACCTACTCTAACCGCAGCGACAGGTTAGGCTGGGGCAGTTTTCATTATGCCTCCCCATTTTATTTTCAGAATGTATTTGCCGGTTACCGCTACACCCATGCAGTCGTAATTGGTTTTGATTCCAAAGGCAAACTTTTATGGGATAACAGTTTCGAGATCAATGATGTAATCAGCTTTAATCTGGAAAAATTTGTCAATGTGGATCAGCAAAGGGACAAGCTGGTGTTGCTTTATATTTATGAAAATGTAATCCGTTCCAAGATTATCAAAGGGGATGAAGTACTGGAAGGTAAATCCTTTGATGATATTGCCCTGAAGTTTGAGAATGAAGTAGCAGATGATAACGACAGTGAGGTGGGTGGCCTGAATCAATGGTATGACGATTATTTTTACGCTTATGGTGTGCAGGATATCAAGCGCATCAGCGAATCCAATTCCCGCAAAAGAGAAGTGTTTTATGTAAACAAGATCAGGTATAAATAAACATTTTCATACTTGATCTACTTCCTCCAATCAATTGATTCACTATATTTGCTGCCAACTATGCAAAAAAGGTTAATCTTAGATAGTCATTTGCTAAACATTACCATTAATCGGTTGTGCCATCAGCTGATGGAAAATCATAACTGTTTTGAAAATGCGGTAATGTTGGGACTTCAGCCCCGGGGCATATACCTGGCCGAGAGAATTAAAGCCCATTTGCAGCATTTTTTGAAAAAAGAAATTTCATTGGGCTATCTGGATGCTACATTCCACCGGGATGATTTTCGCAGAAGAGATTTTCCTATCAAAGCCAATGCTACCAGGATCCCCTTCATCATTGAGGATAAGGATGTGATCATGATTGATGACGTACTTTTTACTGGCAGAACCACCAGGGCCGGTCTGGATGCAATGAACTCCTTTGGGAGACCCAGAAAGGTAGAATTATTGGTTTTGGTAAACCGGAAGTACAGCAGGGATATTCCTATTGAACCTAATTATGTTGGTAAACATGTCAACACCATTTTGTCACAAAGGGTATTGGTAGAATGGAAAGAGCAGGGTATGCCTGAAGATAATATCTGGCTGGTGGATAAAATGCAAGTTAACCCATGATAACTGTATTTTACTTTTAAAATCAAAATGCATGAGCCAACTTAGTGTAAGGCACCTATTGGGAATAAAAAATTTAAACCAGGAAGATCTTTCCCTGATCTTTGAAACAGCTGATAATTTCAAAGAAGTACTCAATCGTCCCATTAAAAAAGTGCCTTCTCTCCGTGATATCACCATAGCCAATGTGTTTTTTGAAAATTCAACCAGAACCAGACTTTCTTTTGAACTGGCTGAAAAGAGGTTGTCAGCTGACGTGATCAATTTTTCATCTTCTACCAGTTCTGTCAAAAAAGGGGAAACATTGCTGGATACGGTGAATAATATTCTGGCCATGAAAGTAGATATGATCGTTATGCGTCATTCCAGCCCCGGTGCCCCTCATTTTCTGGCCAAACATATCAATGCCAATATAGTTAATGCCGGAGATGGTACCCATGAACATCCCACCCAGGCCCTGTTAGATACCTTCTCCATCAGGGAGAAATTCGGGACCTTTCATGGATTGAAAGTAGCCATCATTGGCGACATTTTGCATAGCCGGGTAGCACTATCCAATATTTTTGCCTTGCAAAAACTGGGGGCAGAAGTGATGGTGTGCGGACCCAATACCTTATTACCTAAATATATAGGTGCACTTGGGGTAAAGGTAGAGTTGGAAGTGAAAAAAGCCCTGGAATGGTGTGATGTGGCAAATGTTCTGCGGATTCAACTGGAGAGGCAACAGATCAAGTATTTCCCCTCTCTCAGGGAATACTCATTATATTATGGTATCAACCTGAAGTTGCTGCAACAGGTAAAAAAGAAAATAACGATCATGCATCCCGGACCAATTAACAGGGGCGTAGAACTCAGTAGTGATGTAGCGGACTCCGACCATTCTATCATCCTGGATCAGGTAGAAAATGGTGTGGCCATTCGCATGGCAGTACTTTATTTACTGGCTAGCAGCAAAAGTTAATCATATTTTTCTTCGTCCTAGTTTTTTAATGAATTCGTCTAGCTCGTGATCACCATAAGTGCCATAAGCGTTCACCAAGGTGCCTTTTTCTCCCTTTTTGCTTTCCAATACATAAAGAATGGACATATCAGCCGGGTTGGATTCACCTTCAAATCGGAACATCTTTATAATTTCAAGGTCTTCCGGCCCGTAGATTTGGCCGGATTGGTTGTTTTTTAGCTTGTTGTCGCTGAAAATGAACTGATCTTGATAGCCTTCTGATGCCAGGGTTTCTAGTTTTTCAGTTAAAGGAGTTTTATAATTTTTCATATTTTAATTTAACTTAATTTACTTTAATAACCTTGTAATGAATCGGTTGTTATTGGGCCAAATAATCTTCCTTAATCTTTGTTTTCAGCTGATTATTTTGTAATATTAATTGTCGCCACTCGCTTTTATGCCAGAGATCATTTTTACTTTGGAAAGGCGAATTCGCCAAATAAAAAATTGATTTTTTTTGAAAACTATAGAGGGTAGTCAAACAATAGGCTTTGTCGCCTTTGATCTTCAGTTCTGCATTTTAAGCTGGAATAAATATCTGTATGTCCATACTGAGCTGGATCAGGCAATGATGATAGGTAAAAACCTGAAGTCTTTAATGGACCAGGAGAATTTGGATTGCATGTCGTCAATTTTTGATAATAAAACCATTACAGGCTATGAAATTAAGGTCACAGCTGATCCGAAATGTAAGAAGATCAGTCTGAAGGGAGATTTTGAACCTTTATTCGATGAAAATGGACATATAACCGGAGGCGCTGGTTTTGTAAAGGTGATTCAGGCAGGGGAGGTGAACTCATTACATTTAACTGATCGCCAGGAAAAAGAGCAGCAAATCAAGTCCAGTGAAAAGAAATTTCGAAGTTTGATGGAGCAGTCTGGTGATGGCATAGTGATCACAAACGGCAGGGCTGAGGTAATAGACTGGAATAAAGCAATGACAGCTATTACGGGCTACTCCTCCAGTGAAGTGCTACATCTGAAAATTTGGGATGTGCAATTCCTGCTAGCCAGTCCAGGCCAGCGAACCGAAGAAAATTATGCCTGGTTAAAACAGAAATCCCGGGAAATGTACGAAGGTCAAAATCTGAAAAGCCTGCCCCAAACCTATCAAAATAAAATTGTCACTAAATCAGGAGAAACCAAGTACATTGAAATTTCCACCTTTGTAATGCTGGAGGAGGATGATTACTGGATAGGAAACATATTACGTGATATTACCCGGGAGTACCAGGCTAAGGAGCGGCTGAAAGAGCAACAGGAAAATCTGACTACCACGCTGCGTAGTCTGGGTGATGGAGTAATCACAGTAAATCACCGCGGAATGGTTACTAATATGAATCCGGTAGCAGAAAAACTAACTGGTTATTTATTAAGCCAGGCTTTGGATAAGCATATTTCTGAAATTTTTAGATTAAGAAATGTCATCACTAATTTGCCAGTGGATATTCCTCTGAAAGATATTTTGGATCACCGGGAAAAAATTAATTTACCAGAGGATACGGAATTGATTTCAAAACAGGGTACTACTTATAATATTTCTGATAGTGCCGCTCCTATTATAAAGGAAGATGGAACAGTTTTAGGAGCGATTCTGGTTTTTCGGGATATAACCCAGGCCTATCAGCAGGCAGCTAAACTTAGAGAACTGGAGGAAAGGTTCAGGTTGGCCTTTCAGACCAGTCCTGACGCTGTTAATATCAATAGACTTGAAGATGGTTCATACATAGAAATAAATGAAGGATTTACCCGGATTACCGGATATAAGGCTGAAGATGTCATAGGTAAAACCTCCGCTGAGATAAAGATCTGGCGGGATCATACCGACCGGAAAACATTGGTGAATCAGCTGAAAAAAGAGGGGTTTGTTAATAACCTTGAAGCTGAATTTGTGATGAAAGATGGTACCATTATCACCGGGTTAATGTCTGCCCGGGTCATTCATCTGAATGGTGTTCCTCATATACTCAACATTTCACGGGATATCAGCAACAGGAAAAAAGCAGAATTAAAGTTGAAAGCCAATGAGGAAAGATTCAGATATATCCTGAAACACAATCCCAATCCGGTTGCTGTTTTTGATAATAAAATGAGGTACCTGATGGTCAGCGACCGCTTCATGGTGGATTATGGCCTGCAAAGAACAGATATTATTGGTAAATCTCATTTTGATGTGTTCCCTTATATTTCTGGCCAATGGAAGAATATTTACCAGCGAACTCTGAAAGGGGAAGTCATGCATAAAGACCTTGATAGAATCAAAAAACCGGATGGGAAGTATGATTATATTAAATGGCAAACCCGGCCCTGGCATGAACAATCAGGGGTGATAGGCGGAGTAGTATTCTATTCTGAGCTGATCACACAACGGATAAATGCCCAGAATAAGTTAAAGGAGCGCAATGATTTTATAGAGAATATCATGGACAACCTACCTGTAGGTATCTCGGTCCTGCCTTTTAAATCTGAAAAAATTGACTATTGTAATAAAAAATTCCTGGAGATCATAGAATTTCCGGCAGATGTGATCAACACCCGGTTGTCAGATTTATATCAATGTCTGTTTCCCAATCAGAAATACAGGGAAGAACTAAAGGAAAGGGTCAGGCAGGATATGAGGAGTAGTGATTTTGCCCGGATGCATTGGGATAATATAAATATTGTAACAGGTGAAAAAAAACGAAAAATTGTTTCACTGACCAATATTCCCATGAATGATCAAAAGGAGTTGATCACTGTAGTTCAGGATATTACCAGCAAAAAGGAGGCTGAAGAAGAACGGGACAGGCTTTATACTTATTCCCTGGACATGTTAGCAGTAGCCGGGTTTGATGGATTTTTCAAACAGATTAATCCAGCCTGGAGCAGAACCCTGGGCTGGTCCGTTCAGGACCTGATTAATCAACCCTGGATAAATTTTGTGCATAAGGAAGAACAGAAAATTACACGGTTGGCCCATGCCAAATTACAGGCAGGAGAGTCGCTTTCCTTGTTTCAGCATAGATTTCTATGCCAGGACGGATCATTTAAATGGCTATCCTGGAATGCTATTCCAATTCCTCGTCAAAACCTGATCTTTGCTGTGGTAAGAGATATTTCGGTCAATAAACTGACAGAAGAAGAATTAAAGATCAGAAATTCCGAACTGAATAATTTTGTTTATAAAGTATCTCATGATTTAAGAGCCCCTTTAAGTTCGGTTCAGGGCCTTATAAATTTGATAAAAATGGAGTCAGAGCCAGCAATTTCTGATCAATACCTTAAAATGGTTGAGGAAAGGATCTTGAAACTGGATAACTTCATTCGTGATATATTAAGTCACTCTAAGAATCTGAATACCGAGATCAATATCGAGGAAATAGATTTCAACCAGATAGTGGAAAATTGCCTGAACGAGCTTAATTACTTGCCAAATTTTGATCACATTGAAAAGCGTATATCCATCAGTGAAGGTAAATTTTATAATGACAAAGTAAGAATATTTGAGATTTTCAGGAATTTGATTTCCAATTCTATAAAATATTTAAATCCTTATGTAGAAATAAATTACCTGGAGATAAAATTAGATATCCATATGGATAAGGTTGATATTGTGATATCAGATAATGGCCTGGGGATTTCTTTGAATCACCTAAACAAGATCTTTGACATGTTCTATAAGGCCACAGATAAAGCTCAGAGTTCAGGAATAGGGCTGTATATTGTTCGACAAGCCATAATGAAGCTGGGTGGAGAAATTAAAGTTGATAGTAAACCTAATCAGGGAACTGCATTTTATATCACACTTCCTAATAAAATGCCTTCATAAATAGGCACTGTTTGCGCTTTTCATAAAGTTGATTATCATGAATTTAGCGGAATCATTATTTAAAAATGAGTAATGTAATTTCTATCTGACCTTTGACTTTTTCTTTCCCCATATAATCGCTTTTTTTCCGAAATAATTCTGCACGTTTGTTTAAGTTGTTTAAGTTTTTTTAATATGAAAAAATATTTTAACCCGAAATTGATAAAGTCTCAGGTGATTCTGTTTGCAGCCACCCTTCTACTCATACTGATCTTTTTTTCTGCCCTGGTATTCTATCAAAACAATAAAATTAGTCAGAAAAGTAGTCAGTTGATGAAATATGAGTTTCCATTGACAACAGCACTGACCAGTATCAATAGTGATATCAACCGGCAGGCATTTTCCCTCAGAGGCAATGTGATCAGAAAAGATACTGCCTGGCAGTGGGAACGGGAGGCAAGATGGGCCAATGATATTTTTCCTAATCTGAAAATTATCGACCAGAAGAAAGCCTTTTTCTCAGATTCTGTTGTTAGCCTGGTTGATTCATTGCATCAAGCTGTTGATCTTTACCGGGAAAAGGAGCTGGAAGTTAATGATTGGATCTTGAATAATTATGTTAATGGCACCAACTTATCCAGCCGGGATTCCCTGTTTGTAGAAAACTATGAGCGAATAGCTAACCAGGAAAGGCAAGTTCTTGTACCAATGGTATCTAAATTAAGTAGTATACAGGGGCGTGTGAGAAGATGCCTGGAACCTTTGCTGGCTTACAATCAGGAACAGATGAAAGCAGATATTGACAGTATAAATCAAAAACTCAAGCAAACCAATAATATCCTGTTCGGGATTATTATATTTACTTTAATTGTTGCCGTTTTATCAGCTTTGCGACTTATCCGATCAGTAGTTGGTGCATTAAAACAGCCAACAGAATTGTTGCAGAAGCTCTCTTTGGGAGAATTGACCGAGCAGATTAATTATGAAGATAATGAAATTGGAGAAATAGTAAAAGGCAGTAACCAACTGAGCCTGAACCTGAACAGCGCCAGTAACTTTGCTCAAAGTATTGGAGAGGGCAATTTTGACTTCCAGTTTAAACCTACCAGTGAAAAGGATATCTTAGGCAATGCCCTGGTACAGATGAGGAATAAACTGAAGCTGATTTCAGAAGAAGACAGAAAAAGGAACTGGACCACTGAGGGACTGGCCCGGTTTGCTGAGATCAGCCGTAAGTATGATGATATCAAATCTTTAGGTCTGCATTTTATATCTGGTCTGGTAAAATATCTGAATATTAACCAGGGAGGATTATTTATTTTTAATGATGAAGATGAATCAAACCCTTTCCTGGAACTGATTGGTTGTTATGCTTTCGACCGGGTGAAACATGTGCAGAAAAAAGTGGCCATTGGACAGGGCCTGGTAGGACAATGTTACCGGGAAGGAGAAACAATTTATCTGCTGGAAATTCCTCAGGATTATATTTTTATCAGATCCGGACTGGGTGGTGCTAACCCGAAAAGTATATTGGTAGTGCCCTTGAAAGTAAATGATAAAATTGAAGGGATTGTCGAATTGGCTTCATTTGATCATTTTGAAAAGTTTGAAATAGAATTTGTGGAAAAGGTAAGTGAGGTGATTGCATCTACCTTCTCATCTATGAAGATCAATGTAAGGACCAAGCGTTTGCTGGAAGAATCTCAGCAACGGTCGGAGGAAATGAAATCACAGGAAGAAGAAATGAGGCAGAATATGGAGGAACTGGAGGCCACACAGGAAGAAATGCACCGGAAACAAAATGAAATTAATAAGCTTTTGCAGGAATCTACTCACAGAGAAGATGCCTATAAGGAGCAAATCAAGCAACTGGAATCACAACATGCCCTTCAGTTAAAAGCAATGAGTGAAGAATTGGAACAACTAAAAGCGGCAGATAAATCCCAGTAACAAAAAACACATACCTGTTCTATTCCATTCATATCCTGGAAAGATATAACCTGATCTTTCCAGGATTTTTTATTAACTGCCAAAAATAATAACAATAAATAATTAGGGACAAACCAATATATATCACAAAATATCGTTAATTTTGCAGTTTAATTTTGAATCTATAATATATTTTATTGAATAATTTCTCATCCCTTGGACTTTCCTCTGAATTGATGCAAGTCCTGCCTGAGTTAGGCTTTTTTCAGCCCACTCAGATCCAGCAACAAACCATTCCCGTATTATCTGCCAACCAAGTTGATTTAATCAGCCTGGCCCAGACCGGCACTGGCAAAACTGCCGCTTTTGGCTTGCCGCTCCTGGATAAGGTCGATATTTCGGATCCTGTGACACAGGCAGTGATTTTGGCTCCCACCAGGGAGTTGTGTCAGCAAATTGCCCAGCAAATGGAAGCCTTTGCCAGGTATGTTTCAGGGGTTCGAATGCAGGCCGTTTATGGTGGTACAGCCATTCAAAATCAGATAAAAGCTTTAAAGCGCCCCACGCATCTCATTATAGCTACCCCCGGAAGGTTAATTGACCTGATCAAAAGAAAGGTAGTGCATCTGGAACATGTGCGTTTTGTGGTTCTGGATGAAGCAGATGAAATGCTGAATATGGGATTTAAAGAAGAGCTGGATAAAATACTGGCTGCTACGCCTAAAGAAAAAAATACCTGGCTGTTTTCTGCCACAATGCCCAGGGAAATAAGGGACATTGCAAAAAATTATATGCATGAACCGGTTGAAATCTCTGTAATAAAAGAAAAAGGGATTAATGCAGATATTGAACATCAGTTTGCCGTAGTGAAAGCTACCGAGAAGACAGCTGTTTTGATGCGAATCCTGGATAATAATAAGGAAATCAGGGGACTGGTGTTTTGCCGGACCAAATCTGATACCCAAGACCTGGCCAATACCTTGCAGCAACAGGGATATCCGGTGGAAGCATTACACGGTGACTTGTCCCAGAATCTCCGGGATAAGGTGATCCGAAAGTTCAAATCCTTCAACTTGCAGCTGGTGATAGCTACGGATGTGGCAGCCCGTGGGATAGATGTAGATGATCTCTCTCATGTGATACATTTTGCCATGCCAGATTCCCTGGAGTATTATACCCATCGTAGCGGTCGAACCGCCAGGGCAGGAAAACAGGGCATATCCCTGATCCTGTCTACCAAAGCTGATAAAAAAAGGATTGCCGTACTTGAAAAAAAATTAAAGATAAATTTCACTGAAATTCCTGTACCTAGCTGGGCCTCCATCAGGAATGAAAAGTTGATTAACTGGGTGCAGGAAATCCGGGATACTCAACCTGAACCTGCTCAACTCAAAGATTTTTTGCCTCAGGTGGAAAAGATCTTCAATGGTATGGAGAAGGAGGAATTGATCAGCAAGCTGGTAATGAATCAGCTGAATCAACTCAAACAGGCTGAGCCTGCAATACCGGCGGTTGCTTCCAGGGCCAGTTCCGAGCCAAAAGGTAAAACCAAAAGGGAAAGAAATAAAAAGGAAACCAGAAAATCATCAGACAAGGGTAAAAAAACCAAGAAGTTTTTTATCAATGTGGGGCATATGGATCAGGTTTCAGATCATGACCTTCAAAGCTTCATCTGTCAGAAGACCAAATTGTCTAAGGAGCAGGTGAATAATATCACTATACTGGAAAAATATTCCTATTTTGAAGTTTCTCCCAGACATGTGGTTAAGGTGAATGAAAGCTTTAAGAATATTTTTATGGAAGGCCGAAAGCTTCGGGTTAATCCGGCCTAAAGTATTTCATGTAAACTGTCGTACTTTCGATCAGGTAGAAGTATTTTCTACCTTTTGCTCCATGCGCATTTTGATAATATCCAGGGCCAGGTAAATGGCTTCCCGCATTGAACTCTCATTGGCTTGTCCCTTGCCGGCAATGTTATAGGCGGTGCCATGGTCAGGGGAAGTGCGAATGATCGGCAGACCAGCTGTAAAATTAACTCCCTTTTCAAAAGCAATGGTCTTAAAAGGGATCAAACCCTGATCATGATACATGGCCATAACTCCATCAAATTTGATATGTTGAACCAATCCAAAAAAGCCATCGGCCGGATAGGGACCAAATACCAGATGTCCTTTATTTTTAAATTCCTCAATGACCGGAATGATCACCTCTTTTTCTTCCATTCCCAATAAGCCTTCTTCCCCGGCATGAGGGTTAAGCCCCAGCACGGCTAATTTTGGCTTTTGCCGGCCAAAATCTTTCTTCAGAGATTGAAGCATGATCTTCAATTTGCTGGTAAGTGCTTCTTTTGTGATGGTCTGACTCACCTGATTCAAAGGTACATGAGCTGTAGCCACACCTACCCTTAACTGATCGCTCACCATCATCATTAAACTATCAGACCCATTAAACTTTTGGGTAAAATACTCGGTATGGCCGGGAAACTGGAAATCTTCACTCTGAATATTATTTTTATTAATTGGAGCCGTCACTACTGCCTCGATTTTTCCCTGCTGAAGGTCTTCTACTGCTTTTTCCAGGGCCAGGAAGGCGCTATTTCCTCCTTCAGGTGTCTCTACGCCCACTTCAATATTCATCATTTTATCCCAGCAATTAACTACATTGATCCTTTTGGGACTGAAACTTCCTTGACTTTTCACCTGGCTGTAATTAAAGTCATTTACCTTAAAGGCTTTTCGGTAGAATGACAAGACCTTGGTAGAACCATATATCACCGGTGTGAGATAATTTAAAATTCGCGAATCTGAAAGGGCTTTGATGATAACCTCCGGACCTATTCCATTGATGTCGCCTATGGTAATGCCTATTGTAGGTTTATCCTCTGTGTTTCTGCCTGATATTTCCATATATTGATTATAATCTTAAAATTTTATATGTAGCTTTATTGCTGCAATTTTAACATTTTTTTAGCACAGTTTATAAAATGCGTAAAGTCAGACCCAAAAAATCATTAGGCCAACACTTTTTACAGGATCAAAACATAGCAAAAAAAATTGTAAACTCCCTCACAAATCATAATAATTATCGGCATTTACTGGAAATTGGACCTGGAATGGGGGTCTTAACCACCTATTTGTTGGAAAGCGGGAAATATCAGCTCCACTTGGTAGAAATTGACCGGGAATCTGTTGCATTTTTAAAGCAAAATTTTGATTTAGGCCCTCAAATCATTGAAGCAGATTTTTTGCACCTCAGGCTGGATCAGGTGCTGCCCGGTTCAATGGGAGTTATTGGCAATTTCCCTTATAATATTTCATCCCAAATATTTTTCCGCATTCTGGAATATAAAAACCAGGTAGAGGAAGTGGTAGGGATGTTGCAAAAAGAGGTGGCAAAGAGGTTGTCAGCCCCTCCGGGCAACAAAGAATATGGAATCCTCAGTGTTTTGTTGCAGGCTTATTATGATATTGATTATTTGTTCTCCGTTCCGCCTCAGGTTTTTAGCCCCCCGCCTAAAGTAGATTCTGCCGTAATCAGATTAAGAAGGAACCAGGTGAAGCAATTGTTATGTAATGAAAAATTATTTGTTAAAGTTGTAAAACAGGGATTTCAAACCAGGCGGAAAACCTTGCGCAATGCTTTAAAAGCGATAAATTTGCCGGGAGAATTAAGTAAACAGGAAATTTTTAGCCGCAGGGCCGAACAACTTTCTGTAGCTGATTTTGTGGAATTGACTCAACTCATAGAAAATGAAATGAAATGATCAGGTTCGAACTCTCAAGGGAATATTTTGAATGGCTGAAGGATGCAATAGAGCAGCAGCGTAGTGATGACATCAGGCAGAGTATGGAAGAAGCCAATCCAGCCGACCTGGCTTCGCTCCTGGATGAATTTGACACGGAGGAATCAAAATATGTGATTCAGAACCTGGAAGAAGAATTTGCCGCTGAAGTGATCACCTATATTGATGACGATGTCAGACAGCGATTTTTAATAAATTTTGAGCCGGTCGAAGTTGCCAGGTACCTTGATCATATAGACTCTGATGATGCGGCTGATATTTTGAATGACATGCCGATCAAGTTCAGAGAAAAGATCATTGCTGCTTTGCAAAATGATGAGCAGGCGACCTATATCCTGGAACTGATCAAGTATGATGAGGACTGCGCCGGCGGTTTAATGGCTAAAGAATTGATCAAAGCCAGTCTGAACTGGAGCGTGGTTCAAACCATTGAGGAAATCAGGAGGCAGGCGGAAAATGTAGAAAAGATCTATACGGTCTATGCCGTGAATGACCGGAATGAGTTTTTAGGCCGTGTATCATTAAAGAAGATCATATTGGCTAATGATCAAACCAAGATAGCCGATCTGTATGAGTCTGATGTAGTAGCAGTAGAAACCTTTATGGAAGCTGAAGAAGTGGCCTCCATCATGCAAAAATATGATCTGGAAGCTGTTCCTGTAATCAATGTAAAGGGAAAACTGGTAGGAAGAATTACCATTGATGATGTTATCGATGTTATCACGGAGATGGCCGAACAGGAAAGACAAATGATGTCGGGATTGTCAGAAGATGTGGAAGAAGATGATAGTATCTGGATGCTTACCCGGGCACGTTTACCCTGGCTGATCGTAGGTTTGGCTGGTGGTTTGATAGGAGCTCAGTTCATTGGCATATTCGAAGAAGATATTGCCCTGATTCCGGCTATGGCTTTTTTTATACCTTTAATCACAGCTACCGGAGGAAATGTGGGCATACAATCCTCTTCCATTGTAGTACAGACCCTGGCCAGCAATGATCCTTTTTATGGCAGCTACTTTAATCGAATCATGAAGGTACTGATAGTGGCCATTATTAATGGTGTAGTACTGGCTGTGTTGGTATTCAGCGCCAATATTTTGATCGGCATGGACAATCAAATTGCCCTGGTGGTTTCTATCGCGCTGTTTAGTGTGGTGTTGCTGGCCTCATTTATGGGTACTATCACCCCCATTTTACTGGATAAAGTAGGAATAAACCCTGCCCTTGCTTCAGGTCCTTTTATTACCACCGCCAATGACCTGCTGGGACTGGCTGTTTACTTTGCCGTAGCACATCTGCTCTATGGTTTCTAAATTTTTGGGATCTGGATAAACCTTTTTCAGCACCAAATGGTTTTAACTTAAATCTTGTAGATTAAAGGAAATTTACTGATATGTTGACTTAAATATTGAATATTGATAATTTTGGGTTATCAGTGAATTTGATCTGCTAAAAGTTGGCAATGTGAACGAAATTTTAGATATTCACATTAGCAATAAATATACAGGATAACACCACGAAACGGTTTCAATGTTGAGACCGTTCTTTTATTTTATAAGCGCATACATTAATAAATAAAACTGTAGGAAAATGACTAAGGTAAGCTATTACACGGAAGAGGGCTTAAAGAAACTCAAAGATGAACTGAATACCTTGAAGACCAAAGGCAGGTCAGATATTGCCCGGCAAATTGCGGAAGCAAGAGATAAAGGCGACTTAAGTGAGAATGCTGAATATGATGCGGCTAAAGATGCCCAGGGCTTGCTTGAAATGAAAATTGCTAAATTGGAAGAAGTTGTAGGTAATGCCAGGGTGTTGGATGAATCCAAAATAGACACCTCCAAAGTTTCCATTATGTCTAAAGTAAAAATAAAGAATAAGAAGAATGGTGCCGCGTTTACCTATACCTTGGTCTCTGAAGAGGAGGCAGATCTGAAAACCGGTAAAATTTCGGTTAAATCCCCCATTGGACAAGGTTTGCTGGGTAAAAAAGTAGGAGAAATAGCCCTGGTAAAAGCTCCTGCAGGTAGTATGGAATTTGAAGTTTTAGATATCAGTCTTTAAATATGGCCAGTATTTTCAGTAAAATCATTAACCGGGAAATAGCCGGGCATATTGTTGCAGAGGATGAACATTGTATTGCTTTTTTAGATATCAACCCTCTGGCAGAAGGACATACGCTGGTGGTTCCCCGGCAGGAGGTGGATTATTATTTTGATCTGCCTGATAATGATTTTCAAGAGCTGAACCTGTTTGCCAAAAAAGTGGCCAAAGCCATTGAAAAGGTAATTTCCTGCGAAAGAATAGGGGTGGCAGTAGTAGGGCTGGAGATTCCTCATACCCATATCCACCTGATCCCACTCAATTCTATGGAGGATATTAATTTTAATAAACCCAAATTGAAATTGTCCCAGGAACAGTTAGCCAAAACAGCTGAAAATATTAAAAAGGAATTTGACCAGGGTTAACCGGTTGCATAGGTATTGCTTACCTAAGCCTTTAAATCTGTCAGCAGATTTAAAGGCTTTTTTTTGTCTGAAGCTATAAGGTCTCCTATGTATTTAGTAGATAAACTAAGTATTTAGTAAAAATATTATGTATTTAGTTGTGAATACTAATTATATAGTTTATATTTGAAATATGAAAGAATTAACCAAAGCAGAGGAGCAAATCATGCAGGTTTTATGGCAACAGAGCAGAAGCTTTGTCAAGGATATCCTGGAAGACCTGCCTGACCCAAAGCCGGCTTATAATACCGTAGCCACCATAATGAAGATCCTGCATCAAAAAGGGTTTGTGGATTTTAAATCCTATGGAAATGCCTATCAATATTACCCTTTGATAAACCGGGAAGAATATTATAGTAAATACTTAAAGGGCCTGGTAGCCCGCTCTTTTAATAATTCGCTCAGGCAGATGATATCTATGTTTACCCGGCAAAATCAATTGGACCTGAGGGAGGCCGATGAGATCATTCAATTGATGGAACAGCTAAAAAAGTCTAATGATGATTGACCTGCTGATATATATTGCCCAATCTGCCCTGGTATTGCTATTATTTTATTTGTTTTACCAGTTAATTTTCAGAAAAGTAAAGTGGCTGGCCTTTAATCGTATCTATTTAATCGTCGGATTGCTGCTTTCACTATTATTACCCGTTCATAATGGTATAAGTGTCTTGTTTCCCACTGATCCCCTGAGTTTTCACTTTGATCAGGACTGGATTGTATACCCGATGGAAGCTGTAGGGGCAGATATTCCTGTAGAAAGGCCGGTTTTAAAGCCAGATCAATTATTTTTTGGCGGTTATTTGCTGATATGTCTAGTGCTGGCCGCTTTTTTTATTTTTAGGATTTACCGTTTGATTTACTTTTGTAACAACAGTAAAGAAGAAAAAATAGCCAGCAGCCTGAATTTAACTGCCTACTCTTTCCTGAAACATATTTATATAGATCCTCAGGTAAAACCAGGTGCCACTTATGATTTAATATACCGTCATGAAAAGGCGCATGCAGATCAATGGCATTCCCTGGACCTGCTCCTGATCGAGATCTATAAAATCGCACTATGGTTAAATCCTGTGATTTGGTTTTACACCAGACTCATCAGGGAAAACCATGAGTTCCTGGCCGATCAGTCTGTATTAGAAGCTTATCCTCAATATCGGGTACAATATCAGCAACAATTACTTAACATGCGTTTAGGGCTGATAACCGGGCTTAGAAATCAATTTAATTATCCACATTTTAAAAACAGAATCAACATGATGAACAAGAGATCCTTAAATGCATGGCAAAAGTCTGTGTTTGCTTCACTTTTTGCCTTCGTACTGGTTTTCACAGTGGCTTGTGAAGGTTTACTTGACCTAAAAGCATCTGCTGATAACAAAAAGGTGTTCAACCTGAACCAGTTAGATCAAAAACCGCTGGAAGGAGAAATGGAAAAAATGTTTTATGAACATGTCCAGAAGAAAGTAATTTATCCCAAAATAGCCAGGATAAATGGTGTTGAAGGAGATTTTTATGTATCTTTTATCCTGAATAAATCTGGTAAAATCAGGGATATATCCGTCAGTACTGATCAAGCCGATGATCAAAGCCTGATGAAGGAGATCGTGGTAGTTGGATACACCAATCTGCCGGAAAAAAAACCGGTAGATCAACAAGTACAATCCACAGCCGAAGCCGCTATCAAACAGTCCCTGACCACTATATTTGAAGAAATAAATATGAATTTGGCGCCCGGTCTAAAAGGTCAGCAATCTGTTGAAACACACCTGGTATTGCCTTTGAAATTCAGGTTAAATTAGGATCAGCCGCCAGATGGAGCTATCTTGGCCAGGGGAAAAGATGGCTCCATGGCTTTGGCTCAATGTGGTTCCTGAATATTTAAATCCCAGTCATAGGAATAATAATCAACAGGCTTAGAGAGATCGATTTTTTGATCCCGGTATTGATTAATATACTCAATCAATTTCTGGTCAGTATGGCCAAAATCCTGCCTGTACCATTTAAAAATTTCAGATAATCCCAAGGATTTGCCGGTACGAATAAAATCTGGATCGTTAAGTGAATTTTTGGTAATTTGGTCTAATTGCTGATCCAGTTTGTCTGGTTGATAGGCAAAAGATGCCAGTTTGGGACAACCTCTGGCCGCACATACCAGGGCAAAATGTAAACGGGGATCCTGATCCAGTGGCATCAGTTTCTCTTTTTCCAGTTCATTGAGACTGATCAGGTTTCCATTGACCTTGAATTTTGGCTGATCAAAAAAACCTTTGATAGCCATAGGAGATTCGACGGGGTAATGGTCAATGATATTTTTAATGGTGAGCAGGTTATAAACATTGAGTAAAAACGCTTTTTTGGATTGAACAGTTAGTTTATCCAACTCTATATCTTCAATTATTTCTACCAATTGGTTCAATGGCTGGGGATGATTATGGATATTTTGATAGTCCACCAAACCATCAGCCACATTTTCCTGAAAAAACTGGTGACTCTGACTCCAGAAGTCAGCCAATGTATTTCCCTGATCAGGAAACCATAAAATAATCAAACAGATGAACCATTGCGTCATAAGCATTGTGTTTTGTGGGGTTATACGGATTATAAATTGTATAAGATTAAAATATATTTATAATCTATCGGTTTTGTCAGGTGCAAGACTTTCTGAGAAAGCTCCTGGATCTTGTCAATTTATCTTTGAAATGGCCAGAATTCTTTATATTAGGGAAAAAAAGAAGAGATGTACTATTCCAAATCAAAAATCTGGCTTTATCTGTTTTTGATCTTTCACTTAGCCTGTTCTACCTCCGGCAACAAGGAATCTACCACTTCCCAAGGGCCCAATGTGATCATTATTTATGCTGATGATTTAGGATTTGGGGATTTAAGTTGCTATGGGATGACCAATGTAGCTACGCCGCATATAGACCAACTGGCTGAGAAAGGTTTGAAATTTAATCAGGCTTATGCTACTTCCGCAACCTGCACACCTTCCCGGTTTTCACTGCTTACTGGTACCTATGCCTGGCGAAAAGAAGGAACAGGTATTGCCCCTGGTAATGCAGGTCTGATTATCAATCCTGAACAGCTTACTTTGGCAGATGTATTTCAGCAAGCCGGTTACCAGACAGGGGTGGTAGGGAAATGGCATTTGGGATTGGGCCCGTCTGAAGGCCCGGATTGGAATCAGGAAATAAGACCCGGACCGGCGGACATTGGATTTGATTACTCCTTCTTAATTCCAGCAACAGGTGATAGGGTACCCTGTGTGTATACAGAAAATGGGCGGGTAGTAGACCTCGACCCCAATGATCCGATACAGGTGAGCTATGGTAAACCTGTTGGGGATGAACCCACCGGCCAGGATCATCCGGAACTATTGAAGATGAAATTTCACCATGGCCACGATAAAACCATCATAAATGGAATCAGCCGGATTGGCTATATGACTGGTGGAAATGCAGCCCGATGGACTGATGAGGATATGGCGGATGTAATCACGGCAAAAGCCACAGACTTTATCAGAAAAAATGCAGAAAGCCCCTTTTTCCTTTATTTTGCCAGTCATGATATACATGTACCCAGAGTACCACATTCCCGTTTTGTAGGGAAAAGTGGCATGGGGCCCAGGGGCGATGCCCTGGTACAATTGGATTGGTGCACCGGTGAAATTATGAAAACCCTGGATGAATTACAGCTTTTGGAACAAACCCTGATTGTTTTTAGCAGTGATAACGGTCCGGTATTAAATGATGGCTACTATGATCAGGCAGTGGAACAGCTGAATGGACATCAGCCGGCTGGATCTTTGAGAGGCGGCAAATACAGTGCTTTTGAGGCTGGAACAAATGTTCCTATGCTTGTTTCCTGGCCCGGTAAAATTGCTCCGGGTGAATCACAGGCCTTATTCAGTCAGGTTGATATGGTGGCCAGTCTGGCCGGGTTGGTGGGTCAGCCCCTGGACCAGGCACATCTGGACAGTCAGGATCACCTGGATGTGCTTTTGGGAATAGATCGGATTGGTCGACCCTACCTGATCACCCAATCAGTAGCCAATGTATTATCGATCATCAAGGATGGTTGGAAGTATATAGAACCCAGTGAGGCTCCAGCTTATAACCACCTGGTGGAGATAGAGTTGGGGCATAAACCCGCAGCCCAATTGTATGATCTTTCCGGCGACAGGGGAGAAAAAATAAATTTAGCCGGGGAATATCCTGAAAAAGTGCAGGAATTGGAAAATCTTTTAAAACTAATAAGATCCAGGTAGCTTATAAATACAAAGAGACTGTTACATGGGAAGGTTGATCTGTTATGCTTACGCTTCCAATATAACAGTCTCTTATTTTAGGGGTGAAGTTTTTTATTGATATTGGTCCGGCGGGGTAACCTTGTAATAGGTGTAAAGGGCCAGGATCTGCAACGTATTAGGGGTGGCAGGATCATTATCAGGATCAAAAGGTTCCGTACGGGAAAGTACTAATTTCCCTACACTTAATTCATCAACATCATAGGTTTCATTTTCACCCTGATCATAAAAGATGGTTAATTCTGTTTCATCATCATTAAATTCCCATTCACCGGTTCTTTGAAAGGAGAGGCCACTGCCTTCTCCAGAAGCTATCTGATTGGTTTCAAGAAAAGTCTGGTTTTCATCTTCACCAAATTCATAATACCAGGATAAAAGGCCATATATCAAAGGATTATATAGTCCGTCAAGGTTTTGTGCATTTCTGAATTCGATAGTGTGAATTTCCCATACTCCATTAATAGAGGGTGTAGCTACCACCGGATCATCATCCTCACTGCAGGAATAAAAAAATGTGGTACTAAAAATCAGCATCATAATAAATGCAAAGTGTCGAGATCTTTTCATATAACAAATGATTAAAATTGTGAGAATTAGGTTATGATTTATAAAACTAAGTTAATAATTTATTTAAATTTTTTTAAATATGACCTGGTTTAATATAAATTTTTTTAAAGAAGGACATAATCTTTAATAACTATCAAAAGGGAATTATGTTTAATTTAAATAGGGTACAGTGCAGAATATTTGATACCAAAGTTTTATGAAAAAAGGATTGTTCGCAGGGTTATTGACCATAGATCTTCAATTTTTTGCCCCTCAATATCCCCGGGAGAACAGTAAATTAAAGGCAAAGAAGTTTGATATACATATTGGCGGCCCGGCTACCAATGCAGCCATCACTTATGCTCATTTAAGAGGTGAGGCTGATCTGGTTACTGCCATAGGTGATCATGTATTCACGGAATTCATTCATAAATCGTTATCAGAATGGAAGGTGAATGGCCATGATCTAACTCCTGATTCTCCGGAATTACCCACTTTTGCTTCTGTTTTAAGCAATACAATTACTGGAGATCGAACCATATTTTCTTACCATCCAGCTCAGATCAGTCAGGACCAACATTCAATTTTTCCCCTTGATGAACATACCGGGGTGGTGTTGATTGATGGATTTCATGCCTCGCAGGCCTTAAGTTTGGCCAGGCAGGCATGTGAGAAAAATATTCCTGTGGTATTTGATGGGGGTAGTTGGAAATCACAGATCCCCGACCTGATAGAGTGGGTGGATATCGCTATTTGTTCAGCTAATTTTCACCCGCCCGGGACCAGCAGCCATCAACAGGTATTTGAATACCTGAAGACCAGAAAGGTCAATAAAGCAGTGATCACCCGGGGGGATTTACCCATGCTGGTAATGGATCAGGCTGAATTTTACGAATTACCAGTGCCTGCCGTATCCGTAAGAGATACATTGGCCGCTGGTGATATATTTCATGGGGCTTTTTGCTATTTTTTGAGGCAAGATCAATCATTTGAAAAAGCCTTGATGCTAGCTGCTGACATTGCAGCAAAATCATGTATCTACCAGGGACCGCATGCCTGGATGAAGGAAATTTAGTATGTTAACGTGTGCATTTTTTTAGTACCTTTGTATAAGTTTTAATATAGTAATTAAAAAAAATGAATTTATGGGAATGGAACAAACCTGGCGTTGGTATGGTCCGGATGACCCGGTGACTTTGTCGGACATCAGACAAGCTGGAGCCACAGGAATAGTAACGGCTTTACATCATATAAGGATAGGAGAGGAGTGGCCCTTGGCCGAAATTCAGAAAAGAAAAAAAATTATTGAATTTGATGAAAGTGTGAATCCGGCCAAACCACGAGGCTTAAAATGGTCCGTGGTGGAAAGTTTACCGGTACACGAATCCATCAAGTTAGGAAAACCAGAAAGGGAGCAGTATCTTGAAGCCTATAAAAGCTCCCTTCGAAATTTGGGTCAGGAAGGTATCAGGGTGGTATGCTATAATTTTATGCCCGTATTGGACTGGACCAGAACAGATCTGAATTATGAGTTGGAAGACGGAGCCCGGGCATTACGTTTTGATATCCATGCTTTAGCCGCTTTTGATTTATTTATATTATCTCGTCCCGGGGCAGAAAAAGCGTATTCTCCCGCCCAGTTAGCTGCAGCCAAAGTGCTTTATGAACAGATGACATCCGACCAGAAAGAACAATTACAAACAAATATCATTGCCGGGTTACCAGGTGGGCAGGAAGGCTATTCGCTGGATACTTTTCAGCAGAAGCTAAATGCCTATCAATCTGTTTCTGAAGCTGAATTCCGGCAGAATCTGGCTTATTTTCTGAAGCAGGTGATACCGGTTGCCGCAGAAAATGACATAAAACTGGCCATCCATCCGGATGATCCACCCCGCCCGATATTCGGGTTGCCTCGTATAGTTAGTTCTGAGCAGGATTTGTCCGAAATATTGAATATGGTACCGGATCTGTCTAATGGAATTACCTTTTGTACTGGTTCATTAGGAGTAAATCCTGATAATGACCTGGTGGGTATGGTTGAAAGATTAGGTGATCATATTCATTTTGCCCATTTAAGAAGTACACAACCTGATGATCAGGGCAACTTCTATGAAGCCAGCCACCTAGGTGGTAATGTAGACATGTATGGAGTGATCCTGGGCTTGTTACTACAGCAGCAAAAACGAATAAAAGCCGGTCGTATAGATCATCAAATACCAATGCGGGCTGACCATGGGCATACCATTATGGATGATCTTCATAAGGAAGTCAATCCTGGTTATTCAGGAATTGGCTTGCTTAGAGGAATGGCCGAATTAAGAGGCCTGGAAATGGGAATTGAAATAAGTCAGCCTGCTTTACTGAAAAAATAGAAGATAATCGGAAATCAAGTTGATTAAATTGATTAATTTAATCGGGCAAAAATAAACCTAAAGATTATGTCACCATCTATAAAAGGTCATGTACTGGTAACCGGGGGAACTGACGGAATCGGACGCATTACCTGTGCCAGATTAGCTCAAAAAGGTTATCAGGTCATTTTGCATGGCCGTAATGAAGATAAAGCCCATCAGGTAGCAGATCAGATCAGCAAGGATCTTGGCATAAAATTGGATCTGGAAATCGCTGATTTTTCCAGCCTGGAACAGGTTAAAGCCATGGCTTACCGGCTCCGGGAAAAATATGCATCCCTTCAGATCCTGATAAATAATGCTGCTCTGGGTCCTGGTCCGAAAGATAAGCAGCATCGTTCGCTTAGCCAGGATGGTTATGAAATGATTTTTGCAGTTAATTATTTAGCCCCCTTTCTGCTCACAAATCTGTTGCTGCCCCTGTTGTTAAAGGCAGAGCAGCCAAGGGTTATCAATGTAACATCTATCGCTCAGTCCCTGGTTGATTTTGATAATTTAATGCTGGAAGAAGGATACACCGGATCCAAAGCTTATAGTCAAAGTAAAATGGCTTTGACTATGTTTACCATAGAACTGGACCATAGACTAAAGGGAAAATCCATTTCAGTAAATTGCTTACACCCTGGTTCTTTATTGAATACCAAAATGGTGGAAGAAGCTTTTGGCTATTCCTGGGGAAAAGCAGAGTCCGGGGCTGATGCCATTGAATATTTGGCTACTTCTCATGAACTGGATAAAGTTTCAGGGAAATATTTTAATCAGAAAAACAAAGACCAGTTACATGAACAGGCTCTCAATGTGTCAGATCGCAAAAAGCTATGGCAGATTTCTCAAAAATTGACTAATTTTTCTTTGATCGAGTAAATTTTTATCAAAATCAGGGGTTACTTTTCCATGCTTTTTTCATTAAAGATCATGAAAGATATTTGCTTAGAGAAACCAAAGGTGATCACTGAAACATTTAAGGAAAAAGGATATCAAAAAGTTGAAATCTGGAAAGACCGTTCCAATGGATTTTATTATGCTATTGCGATCAATGAAGTCCCCCCGGTCAATTGTTCCTTTATAGGAATGACTAATTTAATGGTGGAGTAAATTTTTTGGCAAAGAGATTTTTTAAGTAATTGTAGTGGCTACCAAATAGCCTGAAGTTCCGGCCAAGCCTGGTCCGGGATGAGTGGAAGCACCAATCTGGTACAGGTTTTTAATAGGTGTACCATGGCCCCTTAAAGACGGTAACGGGCGCCAGAATAAAAACTGGTCCAGGGTGGCCTTTCCTGAATATGGATCTCCTTGCACCAGGTTGGGGTTAGCAGCCGATAGATCAGCCGGACTTAAAATGCTTTTACCGGCGATACTCTTTTTAAATCCGGGTAACTGGGCCTCCAATCTTTCAATGATGCGATCAGCATAGGCAATCTTAATATCCTCTCTCCAACTGCCAGATACATTGATCTCTCCCCTGGCATCACCAGTAGGAAAAGCAGGTAGTTCCTGTAACTGGATCCAGATAATCCATTTTCCTGAAGGCATACGGCTGGTATCAGCCGCTCCTGGTTGCCCTACTACGATGGTGGCTTGGTCCGGCAATAACCCCCTTGTTGCTTCATTCACGGCCCGGCTCACACCATCCAGACCGGATGTCAGGTGTACAATTGCTGTTTCATTTAACTGTGGGTCAGGCCAGGCTGGTGGTTTATCCAATGCCAGGTGTATTTGCATATCTGCCAACCCGTATTGATAGCCTGCTACTTCTTTTTTAATCTGATCCGGCACCTGGTATTCTTTTAATAATTCGCCAAATAACTGGGTAGGAGTAGTATTAGCCAAAACATATTCGGCTTCAATTTTTCCCTGGGCTGTTATTACACCTCTCACTTTTTCATGTTCAGCCCAAACAGATTGTACTTCATGATTTGTCTTCAGGATACCGCCGTGTGAGTTGATGACCTGAACCAGACTTTTTACCAATTGATCGCCACCTCCCAATGGAACCGGATTTCCTACCTGCTGCAGGGTTGAAACCACAACTTTATTCATAAAGCTACTTCCTGCATCTTCGGTTCCCATACCGGCGTGAAGTACCCAGGGAGCCAGTAAGGCTTTGATCAGCGGGCTTTCAAAATAATGATCCAGCTCCTTTCTAACCGAAGGAAGCAGCTTGCCGGTAAAGCTGATCAGGTCGGAACCACCCATGGAAAACAATGATTTCATAGCCATTTTACTGCCATCCCAGGACCAAAGTTCTTTTCCTAATACACCCATAGCCAGATCAAGGTGTTCCTGAACTGTTTCCAGATATAAAGGCAACCGGTTACCATCACCCGCTGAAATTTGATTAAAATGGTCTATGTTTTGTTGCATATCCTGATGCAACAGGGCAGACTGATTATCCGGTAAAAGTACTCCGGTTGGGAAAGTAGCGGATTGGTAGGTTAATCCGGCCTGATCCAGGTCTTCTTTTAAGCTGGCATAGGCGGGTCCACTGACAAATAATGGATGAAAACCGGAAAAAACATCGTGTTTGAATCCTGGAACTGTTAGCTCTGCTGTTTTAATACAGCCTCCCAGGTAATCATTCTTTTCCAGAACCAGAACAGATTTCCCTTTTTTAGCCAGGAAGGCTGCTGCAGTTAAACTATTGATACCACTGCCAATAATGACGACATCATACTTTTCCATCATACTTGTTCCTGTTTGTTAAAATGATCACCTACATAAAAATAACAGGGTTATTCTAGATAAGTTAACCATGGAAGTTTCATTTTCGGGAATGATTAGTTTTCCTGGTTAGAATAAGTGGAACTGATCAACTCCTGCATTTGATGTATCACTTCATCCAGATCATGACCTGAAGTGATCACATTTTGATACAGATCGTCTTTTTCCAATTCCGAGAGGTTATGATTTTTTAATAAAAAGATAAGTCCCAGGATGCGGGCTACAGGGGCTCTTAATTGGTGGGAAGTAAAAGATGCATAAGTTTCCAATAGCTTATTTCGCTCTATCAGATTATGAGTTCTCTCCGCCACTTTTCCCTCCAGATGGCTGTTCAGATCTTCTATTTCCTGTTTTTGACGGGCCAGTTTTTGATTGACTTCAATAAGGTTTATGTGGTTGGCTTCTATGACTATTCTGGCCTGGTTCAATTCCATATTTTTTTGATCAACCTGCTCTTTTTGCTCCATCAGGCATCGATGTGCTTTCCTGGTATTATTAAAGGCATACCAGGTTAATCCGGCTAATATTATCAGTAAACAAGATATGGCTGCCGCGGCATATAATTGAACCGATTTTTGTTTGAGAATGACCGCCTGCCGGGAAAGCTCCAGTTTTTGAAGAGACAGCTCTTTTTCCTTTTTCTGGCTCTGAAACCTGGCTGCCATCCGGATGATGTTCTTATCACTTTCCTCATTGTAGATGGAATCCTTCACCTGATTGTATAGTTTCAGATAATGAAGCGCATTCAGAGGATCATTTAATTTTTCATATAAAAGTGACAGGTTGCGGTAAGCATTTTTTTTGTCTGTTTTGCTGCCAATTTTCCGGGCGATTTTTAAAGATTCCCTGGCATATTCCACACCTTTTTGAGGTTGTTGGTTTTCACCATACGATTTGCTTATATTATTGAGAGCAGATGCCATTCCCTGCATGTCTGCAATTTCCCGACGTATGGTATAGGCAATCCAGAAGCTTTCCAGGGCTTCCTGGTGATTTTGCTGGAACTGAAAAACTTCACCCAGGTTATTGTAAGAGGTGGCAATACCTCTTTTATCAGTCAGGTTTTTTTGTAAATTCAGGGCATTTCTAAAATGATGATGGGCCAAATCAAATTTTTTCTGGTCCAGGTAAACCAAACCAAGGTTATTATAAGCGCTGGCCAGCCCGGTTATATTTTCAGTTTGCTGATGAATTTTTAATGCTGACTGGTAGTTATCCAGAGCCTGCTCCAGGTTACCTAGTTCCTTATAAATAATTCCGATGTTATTATAAGCAATGGCCACACCAGCCTGATCATTTAAAGATTCTCTGATTTTGAGAGCAATTAAATAATACTCCAGGGATTTTTGATAATCTCCCAAATTCCAATAAACGATGCCGCAATTATTGTAACAGGCTGCCATTCCTGTTTCATCATCTAATTTTTGCTTTATCTCAAGGGATGCAAAATAATTTTCCAGGGCCAGCTCATAATTGCCGGAATAGTAATGGACAATGCCAATGATCTTATGGGTTTTAGCCAATAATCTGTCTTTTACTAATTCCGGTTTTGCAAATGAAGCTTTTTGGAGCATATTGAGAGATCTTTGCCCATATAAAAGGGCAGAATCGTAATGTCCGGTAGAAAGTAATTCCCAGGAAACAGCCAGCAGGTTTTGAATGGTTATAGTGTCGTGCTCTTCAGCTTTAAGAAGCCCCTTCAGAGAATCAAGTTTATTTATAGAACTTTGCCACTGTACTTTATCCTCGGGAAAACCAAACCACAGCACCATCAGGATTTGACTGGCAATAACAACAAATAATGGAAGTGGCTTGGCCATAAATATAATAATATACGATTTAATGAAATATTAAAAAATAATCTTTATTGATGTTAAAATAAGTAAGTTTTTCTGGTTTAAAAAAGCAGATTTCTATCAAAATATTACAATCGCTTATACCCCTGACTTTTTTATTTATATCCAAGGATTAAAACATCGCTGAAGGTTGTATGTAGGCGCTACAGGCTATTTATGGGGATTTTTTTGGTGTTTTTTCGGTTTTAAAACAGCTAAAACAGCTCCGGATAATACCAGGATGGCACTTAAGAGGGCATTTATACTTATTTCTTCTGCAGCTATCCAATTCACCTGAAAGGCTTCCAGAACCCACATAGCCAGCAGGGTGACAATAGGATTACAAGTAATTATTATAGATATTTTATTAGCTTCAGTATATTTAAATGCTTCTGCCAGGGCACCGTAAGCTATTAGTGTATTCAGCCCCAAAAATATTAACAATAGCCAGTAGTTCAGGGAAAGGTGAGTGAATTGTCCAAATTCCACCATAGGTATATATAAAATGGCCGGTACCAGGTACAACATCATATTCAAACTCTGAGGCGCATAATTCTTTACCAGGAATTTTTGTATAGTGGCATAAATCACCCAACTGGATGCCCCCAAAAATATCCAAATCATGCCCTGATCATAGATGTTTTGTTGCCCCAACAAATTAGAAATTTGCTCCCTGTAAAAAAGGAATAGCCCCAGGCCAGCCAGAATAAAACCAGCTATTTGCCTGCGGTTTAGCTTTTCCCGGTAAACCAGTACACCAACCAGGGCCAGAATGATCGGCCCCATTTGCATGACTACCTGGGCATTGCTGGGAGAAGTATAATTGATACCCATTAGAAAGCCAAAATAGTTGATGCCCAGGAAAAATCCTGCAATGAATACCGGCCATGGGGGCTTTTTCAGGATAGATAAGGCCTGTTTTTTTAGCAGAGAAAAGTAAATCAACAAGACTAAAAAGGCCAGGGCAAAACGAAACCAGACAATGGTGAATGGATCAATTTTAGTTACAGCTACCTTTAAAGCAATGGCCAGAAAACCCCATAATAAGGCAGTGGTTAAGGCAAAAAGAATTCCCTTCAGATTGTCACTCACTTAAGTATATTTTGAGCTGCAAATATAGAAGAATAATTATAATCCACTTTAAAAAGTAAGCCAATCCAACGTCTGATGATCCGGGACCAGAGGAACAGGTCAAATTTGGTGTAATAAAATTTAGTACCAGGTTAAAGTAAGCAGTGTATGGGTTGAAATTTTTATTTGGAGATTTGTCTTGGAAGCTGATTACTGGTCACAGGTTCTCCTCTCCGCCAGGCAATGAGGGAGAGGAGAGAGTGTTTGAATGAGAAGCATGTTATCATTTATAAGGGCAAAAATTAATCTACTTGTTACTCTGCACTTCATTTGAGGAAATTTCATTTTGATTCATAATCAGGTTGAAATCATTGCTGGCAGCTGTTTCCAGAAGCTTTTTAATCGATTCGGGGGACTGGGACAATTGACGGGCATTTTCCTGGTCTGCCGGTATGCCTAACGATTGCATATAATCGCCAAATCCTTTGGGTGAATGAAAATTAAACCAACGGGCAGTAGCATCGGATTTATTGGAAAATGTATGCACTGTTTTCCGTGGAATTACCGCATATTCACCTTTTTTTAAGATACCGGTTTCGTTTCCCATCAGAAATTCCATTTCTCCCTCAAGCACCAGGAAATACTCATCGTAATTATTATGATAATGTGGGGGAGGGCCATCTGTATGGGCTGGAGTTTCTACCATGATCAGATCAAGATCCGCTGGAAATGGTATGGTTTCGATCTTTTGACCTACTAACCAAAAAGAAATATTTTTCATAGATATAAAATTTTATGGTAATGAGAATAAATTCTTACAATAATATTATCTTTGGCTTTATTTTACAACATTTATAAGAAAATATTCTCATGAATTTTAATAGTGGTCGAATAAATCAGAAGATTAGAACCAGGGAATCATTAATTGAGGCGGCCAACCAATTACTTAAAAAAGGGAAAGCCGATTTTTCCCTGGAAGAAGTAGCTCGGGAAGCTAAAGTATCCACGGCAACTGCCTATCGTTATTTCACAGATCCAGAAACCTTAAGGCTGGAAGCACCTCTTCAGTTTAAAACTGAGAAATCAGAAAAAATTTTTGAAAACATCCCTAAGAAAGATTGGCAGCAAAGGCTTGAGCAAGCTTTAAAATATCATCAAAAGCTCTGCCAGGAAAATGAAGTGGAGTTCAGGTTGTTTTTAAGCTCTGTTTTGAGGGAATCTGTAAAAAATCCCGGGGGAAAATCTAGAGGAGGGCGGCGCGTGGTTCTGGCTGAAGAAGCCCTGGCTGATTTGAAGGGCAAGATCTCCAAAGATGACTTTTCCCGATTGAAATACGTTCTGAGTGTATTTATGGGCATAGAATCTGTAATTGTGCTCAAGGATATATGCGGTTTAAAGGATGAAGAAGTTTTACCGGTTTGGCAATGGGCCGGGGAAATCCTGATCAACAGCCTTTTGCGAAAAACTGAGAAAAAAGGTAAGGGTAAGAAGAAAAAGGCTAAGAAGTGAATGCTGGTTCAGTCATCAATAATGCCAGTACTCAAAATCAATAATCTGAAAGGAGCAGTGTATTGAAAACGACCTACCCCCAAATAATACCGGTCATACCCGGGTTGGTAAATAGTCTTTTTAAGGTAATCTTCTCCAGGTTCAATGTTTAAAGGCATCAAATACGGAAGCAACGAACCTGGTGAGGGTTATGCGATAGATTTTTCTGGTTTCTGTTAATTCAATTACTTTTGGCGATTCCGCTCTGAACTAAACCTACTGGTGCTTGAAGTATATGCCACTTTTCCTGATCAAGTGTTCTAGTGTGTTAATTATTAAATTGGTTTACTAAATTTTTGCTATTATTTTTTCTTTAGACAAGGCAAAATTTGAGAGCATAGCAGCGTTACGGTTGAAAATTTTAACGCAGTATAAAGGAAAAAGAAGGGTGAAAATAGTGAATTAATTTAGTAATTAACACACTAG
>JBPRGG010000110.1:0-3910 GCA_051418075.1 Candidatus Cyclobacteriaceae bacterium M3_2C_046 | reverse complement strand
GTGCAGTATGAATGTATTTCCGTGGTGCTTGTTGATACTTGCCTGCGAAAGCCCGGCCATGCATGTCTTCAGGAACAGGTATACCTGTTATTGACAGGACTGTCGGGCCAAGATCCATTAAACTGACCAGTTCATCAATTCTTTTACCGGCCCACTTACTGTCTGGAAACCTGACAATCAAAGGCACACGAGTACCCCGATCATAGATTTCACGCTTTTGATTGGGCAATGGACCACCATGATCGCTCCAGAAAAATATGATAGTACTGTCAAGAAGTCCCTGATTTTCCAGTTGCTCCAGCTTTTCACCAATCCAATCATCCAAACGTTTTATATTGGAATAGTTGATGGCCAGATCTCTTCTTGTGATCTTATTGTCAACATAATAGGGAGGAACCGGCACTTGATCAGGATCAACCAATGGTTCCTGATCCTGATTAAAAAACCTGGATTCGTGTGTTCCTTGGTAATTGAATACAGCAAAAAATGGTTGATCTTTCGGCCGGTTATCATAATGCGCCGTATTACTTGTTTCATGCCACAATGTTTCATGTGCTGGTTCGGAAAAGTTATAATCAGTTTTACTGTTGTTGGTACAGTAATACCCGGCATTCATTAAATATTCGGTAAAATATTTAAAACCTTCGGGGAGTTTGCGGCCCCAACTTCGCATATTGCTGGCAGAAGTACTGGCAGGATGAATACCGGAAATAATGGAAAAGCGGCTGGGAGAACACGCGCCGGCGGTGGCAAAAGCCTTTTCAAAAACGACTCCCTCAGCTGCCAATCGATCCAGATTGGGAGTAAGAACCGTTGAATCACCATAGACAGCCAGGTAGCAGCCTATGTCTTCCGTGGATAACCACAATACATTAGGCTTAAAATTGATTTCAAGGTTAGATAAATCAATAGCTTTATCCTCTTGTTTACAACTTTGAAAAAACCAAAGTAAAAGAAATATAAAAAATAAAAATTGTCTCATCATTATTAATTCAATAGGGAAGCAATAGCTTTTTCTACCTTTTTACTTTTAAATGAATTACTTTCTATGGTTTTTCTTACCGCTGTGGGTAATGGTTGATGTTTTTCCAGGAACTTTACCAGTAATCTTGCTTCAGGATAATGTTGCAAACGGGATAAATAAAGGCTTATTTGTAGCAACAATTTATCGTTGGTTTCTTTTTCACCTAATTTGTGAATGATATCCCTTTTTTTGTAAATCTCTACCTGCTGATATACATCCCATAGTTTTAATTGCATATAAGGGTCAGCAATATTAATCATTTGTAAAATATCATAGGCAAGGTACTGATCATTTTTTATCAAAATACACAGCAAAGGATCCAGATATTCATCATCAATATTTTTCCTGGACTTAAGTATTTTTACTGCCAGCTTATGATAATTCAAGTTGTCGCTTTGTAAAAAATCAAGCAAATTTATTTTTTCCTGATCCATCAATTTTAAAGTGTGAGCAACCAAAACTTCAACTTTATCCGGTTCATGAATAAATTCCCATAAAGTATAAATAGTATAAAGAGCACCTTCAATATTTTCAGCCGGATTTACAAATTTGGCAGTAGCACCTGAATAAGCATCTATTTCACTGTCAACTAATGTTTTGGTGCTGTCTATGATCAGATCATTGATGTCGTAGCTAGCCAATGACCAATACCTGTCTTTTAGGATCAGATCCAATTTCTTATAATCTTCTATGCTGAAGGGTTTATGATCCAGCTTAGTTAAAATCTTGCCAGAAGGTAGCTGATAACCCAAATAATTGCCACTCAAATCCCAATAAACAGATATTGCCACCAAATTACAAACCCCGGTTTCACAAACCGGAGTGACCAATTGAGTATAGTAACATTGAGGCTTTTTTTGCTGGTCATGTATCAGTTTTACATCATAAGAAAAAGTATCTTCGGCAGACAACCTGATCTGACTTAAATCGATACTAGTCTCCTCACCAATGGTTAATTTTTCAATACTTGAAAAACCTTGAGCAAAACCTGCTGTTTTTGAAAATAATACGATAAAAATAAAAATCACTAACCCCTTCATAAGCTAAATTTAAACCCTGGTCATTTCTTTGCTCAGCTTTTCCTGAGGCAAATAGGCTCCCCATTCTCTGAGGGTATTTACCAATTGACGCGTATCAAGATCATTGGCTGGTTGTCCGGTTGCTAAGGATTGAACCGCTGCTGTACCTACCGCTTGTCCCATCATGGAAGCAGCGGGTTGCACTCTGATGGAGCCATGAACCATTACATCACTGGAATTGCAGCGACCTGCCACCCACAGATTTTGCCAGCCTTCGGGCACCAGAATTGAATAAGGAATGCCAAAATACTCTCCTGGTTTCAGTCTGCCTGTTTCATCTTTCTCTTTTAAAAATCTTTGATACTCTTCATCAGATGTATTGTAGGGATGAATGTCAATAAACTTATTAAATATGCCAATTTGATCGGGAAATGTTCGCCTGGTAATATAATCATCATAGTTTAATTCATATTCACCCACTATTCTACGAGATTCTCTTACTCCCATTAATGAGGCGGTGGTAGCATGATCAATATTTTCAAAACCAGGAACATATTTGCGATAAAAAGAAAGATATTCCCGGGCTATTTTTCTACCAGTCATCATTCCTTTGGTTAAGCTATCTATCCGAAGTGAATTTAAATCAAAAATGTGACCTCCATTCAAATAACCCAGAGTTGTGCCCACAGGAGAAATTCCAGGAAGATGTCTGTCCGGTTGGGTGAAATGCCCATCCTCAATGGCCTTAAGAAGGATAGGGTGTCCAGTTCCTACACCTTGTGCATTCTCCCAATCTATATTTCCAAAATAAGAAGGAAGTGTGGCTGGCATGATGTGTGGCGTGTCTTTACCGGCCTCTCTGCAATTTACCCCACATAAGTCTGATAAAACTGAGTCTCCGGTAGCGTCTACAAAAGTTTTGGCTTGAACATACTTAAATCCTTCAATATTATTGATAATGACACCATTTACTTTTTTATTTTGAGCATCAAAGTCAGATTCTACTACTTTGGTAAAGAAGCGCACTTCCACGCCTGCATCCACTACCAATTCATCCAGCAGAAGTTTATATCCTTCAGCATTAAAAGCAGTCCAGTGATGGTATTTCTTCTGATATATTTCCGGTTTTTCGCGAGGCCCCAAAAACCCTCTTTTGTACATGGTGTCCACCACTTCTTTCATAAAACCTCCAACCAGCATCCGTTCCCCATTGGACATAGGATCAAAAGCGGTTACCAGGCCGGAGGTACCCATACCCCCCAGACATCCGGTAGCCTCCAACAACAGCACTTTAGCTCCTAAACGGCTAGCACAAACAGCAGCGGCTGTACCGGCAGGGCCGCCTCCCGCCACCACCAGGTCATAATGATCATCGATTGGAATAGTACGGGAAAATTTATATCCTTCCCCTGGATTCATAGCACCAGGATTGGATAATACTTTTCCGGCATTTAAACCCATTAATCCTGTCAGGCTGCCTAAAAGGCCAAAGTTTTTAAAAAATGATCTTCTGGATTCCATAACTTTTTGTTTTTATGTGTGAAATATTATTGCTCATCTTTAATTTGCCCGAACATCAATTTTCAATTCAGTAGCCCGGCCCTGATCTCCTTGCCAGTCCATCCAGGCCATCAGTTCCTGATGAAGAAGGTCCATTGCAGCTTCATATTGAGGGTCCAGGGCCAGATTAACCAGTTCATATGGATCTTTCAGCACATGATAAAGTTCGATCACCTGACGTTGCTGGTAACGATTTAAAATATATTGCGCTTTTTTGTCATTTTTTGCGGCCTCTCTCCAGGAATTCATCCACCAGAGGTAAGACCGACGATTATCTGACCAATCTTCAGGATCCATCAGCAAGGCA
>JBPRGG010000109.1:0-33558 GCA_051418075.1 Candidatus Cyclobacteriaceae bacterium M3_2C_046 | reverse complement strand
GGTTATAGCCAGGAGCACCAGGTAGAAAACGTCATGATTGAAAACCTGACCATCCTGGGAAATCCCATTAATCAAAGAGAAGATGGCCGGTTTTTTATTGAAAACGCGGAAAATATCATTTTCATACCCTGAAAAACCATCTCTTTTTGAAGTATTGAAGGATACTTTCTTTCATTTAGTTTTCATTTGACCCACATCAATTCCAATTGCATAATGCATTGACTATTAATCATTTAAAAAATAAAACCACAATACCACCACTCAACTCAAACCATCTTTAAAACTTTATAACAAAAGATATTCACGCAGGTTTTATCTGCATATAATTCTTGCTGTCAATAAATACCCAGTTAGGTGAATAGCAGGCTTTTAACTATTAATTTTATATAAATCATGAACACATGAGATGTTACAAATTTTGTTTTAACCGAAAAAGCACTTTTTATGAAAAAAAATTTAACAAAATTAGCATTTAGAGCATACTGGTTAATTTTTTTAGCCTTGCTCATTCAAGTTTTGCTGCTCAATAATACTATAGCAGCAAATGACAGTTACGGCCTGAATAAGGAAGCAGCCCAAAACCAGACCGTGTCGGGTAAAGTAATAGAAGGCGATACGGGAGAACCGTTACCCGGAGTTAATATTGTTCAAAAAGGAACAAATAATGGTACAGTTACAGATGTTGATGGAAATTATTCCCTTGAAATTCCTCAGGATGCTACCCTGGTATATAGTTCAGTAGGTTATACCACACAGGAAATACCGGTAAATAACCGATCCGTAATTGACCTGACCATGAGAACTGATGTAAAGCAACTGGAGGAACTGGTAGTGGTGGGGTATGGTACCCAGCAGGAAAAAGAATTAACCTCTGCCATCACCACCATAGATTCAGAAGAAATTCTGGAAACACCTACTTCACAGCCCATGCAAGCATTGCAAGGCAGGGTAGCCGGTGTACAAATTGTTAGTAATGGCGCACCCGGGGCATCTCCTACGGTAAGGGTCCGGGGAATTGGCTCCTTTGAAGGCAATGCGGCCCCTTTATATGTAGTAGATGGAATGTTTTTTGACAATATCGACTTTTTAAACCCTAATGATATTGAAACCATTTCCATATTAAAAGACGCATCCGCTGCAGCCATTTACGGGGTGAGGGCGGCCAATGGTGTTGTACTAATTGAAACAAAATCTGGAGCTTATGGACAGGAGCCTGAAATAGTCTATGATGGCTATTATGGCATTCAAAATCCACAGAATGTTCTGCAAATGGCTAACGCGGAACAATTTATACAATATGTGAATGAGACCGGAGATCCGGCAGACCTCTCTTTTGTACAAAATGCCATGCAACGGTATGGCAGAAGCAGAATAAACCCTGAGGTTACAGCTGTAAACACCGACTGGTATGATGCAATTATGAGCCCTGCCACCATTCAAAACCATTCCTTGAGTGTAAATGGGGGCAGTGAAAACACCCGGTTTTCTATTGGAGGCAGTTATTTTGAACAGGAAGGGTTGCTGGATCACACCCGTAATGAATTTAAAAGATTGACTTTCAGATTAAAAATGGACAACAATGTGAATGAATGGCTTCAGATAGGAGGAAATGCCAATGTAACCGCCTCACGTCAATATGTGGGGGATAATGCAGCCTGGTTCAGAGCTTATTTTGCCGTTCCCATTATGCCGGTATATGATTCCTTATCCGGGGCTGAACCTTATCCCATTTCCAATGCCCAGACAATTGGTTACCGGAGCAATCAAAATCCTTTATACAGCTTACTCTACAACGATGATCGAAATGATGTGGGACAGGTAACTGGAAATGTTTATCTTGATTTCAATATTCTACCGCAATTTCAGGATAAGCTGACTTTCAGAACTTCCTATAGTTATAAACTGAGGGGTTTCAGTGCCAGGAATGTAGATTTTGCCTTTGATGATGCTGTAACAGAAGTTGTGTCAGGTTTAAGAAGGGAAAACCAAACATCTTTTGATCAGATATGGGATAATTATCTTACCTTCAAAGACTATTTTGGCCCCCACGGATTAACAATCGTAGGTGGATACTCCTATCGTAGTGAATTTCAGGAGATATTATTTGCCCGGGGAGAAGAATTATCACCCAATCCAAGCTATGACAAGCAATATTTGTGGTACCTATCCCGATCCTTAAACATCGATGAAACATCGGTGGGTGATACAAATGGCAGCTACACATTGAATGGAAGACTTTTCTATCAGTCACTGTTTTCACGGGTGGCTTATAATTATGATGAACGTTATCTGGTTTACGGAACCTATCGCAGAGATGGCAATAATAAATTCCAGAAAAAATGGGGGGACTTCTTTACCTTCGGACTGGGCTGGGTGATCACCGAAGAAGATTGGTTCAATGTTAACAACCTGGATTTTATAAAACTAAGAGGTAGTTGGGGGCAATTGGGGAATGATGCCATTGCGCCCTCAGTGGGGGCAGTAACCCTGGAAGAAACAGAGACCGCCATCAATGATGTACTGGTAGCTGGACGGAGATTAGTCCCCATTTATGATCTGGTAGAGCAGTGGGAAACCACAGAAGAGCTGAATCTGGGTATTTCTTCCAGATTATTTGAGAACAAGCTTTCACTGGAAGTAGATTATTTCATCAGAGATACCAAAAACTTGGCAGTATCCATTGAACAGCCTGTTTTCAGAGGCTCAGAAAGGAGAAGTGTGGGAGAAATCAGAAATACCGGGTTAGAGGTTTCACTGAACTGGACAGATAATATTTCAGAAAGGTTCTCCTATGTGATCGGAGGTAATTTCACTACCCTGCATAATGAGGTACGGAGCCTGGGTGGTGCTGAAGGGCTAAATGCCGGCATGGCAGAATTTCGTCAGATATCGCTGATAGGTCAACCTTACCAGGCCTTTTATGGATATGAAGTCCAGGGAGTTTTCCAAAATGAATCACAAATCAACAACAGCGGTTATACCCAGGAATTTATTAATGAAAACAACCTGGTACCAGGTGATTTTTACTATGAAGATCAAAACAATGATGGTATCATAAATGACCAGGACCGGGTAGTTCTGGGCTCTTTTATCCCGGATTATACCTATGGTTTTAAAATAGGTTTAAATTTTAGCAACTGGGAATTCTCTTCTAACTTCCAGGGACAGATCGGTCATGAGATTTTAAACAGGAAAAGAGGGGAAATTATTTTCACCAATGATACCAACCTGGATGCTGAATTAATAAATAATCTTTGGCGGGGTGAAGGTACCTCCAACCGGTACCCTTCGGCAGCTGGTTTAAGAAAAGGCTGGAATCAGAATATGAGTAGTTATTTTGTGGAAGATGGATCTTACTTCAGGATACAAAATGTGCGGCTATCCTACAATTTTGGTGAGATTCTGGGAAATGATATACCCAGAACCAAACTCACATTAACCGCCGAAAGGCCGCTAACCTTATTTGGTTATAATGGATTTAATCCGGAAGTGCCTGATGGAATAGATCGACAGGTTTATCCTATCCCGGCTATATATACCTTAGGACTTAATGTTGCATTATAGAAAATTACAACGATATGAATTATTTAAAGCTGTTAAAAAACACACTGTTTGTTTTAATGTTGTTTGGTTTATTGATTTCCTGCCAGGATATATTAGATGAATCTTTGCAAAATCAGGAAAAAATAGAGGAGATTGATTACACGGAATCAGAAAATATGGATCTGATGCTTTATGGTGCCTATTCAATTTTTTACAACCTTCAATGGGAAACATTTCCTATCATATCAGTACGGGGAGATGATGTAAATGCAGCCGGAGATCAGTTTCCTTTGTCTGAAACGGACTCTTTTCAATATGACCGTAATTTCTGGATGTACAATTCTACCTGGCAGAACTTATATTCAGACATTCTATATTTCCATGGAGCTATGGAGGAAATCCAGAAATATGAGGATGCCGGAGCCAACGGTGTTTTGGCAGATCAATATATTGCCGAAATTAAAGTGTTTATTGGATTTGAGATGTTGCAGCTGGCCCGTCTTTGGGGCGATTTGCTTATTCCTGAATCATCCCGGCCGGCGGATCTTTATAATAAGGAACTAGCCAGTTTTGATGAAGTATTGCAATATATTTCTAACCTGATGGATGAGGCCATTCCTTCCCTGCCCAATATCAGACCCAATCAAAGAGAAGATCTACCCGGTGGAGTTACTCAACCCACAGCCCAGGCTGTCAAAGCTATGGCTAACCTGGAATTAAACAACTGGCAGGCTGTGGCAGATGCTACGGGAGCCATTATTGGCACCAATGATTTTGAACTTTATCCGGATTACTACCATTTATTCAAAATTTCGGGTAAATTAAGTAATGAAATACTTTTAGAGCTGCAGTATTCTGATTTTGGCCAGGGATCAGGCGCACGTACCCGTTATCTTTGGGACTTTTTCGGACCAGCCAGCTGGGATCCTGCGATTGAAGGTGCCGGAGGAGGTTGGGGGTTTTGGGAACCCAGCCAGGATTATATTGAATTTATGCTGGACCGGGGCGAAAGAGAACGCCTGCTCACAACCGTTTTATTTACCCCGGATGGAATCCAGGAACTAAGAAACAGCCCTAATGTTGAAGAAGTACCTGTCTGGATAGACAACGTATCAAGAGACAATGATGTATTCAACAACCATCCGCGTTACAATTTTCTGAGTGGAAAATTCTATTTACCATCTAACCAACTGACTCCAGGCAGAACCACTTATGGAGAGAACAATAATTTCATTGCCATCCGTTATGCAGAAATTTTATTGATGCATGCTGAAGCTTTGGCAAATGGAGCCACCAGCAACACCATGTCGGCTGAGGAAGCAGTGAATGAAGTGCGGGCCAGGGCAGGTCTTACTCCTTTACAACAGGTAAATCTTGAAGATGTCCTGGAAGAAAAATTAGCTGAATTTGCCACAGAATGGGGAATCAGGTTTTATGACCTGGTCAGATACGATAAGTTTGATCAGTTGGAGTATGGCCAGCGGAAGTACAATCCTGTTGAAGACCGGTTTTTGCCTTATCCCCTGCCCCAGCAAGATCTTTTACCCCAATTGAGAAATGATGTCACACCATAGAAAAGAAAAAAATGAAAACAATGAATATATTTAGATTAATACTCATAGGAATGTTAATATACAGTACTGGCTGTGAAGATGGTTATATTGATGAAATAAGCCCGGCAGATCCGGGGCCCGATGAAGCCGCTCCGGAAGTAAACATTAATTATCCTACCCAGGAAACCCTGATCAGGGTTAGAGAAGAAGTGACATCTGTGGAGATAGATTTTGAAGTGGTGGATGATATTGAAATTGAAAAGATCCAGGTCATACTGGATGGCAATGAAATTGCCAGCTACAATGATTTTAAGGATTACCGCCGGGTATTGGAGGAATTTCAGTATGAAGAATTAACTACCGGCACACACACCCTGTTAGTAACTGCTATAGATGTATCCGGCAAAGCTTCAGGAGATACGGTTACTTTTGAAAAGGTAGCGCCTTATGTACCCGAATATGAAGGCGAAATATTTTACATGCCCTTCAATGGTGATTATATGGAATTGATCAGTATTGAACCAGCCACAGTTGTGGGAGATCCGGGTTTTGCTGAGGGAGTAGATGCCTTATCTTATGATGGAGCGGTTGCTTCCTATTTAACCTTTCCGGCAGATACCCTGAAGAAGACAGATGAATTTTCAGCCTCTTTCTGGTATAATGTAAATGCAGAAACAGACCGGGCCGGTATTTTAGTGGTAGGTCCGGTGGATGAAGCCAATCCAGATGCCATGAATGACCGAACCAGTGGTTTCAGGCTGTTCCGGGAAGATGCAGGAGGTATGCAGCGTCTGAAACTCAATTTAGGTACAGGTGAAGCAGAAGCCTGGTTTGATGGAGGGCCTGCGGCAGATCTGGATCCTGCCATGGATCAATGGGTACATGTGGCCTTTACTATTTCAGGCAATCAGGCTACTGTATTTTTGAATGGAGAAATTGTATCTCAGGGTGAATTTCCCGGTATTGATTGGACGAATACGGATATACTATCCATTATGTCGGGAGAACCACGTTTTGCCGGCTGGAACCACCTTTCTGATACCAGTCTGATGGATGAATTACGCTTTTTCAACAAAACACTAAGCCAGGAAGAAATACAAGCCATTATTGAGGCTGAAAGACCTTAATTAATCTTTACTTTTGAAAGGGGAAATGATGTTTAATAATTTGATTGGACCCATTTTCCTTTTCATATTTTGACTGCCGATGGAGACTACCAATGTATATAATTAAATTAAAGGCCAATCTCATCTCAATGGTATTAGAAAATTACGAAATGAGGAAGCATCTAAAGTATTATTTAGAGGCAGGTGCGGGCATTTTCTATATTTTTTTGGGTGCCTTTTGGATCAAGCCAGTAAGTACAGCCCGTCCGGCCAGTACAATAGGTCGCTTGTGGCAGAATGTTTTTAAAATTCAGTCAGTCAAATTAAACTGTATTATTCCGGGAAGCATTTAGACATTTACAGTCTAAGCAAAAAAGGCTAACTTCTCGCAACTCAGAAGATAACCTTTTTTTAAATAATCTTATTGACTACAGTTATAGCATGATTTAAACCTCTGCCTTTTCATATCGAAAAGATTCTGCCTTATACCGGTAACCATCTTTTTTACTTAATTTTTGAGCTAAAACTGTCAACAAAACGCCATATATTACTTTTGAGCAAACATCAGCAATGGTATAGGTAATTTGCCGTCCTACAATACCACTTCCATTATATAATCCTGATTCATTAAAGATACCCAGCAAGTGAGGCATCAGATAAGCCCCCGGATAGAGGAACCAGGATACTAAAAACAAGGTCCAGATATTTCCCACAATCTTCCGGGCATCCTCCGGAATACCCTCCTTACCTTCCGATATTACCTTTTTCATCACTATCAGAATATGGACAAAAAATATGGTTGAAATGCCCCCCCATACAAAATAGGCAGTCAGATTGGTAACTTCGTAATATTGCCCGATGTAACCGGTAATGATCATCAGTGAACCCGAAATCCAGAATTGATTACGTACAATGGAGAATTTGCTCCGGGTCAAGGATATAACAAATAAGATCTGGAACAACAACATGGGCACATCAATTAACCAGTTAAGATAGCGGTAGCCATTGTTGAAAAGGTCAGCCTGATTATTCGACCCGATGAAATATAATCCGCGGGATATATCAAAATTAAAGGCAGCTTCCCAGTTGGCCGCTTGTTTGTATAGCAATAAGAAGGCTGAGGTCATCACCACTACTGATAGTATGGATGATATCCGGTATTTAGGGGCTACTTGTTTCATTGTTAATATAAAATAAAACAAACCGGCCACCATGGTAGCATAGCCTAATGTAAGCACATGAGCTACCATCTGAAAAGTCATTTCAGAAATCCCATGCTCTAATCCGATGTAATTCTCAAAAGTTGCATTACCTAACGCATCTAAAATTTTCATAATGTGTGTTTTAAGGTTAAAAAATAATAATACAGGTTAAGGTCACTGGTTGTGAAGTAAAATTGTTTGCAAAAGGGGTAGTAATTTCGGCAGATATAATATCAGAATTGGCTAGAGTGTTAATTACTAAATTAATTCACTATTTTCACCTTTCTTTTTCCTTTATACTGCGTTAAAATTTTCAACCGTAACGCTGCTATGCTCTCATATTTTGCCTTGTCTAAAGAAAAAATAATAGCAAAAATTTAGTAAACCAATTTAATAATTAACACACTAGTAACCGATCTTTATGGGATTAGAGTAGAATACACTAAAATGCAGTCAACTGCCTCTTCATGAATCCAATCTACTTGCTGATTTTAGAACCAGCTAGATTAGCTCCCACAGATTTCTCCTGACGCTACAATGACGTTCACGAAAATATAGTCGTTTTATGGCGAAAGTATTTTCTAGTAGCGCCTTTGACTAAAACTAATCAAATCAAGGTCCATTTGAAAATTAAAATTTATACTGGCGCTATAATTGGGAAAATCTAAAGCAGTTTGAAATGTACAAAGAATCACAGGCATTACTGAATTTGGCTGTCTTCAATTAAAGATTCTGCCTTACGCTTGCTTTATTTCCGGAGAAAAAATCAAACCATCTATAACCCTGATTCAAACCAACTTCAGAATTGATGACTACATTAGAATAAATAATTTGAATATATTAAGTAGTTTACTTTCATTGGTCTAGTTAGTAAAAGCCTGTTCTGGAAGATCAGGCTTTTTTCCTGGCTTCAATCCTACACCTTCTTTAATCCAACCACCATATCTTCCAGGATCAGATAAAGGCAAGGCACAATGATCAAAATAATGGCTGTGGCAAATACTATCCCAAATCCCAGGGAAATAGCCATAGGTATCAAATAATAGGCCTGCCGGGATGTTTCCAATATGATCGGGGTAAGACCGCCGAATGTGGTCAGCGTAGTGAGGATAATGGGCCTGAACCTCCTTAAACCAGCCTCATGTATGGCCTCAAACCGGCTCCCCTCCTTTCTTCTTTTATTAGCATAATCGATCATGATCAGAGAATCATTCACTACCACTCCTGAAAGGGCAATCACACCCATTAGGCTGATCAATGACAGGTCATAACCTAATAAAATATGTCCGATCACGGCCCCCACAATTCCAAAAGGTATGGCAAATAGCACGATTAAAGGTTGTAAATAATTGTTGAAGGCTATAGCCAATAAGGCATAAATTACCAGAATAGCCAGACCAAATCCACCCCAAAGGGCCTGGGTTGATTCCCTCATTTCAGCCTGACTGCCTTCAAAGCTCCAGGTCAGGCCGGGAAAGTCAGCTCTCAACTGGGGTAAAGTTTCTTTTTGCAATGATTCAAGCACCCGTGAAACTGCATTTTTAGGCTCTACATCCATTCCTACAGTTACAATCCTTCGTCCATCCCGACGATTAATGGATGTAAAAGCCTCGCCTTGATCGATAGTTGCTACCTCCAGCAAAGGCACCTGAGTACCATCAGGGGTACGGATCAGGAAGTTTTCCAGGTTACTAAGGTCTTTACGTTCACTTTTGGGCAACCTGACCCTGACTTCAATCTCATTGGTTCCCCTTAACTGCCGGATAGCCAACGCTCCAAAGAATGCATTTCGTACCTGACGCCCCACCTGGTTGGAAGTTAAACCAAGATTGCGCCCCTCAGGAAGTAAATGAAAATCAAACTGGTTTTTACCTTTATTATAATTATCATTAACATCACGGGTAGCCTGAAATGCTTCTACCTGGTTGAAAAATGCCTGACTGGCTTCTTCCAGCACCTCAATATCGGTATGACTGAGATCAACGCTGATGTCCTGCTGATAGCCTCCCGGACCCCGTTCCGCTTCAAAGGTGATCTGATCTACCCCTTTAATTTCTCCCATTTCTTTTCTCCACAGGTCTATTACCTGTCTGGCTGTCATATCTCTTTGGTCCGGTGGTTTCATTACCACCTCTACATCAATAAAATTTTGTCCTCTGACATTGGTTTTTACCCCCTCAGCCACCTCAAATAATTCATGTTTGTCAAACATATCCAGGGTAGACCGGGTAATTTGCATGGCCACTTCAGCCGCCTGGTCCGGTGTAGTTCCTACCGGAAGAGACACACCGGCTTCTATTTCATCGGCTGCTACTTCCGGCATCATAATAATCCCCATATGATCACTGTAGCCAAAACCACCAATTACTATCAAGAGAGATATAGCTGCACTAAAAGTAACGTAGCGGTGTTTCAAACAATAACCCAGGAATGGACGGTAATAACGATCCATAAATTTTTGAAACAGTTTGGCAAACTTCTGTTGTCCCAGGTGCAGATATTTTCCCGGATGGATATTCAAAATTCTTTTTTTGGAAACATGGGCCAGGTGGGCTGGTAAAATAAATAAAGCTTCAAACAGTGACACAGCCAATACCACGATCACCACAGCCGGTAAGGGCCACCAGAATTTACCGGTAGTACCGGGAATAAAAAGCAATGGAATAAAAGCGATTATATTGGTCATAATGCTGAATATTACCGGCCGGGCAATGTCTCTGGTACCGGCAATGGCCGCTTCCATCAAACCCATCCCCTGTTGGCGGTGTTCATAAATATTTTCTCCAACCACAATGGCATCATCCACCACAATACCAAGCACCACTAAAAACCCAAACATGGATATCATATTGATGCTGACCCCGATCAATGGCAGGAAAAATAAGCCGCCAATAAATGAAATAGCCATTCCCATCATGACCCAGAAGGCCAGTTTGTACTCCAGGAATAGGGCCAGGATAAATAAAACGATAACGATGGCCATTATTCCGTTTTCCGTAAGCAGGGAAAGTCTTTCCCGGTAGTCTTCGGCCCGATTGCTGTCAATCCGGTAATTCACCCCCGCAGGCAGGGTTTGCTGGTAATCCTCTATTACTTCTTTCACCCGGGCTGCAATTTCCAGGGGTGACTGATTGCCTATTCTGTAAACCTGTAATTCAACTGATGGCTGCTGATTAAAGTGAGCATGAAAACCGCTTTCCTCAAAACCATCAGAAATATCTGCCAGGTCAGCCAGCCTTATATTGGCCCCGGTGGGGGAAGTGATCATTTTGATATTTCCAAACTCATCAGCCCATTGTTTCCTTTCCTGCATGCGCAATAAAATTTCACCGGAATGGGTCTCTACTGCCCCGGCTGGCACATCCTGGCTGGACTGGCGGATGATATCTGCCACTTGCTGCAGGGTAATATTGTATTCACGCAATCTGTACCGGGGAATTTCTATGTGGGTGACATACTCCGGTACATTGCCGATTTCCACCTGGGTAATCTCAGGATGACTCAATAAACGATCTCTCAGCCTTTCAGCCAGTTTTCGCAGGGTCCAGATATCTACATTTCCATACAGCCCCAATTCCATCACATCTCTTTGGCGGGACTGAAGGGTCACCTCCGGCTCCTCAATATCATCGGGAAAGGTACGGATACGGTTGACCGCCTGATCAATATCCTGGTAAACCTTCATCCGGTCAATACCCGCCACCAGTTCTATGGTGACGCTGCCGGATCCTTCATCGGCCCGGGAAGTTATTTCCCTGATCCCCTGGATACCTCTTACAGCCTCTTCCACTGGCAGCAGGATACCATTTTCCACTTCTGACGGAGCTGCCCCGGGATATACCACCGATACTTCCACCATGTCCAGCTGAAACTGGGGATAAACCTCCTTTTGTATGTTCATCATGGTCCAGATACCCCCTCCAATCAGGATCACCATCAACAAGTTGGCTGCTATGGAGTTTCGGGCCATATAGGCTATTGGGCCCTTAATTAATGGCTCATCCGATCTCCTCTCATTCATCCGTCACCTCCTTTCTGTTTGACAATGCCTGGTTCTGGCCAGCCTGTTCTTCTCCGGTTTTGAGCCGCAGGGGTGCTCCTTCAGTCACAGTAGCCAGATTGGTAGTGATGATCTGATCCTCCGGATATACTCCTTCGCTGATATAGGCAAATTGCTGGTCCTGATACAGGATTTCCACCTCCTTTATGGCTAAACGGCCTTCTTCAAAAAGCCAAACAGATGCATTATCCCGGATATAATCCCGATTGATCCGTACCACATCCTGAAGCATTTCACCTTGTATGGACGTTTCCACAAACGCCCCTATCACCAGTAGCGGTTGGTTTTCTTCCTTTACTACCGGATCCGGCACATTGACCAACAGGCTGGCTAGCCGGGTTTGGTCTTCCAGGGTTCCCACCATACTAAACAGGTATCCTTCCCGATAAACATTTTCCGGCCAGGCAGTGCGGTCTCTGATCATGACCGGAGAACCCTGATTTAGGGAATCACCCGGAAATGACAACCAATTCAGATCCTCCAGAGGAAGGCTTACCCTGATCCAGTAGTTTTTCACCCCAACCAATCTGCCCAGATTATCTCCGGGATCCACCTGAGAACCAAGGTTAACGGCCCGGTCCAGGACCCGGGCATCAAATGGAGCCCTGATGGTAGTTCTTTCCAGGTTGAGACTGGCCTGATCTACTGCGGCCTGGGCTGCTTTTAGCCGGGCTTTGGCCGCATCCAGCTGGGGCTGACGCAGTACCAGAGATTCATCCTGGTTGGTTAACGTCTGATCCAGCAACTTGTAATCTTGTCGGGCTACATCCTGCCGCCCTTGTTCAAGCAGCAGATCAGATTCAGCCTGCTGTAACTCACTTTTCTGTAATTGCAGGTCATTTTTGTAATCGGATGGATCAATTTGCAGGAGGACCTTTCCTTTTTCTACCAGCTGACCGGGTACAAATGAGGAAGTGACCCGAATGATCTTACCTCCCACCCTGGAACTTAAAATAATGTCCCTGGCTGGCTCAACGGTTCCTGTGGCTACAATAGTAGGCCGGAAAGCGCCTTTTTCAGCCTCGATTATATCCACCAGCATGGCTGTTTCACGGGTAGCCCCTGCTTTTTCAGCGGTAGGTTCTGTTAAAAAAATAAGCAAAGTAATTCCGGCTCCGGCTAAAATGAAACCGAGGGAGAGTAAAATCTTTTTTTTATTTCTCTTGAATTTATTATTTGTCATAAATCACATTCTTGAATAAGCTTTTAATATATTAAAGCTGATCAGCCAGCGCTTCCTGATCAAAACCACCGGCTAAGGATCGGTAAAGGTCGATGCGGTATTGCAGCAAATCCATACGGGCCGACAATAGATTTCTTTGCAGCTGTTGTAAATCATCCAATGCGGTAAGTACATCCAGGTAGGTACTGATACCATTAAAATATTCCAATTGCAATTGTTGATAAGTTTTTTGCATCAGTTCCACCTGTTCCTCCAGAAGTGCGATACTTTCTACCTGGTTCACTTCCCTGATCAGGGCATCTTCTACTTCCTGAAATGCCGTTAATACAGATTGCCCATACTGATAAATAAGCTGTTTCTTAACAGCTTCAAACCGCTCTACCTCAGCCCTTAATTGCCCCCCATAAAAAATAGGAGCTACCAGGTTTCCGGCAATAGAATGAGCCCAATTCACGAACAGGTTATCTGCTTCATTATAAGCAGTTGAAATGGACAAGGACAAGGATAAGCGGGGGTATTGATTGCTGATAGCCGCTGCCAGTTCCCGGTCTGCTGATTGCAGCTGAAAAAAGGCAGACCGGACATCCGGCCGTCGTTGTACCAGCTTTACCGGCAATCCTGTCTCTGGCAAGGGTGGCAATTCCGGCAATGCGGATAGGGATATATCAAGCGTTTTTTGGGGAGCAGTACCGGTCAAAATGGCCAGTTGATGTTCCAAAACCTGCTTCCTGGATTGTACATAAAGCTTTTGTTCCCTGGTGGATTTTAACAACTGTTGTTGTCTCAAAATATCAGCAGCCCGGCTCAGCCCTTTACCAAACCGGCGTTTCAGGGAATTCAGCACTTGCTGGTTGGTCTGTATCTGCTGATTTGCCAGTTCCAACTGATTATGTGCCTCAGTCAACTGAAACCAGGTACTCACGACCTGGGCTGATAAGGAGATAGCTGCCGCCTGGTAGTCTTCCAGGGTTGCTTTCAACTGGTATTCCTGTGCATCAATCCTGGACCGGATCCTGCCCCAAAGGTCCAGTTCGTAAAATGAAGCAAGACCTAACTGAAGGCTGCGATTTTGCTGAAAGTCTTCAAAGGCTTGCTGAGGCTGACTTAGTTCAGCCCGGGCGGTTCCTTCCAGGTCAGGGACAAGAGAGGCAGACTCCCGCCTAAATACGGCCCTGGCTTCTTTTATACGATGAAATGCTGTTAACAAATTAAAATTGGAGTCAAGGGCACTTTGGATCAACCTGTCAAGTTGCTGGTCTTCAAACTCTGTCCACCATTGATCAGGCAAATTGCGGGTACCGGAAAAGGAAAAGGAACGGGTGTAATCCAGGGGCAGGTTTACCTGAGGTTTTGAGGCACAATTCAGCAACAGAAAGACCATCAAAATCAGATAACAGGATTTTACGATAAGCAGAGTATGTTTTTGGTGATTCCCTGCGGTATTTTCCATCATTTCAGAAAAAAAGTCTTTCATGGAATAAAAAATATATGGATGTTTTTTCAGGCGTATTAATTTAACCACATTTTAGCTGGAGATGTTTATTTAACCAACTTCTATGGAAGAAAGCATATGCTTAAGATAAGGAAAAACTTAAATTCCGGACAGCGACAATCAGCACACCGGTAGTTTTGAGAATAATAATTATCATCAGTCTTTTCAAGGTGAAAATGCTAACAAATAATTAATTTTACTGTTAAATAAACAATAAAATACCTAAAATCTTCATTTTGTACATCTATTTGGATTTGTTGCTTTAAAAGATTGTTTAATTAAATGCTAATTATTATATGCCAAAACCTATTCTTATTTGCGAAGATGATGATGACATTGGTGGTTTTTTGAAAATGTATCTTAACCTGAAAAATCAACCTTTTACACTGGTAAAATATGGAAGAGAAGTGGTTCCCGAATTAAAAAAAAAGAAATATGGTCTGTTGTTGCTGGATCTTGGCCTGCCCGATATCAATGGAGTGGAGGCAGCTAAACAAATCAAACAGGAAAAAATCCAAACACCTGTCATATATTTTTCAGCCAGTAGTCGTTTGAAAAAAGCCATGCAGGAGGTTCCTGTAGAAGGAATCTTGGCCAAACCATTTGAAATGGAAGCGTTGCAGCAACTAATTGACAAGCATGCAAACCATGATGATTAGTAAAAGGCCTGTTTCAATTATTTTAACTTAAAACCCGCTAAAGCACAGCAAAATAGAAAAATCATTAAATAACATAATGTATGCTTATAAACTTGGCAAATATAGATATCTTTGTCAGACATACATTTTAATATCTATTCTAATTTGTGTGTTAATTATGTCTGTTTAATTATTCATCTCAAATGACAAAAGAATTATACAACAATGAATTAGCCAAGGCTCCTACTGGTATCCGTGGATTTGATGATATCACTTATGGCGGATTGCCCAGGGAAAGAACTACCCTGGTGAGCGGATATGCCGGCTGTGGTAAAACCGTATTTAGCATGTATTTTATTTTAAATGGCATCATCGAATACAATGAACCTGGTGTATTTTTGTCCATAGAAGAAAATGAAAATGATCTGATCACCAACTTTTCATCCTTTGGATTTGATATAGAAAAGCTGCAGCAGGATAATAGCCTCATTCTGGATAACATCAACTTAAGCAGGCCTGAATTGCAAAGTGCCGGAACTTTTGACTTAACTGCCCTTTTTGTCAGAATTGAACAATCCCTGAAAAAAAACAATGCCAAGAGATTGGTGATTGATACCTTTGAATTATTATTTCATGAGATCAATGATCCGAATGTTTTCCGCCGGGAACTACTGAGGCTGATCAACTGGTTGAAAAAGAAAAAAATAACCGCAATTTTTACTTCTGAGGCAACTAATCATGGTATATCTCATTATGGTCTGGAGGAATATATAACTGATTGTGTGGTAACATTGAAAAATATCAAAGAAGAGAATATATATACCAGAAGGTTGCATATTTTGAAATACCGGGGAAATTTTCACGGAACCAATGAATACCCATTTTTAATTGATAAAACGGGTATCACCCTTATGCCAATTACCAATATCAAGATGCCGCAGTATGTTTCATCTGATGTGTTACCTTGTGGTATTTCTGATCTGGATAAAAAACTAAGCAAAAAGGGGCTTTATGCAGGCTCCAGCACTCTTATTTCCGGCACATCAGGGGTAGGAAAAACCAGTTTTGGTATGAGTTTTTGCTATGAAAACCTTCAGCAGGGAAAAAGTTGCCTGTTTTTTGCCTTTGAAGAATCTGCCGCCCAGCTGCGGCGAAATATGCAATCTATTGGCATGGATCTGGAAAAATATGAAAATACAGATCAACTCTGGATAGTATCTGATCGACCCTCGATATCAGGCATTGAGATGCACCTGGTATCTATCCTTAAAAAAGTGCATGATTATGCACCTGATATTGTAGTTTTCGACCCGGTAACTACCCTTATAGAAGCTGGCACTTTACTGGAAGTACGAAATATGTTGCTCCGGTTAATGGATTATTTTAAAGCCAAAAACATTACTGTGATGCTGACGACCCTGATCAGTGGGGCTAAACCCAGTGCCAACGAATTAGGAATTTCATCCCTGGTAGATAATATCATATCACTGGAAAATAACATCGACAGATACGAAACAAGACATACACTTAGTATAGACAAGATCCGAGGCATGTCTTATGATCATCAGGTATTCCAATTGGTTTTTACCAACCACGGTTTAAAGATCCGGCTCATGAATAAGCCTGAAAAGTCATAACCAAGCACCTATACGATTTTTTAAGCAATATGAAACAGGAAAACGCATGACACACCATTTCAGGCTTTATGTGGCAGGCATAACACCCAATTCAATCCAGGCAATAGAAAATATAAACCGTATTTGCCGGGAGCATTTAGCCGATCAGGTAGAACTGGAGGTAATAGATATTTATCAGCAACCAGAGTTGGCCAAAACACTGGATCTGATTGCAATTCCTACTTTAGTCAGAGTGGCCCCTTTACCGGAAAAACATATTGTAGGCAATCTGTCAGACACTGCAAAAGTATTACAGATTTTGGAAATAAAAGCAGGAAAGTGAACCCAAAAATGACCGAATCAACCAAGGATATAAATAGTTTAAGGGAAGAGAATAAAGCGCTCAAACGACAACTGGAGGAAGCCCAAAAAACAATGGCTTCCCGGGATCAAAATGGAATAGATCTTTTGTTGGAACAGGAGAAGGATGCAGGGGGAAAATACCAGCTGCAACATTCTGATTTAAGCATCTATCGTTTACTGATCGAAAAAATGAACGAAGGTGCAGCCGTCGTAAATCAGGATCTGATCATGGTTTATGCCAATTCGCGCCTGGCCATGTACCTGGAAATGCCCCTGCATAAGGTGATTGGTTCCCGGTTTGATACACATGTGCCCGCCCCGGAGCACAAAGACTGGCGTGACCTGTTGCAAATCACCAATGATCATGACCTACAGTATGAAATAAATATCCCCAATCAACTTCAGGAAAATACCACTTTCAACTGCGCGGTTTCTTCTTATAATCAGGACAATAAGAAATATTTCATCATTATCCTGTCTGATATCAGCCGGCATAAAAAGGCGGAGCAGGCTATCAGAAAATCAGAATCCCAATGGCGATCCCTGGTAGAAAATATTCCTTCTGTCATCACCCGTTATAATCCGGATCATCAATTTACTTTTATTAATCAACCTTTTGAAAAGCTGTTTGACAAAAAAAGAGACGATGTACTGGGGCAAACACCTATCCAGGTTTTTGGGGAATCAAATGCCTTTGTATCCTGGATGGAAAACCTGGAGAAGGCTGGACAGTCCAGTGAGATCATCAGCTTTCCTTCTGAATACCTCATCAACCACCAACAGCGGTATTTTATTAATTCCCTGGTACCGGAAACTGACCCGGATGGGAAGATTTATTCTGTGTTAGCTATTTCCAAGGATATTTCTGAGATCATTCACCAGGAGAGACAATTGAAGAAAACCAATGCCAAATTAAATACGGCTCAGGAACTGGCCCAAATAGGCAGTTGGGAATGGAATCTGGAAAATGATCAAATTACTTTTTCAGAAAATCTTCGCCAAATTTGGCAGTTTTCCTCCGACCAGGAGATAACCCATCAGGTTATTATGGATAAGGTGCATGAGAATGACCAGGTGATGGTGCAGAATATTTTATCGGGAAAGATTGACCTGAACCAGCCTTTTGATTATCAATTCCGGATTTATACCCGGGATAACCAGATAAAACATCTGCAGGGAAGAAGCAATGCTTTACCCGATCATGCCAGCCAGGTAAAGAAAATATTTGGGGTGACCCAGGATGTTACCCAGCTAAAACAGGCTGAAGAAAAGCTGATTCAGCTAAATCAGGAGTTGGAAGCCAAAGTTGAAGAACGCACCCGGGATCTCAAAAAGAGCAACCATCAGCTGGACCTGGCCCTGAACCAGGAAAAAAAGGCTCTGGCCCAGGTAGAAGCAGAAAGAAAAAGGCTCTATGATCTGTTTATAGATGCACCAGGACTGATCTGCCTGGTTAAAGGACCTGATTATAAGATTGAATTTGCCAACCTGGCTTACCAGGAGGCCTTTGAGTATAAAAAGGTGATTGGCCGGTCTATTTTTGATGTTTTTCCTGAAATTAATCAGCAGGACATTGTTGATATTCTACATAAAGTATATCGGGAGGGAAAGACTTTTTCAGCAAAAAACTACAAAGTCCGAATAAAAAATGAGGAAAAGAAAATAGTTTATTTATATTTTAATTTCGTATACCAGCCTTATACTAACCCGGATGGTAACATTGAAGGGATCCTGATGTATGCCTATGATGTGACTGATCAGGTTAGGGCCAGACATGCGCTGGGGGAGAAGAATGAAGAATTACAGGAAGTTAATAAATACCTGGATAATTTTGTACATACGGTGGCCCATGATTTAAGATCACCCACAGCCAACCTGCAGGCACTATTGCAGATACTCAAAAACTCCCCGCCTGAGCAGCAGGATCAATTAGTTGAAATGATGCAGAAAGGGGTGGATAAACTGGATCGAACCCTGGAAGGTCTGATACAGATCATAGATGCCCAGGGAAGAAAGGTGGTAAGTGAGCCCAAAATTGGGGTGAAACAAGTAATTGATGAGGTTTTAGAGGATGAGCAAAACAGGATCAGGGAAAAAGGTGCGAACATCCATCTTGATATCCAGGATAATCTCCAGATAAATTATGTCAGGGCTTATTTATTCAGTGTGGTGAAAAATATGACCAGTAATGCTTTAAAGTATGCTTCTCCCCGCCGCCCCTTGCAATTGGATATTGCGGTGGAAAAAGTGGATCATGGGATCAGGTTAATATTTGAAGACAATGGCATAGGCATTGATCTGCAAAAGTATAGCCGCAACCTGTTTCAGCCATTTAAAAGATTTGCTACCGGAACCAAGGGTTTGGGCATAGGACTGTACATCATTAAAACCATGGTGGAAAAAAATGGGGGAAACATTGCAGTAGAAAGTGAGCCTGGACAGGGAACCACGTTTACCATTTTTCTCAAAGAATACAACCCCGCATAAATTATTCTTTTACTCTACTGCCTGGCTACAAAAATTCTTCAGTAACTTAACAGCTAGGTGCAATTTTCAGGGGTAAGGTGAATTTAAATACTGCCCCTTCATTGGGTTTGCTTTTTACTGTAATTGCACCTTTATGTGCTTCCACAATTCCTTTGACCAAATATAATCCCAAACCCAACCCTTGTTTTTTACTTTCTTCGATCTGGTAGAACTTATCAAATATTTTTTCCTGGTCTTCCGGTTTGATGCCCAGCCCCTGGTCCTGCACAGTTACTTCAACAAATTGTTTCCCTGGCCGAAGGTCTACTTTGATCTCAGAGCCGGGTGGAGAGAATTTTACTGCATTAGACAACAAATTCTGAAATACCTGTTGGAGCAACCCCCGGTCAGCTATAATTATTTGTTCGGAGCGGTTCTCCAGGGTGAACTGGTGATCTGTTTCTATCTTACTGTATTCTTGTAAAATGGAAGTGACCAATTCATCCATATCCAGCTCCTCCAATTTCAGTTTCACTTTTCCCAATTCAATACGGCTTACATCCAGCAATTCATTGATTAGTCGGTGCAAGCGGTTCAGGGATCCTTCCATCTTTGCCAGCATAGATATTAGTTCATGCTCTTCCTTTTGCTCCAGAATTTGCTTGACCATCTGATTGTAAGCTTTTGCCGCAGTAAGGGGAGTACGCAATTCGTGACTGGCCAGGTTCATGAATTCGTCCTTCTTTTTTTCAATCTCCTTCTGCTCATGAATATCTATACACCCTCCGATATAGCCCAAAAATTTGTCGGAGCTGTCAAACCGGGGTTTACCATGGTCAATGATCCAACGATAACTGCCATCATCCCGCTGCAACCGGTATTCAGCGGTAAAATGTTTTCTGTTATCAAAAGCTTCGTTGAAAGCCTTACCTACCCTTTCACGGTCTTCCGGATGTACCTGGCTTAACCAGCCTTTGCCATAATTATCCTGGGCCGAAGTTCCGGTAAAATTCTGCCATCCGGCGCTTTGATAAATATTGTTTTTATGCTTGTCTTCCATCCATATCATGATGGGGGCAGTATCTGCCAACATTCGAAAACGTTCTTCACTTTCCTTTACCTGGGCCAGGGCATTTAAATAGCGGGTCACATCCTGGGAAATAAACAGAACCTTTTCCACAGACTTACCATCCTTGCCATAAAATAAAGGCAAAGCCACTACTTTCACATGTTGCTCTTTATCATATAATTCAACTGCCGTTTCTTGTTTTTGAAAGGCCTTTTCAAACAACTGCTTTAATTTCTTTCTTTCTGAATCAAATGGATTCAATTCATAGGCTGCCATTCCCACCAATGATTGCCGCGAATGATTTTCCAGGCCCTGACCGGCAATATACTCGATTTTCATATCAAGATTGATTACGCCCACCCAGCCATTGGGAAAATTCTCAGTGATAGTTTTGTAAAGGTGCTCATTGCGGGCAATTTTTTCCCGGGAAGATTTAATTTCATTCTCTTTTTCAATCAGTTCTTCATTGGCATTACGCAATTCAGCATTGGCCGTATGCAATTCTTCATTGGCTGATTGCAGCTCTTCATTGCTGGTTTCCAGTTCTTCATTGGATGACTTCAACTCTTCATTGGCCGATTGTAATTCTTCATTCAGCGATTGTAGTTCTTCATTACTGGTTTCCAGTTCTTCGGTAAAAGTTTGTATATGCTCCCGGGAAGCCATCAGTTCCTGCTCCAATTCCTTGATCCTGAAATTACGAACTTCTTCCAGATCAAAATCCTTCTCGTAGGCATAATAATGAGGATCGTCCTTGATCTTTTCAAAGATTACCATATAATGGCTGGACTTGTACAGATCAAACACCAGAGGCATCACCTTCATTTTAACCAGGTGTTCCTGATCAAACAGGGAAAACTTGATAATATTGCTTTCCTGTGGCTCTCCGGTCTTTTTTATTTTTACCAACAAGGCCCTTAAATCCATCACCAGTTCCTGGTTAACCATGCGCACCAGGTTTACATCTACTTTTCCTTCTCCCATTTCCAGGTAGAGACGCAAGCTGCCTTTCAATTCCTTCACCTGAAAGTTTTCATTGATCACCACAAACGGATGTTCATAATAGTTGAACAAAGTTTCTTTGGCATTATCCAATAGGGAAAATCCCCGGTTCATTTTATTTTCCTCCTTACTGGATTCTCTGGAAGGCTTTTTGTTTCGCCTGAAACGGACATAATCCAGGGTATACATCGGTCCGGCTTCTGATCTGCGGTAGATCCTGTTTTTGCTGTCTACCTGATCAAACAAGTCTGGTATCACACTGATACTCTCTGACTTTCCCAAAAATAATCCTCCGGCCGGTTTTAAGGCATAATGAAAAGTTTTTAATGCTTCTTTCTGCAGATCGTTATTAAAATAGATCAGCAGGTTACGGCAAATGATGAGATCCTGCTTGACAAAGGGAGGATCGGTAGTGATATCATGGCGGGAGAACAATACAAATTGTCTGATATATTTTTTGATCTGATAACCGCCTTCATATTTATCAAAGTATTTACTGATAAAATCCTGGGACAGGTTTTCCACTGAATGTGGAGCATAGATCCCTTTGCGCCCTATATTCAGGGCTTTTTGATCCATATCTGTGGCAAAGATCTGAATATTCAACTGTCTCTCCTGATGCAATAATTCCCGGATCATCATGGCTACAGAATAGGCTTCTTGTCCGGTTGCGCAACCCACAGACCAGATACGCAGGTCATCCCCCGACTTTTTTTGATCCAGCAATGATTTCAGCAGGGGTTTTAGTTTTTCAAAAGCTTCTATATTGCGGAAGAATTCGGTCACGCCTATCAGCACGGTATTGAACAGGTTTTCCAACTCTCCTGGGTTTTTTTTAATGTGTTGCAGGTAAAGGCTTTCGTTTTCGATATCCAGGGCCTCCAGCCGCTTTTTTATGCGCCGTTTGATGGTGGAAGGTTTATAGTGGGAAAAATCAGTGCCGGTTTTTCGGGCCAGCATTTCAAATATAGAATCCAGGCTATCTTTCGGTTGTTTCAGGCTTTTTACAAGGTCGTGATTGGCAATGTATTGCACAATTTCATCATACATTTCGGGCGGAGTCAGGTGGCAATCATAATAACCCTGATTGATCACATTTTGTGGCATGTCTGGATGCTGGGCTGTGGAAGGGGTCTGGCTGATAATAAAACCGCCCTGCTTTTTGATCATTTCAGCCCCATGGGTTCCGTCTTTACCATATCCGGATAAGATCACACCGATGGCTTTAGAGCCAGCTTCCTGAGCTAAAGATTCAAAAAAATGATCTACCGAGGGAGAAGGGTGGATGGATTTTCTTTCTTGTCTAAGTTCCAGCCGGTTACTGCTAATCATAATGGATTTATCGGGCGGGGCTACATAGATCTTGCCTGCTTCCAATTCAACACCATTAGTTACCTGTTCCACCGGCCACTTACTTCTCCTTTCCAGTATGGAAGTTAGTTCGCTTTTGTGTTCACTGCTTAAATGCTGAACAATGATCACGCAAAAATTTTCTTTTCTTTCAAAGGAAGATAAAAATGTAGAAATGGCCTGCAATCCTCCGGCAGAAGCCCCCACACCTACATAATGAAGTTTTCCAGTCTCTACATTAGACATGTTGATCTATCTTTTAAGCAAATTTAGGATAAACGTTTTATTTTTAAAAGACCTGTGGATCAGGTATATATCTTCCTGTAATGTTGAAAGATCTACTGATGCCGGCCCCGTTAATGTTCACTATATTACTAAATCAGACGGTTAACCAGCTCTTTAAGGTCTTGAATTTCAAATGGCTTACTGATAAAATCATTGGCTCCGCAGCTCTCGGCTTTTGCTTTAAGTTTCAGATCTGCCGAAATTAATATTACCGGAATATGCTTAAGATCAGGGTCTGCTTTTAATTTGCGGGTGGCTTCATCTCCTCCATTCTGGGGAATCCTGAGATCCATCAGAATACAATCAGGTTGAAAAGTTTTAATATCTTCCAGTACCTGATCACAGTGGGTATTGGCTTTTACCTCATATTCCTTAAATATGCTTTTTAACACGTCTATGGTTAGCTCATCATCCTCAAAAATGAATAGCTTTTTCATACAGTTTGATTAGGTTTAATTTTCAGGCAATTCTACATAAAAAGAAGCACCATACCCTTCTTCACTTTCAAAAAATAGTTTTCCCCCATGGGCTTTAACAATTATTCGGCTAATATACAAACCTATTCCAAGCCCGGAATAATTATTGCGTTTTTTTTCTACCTTAAAATAACGATCAAAAACCTTTTCCTGGTTTTCCGCCGGAATGCCAATCCCCTGATCCTTCACGATTGTTTGTATACCGTCAGAAGTGTTATGCACTTCCACCTTTACCGGCTTGTTTGCAGTAGAGTATTTGAGGGCATTGACCAGCAGGTTTTCCAGCACTTCCCTTATCTTATCCCGGTCTATGGGTATTTGTTTGTCCGAGTAGCCATGCAGGGAAATTTCCCGGTCAGGATAATCCTTCTTGATTTCCATCACCATTTGCTTTAAAAATTTGTGATAATCCACCCGTTCCTTTTCCAATTCGAGGCGCTCTTCTTCAAACTGGTTGACTTTCAGTAAATCATGAATTAAATGGTTTAATTTGTTGATGGATTTTTCAGCCTGTTCTACAAATTTTACCTGATCCTGATCAGAAAGATTGGTTTTGAGTAATTGTAAATAAGCCTTTGCCCCGGTCAAAGGGGTTTTAAGCTCATGGCTGGCCATACTTAGAAAGTCATTTTTATTCTTTTCCAGCACTTTTTGTTCGGTAATATCAATAACTGAACCGGTCAACCCCAGGAATTCCCCCTCATCATCGGTTCGAACATTAGCCTGGTCCTGCATCCACTTATATTCCCCCTGTTGATCCTTCAGTCGATATTCTGTTTTAAAACTGATTTGTTGGTGGTGAGCCTGCCGGATCTCATCCTGGTATTTACCTCTATCATCCGGATGAAAGCATTCATACCAGCCTCCATTCATACCTGCTTCTACTGATTTGCCGGTAAATTGCTGCCATATCTTATTAAAAAAAATGGCTTTTCCTTCATGATTGGTCATCCAGATAAGCACTGGGGCTGAATTGGCAATGGTCCGGAACCGTGATTCGCTTTCTTTCAAGGCATTGACAGCCCTGATCCTTTCTCTTTGTTCCCAGCTATAGCGTAAGGTCCGGTAAATGGAGGAGGGTAAATCTTTAAAATTTCTTTTCAGCACAAAATCACTGGCCCCTTTATTCATCATTTCCACTGCTTTTTCTACTTTTAAAGTGCCGGTAATAAATATCACAGGTAGTATAGGGTCGCTCATTTTGGCCATTTTTAAAGCTTCCAGGCCATTAATATCAGGTAAAGTAAAATCAGCCAGGATGAGGTCGGGACTGAAATCATCCAGAGCTTGTTCATATTGCTCCCTGTTCCGGGCATTTAAATAAGTAAAATTCAGGGATGACTGATCAAGTTCATCTAATATTAATTCTGTATCATCTTTGACATCTTCCAGAATGATGATTTTGGTAAGCTGGCTGTCTGTCATATAAGGTATTACTTAAATAGGCTGATTAAAACATAACCAAAATTTACCAATGCCCTTAACTGCTTTGGCAAATTCCTCTGAATCAATTGGTTTACTCACATAGGCATTGACCCCGTATGCGTAGCTTTGATCAATATCTTTAATTTCGTTGGAATTGGTAAAGGCTACAACTGGTATTCGCTTGTAGGCTATGTTAGATTTTAATAATTTCAGAACCTCCAGGCCTGAAACAGTGGGTAATTTAAGGTCCAGGATGATAAAACGCGGCATTTTTAAGCTCTTTTTCAAAATCAGTTGTTCCAGGTAATCCAGGGCTTTTTCTCCTGAATTGAATACCTGGTGGGTAAATCTTTTTTGAAGTGATCCCAAAGCGTCATTGATTAACTCAACATCATAGGGATTGTCTTCTATCAATATATAATCACAAGATTTCATGAATGTTTCGCTTGAATTGCAGCTAAAGATAGCATAAAATCAAAACATTTCAAATAATCAGTACTCACCCAAGGTAAAAAAGAAGGTGGCACCCTGACCCGGTTCAGCCTCAGCCCATACCCTGCCATTATGTTTTGAAATGATCATCGAAACAATTGATAAACCAATCCCCGAGCCTTCAATTTCCAGGTTTAGCCGGGAGAAAACCTTAAAAATTTGGTGCTTGAACTGAGGATTAAAGCCGATACCATTATCTTTAACATAAAAGACCTTATCATCCTTTAGGCCAATTTCTATGGTTTTAGGGGCTTTACGGTTAAATTTGAATGCATTCGACAATAAATTAAAAGCCACCTGGCGAATCATTTTTTTGTCAGCATAAACCTGGGGTAAATCCTGTATGATAATCTCATAATCTTCCCCATATACATCCTTTAACTGGTAGATGGCTTCACGAAATACCATGGATAAAGGAAAGCGACTGCGGGCCAGTTCCGTTTGACGAATTCGGCTGAACTGAAGCAAATCATCGATAAGTTCACCCATTTTAGTGGCATTTTCATTGATAATATGGAGGAACCGCAATATTTCAGTGTCGTCGGAAGGAAGTTTTTTCTTCAGTTTGGCGCTAAATCCAGAAATAGCCCTGAGTGGGGTGCGTAGATCATGTGATACCGTGTAGGAAAAAGATTCCAATTCCTGGTTTACCTTTATTAAGGACCTGGTTTTTTCCTGCAGTTTGATCTCATTTCTTTTCAATTCGGATATGTTATAATTAATGGTAAGAAAAAATTCCAGTTGGTTGCTTTCATTATATTCAGGAATGATGTGGCTGAGAAAAAATTGATCCTGGTCAGCTTTGTGATTGGTATGAAAAAAAGCCTGTCTTGATTTGGAGTTTTTAGCCGCCTCCATTTTCTCCAGTAAATCCTTTTTAAAAGGTGCAGGCAATTTAATATCATGAATTGATAACCCTTTCAGCCTATCCGAAGCAATGCCGGTATAATCAGTGAAAGCAGCATTCATAAATTCAAATCTAAGATCAGCCGTAAATCTTACGATAATTGAAACAGAATTCTCTACCAGATTTCGCCATTTTCTTTCCGATTCAATCAATAACCGCTGATGTTTTTGTAAATCCGTTATACTCTTTTGAAGTTCTTCATTGGCACTACGAAGTTCTTCATTTATATTATTTAACTGATACTCAGCTTGTTTAAGATCTGTAATATCATAAGAAATGCATAACAGGGACTGCACTTGCCGATCTGCTATTTCAGGAATGATCAGGGTGCGGTAATACAAGGTCTTTTCCCTGGCATTTACAGTGTTATATACTAGCTGAGGCCTTTTGCTATTTAAGGTCATTTTGGCGGCAGACAGAAAATTTTGAATGTCTTGTTCCGGATATAAATCCAGGGGATGCTTGCCATAAAGTTCATTTTCCTTGAGACTCATTCTTTTCAATGTAGCCGGGTTACCATATAAATAATGAAGCTGTTGATCCAGCCGGAAAATAAAATCAGGAATGTTTTTTACCAGAGTCTGAAGCTCGCGGTTGGTTTTCTTTAAGGCAATTTCCACCTCTTTCAAAGAAGTAATATTACGTGAAATGGATAAGGCGGAAATTATTTTATCCTGGTTATCCTCCCGCTCCGGTACCAGTAAAGTATGAAAATGAAGTGTTTTTGATCCTGGCAGTTCCACATTGGTATAATAATCCACTTCCTCTCCCTGAAATACTTTATCCAGGGCTTCATAATATTTTTTAACATGTGCTTCCGGATAATTCAGATCTTTAGGGGTTTTGCCAATTAAAAACTGAGGGTCAATTCCCAGGATTTGCCTGGTACGTTCTTCATTGACAAATACATATTTATAATCCCTATCAACCCGGGCGATCAGGTCAGGGGTATTTTCCACCAGGGTCTTGTATTTCTGTTCCAGTTGCTCCATTTCCCTATGCCTTTCCTTCAGGATTGTTTCAATTTCCTTTTTATCATCAATGGGATAATAAGTTAAAAGCAGTCCCTTTTGATGGCAAATGATCTTTTGCTGGTACCATCCTTTTATATGGTCATTGGAACAATAGATATCTTTGGCAAACTGGCTGTTTTGCCTGGTAACTTTTAATAGCAAATTTAAATCAAGGTTGGTTTGGTGAATTCTATTTTTCAGCGAATCAGAGGGGCTTTGAGGGAGTAAGCCAGTCAGTCGGGAGCCAGCTTTATTGATATAGATAACATCAAAATCAATGACCTGATGATCTTTATTATGTATAGGTTCCAGATAAATGATACCGAAATCAACCGCTTCAAAAAGATCAAAGTTTAAAATCTGATTCAATTAGTTTCCCGATAAGGTGAAAAAATCATTCATAGACATAAAACTAAGTATTATTCCTTAAAAAACGAAGCTGGATTGTTTTAAAAATGTGGAAGATAGAAGCTCGAAGATGGAAGCTCGAAGGGGTTTTTTAGGTGAGCTAAGTGCTTAGGGAGGGCGGTTGAGGGTTGACCAGGGGCGAATGAGATAAGTTGGCCTGCTTTTTTCAACTAATTCAATGGCTATTTTCATGGTTCAGATTTAAAGGTTTCAATTTGATCCAGGAAATTCAGTGCTTCATCCACTTGGCTGCCATTCCCTTTCAACAACCAGTTCATCCATTTTTTATTAATGTTTTTCGGCTTGAGCCAATGTAACATTATAAGTGAAATAATTTCCAGCAAAATAGTTATCAGTCCAAAAGAAATGATCATATTAAAATTCATCAAAGCCATCAAATCCCATTGGAACAAGGCTTCAACAAAGAATAAACCGATAAACGGAGCGAAGGGAAGCACCCAGGCCGTGATCCTCAAGTTAGTTAAAATAACCACTTTTATTTGCGCCAGTTCTGCCTGGAGTTTCAGAACCGGTGCATTATAATCCAGGGCAAGTATTTTGTACAGCTGCCGAATAGAGGAAATCACATACAGCATCGAAAAAAAAGCAACTACTGCTCCAGAAAATACAAAATACCAGGTTTCCAGATGGTTCGCTACAAAATACAGGGCATAAGATCCGATCAACATAAAAAAAATCAGGGTACTTACCGGTAAGAACAACAAGCTTTTTAAAGAAGATTTGGCATTGGCCAGTTTCAGTTCCTTTGAAAGATCCAGATTTAATTTCCTGGTTTTCTCCAATAAGGTCTCATTTTGTTTCCAGATTTCCTGAATGCTAAGATTTTTCATAGTTTTACTAATTAAATTTTTGTTTTAACTGCTTTTTGATACGGTTTATTTTAGTGCCAACATTGCTTACTGAAATTCCCATGGCGGCCGAAATTTCCTGGTGGCTGTTTTCATCCAGATACATGATCAAAATGGCTTTATTTAAAGGGTCAAGTTCTTCGATGAATTTCCTTAAAAGCTGAAGTTGGTGACCTGGTTGATCCTGGTCCGGTTCTTCCACCCTTACAATTTTTTCCGAAAGAGGAGTCATATATTTTTTCCGGATCTTTAATTTCCGGTAATGTGATATGGATACATTAAAAGCTACTTTATACAGCCAGGTAGTGACTTTCACCCGATGATCAAATTTTTCATACCCTTTCAGGACCTGGTAAATTATTTCCTGGATGAGATCTTCCTGCTCTTCTATATCGGCGCAATAACTATTGACTACCTTGTATATTAACTTCCTGTGCTGCTCTATGAGATGAGAGATTTCAGGCTTTTGCGCAGGTATCTGATGCTTCATCGCTGTCTTTCTTTTTATATTTACCCCATTAATCGAATGGGATGGTAAAAAATCACACTGCAGAAGATTTTTTTTATCATTTTTAAATGACTTGGCATGCAGGTGGTGCTGAGGTTGATCAATGCCATAAAATAAAAATACTCAATTTATTGATCTGACAGTTGATTTAATCCCATCAATACATCCTCACGCATGATCTGTTGCATTTTTTCCGGTTCTTCGAACAGGGGGCTATGAGCTGATTGGTTGAAAGTATAAAAACCTTTCAGTGGCGCCTGAATTTTATCAAAATATGCTTTTGACAAAGTATAAGAAACGGTATAATCAAATACACCCGAAAAAAAATACAGGGGCAGGTCAACCTGAGTAAGCTTTTGAGTCAGATCTGTGGATAGTATTTCTGGCCATAAGGAAGCCACACCGGATTGGGATTTAGCCCGCCAGATGTTAATCTTTTCCTTTACTGTGTATTCCGGAAATGAAAGAGAGGACAAAACAATCCCGGTAAAAATGGAATGCATTTGATGAATGGTACCGACTCCCAGTTGATGCATAGCCTGGTCACGAATTTTAAGATATGAAAGCGGAGTAGCTTCAATAACCGGGGTAGCTTCCAACTGTCGCACCATTTTCCATTTTTCCATTTGCTTATATTGCTCAATCATATACTGGCAGGCCAGCTTTTCCGATTCAAGCTGATTGGATATCTGAGCCACTGCCAAATAAGCGTGAAATCGGTCCGGAGCCTTAGCAGCAGCTTGAATGCCAGTAAAGGTGCCACCGGAATGGCCCATCAGGTAGATCTTATCCTGACCAAAGCGCTGTCGCAGGTAATCAGTCAACTCCAGGATATCATTGATTAATTGTGTGGGAGAGATTTTTTCTGAGGGTGTATCAGGATTGAAGGAGATGCCGGAACCTCGCTGCTCCCACCAAACCATTGTAAAATAATCTTCCAGTCCGGTAGGATACTTGCGGGTCAGGAAATAATCGGGCATACCTCCATGAAGGTAAAGCAATACAGGATGACTGGTATCTTTACTTTTAATAATCATACCCTGCTTTATACCGCCGATAAGGATAAAGATCTTTTCAGAAAGGCTTTCAGGCATGACCTTGCCGGAATCGTCCAGATATGGTTTGGGATGACCAGAATTGCCTATCAGAATGATAAAAGCCGCAATAGTAAGGCCAACAATAAAAATTAAGAATAACAGGAACATCTTGAGGGTGTTTTGGCTAATATTCATTTTTTTTAATTGCAAGTGGACTATCCATATAATTATTAGAAAGCATTATATATGGAGTCGGAGGTGTAACCAGCAGTGTTTCCCCCATCCAATGAAACAGCCTGATTTGGTTGATTGGATTTGGTTTTAACATATCGCTCAGGAAGAAAAACTTTTAATTCCTGACAGGCTTTTAGGTGCACCCACTGCTAAATAATCCTGTTGCAATTCCAGGCTTTCTACCTTAATCAGATAGCACCCAATACTTATTTTCATCTGTTATAAGGGCTATAACCCCTTTGGTTCTGTTATAATAAGTTATCCTGCCTTCCCAAGGGTTACTTTCATAAACTTCTTTAAAATCTCTTCCAAACAAAGTAGTATCACCAATGAAGGTACTATGGTTCAAAAATCCCTGCTTATGAGAAGATGATACAGTATTGAGTCTTTCCAGGGTCATGATGTTAATATTTCCCAGGGCATTACCCTCCATTAATGGATAAACAGAAAGCATATCATATAAAGCTAACGAATCAATTTGACTGGCTTGCTCAAATCCTGTGGTCAGTTCAACATAATAAACCTGATTCCCTGATAAATCCTCGAAGGCTATTTGTTCCCGTTGTATTTGATAATAAATCTGTTGATCGTCCAATGACACTTTTTCTATGTTTCCCCGGCAAAGTGTATTCACTATCAACCTGAAATCTTCGATTTTTCTTCCTTCTTTCGACCTTAAAGTATGCTTGTTTCCTGCCTGGTCTTCAAAAACCAGCGTTTCATCACCGGCGTAAGGTAAAAATTCTTTGGTGACATCCGCTAATTCTAATTCTCCCAGTTTTATATCCTGACCACATTTATCATCACATGAATAGGAAAAAATGACAATACAAGTAAAAATAACTTTAAAATTCATGGTTTAAGTTAACCTATTACTGGTATAAATATAGGTGTTTTCATGGATAATGTGAGTTTTATTGAAGCAATAAATGAAACCAATAGTTCATGAATTATTTGAGCTTTCTGAACTATGATTTAGGATTTATCAGCACTATGATTTATTAGGAATAATTTACTGGTTTAAAAGTTTAGCCTTTTTTTCAAAAAGCCTTTCCTGTGGTTCAATTTTCCTTAGTTCATATTCTCTTTCTAAAAGTTTCACCTTAGAGTCAGTATATTGATTCCTGAAATTAGTTTCTTCATTAACAGCCGAAATCATACTCCAAACAATAATATTCCCAGCCCTATTCTATTATCAGTATTTCAATAAATAATAAGCTAAGGTTTTATTTTTTTTAATTTATTTACTTTTTGTTATTTTTTTATAATAATCCAATCTAACATTGGCTGATAGCTTCTTGAAGAAAATCATTATTTTTTATTATATTTAAAGTTAAACACCTGAATTAATACTAAAAAGTTATAATTTAAATCAATTAAACCGGCATGAGAAGTATACTTATTTTGATATTTTTACTTTTATCATATAGGCCATTGAAGGCTCAGGAGCTTATCGCGCCAGCCGGAGCTTTCGCAGAAAAAAATACTGGTTCAATTAGCTGGACAATTGGCGAAATATTGACCGAGACTTTCGGCAATGAAAACAGGGTATTAAACCATGGTTTTCAACAAGGCGATTTGTCTGTTACCACTTTATTAAATGCCTTGAATTTCCAACTTAAAACTTATCCCAATCCTGTATCCAATGTCTTAATTATTGCGACTGATAAGCCATTTTTTCATTTTCGGCTTTGGGATATGGAGGGGCAATTAGTCCGGGAAGGAATGCTGGAAGGTAAAGATAAACAAATCAAATTGTCTGATTTACCGGCAGGTCAATACATTTTACAAACAGACAAACTCAATACCCATAAGATCATTAAGAAATAATAAGAAGTCTAATAACCTGATCACTATGAAAATTATTTATCTGTTTACCATTTTAGTTTTTACCACTAATCAATTATGGTCTCAAAGCCCGGAACTTTTTAAATATCAGGCAGTAGCCAGGGATAATAGTGGTAATATCCTGGCCGAAGAAACTATTGAAATTACAATTAATATATTATCCAGGAGCATTTCAGGAACTTCAATATTTAATGAGACCCACACAATAAAAAGCAATGCATTTGGATTAGTTATTTTAAATATCGGGGCAAACAATCAGGAAGATTTTGGCATGATTGACTGGCATGATGGGCCATATTTTATAGAAATAAGCATGAATGGTGAAATCATGGGAACCAGCCAACTGCTGAGTGTACCATATGCACTACATGCCAATACTGCGGATTCGGTGGTGGAAGAAAAAGATCCTCACTTCAAAGGTTCCATTGCGGCAAATATCACGGCTGAAGATACCACGGCCTGGAATAACAAACTGGATAATGAGACTCAAAACCTGAATGCTGTATTAATCAATGGCAATGATGCGCAGGGCAAGCAAATAGAAAATTTAGGCGATCCGATTGAGGATCAGGATGCTGCCACCAAAGCTTATGTGGATGCTCTGATTGATGATTTAAGTGCCAGAGACGTTATTTTAAAGGATATAGAAGGTAATTTATATTCGATCGAGCGTATAGGTGGCGACACCTGGATGACTGAAAATCTGAGAACCACTCAATACAACGATGGTACACCTATTCCACTGGTTTCAGGATCAACAGAATGGAGCAATTTAAACAGTCCGGCTTATTGCTGGTATGAAAATGACATAAGCCATAAAGAAGATGGAGCGATTTATAATTGGTACACTGTGAATATGGAAAAGCTTTGCCCTTCAGGATGGCGGGTACCCAGCCAAACTGATTGGGACAACTTTTTTTCAATAATTGGGGGTTACGCTTATTCCGATCTTGAATTTTACGGATTATCGGTTCAATCTACCGGTCAACGATCAGCAGCAGGCGATTTCTATAAATCGTTTGCCTTCTGGACCTCCACCGAATACTCCGCCAGTAGAGGCATTTCTGTGAATCAGACCTTTACTGGAATGTTAGGAATTAGCAATAGCGACAAAGAAAATGGCTTAACCGTCAGATGCATTAAAAATTAATTCTGAAAGGGTAAGATCAAATAAGGTAGCATGTATATTACAAAGCAAACTATCTGAAAAATTCCATAGTATAGCTGTTCATAACAACTACCTACTTTAACTCAAACAAATCTCTCCTGGCTTCGAGATGACCAGCAAAACCTGAACTTTAGCTGAAAGCAAAAACTATGATTTATATGAGGACTACGATTATAAGAAAAATGCTATCTTTTTCGCTCCAGGGCCGCTGGGCCCCGCATTCACAACAGGGCTTTGGTTGATCC
>JBPRGG010000108.1:0-17427 GCA_051418075.1 Candidatus Cyclobacteriaceae bacterium M3_2C_046 | reverse complement strand
CATGGCTATGTTTAATTTTTCGGTTCTAAATAATGGTACACTGCTATTAAGCCAAATCATGTGCCATGTTTGTAATATATTGATAATCAGGAATTTGAAATATTTTATAGCTTTAAAAGTGTTCATAAGTGTACATTTCATGAACGAAGGTGTACGGTTAATCTATGGTTGCTTTTCAAGAAATGCCATCACCTGGCTTTTATAGGTTCGGCTAATTGGGATTTCCTGATCTTTCATGCAGATCATTTCCCTGGTAAAACGTTGCACATAGTGGGTGTTAACAATAAATGACCGGTGCACCCTTAAAAAGTAATCAGGTAATTGATCTTGCAAATGGCTGATCCTGGCTCTGGTGGTAAGGAAACTGTCTTTAGTATGAATCTTTACGTAATCACTCAGGCTCTCAACCAGGTAAATATCCGAAAATTTAACAGGTATGTTTTTTCTGTTTACCTTTATCAAAAGATACTCTAAACTTTCTTTTTTTTGTTTCATCGCCAATATACCTTGCTGTTGCCTCATTTGAATCACCATATGTCTGAAGCCATCTGCAAAAACAATCAGATAAAGTAAAAATCCCATTTGGATGATGTTGGTAGATTGGGGTAAAAGGTTAGGAAATTGATAATTGGCTAATATCATAAAAGCCAGGACCACGATCAGCATTTCCAACCATAGGGATACAATCACCGTGTAAAAGAAATAAAGTACAAATTGAAAATATTTCCCTTGCAGTAAAAAATTGGGGACCAGGAAATGACTAAAAAAATAAGAAGTAGCTACAGCCACTGGAAGCAAAAATGCCACAAAATAAAAGCTTTGAATAAACTGGTCAGATTTAAAGCCGAAAAATAGTGACAACAATAGCGTGACACCTGACCAGAAAATCAAATACGTATTGAAGTTTTGTTTCATAGTGCAAAATTCAAAAATAATAAGTTAACCCGTATCAAAAATTCGACAGAATACAGATGAAGTACGGGATTCTACCTGTTAAAGACCCGGTAAAGGCTATATTTTTGCCTTGAATATCAAACTTAAATAAAAACATGACAGATTTATTTAATATGGGCGGCCCGTTGTTTATGGGCATTTTAACATTGATTGCTTTTTTGATGCTGGTATGGAGTTTTTTAAAAGCCATGCAGGTGATCGGTAAATCCAGGGACTCAGGTATTTTACGGCATCAATTATCGTACATTAAAGCGGCAGGTATCCTGGGCCTGGTTATTGGTATCCTGGGCCAATTGATTGGATTGTATCAAGCTTTTGCCACCATTGAACAATTGGGTTCAGTTTCTCCCGGAATCCTGGCAGGAGGATTAAAAGTTTCTTCCATTACCACCCTTTATGGCTTGATCATTTTTATTGTCGCCTATGTTATCTGGATGGTTTTGGACAACCAATTGAACCAGGCTTAATTTTTTATTACCTGGCAGTCTTAAGGTACTTTTTGCCTTAATTGATCAGGTAATCATTTATGATTTCTATTTGCTTATCACAATTCAGCAGCAGAAAAAAACTTGTTGAAATTGACTTCTTGTTAATACACTTTTCAGCTTTTATCAGACCGTTTAGAAGTTCTGCTTATTCTACGGTGCCGGGTTTAAAGCTATGATCCTGGTGGTAATTTCGGCGAATATGAAGTTGCTTTTGAAGTTTTCCTGACTAAATCTTGTTTTGCAGTTCATAACAATTATCATTCCTTTAAAACAAATGCTATGACACAAAGCATAAATGGTTGATTAACAGCCGATTGATCTTGCTTATTTCCATTAATATTAACTTTGTTTTTTGATTTTCTTCCAGGTTATGTTCACTTTTGAAGGTTTAATAACGGATGAAGCTATTCATAATTCAATTTAAAAATCCTCCGTTACAGCTAGATTTTCAGGCATTTTTTTCTAATTTTAATTATTAGTAATCAACAAGATAGTAATCCATGATATTGAAAAGTATTGTATTGACAGCTTTTATTGTGATGTTGCAATTCGCCTTTCATGTGCCGGATCAGCAGAAATTTATTTTTGGTGATGACAAGCCATTTCCACAATGTCACGCCTCTTCATTATTGAGGTTGGATGACGGTACATTTATGGTTGCATGGTTTGGTGGTACCCGGGAAAAGCATGATGATGTGGGTATCTGGTTGTCCCGCGGTAATCCGGGCGATTGGTCAGACCCTGAAGAAATAGCTAAAATCAGACCAGATGCTCATTGGAACCCGGTTTTATTCCAGGCTCCTGATCAAATCATTTATTTGTTTTTTAAAGTGGGTAAAACCATAGAAAAGTGGGAAACCTGGTATAAGACCAGTAAAGATCAGGGACAGAGCTGGACTGAGGCCAAAGAACTGGTTTCTGGTGATCAGGGAGGCAGGGGACCGGTCAGAAATAAACCCATTGTCTTACCTGATGGAACCTGGCTGGCCGGTGCCTCTCATGAGGATGATAAATCCTGGAATGCCTTTGTAGATATCAGTGCTGACCAGGGTAAAACCTGGCAGGCTACGGATTATTTAAACCTGAACCGGACTAATTTTGAAGGAAAAGGAATCATTCAGCCCACTTTGTGGCAATCGGCTCCGGGAAAAGTGCATATGCTGCTAAGAAGTACTAATGGATACATCTATCGAAGTGATTCAGATGACTCTGGTAAAACCTGGTCCGAACCGGTGAAAACTGACCTGCCTAACCCCAATAGCAGTATTGATGTAACCAAATTAGCTGATGGAACCCTGGCATTGGCTTACAACCGGGATAATAAGAACTGGGGTTCCCGAGGCACGCTGTCAGTGGCTTTGTCTTATGATAACGGAAAAACCTGGCCAAACCTGCTGGACATAGAGCAGGGAAAATCCAAAGAAGAGTTTTCATATCCTGCTATTATTTCCTGGGGGGATTCTATAGCCGTTTCCTATACCTGGAACAGAAAAAAAATAGCCTTCTGGAAGGGCAAAGCCACACAGATTCCAAGCAGCAATTTAGCCACCAAAGAAAGATAACATGTATTACAATTTATTGACAACTTTTATTTTTTTCCTTTTAAGCCAGCCCCTTTATATATTAGCTCAGGAGCTAACCTATGCTCAGAAACTGGGATGGGATAAGGACGATAAGCTGATCATCATGCATGTGGATGATGCCGGAATGTCTTATGACTCCAATCAAGGAGCCATTAAATCCATCGAGCAGGGTATTGCCAATTCTGTCAGTATCATGATGCCCTGTCCCTGGGTTTCGTCTTTTGTTCGTTATGTCAAGGAAAATCCGGAAGTAGACGCGGGAGTGCATCTTACCCTGACAGCTGAATGGGACAATTATCGATGGGAGCCGCTGGCTGGTTCATCAGTTGTGCCTGGATTAGTTGATCCGGAAGGGGCTTTTTGGCCCAGTGTGGCGCAGGTAGTTCAACACGCCAGCCCAGACGAAGTGGAAACAGAGATCAGGGCTCAGGTTGAAAGGGCGATAACAATGGGAATATCACCCACCCACCTGGATTCACACATGGGTACTTTATTTGCCACTGAAGAATTTGTAGAGCGATATATCAAGGTAGGAATAGAGTACCAGATCCCGGTAATGGTCCCTGGTGGTCATAATACCTTGTTAAAGCAAATATACCGGGAGGAAGAAATAGAACGATTAAAAAGAGAAGGTAAATATCGTAAAGGAATGAAAATTGAGCTGCCCCAGGCTGTGAAAAAGGCTCCTGAAATAGGTCAATTATTATGGGATGCCGGCTTGCCGGTTCTGGATGATTTGCACCAGGTGAGCTATAGCTGGAAGTTGCCTGAAGGCGTACCTCAAACTGACCAGCATATCAAGAACTTAAAGGTGGATAAATTTATTGAAACCTTTGAACAGATGAAGCCTGGTATCACCATGTTTATAGTACATAGCACAGATGTAACCGAGGTGTTCGAACAGATCTCTGGTTCTGGATTTACCAGAAAAGGTGATTTGCTGGCTATGATGGACCCCCGACTGAAAAAATATATAAACGATCACCAGATTAAGTTCACCACCTGGCGTGAAATGAAACAAAGGAGGGATGCCTTAAGTACCAATTAAATAAAGTATTCTTGTAAAAATAAATGGTTAAAATCAAATGAAAATTTTTGTATTATTTTTTGGATTAGTAATTTTTATGATGGGTTGTGATCAGTCAGATAATGAAAATGTCACGGAAGCTGCTAAAAATATTTCTTTAAGTTGGGAGTTAATGGAAAACCGGTTAGGAGAGCAACCCTCCTTCAAAGCCCGGTTTGTTTTTCACAATCAAGGTGATCATGTATTGGGAAGTCAAAATTGGGCTGTCTATTTTAATCAGACACCACGGACAATTGATCAGTCAACCATTTCTGCACCGGTTAAAATTGAGCAGCTAAGCGGCGATTTTTTTCAACTAAAACCCACTGAAGGATTTGAATTGCCTGCCGGAGATTCCCTGGAGGTCAGCTATGAAGGTGGTTATTGGTTAACTAAAGAAGTAGATGCACCCCTGGGGGTGTATTTGGTTACTTATGATGAGGAAGGGAATGAATTGGATAGGATTCCTTTAAGTTATGAGGTCAAACCATTTGTCAGGGAATCTCAGACTATGGCAGTGAGTTATGAGCCTTTGCCATATCCGGATGCCGGTAATTTATACCAGGAAAATCAATCATTGAAAGACCTTGGCCCACAGCAATACCTAACTGTGATTCCTCAACCAGTGACGCTGAGGAAGGGTAATACCAATCTGGTAATGGATAATCAATGGAAGATTGGCTTTCAACCGGGGTTGGATATTGAGGCTGATTATTTGAAAAATTTCCTGAGTAATGAAACAGGATTAAACTTGTCGGCCGAAAAGGCTGAACAGGGAGGTGATAAAGTGATTTATCTGCAAGTAGATAACCTTAGTATTGCCGGGAAATCCAAGGAAGCTTATAAAGTACAAATGGATGAAGGAATCACCATAACCGGTAATGATCCGGCCGGTGTTTTTTATGGTATTCAAAGCTTATTAAAACTGATCCCATTAAATAATTTTTTTGAAAATTCAGCAAACATTGACATTCCTTCAGTAATGATTGAAGACGCTCCGGCCTTTGAATACAGAGGCATGCACCTGGATGTAGCCAGACATTTTATGGAAAAAGAATATGTTTATAAGCTGATCGATGCCATGGCTTTTTATAAACTGAATAAATTGCATTTTCATTTAACTGATGATGAAGGGTGGCGGCTGGAAATCGAAGGTCTTCCGGAATTAACCCAGGTAGGGGCGGTGAGGGGACATACCCTGGATGAGCAGGAATTTCTTCATCCATCCTATGGCTCTGGGCCCGACCCAGAGGAAAATATAGCTGGTTCAGGTTTTTACAGCCGGGAAGAATATATTGATATGTTAAAATATGCATTTGAAAGACATATCGATGTGATTCCTGAAATAAATATGCCAGGCCACGCCCGGGCTGCTATTGTCGCTATGAATGCCCGCAGACAAAGGTTACTGGATGAAGGAAAAAATGAAGAAGCAGATAGATATTGGCTGTCCGAGCCGGAGGATGAATCCTCCTACTATTCTGCCCAGGGTTATACTGATAATGTAGTGAATGTGTGCAAAGATGCACCCTACGAATTTTATGCCACTGTATTGGATGACCTTATTGAGATGTACCAGGAAGCAGGAGCTCCCCTCAACATGATTCATTCCGGAGGCGATGAAGTTCCGGTAGGGGTCTGGGAAAAATCCCCCCTTTGTCAGGAGTTTTTGCAGGAAAGTACAACCTATTCTCAGGCATCTGAATTACAGAGTTATTTCTTATCCCGCATTAATGAATTGGCTAAGGAAAGAAATCTTCAGTTGGCCGGTTGGGAAGAGGTGGCCTTGCAAAGGAATGAAGATGGATCTTTGGTGGTGAATCCTGAATTTGTGGAAGATCAGGTGGTCCCTTATGTGTGGAATAATTTATGGGGAAATCAGGATCTGGGTTATCGTTTGGCCAATGCCGGCTATCCGGTGGTGCTTTGTAATGTGACCAATTTCTATTTCGACCTGGCTTATAACCGTCACCCGGAAGAGCCCGGATTGTATTGGGGTGGCTTTGTGGATACCAAAGATGCTTATGATATGTATCCCTATGATGTTTTTAAATCTACTAAAGAAGATGCCTCCGGTGTTAAGTTTAATGCCAAAGTTGACTTTGCCGATATGGAGCGACTTAAACCTGAAGCCAAAGAGAATATTATTGGATTACAGGGGCAGTTGTGGAGTGAAACCCTTCAGAACGGCGAAATGATGGAATATTACTACCTGCCCAAAATGCTGGGATTAGCCGAAAGAGCCTGGTTCGGACATCCTGATTGGGCCGACCTGGATGATGATGCGGCCAGGGAAGCTTCTTTGAATGAAGACTGGAATCAATTTGCCAATGCATTAGGTAAAATTGACATGCCCCGACTAGATTATGTTTTCGGTGGTTATAACTTTCGGGTTCCACCTCCGGGTTTAGTTATAGAAGGGGACCAGCTTAAAGCCAATGTAGCTTACCCCGGATTGATAATTCGTTACACTACTGATGGCAGTGAACCGAATCAAAATTCCCCGGAATACCAGGGTCCGGTGCAGGTGGAAGGAGAGGTAAAAGCTAAAGCTTTCACTTTAGCCGGAAAATCCAGCCGAACCTCAAGTGTCAGTGCAAATGATCAAAATAACGCATCTTTATAAATGATTATCATCTAAGATCAGTCATTAAATTGAAAAAGCATTCAGGAGTTGTATTTTCCTGAATGCTTTTTGCCTATTACTGCTTAATCAGCTTTTTCTGATATGCCTTTGAGCCTGAATTTATGATTATAAAATACTGGCCGGAGGGGAGATGGCTCAGATCAAAACAAAATTCTTTTTGGAGAACAATTTTTTCTGTGAAAATTATATTTCCTTCAAGATTTATTAAGCTTAATTTTTGATTAGACAACCTTTGGTCAGGCAAATGAATTTTGACCCATTCTGAAGCAGGATTGGGATAAATTTGCCACTCAATACTTGAATACTCTTTTAATGAAGTCACTGTATTGATCACTAAAGTCTGCTGGATTTCTTCAGCTTCATGATAATTTTCATTGCCGGTCTGTCTGGCCGTGATCACAACCGAACCGGCGCTTAGTATTTCCAGGATATTTCCTGATAGGGCAGCGATGGCAGGATCTGAGCAAGTATAAGTAACCGGAAGACCGGAAGAAGCAGAAGCTTCCAGCTGAAAAGGTTGATCTGACAATGATTTTTCTGCAATTTCAGGAAACGAGATGGTTTGATTGGCTTTTTCAATGACTACCAGTTGAGAATCAACAATTGCATGATAGTTTTGATTGCCGCTTTGTTCATAGAAAAGTTTCACTTCTCCTGCTTTTAGGATGGTGGCCATACCATTTTCTATGTATAAGATTTCTGAAGATGAACTGGTAACCTTCACGGGTGCTCCCGAACTGGCCTCAGGCTGCAGACTGAAAGGTTCATCGCCAAAAGTCAGGGCCAGGTCAGGCAGGGAAAGTTGCTGATCAGCCTTATTGATAACCAGTAGACGACTACTGGAAGCAGGCAGGTAATTCTCATTACCGGATTGAATAGCAACGATTTCTACTGTTCCGGCATGCTTGATCTCAGCAAAGTTATCCGATATGGTAGCAATTTGCGGATCAGTGCTTTCGAAAACAACAGGATTGTCCGATTCAGTATATGCCAAAAGGGGTACAGGGTCAGAACCATATACTACTTCAGGAATGGAATCAAATACCACTTGTTGTGTAGCTTTGTTAACCATTATTGTAACTGAAGTCTGAGCTGCGGTATGAAGATCAGTTTCAGCAATTGATGCTGTAATTACAGCTGAACCTGCTCCAATTATTTGCGCCTTGTCTCCATCCACTGCAATGATTGAATCATTATTACTGCTAAAGTTGATTGTGGCATCAATATTGGCCGTGGCTGATAATTTAAAGCTTTCCTGACCATGCGTTTTATCTGAAATAGGCCCCAGGATTATTTCAGTCTTTGCTTTTATACCTGTAATTTCCCTGGTTACGGGCTCGGCAGCATGATAGTTGTCATTACCAGATTGACTGGCAGTGATAGTGGCGGTTCCTGTTCCTGCTATTTTGATCTGATCTTCGGTAATAATAGCCACCTGGTTATTGGAACTGGTATAAGTTATTGGAAGTGAAGATGAGCTTGATCCGCTTAAGCTTAATATGGAACCATAGGGCTTTTCAGGGTCAAGTTCAAAGGTGATGGTTTGATCAGTTTTATGGACGGTGATCGACCTTTCCAGGTCAGGTGCTGCCAGGTAGATTATATTTCCGGCTTGTTGAGCAGTAATTATGGCATTTCCGGCACCTATTACAGTTGCGGTGGTACCATCAACAGTGAGCACAGAAGGATTAGAGCTGGTAAAAGTTACAGGTAATCCTGAACTCGCTGTAGCCTCTAATTCGAAAGCTGGATCACCGTATTGTTTATCGGTCAAAGCCGCGAAATTAATGGTTTGCCCGGATTTTATAGAATTGTAGACTGTCACATTGTGATTGAATTCGTTAGAAATATAGATCTTGCCGCTATTGGCTATGGCCAGATCATAAGGCTTATAAAACTCCCCGAAACCTATGCCATAATTTCCAAATTGACCCAGGTAAGTACCTGCTTTGTTGAATACCTGTACCTGGCTCTTTTCCCGATCCAATACCAGAACATTATTATTTTGATCAATTGTTAAAGCGCAAGGATATTTAAATTCACCATTGCCTTCTCCGGTTGTTCCCCAGCTTGAAATTAAATTACCATCAGGGTCAAACTTTAGTACCCGGTCACTTCGGTCTACGATGAAGATAAGATTATCGCTACTCACAGCGATAGATTGCGGTTGATCAAATAATGCCTCACCTTCCCAACTGGTCAGGTAAGTTTGTTCAGGGTCGAATACCTGCACCCGGTTGATTAGTTCACTGACATACATTTTGCCGTTGTGGTCGAAAGCAATGCCTGATGGTTGGTCAAATTCGTTAGCGGTGGTTACTTTTTTCACAAAATTACCATCAGAGTCAAATACCTGTACCCGGCCCAGGTGATGATATTCACTCCAGTCAGCTACATATAAGTTACCCTCATGATCCAGGGCCAGGGCGTTAATCTCACTGAATTCACCATCATTGATACCGTAACCTCCATTAATGATGCCTAAGAGGTTTTCTTCGGTATCGAATTTTTGTATACGGTAATTTCCCCGATCTGCAATGTAAACATGATCGTTTTTGTCTATAGCAATGGCTGCCGGTTTGTCAAATTCACCTCCTGCTTTCCCAGCCGGACCTAACCGAATTAAAACATCTCCATTTGCATCAAATTTTTGCAGATTATGAATTTCGTTATCTACTACAAACAAATTGTCATGATTATCAAAGCAAATGCCTTTAGGTGCCCAAAAATCACCGTCACCAGGAAAAAAATCATAACCACCAAATTTAGATTGAAAGTTGCCTTGTAAATCGAATTCCTGGATTCTGTTATTGTTAAAGTCGGATACATAAAGCCTGCCACTACTGTTAATTTTTAAATCCCAGGGGCCTTTGAATTGACCATTTTCATCTCCGTGTGTGCCAAAACTTAACAAATGCTGACCTTCGTGATCAAATTTTTGTATGCGGTGGTTGCCGTAATCTGCCACGTAAATATTTCCATCCTGGTCTACTTCCAGTCCCCTGGGATTGATCAGTTCCCCGTCATTACTTCCTTTTGTTCCCCAGGTTTTAATAAAATTACCATCTAAATCAAATTTCACAATTTTGCCATGATAATAACCACTGATATAAACATAATTTTCGTCCAGGGCAATTCCTTCAATATTATAGAACTGGGTATCACCGGATCCAAATGAGCCCCATTGTTTTATGAAATTAAAATCCGAGTCAAATTTTTTCACACAATAGCAAGTTGATATTATAATGTAGATATTGCCCAAATGATCCACTTCAATATCTCTGAGATTTCCTTCCACCAGCCATCTGTCTAAAATGGTTCCATCAGCATCTATTTTTAACACCCGGTTATCTCCCCGGTTAAGTATCAGAAGGTTTCCATTCGGATCTTTGGCTATTGCTTCCGGAAAATTCAACTGCAGTTCTCCGTTACTTTCAGCTCCAACTTCTTTCAAATATTGAAATTGAGCTAACATTGGCTGAATAGATATTAAAGCGAATAATACAATCAGTTGTATAGTGTATAACTGTTTCATGATATAATAGGTTGTTAATAATCCAGGAAAGATAGTAAAAATAGCTTTTGTTATACAATGTTATTTGTTTGTTAAAAGTACAAGTCTATTTTTGGGATGAGCAGCCAAAATTGGGAATAATCCAGGTTCAAATGCAGGAGCTCAGTGGCCCAGGAGCGAAAAATTCGGATGGTCATCCTATAATTTAAATCATTGCAAACTCACGACTTTAATAAAAAAATTAAGATAGGACAAAAGCCCGCACCTACCGCGACCTTTTGTTCTGGTTATAGCAGCCCGCCTTCATATCCTGCATTTTGCTATTATAAAAAGCCCTGGTTCATACAAACTAAAGGGCAGGCTGCCTTCCGGCCGTTGGTCAAGGGTCAAACCAATTAATTCATTCAGTCGACCTCCAATAAGTGCCGGGCCAGGTCCTGAAAATTATCAAATCCTAATACTTCTTCTATGGGTGGGTCAAAGCCATAAGTCACCTGGATAAATTCCACTCTGGCTTTTTGGCAAGCCAGCCAGTCATGACGCTTGTCTCCAATATACACCGGCCTCTTTAATTGGTATTGATCTGCCAGATCCATGATGTTTTCTGATTTTGATTTTTGATTATCTCCAAATACCCGGAAATCCTCAAAATGGGTGGCTAACCCGCTTTGATCCTTAAATTGTTGCAGTACTTCAGAAGAACAATTACTGACCATATACAAGGTATACTTTTTAGCCAGAAGCGGCAGGTACTTTTCAATGCCAGGATATATCCTTACTTGGTGAGAACTAAATAATAGGTTTTGTTGCAGTTCTACCTTTTTAACTAATGCATTTCTTTGGGAGACGGTCATACCAGGAAAGTACTGATCCAATACCTGGTTGATCTCTATCCCAATAAGCTGGACAAACTGGCTTCGATTGAATTGAACATCCAGCTTCTGCTTTTGCATGGTCAGATTCCAGGCCTCCATATAAATCTGGCTGGCATCCCAAAGAGTACCATCCAGGTCAAAGATCAGGCTTTTAGACATTAGTATTCAGCTTTTCGAAAGCGCCAATTACTTTATCCAGAAACAGGTTATTTTCTTCCAGTATTTTCATCCTGGCTGGATTAGCTTCAAACCATTTGACCGTTTCCTTGATTCCTTGCTTAAAAGGAATAACAGCTTTAAAATCAGGTACATACCTTTTGATCTTACTGTTATCAAAAATGGTACTAACAGCTTTATCACCCAGCAGATTTCCTTTTTGGAATTCATCAAACCGGGCAATGTAATCGGATGGAATGTGGACCGCCTGTAATGATGCTCCGGCGGCATCTGCCACCGCTTGATAAATCTGGTTCCAGTTCAGGATTTCATCTGAAGTAATATGAAAATTTTCACCGATCGCCTGCTGATGACCTAACAGACCTACAAATCCCAGGGCAAAATCCCGGGAGTGGGTGATGGTCCAAAGAGAAGTGCCATCACCATGAATGATCACCTTTTTCCCTTTTTTGATCCGGTCAATAATGGTATAATCAGTCCAGCTGCCCAGGGCTACCGGAATTACCGTTTCATAAGTGAGTGAGGGCCTGACAATAGTGACCGGAAAATCCTCTTCGCGATACATCCTGATCAGGAAATCTTCACAGGCTATTTTATCCCGGGAATATTGCCAATACGGATTTTTTAATGGGGTGGACTCGGTGATTACCGGATGGGATAAAGGCTTTTGATAAGCTGAAGCGGAACTGATAAAAATATATTGTGCTGTTTTTCCAGCTAATACTTCAAAATCCTTTTTTACGTCATCTTCTGTAAAAGCAATAAAATTAGCCACAACATCAAAATAATGTCCTTCCACGGCCTTTCTAAAACTATTTAGATCGCTATAATCTGCCTGAATGGTTTTTACTCCGGATGGAATATCAGCCGCAGTGGTTCCCCGGTTTAAAATAAACACATCCATGCCTTTCTGGCTGGCTAGCCGGGTACATGCGGTTGAAATATTGCCGGTACCTCCTATAAAAAGTATTTTCATAAACAAATCAAGGTGTTATTATGGATAAAAAGTAAAACTATGGGTTTTTGTGATCTTTATCAATGATCAACCATGGTAACATAATGAATAATCTGATAAATAGATTTTATTTTGCATATATAATTAGTATATTTGCTAAAAAAAATAGTGTACAAGGATCTGAAACAAAAATTAAAGGTATTAGCTGATGCGGCTAAATATGATGTTTCCTGTGCCTCCAGCGGTAGTAACCGGGTAAATAGTGGCGGATTGGGAAATACAGCCAAAGCAGGCATATGTCATAGTTATACCGAAGACGGTCGTTGTATTTCCCTGCTTAAAATTTTATTTACTAATTATTGTAAATTTGATTGTGCCTATTGTATTAACAGAAACAGCAATGATATTCCCAGGACTGCCTTTACGGTAAAGGAAGTCATAGCGATCACCATTAATTTCTACAGGCGAAATTATATAGAAGGATTATTCCTAAGTTCCGGGATCTTTAAGTCGGCTGATCATACCATGGAAAAGCTGGTCTGTATAGTTAGTAAACTGAGGCAGGAGCACCATTTTAATGGATACATTCATTTAAAAGCCATACCAGGTGCCAGCAAAGAATTATTGACACAGGCCGGTCTTTATGCAGACAGGTTAAGTCTTAACATAGAACTACCATCTGATCAAAGTTTGCAAAGATTAGCTCCGGGAAAAAGTTATCAGAAGGTTATTGATCCCATGAATTTTCTGAATGAACAGATAGTCAGCTATCAATCAGCTGGCAAGCAACTAAAAAATACGCCTAAATTTACCCCGGCCGGACAAAGCACTCAATTAGTAATTGGAGCATCAGCAGAAAATGATCATCAAATACTTAGATTGGCCTCTGGGTTTTACAAAAATCAAAAATTGAAGCGGGTATATTATTCCGGTTATATCCCGGTAAATCAGGATAACAGGTTGCCCGCATTGCCTGAACCTCCTTTGAAAAGAGAAAACAGGCTTTACCAGGCTGATTGGTTGATGCGGTTTTACCGGTTTAAGGCAGATGAAATTGTCAATGATCATTTTCCCCACCTGGATTTGCAGATGGATCCTAAACTGTCATATGCCTTACGGAATTTACATTTGTTTCCTTTGGACATCAACCAGGCTGAATATGAAATGATTCTCAGAATTCCCGGAGTGGGTTTGAAATCTGCAGGTATGATCATGACAGCGCGTAAAAATCAGCGGGTAACTATGGAACACCTGAAAAAATTCGGGGTAGTGTGGAAACGTGCCAGGTTTTTTATTTGCAATAGTGATGCTTGCTCACAGCCAAAGGATCTGCCGGCTGAAAAGATCAAAATGCTTCTCATCAAACCATCTGTTTCTAAAAATACCAATATCAAGCAACTTAACCTGTTCAATGAATAAAAATCAAAACTTAATTGTACTCTATGACGGCTCTTATGAAGGGTTGTTTAGCCTCATTTTTGAATGTTACCGGCTTAAGCTAAATCCGGTCCGGATCCAGCCATTTGACAAGTACCAGCCAGGATTATTTGATCAGACTATAGCGATAGAAACACGGATTGACCGTTCCGAAAGGGTGTTAAAAGCTTTGAGACACAGGATTTCAGCAACATGTTTTAAGAATATTCATTGTGCTTTCCTTTCTCAGGAATCTGAGAGTGAATTAGTCATATTTCAATTTCTGAAAAAGGTTTTTGCCAGCTGTAACCAGGTGGAAAAAGAATATACGGATGATAATGTGCTTAAGATCTATCAACTGGCCGACAAAGTCAAAAAGGAATCGCATCGACTCAAGGGCCTGATCCGTTTTCAGCTGACCAAGGATGACATTTATTTTGCCCCGGTTAGATCTGATTATTTTGTAATTCCTTTACTGGTAGGACATTTTAAAAGCAGATTGGCTGATCAGCCCTGGGTTTTATATGATGTTACCAGAGACAAGGGCTTTTATTATGACCTGAATCAGGTTTATCAAATGCAAATAGAACACTTGAAATTGGATAAACAGAAAAGAATTGATCAAAAGACATTATCTGATCAGGAAATCCTTTTCCAGCATCTTTGGCAGGACTATTTCAAATCAGCAAATATCAAAGAAAGAAAAAATAAAAAGCTGCAATTGCAACATATGCCCAAAAGGTACTGGAATTTCCTTACTGAACTTAATCAGGATGATTGATTTGGTAATGCAATCATTTATTAGGATATTCATAAGTAAACATTTTACAGGTTTAGTTAGTTTTGTCTGCTAAATATTTATCTACATGCTGTTAAGGATTGAAATTGATCATGAAACTTATTTAAAGCAACTGGAACTGGAAGATGCTGAAAATCTTTTTCAGTCTATCGACCGTGATCGTGATTATTTACGAACCTGGTTGCCTTTTGTGGACCATACCACCAAATTGGTTCATACCCGCCATTTTGTACAAAATGTAATCAGGTCAGGTTCTGGGCTGAGAGAAATTATATTGGTCATTCATCATCAGGAGAAATTTGCCGGTATTATTGGTTTCAAAGGAACTGATCCTATGAACCGGAAAACTGAGATCGGTTATTGGCTGGCCAGGGACTTTCAGGGTAAAGGAATTATGTACAGGTCATGTGCGGCGTTGCTCGATTATGCCTTTACAAGAAGGGAAATGAACCGCATTACCATCAAATGTGCAGTAGGCAATACAAAAAGCAGTCGTATACCTGAAAAGCTGGGTTTTAGGCTGGAAGGAATTGAACGGGATGGCGAATTGTTGAACCAGGGATATACTGATGTGAAAGTCTATAGTATTTTGAAAAAAGAATGGCATTCTCAATCTGCTGTATATGAAAAAGAAGAACAATTATGATTTTACAGGCTTAATTAGCCGGATTAATTTAGAAGAAAAGGAAAACTAATGGATTGGCAAAAATTGCAGAAACAGATAGACTTTATCGTAGAGGCAGACAAAATCAAGCAAATTTACCGGAAGAATTACATTACCGATGGTAGCCGTACCGAAAATGATGCAGAGCATTCCTGGCACCTTACGTTAATGGCTGTTTTGTTATTGGAACATGCTAATCAACCACAGCTTGAACTGTTGAAGGTGGTAAAAATGTTACTGATCCATGATATTGTAGAGATCGATGCGGGTGATGCCTATGTATATGATGATAAAGCCAAAGCTGTTCAGCATGAAAAAGAAGTGAAAGCGGCTGACCGCTTGTTTGCTTTGCTTCCGGAAGAACAAGCTCAGGAATACAGGCGCTTATGGGATGAATTTGAGTTGAAGGAAACAGCCGAAGCAAAATTTGCCAATGCTTTAGATCGGTTTCACCCCACCCTGATGAACTACCACAGTGGAGGCATTTCCTGGAAAGAAAATAAGATCAAGCGTCAACAGGTGATTAATAAAAATGAGCATATGGAGGAGGGCTCAGCCAGTTTGTGGGAGTATTGTGTAAAAAATATTATTGATCAGGCTGCGCGCCAGGGTTATTTTAGTAAATAAACTCGAGGTATGACGAAAGTCAATCATCCCCTTTTAAAGAAAATATAGTCTGAATTGGGAGGTATTACCAGCTGTTGTCTTGAAATTAAAGCTATCTGGGCCCGATGATAGGTGCTGTGATTTATAATATGATATAAAATATCAGCAACATAGTTTTGAAAAACCGATCCTTTTGAATTTCTGTATTGAATACATTGATGTAATGATTTTCCCAGCTTCAGTTCAGCTCCTATAAATATTTAAAAGCCCTTTGGTGGCAAATCAAATTTTGCTTAGCCATTTTTTGCAGATCCAACTGCTGCCAAGGATCAGTGGATAGGCTTCCTGTATCAATTGTTTGGATCCTGTCCAGCCAAATCCTGTGAGCAATGATAATATGAAGTTCCATAAAAAAGTAATTTAATTAAAAAATAGAATGATTGGCCTCTGAGGCTTCAGCTGCTATTGTTAAATAAAATGAAAATATATCTATTAATAAGGAAGTAAAGAATGAAAATTTAGTTTTGTTGAAGGCTGCTGAAGTAATCTGATTTACTTATGCCATAAATCACTAATCCTATATTTTAAACCTAAAGATAATATACTGAGGTAACTTCCATTACTGATGCTTATTGCTTCATCAGTGGTGCAGTTGCCTTTGGAGGTATTAATTTCATATTCATAAATCCTTGAAAAACCCATAAAATAACTGGGGATCAATGAAACGACTACATTTTCACTGATAAAATATTCAAAGCCTGCTCCTGCTTCGATTAGTGAAAAATATTTGCCATTGTAAAATTCAGGATTATATTTATAATCAGTATTAATACTCAGATGATATCCTAAGACGGTAGAAAGAAATAATCTATTTTTTATTAAATTTAAGTGTGTTCTTAGCCTTATAGGGATTTGCACTGCCGGAAAACCGTCACCGGATGCTATTAATTTTCTATTGGCAAAACTTGGCTGGGTTTCCTGAAAACCTTCTGTATAATATTTAAATATAATACCAGTTTCAAGTAAAAAGTCTTCGTTCAAAGATTGTGCTATAAAAAATCCAAATGACCCTGATAAAAGCAAAGCAGCTTCCTCTATTTCTTTACAAGGGTCGTGTATAATATAATAATCATGCGAGACTGATCCTTCAACTCCTGCATATTTTACATTTTGACTATAAGACACATTAACCAATGTGGATAATAAAATTGTAACACCTATAAGTTTATTCATGCACATATGCTTAATTTTTATTTTTACTTAATGACAAAAGAAATATCAACCTGATTAATTTGCTTTTAAGATATACATTACCGGATATATTATCATCGTATGATACATATTTGCCCGATAAGTTAGGGCTGAAATGATGTCGATATTGTAGAATAAATGAATATCTTGAAATGTTTTTTCCGATGCCTAAATGAACAAAACCCAGCGGATTTTCAGTTTCATCATTTAATGTATAGTGAAAAAATATTTCTCTGTCACCATTAGGTAAATATCGAGCATAAGTTGTCCCACTAGCATTCTCAAAATATCTGGTGATTGATATTCCCGGACCTCCTGCAATATAAATATCATTGGAAAATCGATATAGTAATCCTAAAACCTTTGATTAAGGGATGATCTGCCGGAAACATATTTAAATAGGGTTCCAGACCAGGCGACAGATTTTGAAAG
>JBPRGG010000107.1:0-3113 GCA_051418075.1 Candidatus Cyclobacteriaceae bacterium M3_2C_046 | reverse complement strand
AACCAAAAAAGCTATAAACAGCTGATAAACAGGTAATTACAAATATTAGAAAAATTCAATAAAATAAAGTTAGCCGCCTTACAAGCAGGGGGTCGCTGGTTCGAATCCAGCAGGGCCCACAAGTTCGAATACAAACATTATCAAAAAAGCCTTGTACAGTGTTGTAAGAGGCTTTTTTATTTTTTTTGAAGCCATTTCATATCATTTCATACCATATTTCTCGACACCTATACCGACACCTTTTTTAATTTTTGGTGTCGAAATAATGATCGACTAAAGATCAAAGATAAAGATTTGGGTTGTTCATCATTAGTGATGCCATTACCATCAGCCAGCCGGATGAAATATTGATCGACGTTCTACAACTGATCAAAATCGGTTGTACTGCAACTACCACCCAGATAAAAAGACCATCAGCGGTGGTGAAGTTCATTTTTGTACATAATATTCTGGTGCAAAACTTCAAATTTAATTAGCAGTCTGATTTAAAATATATTATTTTAGCTTTTTTTTTATAATCAGAGACATATGAACAAAGACAAACTCAACTGCAAGAAATACATCATTAGTAAAGGCCGGAAACTTCCAATTTCCAGGTGTTTGATTTCCGATGGCTATGAAGAAAAAAGTCATACCCTTTGCCTCATTATTAGACAACAACCCGGAGGAAAGTTTACATTTGCCTTTTTTTTAGTAGATCGATTTTGCCTGGGAGTGAAAGATTGTTTTTGCAACTGCAATGCCGATGAAGAAATGCTTCAACAATTAATTGATTCAATGACTGAAAATAGTGCAGTAGTAGAAACTGATCCGGTTTATTTTCACAACATGATTTATGCTGCTGTGGACTATGCTACTGAAAACGGTTTTAAACCGGAAAAGAATTTTTCATTGGCAGAAATGGTTCTTGAGCCGGACTTTATTGATGATGGTATAGATGATATTGAGATGGGTGAAAACGGACAACCACTCTTCATCAGCGGCCCTCATGACAATGTAAACAAAATACTGACAACGCTTGATCTAAATGTAGGCAAAGGAAATTATAATTTTATAACTCTGGAATAATTTAAAGCATATTGTAATTAATGAATCGGTTGTTCCATCTAAATTTGTCTGGCTGGAGGGCAATAGATAAAGATGTATTTTAGAGCCGATTGAAGGAGTTTTTGCCCATGTGTTCCTCATGACATATGAACCGGTGGTATATTCAGTCTCTTCAAAGCAATATTTGCAATTATCATGAGATATTGTATTACCTGTTTTTAATTAGAATAAAAGAAAATTGGCTGTACCGATCATAAAATTAAGTAACGAAATTACCAGGAGATACCAGGTGGAGCTATTTTTAAAACGTGAAGATCTACTCCATCCACTCATCAGTGGTAATAAAGTCAGAAAGCTTAAGTACAATATCTTACAGGCAAAGAAGGAACAAAAAACTTCTTTACTCACTTTTGGAGGTGCCTACTCCAACCACATTTTTGCGGTGGCTGCCGCAGGGCAAGAATTTGGTTTCAAAACCATTGGCATCATAAGAGGAGAAGCCTATCAACCATTGAATCCAACCCTGCAATTTGCCCTGGACAATGGTATGCACTTACATTATTTTTCCCGCCAGCAATACCGGCAAAAATATCATCCACAGGTAATCGAAAGTCTGGAAGAACAATTTGGCAATTTTTACCTGGTGCCTGAAGGGGGAAGTAACCGGTTAGCTTTACCTGGTTGTGCGGAAATATGGCAGGAGCTGGAGCAAAATTTTGATTTTTTATGTACGCCAGTGGGTACTGGAGGTACTTTGGCAGGATTGATTTCAGGCAATCAGTCGGCTACCAGACTATTGGGTTTTCCGGTGTTAAAGGGGGGTGAATACCTGAAGGAAGAAATTGAAAAGTTGTTGTTGGAAAGCGGAAAAAATCCGATATCCCTGCGTAGCCAGTGGCAATTGATCACCAATTACCATTTGGGTGGATATGCCAAATTTAATACGGAACTCATTGACTTTATCAATAATTTCAAAGCCACCTTTGGTGTTCCCCTGGATCCGGTTTATACAGGAAAAATGATGTTTGCAATATTTGACCTGATCAAAAACAGGTATTTCCTACCAGGTACTAAGATACTGGCTTTGCATACCGGAGGCTTGCAAGGAATCGCCGGATTTAATCAAAGATTTGGAGATTTGATCAGATAAATTTTAGTTTGAGGAACAGGATAAACAGCTATGGGTTTTTTTGGCCATAAGTTTTTTTTTAACATGGTTTAAATGCTGATTTTCATCGGTGTCTAAAATCAGCTATGTGCACTAAAGTAGCTACCCTAGCTTATTTTTATTAATTAAGCTGGATCATCAGGTAGGATTCAAGCCATTGATACCATTCATTTAATCCCTCACCGGTTTTCACTGAAACAGCAATTACATCCAGGTGGTGGTTTACCTGGTGCAGGTATGCTTTTACCTTCTTCAGATCAAAATCAACATAGGGAGCCAGGTCTATTTTATTGATGATGCAAAGCTGGCTGGTTTTAAACATGTGTGGATATTTTAAGGGTTTGTCTTCACCTTCGGTTACGCTCATGATCACCACTCGTTTAAATTCTCCCAAATCAAAAAGAGAGGGGCAAACAAGGTTTCCTACATTTTCAATGAACAAGACCGAATCATTTTTCGGATTAAGTTCTTTCGTAGCCTGATTCACCATTGCTGCATCCAGATGACATCCCATGCCCGTGTTTATCTGTATTGCTGGTGCACCAGCAGCCTTTATTCTGTCAGCATCATTCATCGTTTGTTGGTCACCTTCAATTACTGCCATCTCCATACGTTCGAATAAAGCTGTAATGGTTTTTTCCAGTAAAGCAGTTTTACCTGAGCCGGGCGAGCTTACCAGATTAAAAGTTGTAATATTTTTGGCTTCAAAATAGCCGCGATTGCGCTCGGCCAAAAGGTTGTTTCTTTGAAGTATATCCTGCTCTACCTCTATTACACGTTCATGGCTATGAGTATGATGGTGTTGCCCCGTTTCATTCTCATGTTGATGATGATCACCGTGATGATGACCATTTACACCCTCATGGTGATCTAAATTTATCCCTTCTCCAGGTTTTCT
>JBPRGG010000106.1:0-2493 GCA_051418075.1 Candidatus Cyclobacteriaceae bacterium M3_2C_046 | reverse complement strand
GTATTTTGTGGTGCTGTGCACAACAAGGTCGGCGCCTAAAGCCAAAGGTTGTTGAAAATAAGGTGAAGCAAACGTGTTGTCAACTACAACTTTTATGTTTTTGCTGTGTGCAATTGCCGACACGCCAGAAATGTCAATAATACGTAAGAGCGGATTGGTTGGCGATTCAATCCAAATCAATTTGGTTTCCTGCGTTATAGCATTTTCAAAATCACCGACACTGCTACCTACATAACTAAACCGCAGGCCAAAGGGTTTAAAAACTTGTTCAAACAAACGGTAAGTGCCACCATACATGTCTTCCGCCGCAATTACGTGGTCGCCGGGTCTTAATGTTGAAAGTACGGCATGTTCAGCCGCCAGGCCTGATGAAAAAGCAAGCCCAAAACGGCCATCTTCAAGAGCTGCAAGGCATTCTTCCAATGCCTGCCGCGTGGGGTTTCCGGTACGGGAGTATTCGAACCCCTTGTGCACGTTTAGTTCATCCTGTTTGTAAGTAGAAGTTTGGTAAATTGGTACCACCACTGCGCCGGTGGCTTTATCGGCCTTTTGTCCGGCATGGATTGTTTTTGTTGAAAATTTCATCTTAACTGTTTTAATTTATGTTATCAATTTTAAAATCCTTTCTCATGCATCCAGGCATCATCATACATTTTTGTAAGGTATTTATTACCGCTGTCGCAAACAAATGTTACCACGTTTTTCGGCTGTTTTTGCTCTCTACAATATTTTAATGCCGCGGCAATAAGGGTTCCTGAAGAAGAGCCTGCAAGGATTCCTTCTTTACGCAGCACCGACCGTGCTGTTGAAAAACTTTCAGTGTCGCTAATGGTATAGGCTTTTTTTGCCAATGAAAAATCGGCAATGGAAGGAATAAAATCCTCTCCAATCCCCTCTACCAACCACGACCCGGCTTCGCCAAAAGTTCCTTTTTCGATAAAATCTTTTATTACAGATCCTTTAGGATCGGCAACTATCATTTCGATATCAGGCTTAACTTTCTGAAAAAAATGGGTTAAACCGGTGAGTGTGCCCGATGAACCGATTCCACAAACCACGGCATCAATCTTGCCATCAAGCTGTTTTAAAATTTCAGGGCCGGTAGTTGTTTCATGGGCAAGCGGATTTGCCGGGTTTCCAAACTGGTTGATATAAAAAGCATTTGGCGTTTCATTGGCGATGCGCCTGGCCATATCCTGGTAGTATTCCGGGTGGCCTTTATTTACATCCGAGCGCGTTATAATAACCTCGGCACCCATTGCTTTCAGGTGCAAAATCTTTTCACGGCTCATTTTGTCAGGTATTACAAGTACCAGTTTGTAGCCTTTTATCGCTGCAACCAACGCTAGGCCCAAACCCGTGTTCCCGGCAGTGGCTTCTACCAAAACCGAGCCGGGTTTAATTAAACCTGATTTTTCAGCTTCCGTTAACATGGAAAGCCCGATCCGGTCTTTGATTGAACCGCCCGGGTTGGCGCTTTCGAGCTTTAAATACAGGTTGCAAACGCCTGTATCCATCTGGTTTACTCTAACCATCGGGGTATTCCCGATTAAATCCAAAACTGTGTTGTTCATGTTTTTTGATTTTTTTTTGAATAAAAAAAGCCCTTCACGAATCGTGAAAGGCCCATTTTTCAATATAAGATTAATTTAATATACAGATATATGGTTACCACCTTCCACATGTTTTAAAAACAGGCAGCAACAACAACTATTAGTAATGTTTTTTATGGACAGCGTTTTATTCATTTAAAATTTTTTGTTTACGCTTTTAATGTGGATAGAAAACAAACATATAAAAAAAATATTTTATAGCACCGGATTCAAAAAAATATTATTCTGGCGCAGGTGCTTTTCATTACAAACCATACTCCGAAAGCAAAACTTTGTTTTGGTCGATAGTTGGAAGGACCAGCTCAATAAAATCGGATTCTACAACCGGAATGGATTCGATATCGGCTTTTAAAAGTTCAATCCAGGTTGTTTCTTTCTCATCTTGCAATAAAGCTCCTTCTTTAATCGCGTTTTCAATCAGGCTAAGCCCTTTTAAGCAGCCCCGCCTGGCAGCATCTATGTAATTTTTTCCGGCAACAATTTCTTTTGAGATTTCAATAACATTTTTAGGCGCAAGAATAAAAGCCTGCGGGTCGAAATACATATCGGAATTGACAAATAGCTTTTGTAACCGGAGGATTTCCTGTTTGCCCCCTTTTACAGCTTCATTCATCAGGCGGGTATCGTATTGCAACTGTTCGAGGTAAACGGTTGGCGCCATCCCTGCCAGTAATTTTATGTTTTGAACTGATTCGTTGCTCCATAAATCGGCACATGCCGCCGCAATATTTCCAAGCGGGCTAAAGTGGGCACAAGCTGCAGTTTTTCCTTCCATTGAAATGGGGATTCCTGAAATTGCTTTCAGGAAAGGACCTTCGTAACCACAATCCTTGTCTGGCCCTTTGGCTCCCTGTTCAACAGCAACCAGCGTGCGAACAAC
>JBPRGG010000105.1:0-2343 GCA_051418075.1 Candidatus Cyclobacteriaceae bacterium M3_2C_046 | reverse complement strand
TCTTAAATCAATCTGATAGAGCACCGTATTAACCTCCATCAAGAAAATGACTTACATAAAACTGCGTAAAAAAGGTTATTTTTTAAATAGAGTCGGAAAGTTTATCCTGCTGAACCTAGGTATAGCCTTTATACTGATGGTCATGTTCTGCCCGGAATGCTTTACCAGCCTGGATTATATGATTGAAATCATTCCTGATTTTATCTTCTCTTTTTTGATGTCATCTACCCTGAGTTTCGGAGGCTTTTTGGTAGAATCCTATTTTGACGCAAAGATAAGCTGGATCAGGTTTCCGGTAAAAAGGCTTTTACTGACTGTTACCGTCTACCTAGCTTACTCTTTTATAGCGAGTTACATCCTTTCCTGTGCTTATGCCTTGATCATCATTGAAGACATCACCTGGCAGAATATTGAATGGGTAAAAACGATAGACAATACTATTTTGCCGGTTACCATAGCGATTATCTTTATCACTATTTTTACGGCCCGCTCATGGTTATACGAATGGCGAAACGCCGCCATAGAGACAGAGAAACTGAGGACAGAGAAACTGGCCGGCCAGTACCGGTCTTTGAAAGATCAGCTTAACCCGCATTTTTTGTTTAACTCCCTGAACGTACTTTCCAGCCTGGTCTACGAAAATGCCGATAAATCTGCCGAATTTATACAGCAGCTCTCAAAGATCTACCGCTATGTGCTGGAGATTCAGCAGGAAGAACTGGTGAGCCTGCAGGAAGAAATCAAGTTTGCCAGAAGCTACCTCAGCCTGCAAAAAATAAGGTTTGAGGACAGCCTGCGCTTTGAGATAGATATACAAAATGATGGCGATTATTTGCTGCCGCCTCTTTCTCTACAGCTTTTGCTGGAAAATGCGGTAAAGCACAATGTGGCCAGCCTGGCGCATCCTTTGCAAATCAGCATCATACAGGAAGGCACACAACTGAAAGTAACGAACACCTACCAGCCCAAACAAAGCCGCGACAGCGAAAATACCGGCATTGGCTTGGAAAACATCCGTAAGCGATACGCACTTTTGAGTGATCTGTCACCCCGCATTACCCAATCCGAGACATCGTTTACCGTAGATTTGCCCCTACTACAGTTGACACCCATGCGACCAAGCGAAACCATAACCGCCACACCATGAGAGTATTGATCATTGAAGACGAAAGGCTGGCAGCGACCCGCCTGGAAGAACTGATTAAAACCTTTTTACCTGAGGCAGAGATATTTGGCCGCCTGGACAGCATTTCTTCGGCCGTACAGTGGCTGCAAAATGAGAAATCACCAGATCTGATCTTTTGTGATATTGAATTAGCGGATGGCCAAAGCTTTAAAATATTTGAACAGGTAAAAGTTGACAGCCCGATCATTTTTACCACGGCTTATGACCAATACGCTATCAAAGCTTTTAAGCTAAATTCCATTGATTACCTGTTGAAACCGGTAGACGCAACAGAACTGGAGCAGGCGATCCGGAAATTCCAAACCCAAAAAAATCATCCACCACTGGAATTAAGCCAGCTCAGACAATTACTGCAGCCGCAGGAAAGCCGTTTTAAAAGCAGGTTTATGGTAAAAATCGGAGAAAAAATCCTGAGTGTACCTACGGAAGATGTAGCCTTTTTTTTCAGTGCGGAAAAAGCCACCTTCATGCAATTGAAAGACAGTAAAAAGAAATTTATCGTAGACTATACCCTGGACCAGGTTGAGGAAATGCTTGACCCCGGCAGGTTTTTCCGGCTTAACCGTAAATACATCGCTTCTTTTGCCTCCATTGCTGAAATCTATAGCTACTCCAACAGCCGCTTAAAAATCAAACTAAGCGGCAATGACGACCCTGATATTCTCATCAGCCGGGAAAAAGTGGGCTTATTCAAAAAGTGGTTAGATGGGTGACAGTTCTCAATGCTTAACACGGAATTGTAGCTAAGTGTGGATTGGCCCAAAACCATCCCTAAATTTTTGCACCTGCCTCAAGGTCAGGAAGTAAGTCTTGGCGCTGCAGGCAAACGTAAACCCCATTGATTGCAAATGGCTTCATCCGGGGCCAGAACAAACTGTCTACTGCCTTTCATAAAAGTCTGATCAGCATCAGCGCTGAGCTAAAAGGCATCTACCATGATTTGGAAAGAAGAGAACTGCGAATCACCCCCAGGAGAAATCAAAGATCTATACCGGTGAGCTGAACTGAAAGCCATTATCCTTAAAAAAAGCGATGGGTTTACCTGGCAAATCCTGATTTATTTTAAATATATGGTGTAAAAATCCTTTTTTTTGTTTAAGATGTAGGCACATTAATCTTTACAATTTATGAAGCTGTGTTGGCTGTTCTTTTTTCTA
>JBPRGG010000104.1:0-71954 GCA_051418075.1 Candidatus Cyclobacteriaceae bacterium M3_2C_046 | reverse complement strand
GATATCACCAACAACCAGGTGCAGGTGATCACGCAGGCGCCAAATTTAGGAGCTGAAGATATAGAGCAATTTGTCACCTATCCGGTGGAAGTGGCTATGGCAAACTTGCCGGGCGTGGTGGAGATACGTTCCATCTCGCGCTTCGGGCTTTCAGTCGTCACTATTGTGTTTGAAGACGATATGGAAACGTATCTGCCCAGACAACTCGTTAACGAAAAACTCACTCAGATAAAAGAAGAAATTCCCGAAGGTTTTGGCGAACCATTTATGGGGCCGATCTCCACTGGCCTCGGTGAAATATACCAGTACACACTTGAAGTGGACAGCGCCTATAGGCAGAAATATTCAGCAAGGGACCTCCGAACCATCCAGGACTGGATCATCCGCCGGCAGATGGCCATGGTTCCGGGCGTTGTCGAAGTAAACGCTTTCGGCGGTCAGATTAAACAATATGAAGTGGCTGTAAATCCAGATGAACTGAAAGCTATCGGACTAACCATCTCCGATGTATTTGAGGCGCTGGAAAAAAACAACCAGAATACGGGGGGAGCCTATATTGAAAAGAATCACCTCGCTAACTTCATCAGGGGCGAAGGACTGGCAAGAAGCATCAACGACATTGAGCAGATTGTTGTAAAAACAGAAAACCGCATTCCGATCCGAATTAAGGATATTGCCAAAGTGGGGTTTGGCCAGGCTGTACGCTATGGCGCTTTTACAAAAGACGGGCAAGGCGAAGCCGTAGGCGGAATGATCCTGATGTTGAAAGGCGCCAATTCAAACGAGGTGATCGATGCGGTTAAAGCCAGGATCGGCCAAATCCAAAACTCGCTACCCGAAGGCGTAAGCATTGAACCGTTTCTTGACAGGAGTCAGCTTATCGTCAATACAACAAGTACGGTAAGAAACAATTTACTGGAAGGCGGTTTGATCGTGATCTTTATCCTGGTGATCCTGCTGGGCAACTGGCGCGGCGGACTGATCGTAGCGTCAACCATTCCGTTGTCGCTGCTGTTCGCTTTTATCCTGATGAACGTGTTTGATGTGTGGGCCAACCTGATGAGCCTTGGCGCAATAGATTTCGGAATTATTGTGGATGGCGCAGTGATCATCGTCGAAAGCGTCGTATTCCTTTTGCATGATAAAATAATTAAAAAACAGGATATTACGCCGGCTGTCCGGGACGAGGTTTCTTTTGAAGCTTCATCAAAAATGATGAATTCCGCCTTCTTTGGCCAGTTGATCATCCTGATTGTTTTTGTGCCCATTTTGTTCCTTGAAGGCGTTGAAGGAAAGATGTTCAAACCAATGGCCCTGACTTTCAGCTTTGCCATGATCGGAGCCATGATCCTGTGCCTCACTTACGTGCCGATGATGTCGGCCTTGTTTTTACGCGCGCCGAAAAAGGAATCAAAATCCTGGGGCGACCGGATTGTCATTTGGATCGAAGATAAGTATGAAAAGGCATTAGATAAATCTCTGAAAAAGGGAACCCTCATATTAGGTTCTGCCGCAGCCTTATTGGTTCTGGCCATTTTCACGTACAGGAATATGGGCGGCGAATTCATCCCCCAGCTTGACGAAGGCGATATTGCTTTTCATGTCATCCTGAAACCCGGAAGTTCGCTGACGGAAGCCACAGAAACATCGACTAAAATTGAGCGTATACTGCTTGAGAATTTCCCTGAAGTGGAACATGCCGCGACTCGTTTTGGCGTAGCGGACGTGCCTACCGATCCAATGCCTATGGATATCGGCGATTGTTTTGTGATCCTCAAACCACAAGATGAATGGGTTTCCGCCGAAAGTAAGGAAGAACTGATAGAAAAGATCAAGGAAAAGATCAGTATTATTCCCGGCGTTAACTATGAATTTACCCAACCCATAGAAATGCGGTTTAACGAACTGCTGACAGGAGTACGGGAAGATATTGCCATTAAGCTTTTTGGCGAAGACCTTCAGCTGCTGGCGGACAAGGCAAATGAAATAGGCGGCCTGATCGCCAATATTGAAGGCGTGGCCGATATGCGGGTGGAAGCCACAACCGGTCTTCCCCAGATGACTATCTTGTATGAACGCGATGAGCTGGCCCAGTATGGGTTAAATATCAACGACATCAACCATACAGTGGAATCAGCTTTTGCGGGAGGCAAGGCGGGTTTTATCTTTGAGGGAGAAAAGAAGTTCGACCTGGTGGTGCGGCTCGATTCGGCGCACCGTACCAACATAGATAATGTAAAGAACCTCTACATCAACACCCCGGATGGGGCGCAGATACCACTTAATGAAGTCGCAAACATTAGTTTTCAGCCAGGCCCCATGCAGATCAGCCGCGACAACACCAACAGAAGGGTATCGGTGGGGATTAACGTACGAAACAGGGACATCAAATCGCTGGTGGCCGAAGTCCAAAGCGTCCTCGATGAACAGCTCGACCTGCCGCCGGGTTATTATATCCGTTACGGCGGCGCTTTTGAGAATTTTGAGCGCGCCACAAACAGGCTGCAGGTGGTTGTGCCGATAGCCCTGTTCCTGATCTTTATACTCATCTTCTTTGCCTTGCGGTCGTTTAAACAGACGCTGATGATCTATATGGCCATTCCGTTGGCGGCTATCGGCGGCGTATTTTCTTTGTGGGTCAGGGACATGCCTTTCAGCATATCCGCCGGCGTAGGTTTTATCGTGCTGTTTGGCGTAGCGGTTTTGAACGGGCTGGTGCTGATCAACGGCCTGAATGAGTTGAAAGCCGAGGGCGAAACAGACCTGGACGAGCGTATCAGGAAAGGAACGCGCAGAAGGATCAGGCCGATCCTGCTTACGGCGCTTACCGATATTTTCGGCTTCCTGCCAATGGCTATATCCATATCGGCAGGCGCTGAAGTGCAGCGTCCCTTGGCGACGGTGGTTATCGGCGGCCTCCTTACCTCTACGCTTTTAACATTGTTTATCCTGCCCATACTTTACCGCTGGACGGAAACGGCTCGTCTGAAACCGGCGTTGGGAAAAGCAGGGATGATCGTTCTGGCGGTAGTTTTTGTGGGATTTGGCGGTAACGCCAATGCGCAGGAAAAGCAGGATTCACTGCCAACGCTGACGATGGCAGAAGCCGTTGAAAGGGCGGTAAACGCTTATCCTTCTATTCGGGCGGCCCGGCTGGAAGTGGAGAACCAGAAAGCTTTGAAAAAAACAGCCTGGAACCTGGGGAATACGAGCATTTTTACCGGCGGCGAGGAATTGGGCGGCGGAAGCGCATCAGACGAAACGGCGGATGCGGAATCTTCAGGCGTCTATACCCTGATCGGCATTCAGCAAAGCAATATTGATGTCTTTGGTATCTCTTCTGCTTTGCAACTGCAAAAGGAACGTATTGCTTTGTCACGGGCGGCCCTTGAGTTATCAAAGGAAGAATTAATGCTTCAGGTCAAAACGGCTTATGCCGACCTTTATGCGCTGAAAGAAAAACTGGGACTTTATGAACGGCTTGACTCTGTTTTCCGTGATTTTCAGGAAGCGGCCGCTTTGCGTTACGAGGTTGAAGAAACTTCCAGGCTGGCATATCTTGCTGCGGTGAACCAGGCCAAACAGGTGTTTATTCAGAAAGAACAAGCCGAATACGATTATCTTTCAGGTCTTCAAAAATTCAACCTGTGGCTGGTTTCGGATACTGTTTTTGCGGTGGATCTAAATGCCGGGGTAAGACTGACGGAGCCGATTGCCGATCTTCAACAAAACATAATTGATCATCCGCGACTTTCAATCGCCGCGCAGGAGGAGAAGATAGCGAAGGCCGCTTTAAGTAATGCCCGTTCGGGCTTTCTTCCAGATTTCTTTTTACAATACGGATGGCAAAAGGCCGGCGGCGAAACAGGATTTTACCAGTACCAGGCAGGCGTTTCAGTACCCTTAACTTTCTGGAATAAGAAAGGAGAAGTTCAATCGGCAAAAATACAGCAGAAAATAGCCGCTCAACGCGCAAGACAGACGCGGATGGAATTGCAGAGTGATTATTTAAGCCTTGTTCAGGATTACCGGAAATGGCTGGCTTCATGGAATTATTACCGGGAAGATGCTTTGCCAATTGCCGAAGAACAGCTGGAAGGCTCAATTCTGGCTTACCGCGAAGGAGCGATCGATTATACAACCTTCATTCAAAATATACAGGAAGCCGTACAGGTGGAACTGGATGCGCTGGATGCGCTCGACAACCTCCTTGAGGCAAATTTTCAGATGGAATACTATTTGGACTAAACATGAAATACAAAATGAAATTAAGAATTATAAACATACTATTATTCATTGCTTTGTCATTGTGGTTCATGAGCTGCGGCGCCAATGAGACCGCTCAAGATGATCAAGCGCATGGTGAGCATGACGAACATAGCGAAGAAGGAATGGAAGCCGTTCATTTTTCAGAAGAACAGTTTGCCGCGCTGGATATGAAAACAGGGACTTTGAAAAGGATGAATTTATCATCCGCTGTGGAGGCAAATGGCCAGCTGGAGGTTCCGCCGCAAAATGAAGCGAATGTAACCGCCATTATCGGAGCTAATATATCTTCCATCAAAGTGATTGAAGGCGATCAGGTACATCGTGGACAGGCTTTGGCCTACGTCTCTCATCCCGACCTGGTCCGGCTGCAGACCGACTATATCAATGCCTGGAACCGGTTACAGTTCCTTGAGGAGGATTATCAGCGCCAGAAAAGATTGTATGAGGAAGAAGTTGCCTCCGGTAAAGAGTTCCAGCGTGTCAGGGCGGAATATCAATCTATGCGCGGACAAGCGACGGGTTATGAGGCGCAACTGAAGCTGATGGGCTTGAATATCACCAGGCTTAAAGAAGGCAATTTATATGAATGGGTTCCTGTAGCGAGTCCTATCGACGGGTATATCCAGTCTGTTCAGGTAAAAACAGGACAATTTGTTCAACCTGAACAGGTGATGTTTGAAGTGGTGAATACCGATCATATCCATGCCGACCTGATGGTGTTTGAAAAGGATGTGTATAAAGTGAAGGAAGGCCAGAAAGTGAATTTTTCTGTAGAAACGCTTCCGGAAAAGGAAATGACAGCCGTCATCTATGCTGTGGGCAAGACCTTTGAACAGGATCCCAAAGCGGTGCATATTCATGCGGAAATAGAAAACAAGGAAGGGCAGCTTTTGCCCGGCATGTATGTGAAGGGACGGATATTAACCGACAGCATAGAATCTTTGGCCTTGCCGGAACAGGCGATTGTAAGGGAAGGAGAAAGATTTTTTGCATTTACCGCTGAAAAGGAAGATGGCGGGGAATGGATGTTTATTCCCGTGGAAGTGGCGCCCGGCGTAACTAGCGGCGGGTGGACTGCCGTGAATCTGCTGCAACCAGTTCCGGAAAATCAGGAATTTGCGTTAAACAACGGATATTACCTGATAGCAGAAATGAATAAGGCGGAAGCGGGACATAGTCATTAGAGTAAAAAAAGCAAAAGCATAAAATTATTCTTTATGTAAAATATGTTCGTGGCAATCAAAAAATTGAAAAGCGAGGGTTAATCTAAATAAACCGGAAGGTGATCCACCGGTTAAAAATTATAAAAGCTAAATATTATGATAAAGATTAATGAACATCGCGGAGAGAATATAGTGGAAACTTTGGTTTCGGAAAAACTTGTGAAGAATGATTATGATCAATTGATTCCTCTTCTTGAAGATAAGATTAACCGTTTCGGCAAATTGCGCTGGCTATGGCAGATGGAAAATTTCGATGGGTGGTCTGGCAAAGCTTTTTGGGCTGATTCAAAATTCGATTTGAATCATGCGGATGACTTTGAAAAAGTGGCTGTGGTAGGAGAAAAGAAATGGCATGATCTGATGGCCCAGGCAATGAAGCCGTTTACTTCTGCAGATGTGAGGTACTTTGATAACAAGGATCTCTCAGAGGCAAAGTCCTGGCTAAATAAATAGTGATTTATTTCTTTTCATAATCAACTTAGAGTAATAAAATATGCTCTTTTTTGTTTAAATTTATGCTCCGGTTCTTTTCCATCAATTAACCATTTTCCGCCAGTGCGGAAGTGAGTTAACAGGTGAGTCTTTAAAATCGCTCATCAAAAAACATTGATATAGAGGGGCTACGGGAGGGTTTTTGAAAATGGTTCGAATCCTCTCACCCCGACAATTTTCGTATCAAAAAGAAGCAAAACCCTCTTAAACGCACGTTTAAGAGGGTTTTTTATTTTTCAGCACCCTCCAAAGTAAAGATGGTAGTTTAGCTAATATTCAAGTTGAAAATTTTGTTGAACAATAATTGAAGATGAAGCCATTAGAGTAATTAAGGAAGGGCCATAATGGACTCCTGGTAAAAACTTATTACCAGGTAAAACATCATTAGAAACTGTAAGTATAAAAATGCGGTTACACATCAGCTATTTCGCCAACTTAAATACGATCAATATTCCATCACTATTCCTGTATGCATCCTAAAATCAGGCACCTTGACTTTAATTTTTTCACCAGACTTGCTAAACTTCAATGATTTTTGGCCCGGTATCTGGTACACTTTTGAAACATTCTGCGGTACTGTCACTTCAATTTCCACCCCGGGAACCGGCAAAAAGTCTTCGATCACCTGCACCTCTCCCCGCTGCAGTGCCGGACTGTAAAGCAGGTGAGCCACATACCTGTTCTTATTTTGTTGATGCAGCAAACTCACCCGGCCACTACTGGGCAGATTCTTCACGTGTAACATTGGTTGCTGGTACAATCGGTCGATTGTATTCTTCACCAACTCCCGATGCAACCTCACCGCATGCTGATAGTACAACCTGTCCAGGTGATGAGCAAAAAAGATCACATTTCCATACTGTATTACGGCTGGGAATGATGAATTTTCCAGCTTATAAGGAGTTTCCCTGTGGCTGGAATAATGGGCATAAGTGCGGTTAAAATAGGGCTCTCTGATCCAGGCCAGCACATCAGCTTCACCGGGTTCCACATGCAAACCAGCCTCATAATTCAGAAAAGGGGTACTGACCAGGTTTTCGGCCATCTCTGGCTCCACTACCGTGAAATCAAAATGATAAGGTGAGGCTTCCTGAAAATCTGCCCCCACATCAATGATAAATTTATTTCCTTCCTGATTAAGGGCGCCATGGCTGAATACAAGCAATTTACCGCCCCTTGCTACCCACTGGTTGATGGCCTGTGCCTCTTTTTGATCCAGACCTTTTCGGCTGGGTATGATTAGCAGTTCCAACTGGTCCAGATTATCCAGGTTGGCAGGAACGAAATCATAATGCATCTCCAGTAGCATACGCACCACCCCATGGTCGGCTGCTTCATCCAGAGTAAGCCACATGCCCAGCTTAGATACCGGAATACCTCCCGGTCCATAATCTTCAATCTGCTCCACATATTGATAAGCCTGACCGATATTCCGGTAGGTTTCCATATCCATAACTCCGGAAGGATGTAGTTGATCGCCAAAATTACAGGATGCGCCAAATGAGATCATGGCAGCAGCTTCATATTTTATGGCATCGGGATGTTTGAAACCCCCAAACTCCCCCCAGGCTTTATGAAACTTCCCGCTCATTCCGGTCACCGGCACACCCTGGCCCAGGTGGTATTTAGCATCCAGAGGCAGCTTATCATAACCGCCCCAGGTGGTGGGCAAGTCTTCCAGGTCCTGATGGGTATTCATATCATAGAGCCGCTGTTTGAAAATCTGTTTATCTTCCAGGCGGGTGGTAGCATTGAAATATACGGTAGCCTTGGGAAAATACCTGGCCACCATTTCCCGTAATTGTTTCATGTGGTCTTTAAAAGCCAAATTCATGCTGATCGACACCGCCTGCTCATCTTCCAGGTCTACCCCTTCATTTTTCATACGCTCCAGGCAATACTGGCAGTAGCAGGTTTCCTTGATGTGATAAATATCAAACCAGAAGCCATCCACCTCATAATTCTGGCAGATCTCCTCTACCTGTTGCAGAATATACTGGTGGTAAGGGCCACTACTGGCCGGGCACATGCATTTCCAGGAATAATGAGGCCTTACTTCCTGCGGATCAGCAAACTGATCCAGGTTTAGGGTGCGTATGCTGCCATCCTGATCGCGCATGCACCATTCAGGATGAGCTTCCGCATCATTGGCAGACCAGCCTATTGTAAAGTAAAGCGGGCATTTGACACCTATTTCATGGCAGGCTTCTATCTGGGATCCCATCAGGTCGAAATCCAGGTGAGGATGCATCATGCCTACTTTTGTCGGATAGTAAGCCATGCTGTGGTGTCCTTTGGCAAAAATGTTGATATGGTTTATGTGACCAGCTTTTAATGCTTCCTGCCACTGCTTTTTATCAAACCTGGCTCCGATCTCTGGTATTTGTTCAGAGGTATGAAAATCAAGGTGTACCTGGCGGGTAGGCATGGGCTGGTCGATGGATCGCTGGGATTGGGCTAGTAAGTCCACAGGTTCAAAAATTAGTAACGCTATAAAAAATTTGGATAGATGCCATATTATTTTCTGATGCATTGGGTTTGCTTTTTAATTATACAGTTTAAAAATAACCGGTTCTTATGATTGTATCCTACCGTAGCGGTAGTTCTTTTTATTCAATATTCCTGTCTTCAGCATATTTTTTTTCCTGTAACCAAATATGATTGAAAGCCCGGGGCCAGCTGAGCGGCGACAATTCCGGTTTATGCCATCTTTCCATATCGGCTAAGTGCTTTCCATAAGCTGGTTCAAGTCTGGTAATTTCTTTTTTTGATAAAAAAAGCTCTTCATACAGTTCATCAAGAGTTAAATCACCTTCTATGGTTGAAAAACATTCATTCACTGCCCTGTAATGCAGCAACCAATACCTGTAATTATTTCGAATATCAGGATTTTCAGACCTGATCTCAATGAGCGTTTTTAATCGCTGGTCAGCCTTTGGGTTATCAGCCCCATCCTTGAAGTATACATAATCCCGGTTACGAATAATCTGGGTACCCAATTCAGCAATTACATCAGCCACAAGTTTTGAATCTTGCTCATCAAGGTTTAACCATTGGTTGGCATACTGGTAAGCTACATCTTCTACTTCTCTGGCCGGATTAATGGCAAACTGAAGGGTTGCAAAACGATTGACATCATCATGAATACCTTCAGAATAAGTAGAAGTTGCTACAGCAAAAGGATGATCATCCACAAATGCTTTCTTTATGGTTTCAAATTTGGGACTTGGACCGAAATTACCCCAGCCATCCACCATGGTGATTTCAGGAGACATATAGTATTTTATAACAGGTTTTACCCCCCGGGGTAGATCTGCCACATAATCAACCCAATCCGCTTCTTCCAGCTTTTCTCGCAGCAGATCAATATCTTTTTGACCAACCCCACAACCAGAAGCCACAATTTCAACATCCGGATGAAACTTTTTGCACATCTCTGCCATCTGGGAAAACACTTTCAAATAGGTTATGGGTAAGGGAGCACATTTTTCACAACCGCATCCACCATAGTCTGTAATCGGGGTCATCAAATAATCAATGTGGGGTAATTCTTCAAAAAGTCTTTTTCGAAGTGTATAAATCTCATCCAGGGCAGCCTCAATAGAAGGACAAGCCTGTGCCTGCTCCAGGCCATATTTACCATAAGTGGCTATCCAATCCGGATTTTGATCCAGTGTTTCAGGAAAAACATCATTATATCCCACATATATTCCCACTTTCATGCCTGAATCAGTGATAAATTGACTAATGTTTTTTTGCAATTCCCAAAAAGGATTTCCCGGCTCGAAACTTTCTTTAGAACTCTGTTGTCCAAACTGGATAGGAAGATACCAAATCGTTTCAGCCCCCATTTTTTTCATATCCAGAATTTCTTTTTTCCACCTTTCAATTTCCCATAGCTCCCAGCCTGTTGACTGGTAATGGCTGGCTAAAAACACCCCTGGTTCTAGTTTAATTGAATCAGCTTTTATGGAAATATCACTGGCTGATTTTGTATCCTGGCAACCCGTCCAATATAGCAAACTTGATAAAGTAATAATAATCGTGAGGCTTAATTTTTTAAATTCCATAATATGTAAATTTTGCGGTAAAATGCTGATTTATTCTGATTCTGAACCTGTGGCCTGGATTTCTAATTTAACTTTTAACAAACCAACATGACCAAATCCATCATGCCAGGTAGGTTCAATCTTCTCCGGATTATTCCCATCAAATGCGGTAAAATAAATGGAATAAATACCATTACCTTCATCAATTAAACCCAAAGGAGTGCGGGTACTTTTGATCCAGCCAGGTGGATCGGGAAATTCTATAAGCTGTTCAGGCTGCCAGTTTATGCCATCGGGTGACCATGAATAGGAAATGGCATGCTCATTGGCTCCGTCATACAAATTAATGTAAAGATGGTCGTTGATTTTAGTCACTACTGAATTCTCAATGAATTCCGGATCCATTTGCACTGGATTCAGATCATACTGACGTTCCCATTCATCTGTCAATCCATCTTTGGACTGGGCCAATCCTGCATAAAAAATATGCTTTACCTCCTGTTCCTGCCCACTGGCATCTATATGATCCGGCACACTATTGCCCCCGTAGAAAGCCCACCATTCATCACCTGCTTTATATGGATAAAAAGAAACTATTTCACCCGGGCCTTCCCACCAATCCGGTTCTCCCAGTATGGTTACCCAGTCCCCCTCCTGGTAAGGACCACCAATCCCTTCCCTCCCCTTAACTTCTGAATCATAGCGAAATATTCGTCCTGACATGTTGAAAACATTGGTGGAATTGGCTTTTCGACGGTAACCTACATGAAAAACCGACCACAATTCCCTTTCCTGATCATAAACCGCCATGGGAGACCAGGGAGACATGCGATGAGTTGTATCTTCCCAATTATAATTAGTGGAAGCAATGACAGACTTTTTTTGAAAATCAATGCCATTCCCGCTGGTCCATAGGGCCATTCGAACAGCTGCAGTCTTGGGTTGGTCAAACACTTCGGTGGTAAAAATATAATAAGTATCGCCTACTTTTCTGCAGGTTCCTCCTTCAAAACCAAATTGATTGTCTTCAGTACCAGGATCACCGGCTGTAATTACTGGTTCCTGAATAAGGTCAACTGCGGTAAGAATCACTTCATTATACTTCTTATCAGAATCGTCTGTCTGACAAGACCACCAGGATATTGATAAAAGAACTAGTATTGTGATCTGTTTCATAATGCTAAATTATTCTTTATTAGAAGCGGGATTGACTGACCCCTTTTAACTTGGTTTATAATTGTCATTGATATGCGGCATTTGAGCATTCACATCTTTTTGCCATTGATGCAATTTGTTCAACATTTTTTCTTTCAAAGCAATTTTATCTGTAGCCAGATTATACCTTTCCTCAGGATCAGTTTTTATATTATATAATTCAACTATACCATCATCAAAATACTCAATCAATTTATAGTCACCTTCCCTGATTGCACCTGAAGGCCTGCCTCCCTGGTAACTATAATGGGGATAATGCCAGTACATTGTTTCCTTTTTTACTAAATCACCGTTAATAAGATGGCTGGCAAAACTTATGCCTTCACTATCCGGCACTTCGAAATTACATAAGTCAATTAATGTAGGCATAATATCCACAGATGATATTAAAGCATCAGATTTTTTACCTTCATTAATCCGGCTCCTATCAAAGAAAATCAAAGGCTCACGAATACCACCCTCATACAAATAACCTTTTCCTTCACGGTAAATTCCATTGTCGGTAGCGGGAGTATTTTCACTTTCCTTTTTATGCAGCCCTCCATTATCAGAATAAAAAACAACTATGGTATTATCTATTTGATAATTTTCCAGCGTTGCCATAATTTTTCCCACGTTATGGTCGAGTGTTTCTACCATACCTGCATAAACTGGGTTAGTAAGTGAGTTAAAAGAGCCCTGTTCAGCTTTTTTGAGGTATTTTTCTTCCAATTCCTGTTTTGTTTCCAACCATATATGAACGGTAAAATAGGATAAGTACAAAAAGAAAGGTTCTTCTTTGTGGTCAACTACCCATTTCATTGCTTCAGAGGTAAGCCTGTCGGTCAAAAATTCACCTTTTGTTCCCCCCTTGTTTAAATCAGGTAGTACAAAATCATCCTTAATATAAGGATAAAAATAGGATGGAGGCAAACCTGCCTGATTTCCCGCCACATTAATATCAAAGCCATGATCAGTAGGCATGGAGCCTGTACCGCCCAAATGCCATTTTCCAAAACTTGCTGTTTTGTAGCCTTTTTCCTTCAGATATTCGGCCAATGTAAGCTCATCCTGGGGTAAGGTATGCCTGAATTCAGGCGCTATTAATTTTTCAGAGGCCCAGGAAGGTTTTCCGGGGATCCAGTCAGTAAGATTTAATGACGCAGGATATTTACCGGTAAGGATACTTGCCCGGGTAGGAGAACAAACCGGACTGGAGGCATAGGCATTCATAAACTGAATTCCATTTGCAGCCATTTTGTCAATATTAGGAGTTTTATGAAAATCATTACCATAACAACCCAGGTCGGCTATGCCCATATCGTCAACCAATATCAAAATAATATTGGGAGGTGAAGAATCACTTTCATTCAAAGGGCGCTTGCTGCTGCAACAGACCAGCAATAACATTAATACAAGGATTAATGCCTTAAAAACATGTATGCTCATCATTGTTTGTTTTTTTGCTTCAATAATAAGGGATTCTGCTTTTTCTTACAGGTTCATATTTTATTTTATATAATCAAATTGTAATTTCAAAATTTGACAAGTTAAGTTAAACAGTTTTGTCCAGGTAATCCTGAACTGATTGGAAACCAGTACTTACCAATTTCATTTAAAATGGCAGTTATAGTACCAACATGCTACTCTCAAATCCTTAATCTTCCTTTCTATAGCTAACAGCATATAATTCTCCTTTTAAAACTACTGGATTTTTTTCAGCCGAAGTTCCCATTAATAAAAGTTTCTTACTCAAGTCCAGATTCTCTGCCCTGATTTCGGCTACCCCCCAGGATAGACCACTCCAAATGGCTTTATCATACTGGACTTGTAGTGGTACAGCCTTACCCTCCTGGTACGCTTCTATCTGAATAATATGACCTAAGGTAATGCCATGAGGCGGTGATCCCCCGGATGACCGGACCGGTAATCCATCAGAGCCAAATTGTTGTATAATAATCCTTATATCCTGTTCTTGGGATACATTTAACTCTGTCTGGATTATTTGGTTGGAAATTTTCCAATCGGTTGAAATTGGTTTTATTGATGAGGGAATTCGAATAAAATCGCCTATGCCTAAATTATATGATGGCTGATCATATTCCCCATAGCCAATCAAAACAAGTTGTTCCGGACCAATCTTCAACCAATCCTGAGACACTTCCGGTACAAATCCCGCATCATGAAATAATACTGCTCCTGTGCTTTTATACTTTTTAAATGAAAGATCAATATCACGAATTTTCTGACTGGGGTTTACCAATAAAATCAATTCCCCTTTTTTTCCTGAAGCCTGATAGCCATACCATTCATCCTGACCTGGTATTCCTCCTATTAAGGTAAAATGATTTTGCTGCTGCAATGGGTAAAACATAGATTGGGCCTGGGCAAACCATTTGCCATCTTTATCTGATAGAAGATCCAGATTACCATAATAAGTATTGATCCATCCGCCCCTGGCCATTGATAATAATAGCATTCCTTTCCAGGCCTGAGCACCCCGGAAATAGCAAGTACCTGTGGTTCCGATCATGAAAGCGCTATTATCAATTCTTTTCAGAGGAATATCATTGAAAGCGAACTGCTTGACCATGTGATCCGAGTAGATATCCTTGCTTCGCCAGAAATTCATACAGGGGACATCAGCCGGACGTGGATCGCCACAGTACATGGAATCAAATATATTTAACCATTCAAGGTCAATTGCTTTCTGATAAGGCGTATAGGTATTCCCCATAACCCCTCCAAACCCATTGTATGCCATCAATAACACATCAGGATAGGATTTTCTGAACCCTTTTATCGCATCAATAAAAGCAGATTTGTTGGCCTCTACAACTTCTTCCTGTGTCATTTTACCAGCACTTTTGGCGGTAACAGCATTGAAATCAGCAAAATCAAACTTAAACATGCTGATGCCCTGATCAGCATGATATGTTAAAGCTTCAATCAAATCAGTCAAATAACCTCCTTCAAATAAAGAAAAGGAACGATCATTCTTATCTACAGAATCCTGCCAGGCAGGAGCCGGACTGAGAAAATGATAATTTTCCCCTCCGGCATACATCAAATTGGTTGAAATCCACAGCCCTGGCTTAATATCATGGGCAAAACAAGTCTCCATCCATTTTTTACCTCCTTCAGGCCAGCTTTCTTTTCTCCATTGCCGATAAGCCCCGTCTTTATCAAACCAAAAGGCATCCATCAGATAGTAATCAAATTGGACTCCTGCTTCTTTTAACCTCAGTAATTCATTGAATTGCCTCATGGCAATATCTTCATCTAAAAATACCTGGTCTGATAATTCATCGTAGGCAGCCCAGTTTACATATACAGAAACAGGTGTGGCAGGACCCATTGAATGTTTATTGGAGGGTATGATACCGAAAGCAGGAATTGTACTTAATACACCCATTCCTTGTATGCTTTTAGCTAAAAATTTTCTTCGTGATAAAATCATATATTTAAATTTAAAAAAGAAGGCATGCCACAAAATTTAAAATCTAACTGTTATTTTTATAAAAATACTCAGGGGCCGCCTTCTTTTTTACTATGGTTAAACTACAAATTACTTGACGGATCCGTCCAACCAGGATTTTGAGAAAGTATACCACCGGACAGCAATATTTGACTCTCAGGTATTTGCATAAAACCGCCGGTTTCAGCAATCCTTTCGGTAAGATTAGCCTGATATACCGCTGGTATTTTATCATTGAGAATGGCCGCTCCATTTTGATTTTGATCGATAATAGCTCCTGCATTTTTACCATACCATCTTAGCAGATCAAAAAAGCGTAATCCTTCAAAGGCAAATTCATGTCTCCTTTCTTCTTCTAAATTTTCCTGGCTATAATTGACTGGTGATAATCCGGCCCTGGCCCTTACCTGATTCAATTTGTCAGCTGTTTGTGTCAGTTCTGAATGCATCAGTAAAACATCGGCATATCGGATCAAAGTCAGGTTCAAAATACTTGCATTATTAAAACCTTCACCAAGGTTGTCGTAGACTATATTGTGATTAAATGACTTCCAGTTGGCTCTTTCATCAGCAGATTTATCAGTCCAAACACGTATCAATGCTACTTTTTTGGGAAACAGTTTTGTTTCTTCTATCATATTCCATCCACCAGTTTCATATGTTACAATACCTTCTCTGGGATGCTCAACATCCAAAATACTACCCCACCTTCTGAGAGAATCCTGTGGGCTTTCCTGACGCCAGTTTTCTACCATTTTAGGATTTACCTGACCTTGCCCCCAGTTACCTCCAAATGGAAAAACATTATTGATATTACTTTGACCTCTTACCCCGAATGCTTGTGCAATTACATTCCTTGGTTCTCCCCAACTGTTGATCAATCCATATTGTATTTCAAAAACAGATTCTGCATTGTTTTCTCCAGCCCAATTAAGGACTTTTCCCTGGGTATATGTATAATCCTCTTTTGTGCCTTCATTTGTATAAACCCATAAATTTCTAAAATCATTTATCAAATGATGGCCGCTGTTATTAATAAGATCATCTAAATAACCTATTACCTGATCTCTCGTCACACTTCCTCCTTCTGCTAAAGGTAAACTATCCTGCTGGTAATATCCGGTATAGAACAAATATACCCGAGCCAATAAAGCCTCTGCCGCCCATTTAGTTGCATGACCAAACCGTTGAGGATTATGATCATACTTTACTGATGGCAGCAATTGGATGGCCTGTAACAGATCAGAAGCAATTTGCCCATAGGTTTCCTTTGCCGGTGTTCTTGGAATGTTTACCGGAACAGATGTAGTCAATAAAGGAACATCGCCGAATAATTTTGATAATTCACTATAAAAAAAGGCCCTGAGAAAGTAGGCTTCTCCTTCAATGGAGCTTTTTTCCTCCGGCCTGGAAAACTCAACCTGATCCATAGATTCCAGCAATTTATTAGTACGGTAGATACCTTCATAGTAATTTCTCCAGATATCGGAAGCCATATTGGGGTTTGCCACTTTCCAACGATCAAATCCATGAGCTACGGCATCATTAGCAGCTCCGGAACCAAATTGATCATCTGAAGCTAAAGTTCCGATATAGTAGGTAGAACCCAGATTTACTTTGCTCAACGAAAAGTAAACACCGGTTAAAAGTTGATTCATATCCTCCCCTGTTTGCGGGAAGTTTTGGTCGCTTTTATTGAGGTAATCAGTTGACTCCAAAAAATCTTCACAACTGGAACCTAATAAGAAGATAAATAGGATTATTAAATATTTTTTCATAGTCTTTGGGTTTAAAATTGAATATTAACACCTAATAAATATGTTTTTGGCAATGGATTGAAATTAACATCAATGCCCTTACCCCAATTAGAGGGTGAATAGCCAACTTCCGGATTGGCCCCAATATAATTTGTAAAAGTTATAAGATTTTGCCCGGTAATAAAGAGCCTGGCTTTTTGTAAGATATTAGATTCGAATAATTGAGACAGATCGTATCCTATAGTTATATTCTGAATCCGTAAATAATCTCCATTCTCGATATAAGTATCTGATAAGTAGGTATAATTAGGAGATGGTGTAGATGTCAATCTGGGATATCGGTTTGAGGTTCCCTCCCCATGCCATCTGTTTAACCGATAAGCTGGATAATTTTCCTGGTATCCATCAGCCCGATTGTATGAAATAAGGATTTGATTTCCAAATACACCATTCCCTACAACAGAAAAGTCAAAAGCTTTATAATTCAAACTTAAGGATAAACCGACCAAAGCATTTGGATTAGGGTCTCCAATCATAGTCCGATCCTCTGAATTAATAGTACCATCATTATTTATGTCAACAAAAATCAAATCTCCTGGCTGATCACCTACTAATGGTCCTTCATAGTTATCAATTTGATTTTGGTTCTGAAAAACTCCTGCCGTTTTATAACCCCAGAAATATCCTATAGGAAAGCCAACTTGTGCCCTGTAAGGAGGCAACTGCCCTACAGCATGTTCATTTACCTGATTTCCTTCTATAATGCCTTCCGAATTATCGATTCTGGTTACTTCATTTTTATTGAATGAAATATTACCACTGATATCATAAGAAAAGTCACCCTTGGATTCACGCCAGCCAAGGATTAGTTCTAATCCGCGATTTTCCACATCGCCTCCATTGACAAAAGGAGCCTGGGCGCCTTGAGAAGCTAAGATAGGAGCTCTCAACAACCAATCTTTAGTTGTTTTTTGATAGAGTTCGGCATTGATATTGAGACGTCCGTCAAAAAAACGTGAATCAATACCTAGATTCCACTGCTCCGAAGTTTCCCAGGTAATATTTGGATTAGGTAAAATTGATGGATATGCCCCTATTGCCCAGAGGCTTTTATCAGCACCGAATGAATATCTTGCATTAGAAAATGAATAGCTGGTTAAATACTGAAAGTTATCAATATTTTGGTTACCATTTTGCCCCCAACTTAACCTTAGCTTTAAGAAGTCCAACCATTTTGCGGTTGACCTTAAGAATTGCTCTTCAGTAAGGATCCAACCTGCCGAAACTGAAGGAAAAGTTCCCCATCTGTTCCCCTGAGCAAAATTAGAAGATCCATCTCTCCTGACAATGGCAGTCAACAAATATTTATCTCTGAAAGCATAGTTTATTCTACTGAAAAACGAAGCCAAAAATACTTCGGGAAAAGGACGTCCACCTAAACTTGTTTGTCCTAAAGTTATTTGTTTAACATTATCCAGATAAGCATATTGATAATTATCAAAGATGGATCCAACATTTTCTCCATGCATTTGAACTCCCATATTTTGTTTTTCAATGGATTGGCCTAACAACACCTTAAAATTATGATCCCGGGCCAATCTTAAATCATAAGAAAGGGTATTCATCCATTGAATACCATTGTTAATGGTCATTTGCTGTTCAGTCAGATCTTGTAATCTTACATTGGAAGGAGTTAAATTATATTCAGGTATATATCTTCTAAAATCAGTCTGGATTATTGTTGAACCAAAATTGCTTAAGAATTGTAAACCTTCTACTGGATTTACTTCCAGAAATGCATTAATCATGAAATCCCTGCTATTTAGTTCATTCTGACTATGGTAGTACTGATAAGCCACCGGATTTGCCCTTTCTGCATCAAAACTAATAGGCTTGTAAAAACCTCCATTCTCATCCCTGACAGGGAACAAAGGATTGGAAGCAGCCCATCGCCAACCTGAGGCTAAATTATTTTGTTTGTCTTTATAGGTGTATAGAAGGTTTTCTCCTATTTTAATAATGTTTCTATTGTTCTTCTTTAATAATACATGATCACTATTCAACCTAAAACTAATCCTGTTAAATTTCTCTTTTAATGGATTTCCAATAATAGATTCTTGATTGGTATAAGAAAGTCCTAAGGAATAAACTGATTGTTCTGAGCCTCCTGTAATGTTTAAGGCATGATTTTGAACGGGTGCATTTTTATTAGTTAATTCCCTCCACCAATCAGTGCCCTGCCATCCATTATCCAATTTTTCCTGAATATCTGCAGGTAATATGGTGTTAAAATCTACTGGAGTTCCTCCAATATTATTAATGGACTCATTTATTAAGCCCATATATTCCTGAGCATTTACCATATCGAGGTAATCGTATACATTTTGAATTCCATAATTTCCGTCATAGGAAATATTCATCTTGCCGGCTTTTCCTTGCTTGGTAGTAATTAAAATTACTCCATTGGCAGCCCTGGACCCATAAATGGCCGCTGAAGCTGCATCCTTTAATATATCAATGGATTCAATATCATAAGGACTAATTGATCTTATATCACCTCCGACTATGCCATTAATGACAACTAATGGAGCTGCATCACCTATTGTTCCCAGACCTCGTATGTTAATTTTATATTCAGCATCAGGTCTGGCCGATTCTGCAATTATGGATAAACCCGGCGTTTGGCTTTGTAATGCTATTAAAGGAGAAGTGGTATTCAGTTTTTCAATTGCTTCACCTTTTACCTGGGTAGTAGCTCCGGTTACCAGCTTTTTTTCCTGGGTACCATACCCTACCACAACCAATTCCTGTAGTTGCTGTATATCCGTTGTCATTACCAGATCAACTACAGACCTTTGTCCTATAGCTATCTCTTCTTTTGTATAACCAACTGAGCTAAATACCAAAATGGCTTCATCGGCTACTTCCAGAGAGTACACTCCATCAGCATTTGTTACAGTCCCATTCGAGGTCCCCTTTTCTATAATATTAACACCAGGCAAAGGTTCTCCATCTTCATAGGAGGTAACTTTGCCTGTAATGTTGCGGGTTTGAATAACTACTTCAATAATATTCTCTTGATGTAGGGTGCCCTCAATTTTATTCACATTTATAGTATGATTGATTTGCCTGAAACGCAGACTAGCCTGCCGGGAAATTTCGTAAAGGATTTCAGCCACGGTTGATCGCCTTTGAGGCAAATTAAGTTTTAGGTTTTTATCTATAATCTTTTCATCATAGAAAAAATTATAGTTGGTTTTTTCTTCAATCATTGAAAAAGCTCCTTTTATTGAAGCATTTCCACTGTTTGCTTCAATAACTTTTTCTTTGACACTCATGATCTTTTGTGCATTCATTTCATGTGCCAGTAGAAGGCTAATCATGAAAAACTGTGCCACAAAGCCAATAAAGGTGAATTTTGAAAGCATAAATAATAGTCGTATTAGTTTATTTTTCATAACTTTAAATGTTTTAATAAATAATGCATTTGTTAGGACAAGATCTTTACATGAGAGGTGTTCAGATTCTCATGTTAGATTTAACTTTAACCGAAGAGCACCCACTCTTCGGTTTTTTTTAGGATGTGTTTAATTTCATATTGTATTAATTTTAGTTAAAATATATGTATATCTGATTATTTTCTACTTTATAGTCTATTTGATGCGTGAATCGCAAACTTTCCATGATTAACCTCAGACTTTCATTTTTAAATCTGCCATTCACTTGCCAAGATTCATTGGGATTTCCTTTAATTACTACCTGCACTCCATACCATCTTTCTATTTTGCGGATAAACTCACCCAGACTAGCTTTATCAAAAACAAGGATGTTATTCTTCCAGGAAAATTCAATTAATGGATCAAAATAAGTCTTCTCAGTATTACCAGAAACCACATCATAAACAAGCTTTTCACCTGGATCCAGCCAGTACGAATTATTTTCTTCCTGTGGTAGTGAAACTTTAATTTTTCCTGTATTTAGTGATATATTGACAGTTTGTTCATTCTCAAAGGCGGCCACATTGAATGTAGTTCCTAATACTGTAGTTTCTACACTTTTTGAGCTGACGACAAATGGTTTTTGTGGATTATGTTTGACATCGAAATAAGCCTCCCCATCTAATTTTATTAATCTGTTGTGATCAAAATCAACCGAATATGCCAATTTACTTGCAGCATTTAGTATAACAAGTGAGCTATCAGGTAAAACAATGGAGGATTTTTTACCACCTGGATTTGAATAAGTAATCCACTCAATCTGGTTTTTAGTGACAAATTTTTCCTGATTTAATACCAATACAAGCCCCAGCATAAAGATAAAACTTATAATTGCTGCAACTCTTAAATATCTATTCAATTGTTCTTGCTTACGTATAGACCTTCTATGGGAGCTTCTTTCAAACCTTTTTGAATATTTATCCTTTAAAACATCATGTAATATTCTATTATAACTCTCTGTAAAACCTTCATCCTCCTTAAATTTTGCGGCCAATATAATTTGTTTAGCCTGTTCAACCAGTGGCTTTTTAGAAGCATGAACTTCCAACCATTTCTTCCAGAAATAATCATTTTCCTGAGTTGGATTTGTCACCCAATGAATGAAATCCTGATTAGATAACAAATCCTCTAGTTGGTAATCCTTGTATTTCATTTATAGTTGGTTTTCTGCTATAATGATGGAACATTTGGAGAAATGACATCAGTCAAATAAAAAAAAATTTCTACTTTTTTAATATCCTTAAAAAAAGAAACATATTTTGAAAAAATCAATAAGATTGGTGGTGATTATTTTGATATTTGCTAATGGGCAGCAAGATAGAAAATGAAATAAGTAGCAATCATTTTTATAATATTCTTTAATTTAAAAGCAGCCTTATATACCAGGTTTCTAACAGATTTTACATTGTCCATATTCATAAGAACTTTGGTTTCTTCATAATTGAAGTTTTTAAAATAAATATAATAAATTGCTTCTCTTTCTCTGTCGGAAAGCTTCTGTAGAGCGTTTTTAATTTTAATTTCGGTAGCTTCAATAGTTTCCTTATTAATTAGATTTTCTTCTATGGACATAGAAACTTCAAATTGATTGCCGGACAAGTTATCATGCTCAATAAAAAATGAGGGTGAATCTCTTAGATATTCAATAATTCTTCTTTTAAGAGATTTAAATAAATAAAGGCGGATGGATAGTTTTATTTCAGCCAGTTTAGCACGTCTTATTCTTAAATCAACAAATAAATCCTGAATGCAATCCTCAACCAGATCCTGATGCTTAGTAAATTGATGTCCATAATTAAGTAATTGCTGAAAATAGGTGGAATAAATATGAATAAAAGCTGCTTCCTCTCCATCTTTAAAGGCAGCCCAAATTTCACGGTCAGTTTTTCCGGAAAATTTTTTCCCTAATTTATTTATTTGAGGGAATTCTAAATCTTCTTTTTGACCAAGGGATTTCCAAATAAAATTTTCAGAATCTGGTAAGTTTTTCTTCATTTTTATAAAAATAGTAAAAAATCATTTAATTTCTTACCGGCTGAGGATGATTTCAGTGGATAATTAGGTTGTGAAACCCCTTTGTATCAACTCACTTAAGATCCTTAAAACAATTAATACTAAGCTGTAAATCCCCCGGCCCAAAATATGTAACTTTGAAATCTTTTGTTTCACTGCCTGTCACTACCAGTCGCATTCAGGTTAACCACCCGACCATTAGCTGGTTCATAAATAGTACTCAATTAAGCATGAAATTGCATAGCCGAGTATGAAAGGTAATTAGTTTAAGAAAAACAGCGGTTAAAACATTAATTAATTCGATTGATTTTTAATTTAGTAAAAAAAACAGGTTAATTTATTAAATTTTTTAAATTTTTGCAGACCTGAATTTATTCAATTAGTTTTATATAGATTTTTTTCCTTAAAATAAAATTGATATGGCAAATAAGAATTACGTGGTTATTATGGCAGGAGGGATTGGTAGCAGGTTCTGGCCTTACAGCCGTAATAATCATCCTAAACAATTTTTAGACGTATTAGGTACCGGAAAGTCTCTGTTGCAAATGACCTATGATCGTTTTCTGAATATTGCTCCTAAAGAAAACATTTTTGTGGTTTCTAACAGTATTTATGAAACACTCATTCGTGAGCAGCTTCCGGAATTATCCAAAGATCAGATCTTACTGGAACCCAACAGAAGAAATACTGCACCCTGTATTGCCTATGCCAGCTACAAGATTGCCAAAAAAGATAATGATGCCTGTATCGTAGTAACGCCCTCCGACCATGCCATTTTCAATGATGCTGCTTTTGAAAAAGCCATGAAATTAGGCATTGATCAAGCCAAAAAGGCCGGTGACCTTATTACCATTGGTATTCAGCCCAACCGACCTGAAACCGGATATGGCTATATACAATTTATTGACAATGATTCTGAAGTAAAAAAGGTCAAGACATTTACAGAAAAGCCCCAGCTGGACCTGGCCAGAAAATTTCTGGAAAGTGGAGATTTTGTTTGGAATGCCGGAATATTTTTATTCAAGGCAGATACGATCATCAAAGCTTTTGAAGATCACCTTCCTGAAATGGCAGAAACATTTGATCAGATCTCTGAGCAATATTATACTGACCAGGAAAACGATGCGATCCGTGAGGCATACTCTCAATGCAAAAATATTTCTATTGATTATGGGGTTATGGAAAAAGCATCCAATGTGTATGTTGTTTTGGGAAATTTCGGCTGGTCTGATCTTGGTTCCTGGAATTCATTACATGAAATCAAGAAAAAGGATGAAAATAACAATGTAGTTGATGCCAATGCCCTGATCTATGAAAGCAAAAATTGCCTGGTTAAAGGATCTCCGGGAAAATTAATCGTGGTACAGGGTTTGGATGGATACCTGGTCACAGATTGCGATGATGTGGTATTGATCTGCCAAAAAGACAAAGAATCCAAATTCAGGCAGTTTGTAAGTGATGTGCGATCAATCAAAGGTCAGGATTTTATCTGACATTATAAAATGCATCACTAAAACAGCTCCATTTCGGAGCTATTTTTTTGTCAGCTTTTCTTCTCGGGTTTTTTCTGACTTCTTTTGGCTTGATTTTATAGAATCAATAACTGACAAAGCCACTACAAAAGCTACTAAAAGCACAAATATCCAGATAAAGGCATTTGCACCACTGGTTATCGGGGGATCAAACATAGTTTTTTGGTTTATAAAAATTTTTGTTGGTGTAAATATATTATTTTTAATCTATCTGCCCAACTACGCAATATCAGGATTTGTTTAGGACGATTATCAAAGTACAGTGGCATTGAAGTCTTGAAGCAATATATGTAAAGGAATGGCAAAGCTAAAATGGCATCTTATTCATAAAATCAAACCCAATCCCTTGAAAAGATATAAATTTTTCTTAATATTGTAAAATTCTAGCTTAGCCAGTTAATTTCCTTTTTCTATTCCATTATTTGTTATTAAAGCGTTTTATTAAAATTATTTAACCTATATACAATTGATTTTCAGGTTTATTTGTATTTAAAAATACTTAAAAGGTATGATATAAAAATATAAATTGATTTTGATGTTTATTATTAATTCACTTATTATAATTTTTGTAGTCTTATTTTTAGTTTAAATTATTGTTTTACTTAAACCTTAAAACTTATCATGAATCATTACCTTAGAAAAACATTAACTGTAGTATCTGTGCTAGCACTAAGCTCACTTTTATTTTCAGGTTGTGCTTTTGTAGGATCTCCTGTGTTAGGAAGCATCTATACCGATGTGCAAGCGCCATTGGCTGCCACCTCCAATAGTGTAGGCACCAAGGTAGGAACCGCAGAAGCAACCAGCATCCTAGGTATTGTTGCTACCGGAGATGCCAGCATCAACCAGGCTGCTAAAAATGGAAATATCACCTCTATCAGCCATGTGGATTACCATGCCACCAGCATTTTAGGTGTTTATGCCACTTTTACAGTAATGGTTTACGGCGAATAAACCAAAAAATTATTTAATATGTATAGAAGTCTGGCAATGGCCAGACTTCTTGTTTTTAAGATGAAAAAATTTCTATTATTGATATTACTGTTTCAGGCCTGTCAAAGTAAAACCCAAGAAACGGTGAACTTAAGTTTTTCCTATTGCCTTCAGGGAAATGGAAGCAAGATAAGAGCATCTGAGACCTGGCACAGCCGTTTTACCCGACATAGCCAGGAAAATGAACAGCATTATTTTGGCGGACTTCTTACTGCTGGTGACACCATGTTATTGTCATTTAGTAAGCAACTGAAACATCAAAAGCCACAAATGATTGAATCAGCTGTTTTCGAAAATGAAGAAGGGATAAAATTTCAAAAATATATACTGAAAAGGGGAAATAAGTACCTTTACCGGCTGGTTTTTGAAGATAAAAAAGCAGACAATCTGGTTATTCTGGATGAGCTGTATGATCAGGATGGTCAGGCTAGAGCATCCTGGCAAAATGATGAAAACGCTGATATAATAACAAAATGTCAATGATCATGAAAACAAAAAAAAATTTTTTGACACTTGGTTTATGCTTGATGGGGCTGATGGCGTGGGCTCAAAAAGCCGATAAGATTATAACCCAAAGAAATTTTGAAGGCAATGGCCTGTTTTTCATTTTTCCCCAGGAATATGAATCCCAGGATATGAAAATGGAATTTGAAGCAGATTATACCATTAACTATGTGCCTGATTCTGCTTCACCCCAAAAAGTACAAATGAATTTCACCATTTATACTGAAAATCCGGTAAAGGACCTGAACTACCTTCAAATTGAGACATCCGGAGAAAAGGAAGCCCTGATCCGTAGTTTTGAAAGATATTACCTGGAAAAGAAAAATCGCAACACCTGGGCCAGTCGTTTTGGTACCACCATTGCCTATACTGACCTGCTAAGAATCATTGATCCGTCCAAACAAACCCGGCTGATATTTCAAACCAAAGACCTGAAATTCACGGTAGCCCCGGAAAAGAAGATCAAGGATGATTATGCAGTCGCATATCAAACCCTGACCTATCATTTTTAATTTTCCATGGCTGAGGAAATAATGAGCCTCTAGCTCCAGATCCTGTCCCAGGAACGATCCTTATCCCATCAAAGTGGCCAAAATGATCAGCTGCCAAAGGAATATCATATCCTTCTGTCTTGCGTACTCTGGTGACATAACTCACCATCTTCTCCAATCCTTCGTCACTTGTTTTGGTTGTATCACAAAATAACCTGATGGCATCCCTGAATTTTCCGCCCAACATTTGATAAACCAGTATCTGGTAAGCTTTGTCGGCCAGATCCCACAGTGCCATCTCCACTGCACAAACGCCACCTGCCTGCCGGGGCATGGCCACCAAACTGCTTTATCCTACAAAACAATCTTTCTATGTGACAGGGATTTTCTCCCAGCAAACGGCTTTTGAGGAACAGGGCATAACGGGCGCTGGACCCACAAAACAGCAAATGAAACTGCAACCCTTGAAGTTTTGCTAATAAAATTAAAGCACTTATTGGTCATTAATCTTTCTACAAAAAAACATGCTTTAAAATTCAGCCACAAGGAGCAAAACAATAAATTTTTGTCCATTTCAGATTCTTCTGATTTTTAACCATATTTGACTTTAGTAATTTACCAATACTCAGAAACAAATATTACTATGCTAATTAATTGTGCTCAATCCATTGATCAACCAATAGTGCTATACGACCAGGGATCTGTTAAAGTAGAATTAATACATCAGGATGAAGATCCGAAATCAGTCAATAGATTGTATATAAAGGTTCAGGACCTTGAAATTGAATTTTTTCCCTCTCGTGGATTTTCATTGGGCCAGGCCTGGATCAATCACCGGCCAGTATTCTGGAATCCTCCCTCCCCTTTATATGATCCCCAACAACTGGATTTGGCAGGATCCTCCCTGCATATCAATCAACAACCGGCTCCCGGTTTTATGTATATCAAAACCTTTATGGCCGGGATTGAACTATTAGGTCTGGATAATTGGGGCATGCCTTACCAGGACCAGTCTACTGGCGTGTTAAAAGTTTTACATGGTGATGTACATGCCATACCAGTAAATGATGTGGTGCTGTCAGTAGTTTCTGACAAAATTTTTCTGGAGGCAAGCTTTTATACCCGAACCAATGCCGGTAATTATGAAGGAAAATGGTACGAAAATGGGGATAAACTATATAAAGTGACCCGGCGCTATGAAATAGACCGGTTAAAACCTCATATTGGCATCAGGGATCGCTTTAAAAATGTAACTAATAGTCCTTCTACACCTGATTGGGGCTATCATGTCACTTTCCAACCGGCAGTAGCAGCAGAGTACCTGGTACCGGCTAAAAGAGCATTTCCCAGGGGAGGAGGAAGTCTTCCTGCTGATTTCGCTACCTGGAACCCTGCTCCTGTTCCTGAACAACGCCTGGAGCAGGGGATCATTTACCAGGATCTTAATTACAGTAGCCAGGATGAATTCTGTACCAGTTTATTAAAATATCCTGACGGACCAGGTGTATTAGTGAAAACACCCCCATCTCCTTATTTTCAAACCTGGTTCTGTAGTGGAGGAGCAGGTAGCAAAGAGTTTACCTGGCCTGATGGAACACCTGTGCTGCAAAACAACTGGGATGGAATGGGTATAGAATTTGGAGCCAGCGCCCTGGATCATGATAGTAACACAGATCCCACTGTGGCCCCTGAACAACATTTGGACCCGGATGAAACAAGGGAAATTAATTTCACCATTGAATGGATTGATGATGTATCGCAGGTAGAAGAACTGTCCCGGCAAATCAAGGCGGCGAGTCTGCTTCATTAAATTACTCAACAGCAGATTAATTAAAAGTAGTTTTGATTATTAGGCAAATCAGATTTATAGTCAGGAAAAGGAATTCTCTAAATCTGTTAAACCCGAAAACTTTCTTTAGCAAATAACACTAATTATTATTCATCCGTTCAAACTCCGATTCTGAAATTCTTTGATCCTTATCCTGATCCCACCGGTTAAACATTCCTTCAGTATACTCTTCATGACTTATACCCTGGTCTCTGTCCATATCCCAACGGTTAAACACATTGATCTTTTCCATCTGTTGAGTATATTCGTTCGTATCTACCCCTTCATTGGCATCAATATCCCAGGTATCAAACAAGCCATATTCGGAGTCTTCATCCATACCTAAATCTTCTCTTACCTCCATCCATTCTGCTTCATCAATCACACCATCATCATCTATATCCCAGGCATCAAAATTACCTTCAAAAAACTCATCCTGATTAATAACATAATCATTATTGGTATCCCAGGATTGATCTTCATTTACAGAGGGGAAGGTCTGATTAAATTCACTTCTATCGATATATGCATCGCGGTTCACATCCCAGTCATCATAGCTATAGGATTCTCCAGCATCTCTCTCGCAGCTATAGATTGAAATAATAAAAAACAAGGTTATGGTTCTGTAATTCATTTGGATTTAATTTTAAAAACCAGCATATATTTTATTAACAGACATAATCCTTTATAGTTACTCAACCAACGTATCAGGATCAACTAAATTCACATTTATAAGTTGATATGTAAGACCATTTTGTAAACTAATATGAAAACTTCTTACCATACCGGAATTGTGTTATCCGGAGGGGCTGCCCGGGGCATAGCTCACCTGGGTGTTTTAAAAGCTCTAAATGAAAACGGAATATTCCCCGATGTGCTTTCCGGTACAAGTATGGGAGCAATTGTAGGCGCATTTTATGCTTCTGGTATGTCTCCAGATCAAATACTCCGGATCTTTAAAGAGCATAATATTTACCGGTTTATCAGGGTTTCATTAAGCCAAAAAAACATTTTTTCTACCAGTCGCTTATTTGACAAGATAAAAAACTACCTGAAAGCCAAAACCTTCGAAGACCTGAAGATTCCTTTGTATATTACCGCCACAAATATTCAGGAAGGCAGCCAGGAGGTGTTTAGCCAGGGAGAATTGATACCAGTTTTACAAGCCGCCTCTGCCTTCCCCATCCTTTTCAATCCGGTAAATCTGAATGATCGTATGTTCCTGGATGGAGGATTGATCAGTAATTTACCTGTGGAACCGCTACAGGACAAATGTACTAACCTGATTGGTGTAAACGTAAATCCGATCAGGGAAATAGGTGAAATCAAAAAGCTATCAGATATGATTGACCGGGTCTTTCACCTGGCTATTTGGGGTAATGTCAGATCCAATCTCAAAAAGCTGGACTTTCTAATTGAACCTACCGCCTTAAAAGACTATGCCCTTATGCAACAATCAAAACAGGAAGAAATATTTGAAATTGGATACCAAAATACGCTGAAAATGATTGAGCAAAACGAGCTTCAGCTTAAAAACAAGCCTAAAGGCTCTTTGGCTGGAAGGTTCTTTGGCTTATTAAATTAATAGGGAAATTAGGAAAAATTACCCAACATTTTGGGGAAAACATTCCCCATTTTCAAGCAAAATGCCTATTGGAGCTTCATATACAGATTTGGCATTATTTTGGTGTTACTTTAAGTAAGCAATAGATGAAGGTTGAGGGAACTATTTTTTCTGAAAAATGGCACTTGTTTCTAAAGATATTTTTTAATTTTTTCTTATTTCAGAGTTCCCTAAATCTTTTACAATTATCCTGCCAGAATTTTGATTACCTGATTTTATTCAGGTTATTTTCCAAAGAGTTCACTTCTTTTTCCAGGTCTGTCAACTGACGGGACAAATCAATTTCATAGCCTTTATACTCCCTTCGGGTGCAATAGAGGGTGATAAACGAACCAGCCAGACAGCCTGCCATAAATACCAATATAACCGTGTGATTCATTAAATTTTGGGTGGCATTAAAGATCTCGAATTGTTCTAACATAAAATTAAGTATGATTAATATGATTGAAACTAATGAAACTGCAAATAAACTAAGTAATATGACCATCAAAATATTGTGATGGATTTGATTTTTCTGATCTAACAAAAAAAGTCTTTTACTAAAATTCCATAAAATTAAAAATATATTCATAGCAATTAGGGGTTGTGTTTGTTATATATACCCCTTGGCTTAGAAAAGGAAAATATATTCGCTCAGACAAACTTTTTATTCGATAAATACAATTTACAAATCGTCCAACTGTATTTTACTTGACCAGGTTGTTTGGTTCAGGCGGTCTGAGTTATTAAATTTGTCCCAGGTACTTTAAATATTTTTTGAAATGAATCTGGCTGATTTTTTTGCAGAACTGGTTAAAAATACCATAGCCCTTTTTTCTATTATGAATCCTTTATCTGCAGGGGCTATTATGTTGTCTCTCATGCAGGATGATACCCACATTAAGCAATCGGTCAGACATATTAGTAAAAGTAATACCCTGGCAGTATTTATCGGTATGATTGCCACGTTTTTTGTGGGAAACCTGATCCTTGAGATTTTTGACATCTCCATCAACTCAGTAAAAGCCATTGGTGGTATCGTTTTGCTTTTAATGGCTATTAATATGGTGCAGGGTGGAAACCAAAAAGTAAATTACAGTAAACCGGAGCAGGAACAAGCTATTTTAAAAGAAGATATATCAGTGATACCCCTGGGCATTCCGATTATTCTGGGCCCGGGTTTGTTTGCTACCCTGCTTTCCCTAAGAACCCAGACTGGTGAATTTTTGGGATACCTCAGCCTGATCCTTTCGATTGTAATCTGTTGCCTGGGCAGTTATTTGATCCTCCGAAACATGATTTATATCAAGCGAATTATTAGCGAACATGGTATGAAAATATTTAACCGGATCATGGGCCTGATCGTGGGTGCCATCAGCATCCAGTTTTTGATCAGCGGGATCAAAGTACTTTGGCAAACGCTTTAATTACCATAGCTACTGCTTCATTTCCTGATCTTTTAATCGATCCAAAGCCTTATCTGAATACCTTTCCCCATCGAATTTACGGGTTTCCTTCCGATGTAAGAAAACCGGAAACAGTCTATTGTAAAAAGGAATTATTAATGATAATTTGAGCTCCAAAACTGGAAACATGAAGCTCATTGCACCCGATAATTTTTCAACTAAAATAACCCAACTGGTAGAGCAGGCCGTTGAAAAAATTATATTCATCTCTACCTCCTATCATGAATCGGTGCTTCATGAATTAAAAAATGCATTGCTGGCAGCAGATCAGCGTCAGGTAAAAATTTTCTTTTATATTGACACTTGTGACTCTGAGGGATTACTGGTTTGCCAGCAACTACCGGGCAAAGTGATACAAATCGAACACCTGAATCTGAACCTATTCCTCAATGAAAGTGAAGGTATGTTTGCCTCCAAAGCCCTGGTAAACCTTCCAGAAACCATCAACCTTTCCTATTTCACGGAAAATGAAACTGAATATCAGCAATTATTTACTTATTACGTTGAACTGATCCATAGCCAGGCATATAATTCTACATCCTATTTTCTCCTGGATAAAAATGTTTATGAAGAACCCATACTTAGAAATTACATCCTTCAGGATCTTAATCATCCGGAAAGTGGTTTGCATAAAACCTATCATCCTTTTCGTACTTTTTTACAGAATTATGGTTATGAAAGCCAAAATAAAAGGGTAGGACGATGGCTCAACTGGAATATCAATGGCTTTTTACAACAGGAGCTACTTTATGACCATTCCGGACTGATCGAACAATCAGATATCGTCTATGATAAAAACATAGCCATCAATCATCTGCTTTTCAGTTTTGTCAATATCATCAGCGGTATATATAAAATATCAGTAGCTCAGGCTGATCTTTCTACAGATTTAAAAGCTTTACTGGGTAATAGAGACCGGGAACCATTTTTTCAGCACATCCAGAACCATCTACGGATCGAATTTCCCCCCTGCGCCATTCATTCACTCAACGATGTATGTGCGCTGGTAAAAGATCAAATTACCAGATCACGGATCATGAAACTTCCTCTGGTTAACTGGTGGAGCAACTAATTCCCTCATATAGCGGAATTTTAACGTATCAATAGCAAACTTTTGAATTTTTGCAAAAAATATTTACCCAAACGGGTAACATATTATAAACAATCGCGTATCTTTAAATAAAATTACCCAAATAGGTAAATATGAGTTCAGCAGATAAATCAGATCAATCCACCCAGGAAAAAATATTGAAAGCAGCAGAGGAGGTCTTTCAGGATAAAGGATTTGATGGGGCCCGCATGCAGGAAATCGCAGATAAAGCGCATATAAATAAGGGGTTGTTACATTACTACTTTCGAACCAAAAACAAATTGTTCGAAGCCATCTTTGTAAAAGCCTTTAACCACCTGTTCGGTTCCATAAATGCCCTTCTTTCCACTGAAAAACCTTTACAGGAAAAGCTTGATCTTTTAATTGATAAATACCTTGACCTTCTATTAATGAACCCGGCCATACCACGGTTTGTGATCAATGAATTAAATTTAAATGCCGAAGCATTTGTAAACAGAGTTATGACTTCCAAAAACCGGCCCGATCTTCAGGAGTTTTTTACAGCAGTTGAAAAAGAAATGGAAGCTGGCAGAATCAGACCTATAGATCCTAAACATTTATTAATGAACATTGTGGCGATGTGTGTATTCCCATTTATTGGTAAACCCATGCTGCAGGGTATTTTTCAGTTGGATCAAAAACAATTTAAGAATCTCATGCTACAACGAAAGGTACAAATCAAGACGTTTGTTAAAAACGCTTTGCAACCATAAAAAAAATTTTGAGCATTAATTACCCAAACAGGTAAACATTATGAAAACACGATCTGATCTTAAAAAAACATTCTCCCGATTTATTCAAAAGGGTAAACTGCTGATCCTTTTAGGGTTATCCGGTCCGGCCTGGGCCCAACCTGCCCAAATGGATCTGGCAAAAAGTCTGGAAATGGCAGAACATAATTTTCCCATATTAAAACAAAATGAATATTACCAGCAAATAGCCAAGCTGGAACTGGAAAATATATCCTCCCGCTATTTACCAAAAATCCAACTGATGGGCCAGGCCACCTATCAATCGGATGTGGTACAACTTGGGTTTCTACCACCAGGTGCAGAAGACCTGGAACTGCCTCATGAAAGAGGACAGGTTTATCTGAACCTGGACCAGACCATCTATGATGGTGGTTTCAATAGCATACAAAGACAATTGCAAAATGAACAACTCCAGCAAAATCAGAAACAGGTAGAAGCTGACCTGCATCAGCTTAAAGAGCAGGTGACACAGCTTTATTTTGCCCTACTTATGTCGGAAAAACGTACCGAAACACTTCAACTGACCCGTAATACTCTGACTAAAAAATTAGAAATGCTCCAGGCCCGGTTGAGCAATGGGATTTTGATGGAAAGCGAAGTTTTGAAAATGGAAACCGAATTGTTAAAACTGAGGCAACAGATCAATAAGGAGCACAATCAAAAACAAGCTTATCTGAATGTTTTTTCTTTATTGCTGGGTCAGGATATTGGGGAAAATACGGAATTCAAAACCCCTGAAATTCCGGAGGAAGCAGTGAACCTTTCAAAGGTCAATCGACCGGCCTTACAGGCAATGAGTCTGCAAAAACAATCTTTGAATACCCAGAATAATATGATTTCTTCTCAATACCGGCCCAAAATTGCAGCTTTTATACAAGGCGGGGTAGGCTATCCCAATCCCTACAATTTTTTCGACAACAGTACCAGTACTTTTTACCTGTTGGGCATCAAGGCCAATTGGCTCTTGTGGGATTGGCAACAGGGTGTCAGGCAAAAAGAAATATTAAAAGTTCGTAATCAGATCATTGATACCAGGCTGCAAAACCTGGAACGTCAAATTCAAACCCGTTTGATCCAGTTAATTCAGGATATGGAGCAATTACAACAAACCATCTCAGAAGACCGGGAAATTGTGGAAATGCAGGAAGAAATCACCCAATTGTTATCGGCCCAACTGGATGCTGGTGTCATCGTTTCCACCGACTTTATTGATCAGGTTACTGCCCGGCAGCAAGCCATCCTGAACCTGGAAATGCACCAAGTTCAGCTGGTTCAAAAAAAGGTCAGTTTCTGGCTTGAAAAAGGAATTATAGAACATAAATTACCATAATTATGAAAACCAAACATCAATTTTCTTCAATGATTCTACTCCTGCCACTATTTTTATGGCTTTTAAGTTGCAGCAACCAGGAAGAAATGGCCGATGCCTACGGTAATTTTGAAAGCACAGAGATCACGGTCTCGGCACAAAATGCCGGGCAAATTAAATTCCTCAGAGTAGAAGAGGGCCTGAATTATATCCAGGGTCAGTTGGTAGGCTTGATTGATACTACTCAGCTACATCTGAAGAAAAAACAAATAATGGCCCAAAAGGAAGTAATCCGGTCCAGGCAACCTTCCATATCTGCTCAAATGGAAGTAATGGAGGTACAAAAGGTCCATGCTGAAAAAGAGCTGGAGCGATTCCAAAAACTGGCTCGTCAGGGAGCCGCTACGGAAAAGCAGGTAGACGACCTGCAGGACCAGGTAAATGTGCTGGAAAAACAAATTCAGCAAATTGCCACCCAAAACCGGCCCTTGATCAGTGAATTAAGTAGTGTACAGGTCCAGATCGACCAGATAGAGGAACAGTTGCAGGATGCCTGTATCTACACCCCCATATCTGGTCAGGTTTTGTTAAAAATGATGGAAGAAACGGAGATGGTAGCCCCTGGTACGCCTATTTTTAAAATGGCCAAACTGGACACCATGACCTTGAGGGCCTACATAACTGGTAGCCAGCTGGATGATATTCAAATCGGCCAGCAGGTAAGTGTGCTGATTGATCAAAACCAAACAGCATACCATGAACTAACCGGAAAAATTAGCTGGATAGCTTCGGAGGCAGAATTTACCCCTACCGGCATTAAAACCCGGGAAGAAAGGGCTGACCAGGTATATGCCATTAAGGTAAAAGTGCCCAATCCAGAGGGGCAGCTGAAAATCGGTATGCCCGGTATGGTGTTAATTAAAAATATGACAGAAAATGATTAAGATCAGCCAGATTTCCAAATCATACCCCAAGGTGAAAGCGCTGGACCAGGTTAGCTTTGAAGTCAATCAGGGAGAACTTTTCGGCCTGATAGGGCCAGATGGAGCAGGAAAAACCACGTTGTTCAGAATCCTTACCACCCTGATCCTACCTGACCAGGGAAATGCGGAGGTGGCTTCATTTGATATGAAAAAAGATTTTAAAAAGATCAGGAAGCATGTAGGTTATATGCCAGGCAAGTTTTCACTTTATATGGATCTTTCAGTGGAAGAAAACCTGCAGTTCTTTGCTACGACCTTTGGCACCACCATTGATGCCAATTATGAACTGATCAAGGATATCTACAGCCAGATCGAGCCTTTTAAAAAAAGGAAAGCCGGAGCATTGTCGGGGGGGATGAAACAAAAATTGGCTTTATCCTGTGCCCTGATCCACCGTCCTAAGGTACTTTTTCTGGACGAACCCACTACGGGAGTAGACCCGGTATCCCGTCGTGAATTCTGGGATATCCTCAAAGGTCTCAAAAAATACAACATCACCATCCTGGTTTCTACCCCTTACATGGATGAAGCCAATCGCTGTGAAAGAGTAGCCCTGATTCAGAAAGGGAAGCTGATGTCCATCGATACGCCGGAGGCGATCAGAAAAGATTTTAGCCGCCACCTATATTCCGTTAAAACCAGTCGTAGTATGTACCAGTTGTTGCAGGACCTGAAGAATTATGATCACAGCCGATCGGTGTATGTCTTTGGTGAAGAAGTGCATTATACAGACCGTCGAGCCAATGAAATCCAGCCATCCCTGCAAAAATACCTGGAAGGTAATTCACACCAACAGGTTGACATCAAACCCATTGAAGCGAACATAGAAGATCGCTTTATGGAACTTATGGATCAAAATGAAGCAGGCCATGCATGAAGAACATGTTATAGAAGCTGATCAGCTAACCCGCAAATTCGGATCGTTTACTGCGGTGGATCATATTAGCTTTTCCGTAAAGAAAGGGGAGATTTTTGGCTTCCTGGGTGCGAATGGGGCGGGAAAGACCACAGCCATCAAATTGCTAAGTGGCTTATTAAGTCCCAGCGGTGGCAAGGCAAAAGTAGCGGGATATGATGTTTTTTCAGAAGCAGAAAAAATCAAACAGAACATTGGCTATATGAGCCAGAAATTCAGTTTGTACGAGGACCTTACCGTGGCAGAAAACATCCGTTTCTATGGAGGCATTTACGGACTTTCCAATGCCCGCATCAGAGAAAAAGGAGATCAGCTCATGAAGCGGCTGGGTCTTTTTGATGAGAGAAAAACCCTGGTTGATAGCCTTCCTCTGGGCTGGAAACAGAAATTGGCTTTTTCAGTTTCTGCCATTCATGATCCGAAAATCATTTTTCTGGATGAGCCTACCAGTGGGGTAGACCCCATCACCCGTCGTCAATTCTGGGAACTTATCTATGAAGCAGCTGATCGTGGTACTACCATTTTCATCACCACCCACTATATGGAAGAAGCGGAATATTGCCATCGTATTTCCATGATGGTGTCTGGTAGAATTGTGGCAATTGATACTACTGGTAAGCTTAAAGAAAGCTTCCAGGTTTCATCTATGGATGAAGTTTTTGTGAAAATTGCCCGTGGATGAAATGTTTAGCTATACCTTACTAATTTGCACTGAATCATGAAATATTTATTTCGCACCTTTTTAAGTATTGTAAAAAAAGAGTTCTATCATATTCTGCGCGATACCAGAACATTATTTATTTTATTAGGTATGCCTGTGATCCTGGTGATCCTGTTTGGTTTTGCCATAACCAATGAAATCAAAGATGCCAAAATTGCCATTCTGGACCATTCAAATGACAGAGCAACTCAATTGATCACCCAAAAAATCATTTCTTCCAATTATTTTAAGCTGGAAGAAGCGCTACAGCGGCAGGAACAAATAAAGCAGGTATTTCAAAAAGGCGAGGTAAAGCTGGTGATCGTTTTCGAAAACGCCTTTGAGCAAAAGCTGGAGAAAAAGGAGGAAGCCGCTGTGCAATTGATTGCTGATGCCACTGACCCCAATGTCGCCAATACATTGATCAGTTATGTCTCTGCTATTATTCGGGATTATCAAAATCAGCACTATTTATCAGCAGGTTTACCCCTTCAGATTTCTACCCAAACCAGGATGTTGTACAATCCACGTCTGGAAGGGGCTTTTTATTTTGTGCCGGGCGTGATCACGGTAATCCTGATGCTGGTTTCAGCCATGATGACTTCGATCACCATTGCCCGGGAAAAAGAATTTGGCAATATGGAGGTATTGCTGGTATCTCCCTTGCAACCGGTTATTATCATTTTAGGTAAAGCCGTTCCATATGTCTTTCTTTCATTGTTTAATGCCGTTTCAGTGCTTTATATTGGCTATGTGGTTTTCAATATGCCGCTTACGGGAAATATGGTTCTGCTTATGCTGGAACTGTTTCTTTTCATCATTACCAGTCTGTCTCTGGGTATTTTGATATCCACCGTCACTAATAATCAGCAAACCGCTTTACTGATATCACTGATGGGATTGATGCTTCCCACCATTCTGCTCTCCGGCTTTGTGTTTCCCATAGAAAGTATGCCCAGGCCATTACAATATGTCAGCCATGCCATACCTGCCAAATGGTTTATCATTATTATCAAAGACATCATGCTGAAAGGATCTGGTTTAGCCATTGTATGGAAAGAAACCCTGATCCTAATGGGTATCACGATATTTTTCCTGCTCTTGAGTGTTAAAAAATTTTCCATCCGGTTAGAATAAATTTTATGAGAAAGATATTATTCATCATTGAAAAAGAATTCCGCCAAATATTCAGGAACCGGCTGATGATCCCCATCATTTTTGTTATGCCTGTGGTTCAGCTGTTTCTTTTGTCTTATGCCGCCAATTTTGAAATTGACAACCTCAAAATTCATGTGGTGGACCATGATCATTCTGCCACTTCCAAAAGATTATTGGGTAAATTGAACGGCTCCAGTTATTTTGTACTTGCCAGCCAGTCTTTTAATGTGTCCAGTGGATATGAAAAACTGGAAAAGAATCTGGTAGATGTGGCTTTAGTAATTCCAGCCCAATTTGAAGCCAACCTCTTTCAAGAAGATCAGGCTTCATTGCAGCTTCTGGTCAATGCCATAAACGCGAGTAAAGCGGGACTGGCCAATGCCTATCTGCAAAATATCATAGCCGATTTTAACCAGGAGATCAGGTTGGAAACTTTAAATATTCCCAAAACTGCCATAAAAAGCAGCATTGGCATAAAATTCAGGCATTGGTTTAATCCCTACCAGGACTACAAAGTTTTTATGGTACCTGGAATTCTGGTCCTATTGGTTACGATGATATCTTTGTTTCTAAGCGGAATCAATATTGTCAGGGAGAAGGAAATTGGTACCATTGAACAATTAAATGCTACCACCATCAAAAAACATGAATTTATTATAGGCAAATTAATGCCTTTCTGGCTCCTGGCTTTGATTGAACTTTCAGCGGGATTATTACTGGGCTGGGTGATTTTTGATGTTCCCATTCAAGGGAGTCTGATGCTGGTATATGGATTTGCCTTTATTTACATCATCACCATACTGGGCATTGGAATGTTCATATCCACCTTATCTGACCGGCAGCAACAAGCCATGTTTATGAGCTGGTTTTTTATGGTTATTTTCATTTTAATGAGTGGTTTGTTTACCCCCATAGAAAACATGCCGGAATGGGCTCAATTTCTTACCAGATTTAATCCTATCGCCTATTTTGTTAAATTCATGCGAATGGTAATGCTTAAAGGCAGCGGATTTGCTGATGTAAAGGACCTGTTCATTTATATTGGTATTTATGCTATTATCATCAATACCCTGGCTATAATCAACTATCGGAAAACCAGTAGCTGATAATAATATAATAGCTTTCGCTTTTGATTGCCTGATCTTTATTCACTACCTGACCCTGGAATCCTTGCCTCCTTGCCACATATCCGGGTTCTTTCCTAATTTTTGCTTAAGAGGCGCAGTAATCTCATTAAGTTTATGGATGGTTGCCGGGTCAAGTTGAACACTTAAAGCATTTAAATTCCTTTGGACCTGACCAGGGTTACGCGCTCCCACAATTAAACTGGCCACACCAGGCTGAGCCAAAAGCCAGGCCATGCTTAGGTCTGCCATCGAAACACCTGCTTGATCTGCTAACTGCCTGATCTTATCAATAGTTTCAAATGTCAGTTCTTCCTGTCCTTCCTCGCCATGCCTTACCTGACCCCATTGACGGGAGAAATGTCTGGTGCGGGCTCTGTCTTCAGGAACTTGTTTGGGGGATTTGAATTTTCCGGCTAGCAGTCCCTGCATTATGGGCATGTAACAAAGTACTGGTACGTCATTTTCCAGGCAAGTCGGTATCACTTCATACTCAATAGCCCTCCATAATAAATTGTAAGGCAATTGGTTACTGGAAATCTTGGCACCAGCCTTCACAGCATCGTTTAAATCCTTTGAACCAAAATTAGACATTCCATAAGCCCTGATCTTCCCCTGCTGTTTTAACAATTCCAAGGCTTCCACTGATTCGGCAACAGGTATATCCCAGTTTGGCCAGTGAATCTGAAATAAATCAATATAGTCCGTATCCAGTGCCTGAATACGATCTTCACAAGCTTTAATAAGGTCATCATAAGATAACTCATTGGGAGAGGCTTTGGATGCAAGAATAATATTCTGTCTTTCAGAGCCTAAAGCTTTGGTAATCAATTGCTCTGATCTCCCATCTCCATAACCTCTGGCCGTATCAAAAAAATTGATACCAGCTTCGTAGGCAGTCCGTAGAGTATCAATTGAGTCCTTTTCATCCTGAGGCCCCCAATTAAAACCGCCTGCTATTGGCCAGGCACCAAATGCCATCACAGATACTTTTAGATCAGTGTGAGGTAAATTAATTAACTTCATAAAAAAAATTTATGGTTTGAAAAAATTTAAAATCACCAATAAATATAAAAAAATCTGCTGCACTTCGACAGAAAAACAGCAATTAATAAAAAAGGCCTCTAAAAAAAAGGCCTTTTTTAACTAAACATAAATGAATCCTATCTATAAATTGTACTTATTGAGATCAACCATTCGTATTTCTACCCTTCGGCTTTCTTCTTTACTGTTATCTTTATTTTGACTGGCACCAAACCCTTTGGCCATGATTCTGCGTCGAACAACACCACGGCGATTAAAATAATCCAGCACTTCAATAGCTCGTTGATTGGAAAGGCGCCGGTTATAATCGGCATCACCATCAGAGGAGGCAAATCCGGATATTTCTATTCCCAGGTCTTCATATTGGTTCAAATTGGTCATGATTTTATCCAGCACAGAGAAATAGGAAGATTTCAAATCGCTCTTGTCCGCATCAAAGTATATTTTGTACACCGGATCTAATACATCCTCATTGTATGTTATTGCCTTTTCCTCTTTCTGCTTTCTTTTCTCATTTTCTTCCGTCACATGTAGCGTAGGCAAAGAGTAGATCAGTTCTCCATCAATCTCACGCATTTCCAGGGTAGTGGTATCGCTTTCATCATAGTAATATACTCTCTTAGCTGACTCCATTTCAGAGTCTTCATAAGAATCAAAATTGACATTGTCCAGTGGATTGGTATTATAGGCCAGGTCCAGCAAATAATCCAGGGCCACAGAGTCGGTTGAGGAAATAATGGCATCCATTAAATCGAACAGATCAAGGCTATCATTCTGGATCAACATGGCTTCATTGGCTTTTCTTACATCCACTTTAATTTCCTGTCCCGTATCAAAAAAGATATTTTTTACTGATACTTCCTGTCCAACCACAACATCAAAATGTTTTATGGGTTTCAAATGAATTTCCTGATATAATTCATAAAAATAGTTTTGATTGGGTATATTGACATTTAAGGTGTATGGCATGTAACCTTCTGATTCTATGACCATGTCATAATTTTTACCTGGAGGAAATATAATCAGGTAATTGCCAGTTTCTTTATTGGGATTATAAACAAAATCCACTTTTTTAGATGTGTTGTTGTCAATGACCTTAATTTGGGTAGGTACAGGTTGCAGGTCTTCTCCAGCCAAAATACGTCCTTTTACCATGGTCAAAGGAATATTAGCATCTTCCTCCGGCATATCGAAAGAATAAATATCCTGTCCACCAAAGCCGCCTTTTCGGTCTGACGAAAAATACCCTTTACTACCATCAGCAGTAAGCGTGAAATAATTATCATTGGCTGGTGTATTTATAGGAAATCCCATATTCACAGGGTCCGACCAGCCAGAATTCTCTTGTTCAGTCTTAAAAATATCTTTTCCGCCCATGGTATTATGTCCGTCTGAAGTAAAAAACAAGGTTCGTTGATCGGGATGAATAAAAGGAGCGTCTTCATTATCTTTTGAATTCACCTCCGGGCCCAGATTCTTGGGATAACCCCACTTATCCTGGTTATCTTTATGAATTACATAAATATCCATTCCCCCATATCCTCCGGGCCGGTTGCTGGCAAAATAAATGGTCTTACCGTCAGGTGTAATACTGGCAGTACTTTCCAGATAATTTGAATTAATATTATGCCCTAATGTTACCGGAGTAGACCAGCCAGAAGTTGTTTTTTTTATGGTATAAAGATTTCCTGTATTATTTATTCCCCCGATGAATATGATCATATTTTCACCATCCGGTGAGATACCGGCTGTACCCAGGTTAAATTTAGTTTCAAGATTGATCAATTCAGGTTGGTTCCAGTCTTGCATTCTTGATTTTTTGTAGGTAATAAAGATCTCCTCCATAATATCTCCTGCCAGTGACTTATTATCATTGGGACTCAGACGGGTAAAAGCCATCACAGAGGCATCGGCAGAAACCACAGGATTATATTCTGTATATGCGGTATTTATTTTTTCTCCTAAATTCCTAATGATTATATTGCTCTTATATTCATTGAGTAAAGTCAGTGCATTTTGGCAAATGGAAAGTTCATGCTGAACATCTTTATAAAGAGGGTGTCGTTTATCCAGTATTTTCAGGTATTCATTATAGGCATCAATGGCTTTTTGTACCTCCAGGTCTTTGTGGTATACTTTGCCTAATTTGAAATATATGTCATCCGGAATGTTTTCATTTTTATGCTGAAGGGCAAACTCAAAATGAGGAACTGCTTTCAGCTGATCATCAGTATTGGGTAAATTGATATAACACTCTCCTATGCGATAGCGGGTAAAAGGAGATTGATCACCCAACTTTATGGCTGCCTGATACTCAGCTAAAGCCTCTGTATAATTCCTAATCCTGAATAACTTATCAGCTCTATATACTGCTTTTTCAATATCTTTCTCATTCTGAGCCCAGGCAGGACTGAAAAAAACACATAAAATCCCCAGAAAAACAGAATAGCTTACAAATTTTCTCATATCCATCAATCTTTATCTTTTTTGTTTCAATATTAGCAGATAAGAAATTGATAGAAAATCAAATTTATGACATAAACTTACAGGATAATATTATGCATTAATTTAAAGCTAACTGATGGTGTTTCAGGTAATTAAAATGATGTAGTTTGCTTTTTCTGCTGAAGATGCTGGCAGTCAAACTACGGAACTTGCCGCAAGGCCAAACTTATTCACTAAATCTAAAGATTTGATAATTAAGGGTTTATCAGTTTTAGCAAAACAGATTTATACCCTGTTTTTATCAATGGCTTTAAGTCGTTTTAAAAGAGGAGGATGGGAATAATGAAAAAATACATACCATGGATGAGGTAATAAATTACTTAAATTGTTGACAGATAATTTTTTAAGTGCTAATTGCAAGGCAGACCCATCAAAACTGAGGGTCGCAAATGCATCAGCCTCATATTCATTTTTTCGGCTTATTACATTGAGTAGAATCCCGGTTATTTTGGAAATAGGCGCATATAAAATGCCAAAAGCCAGTAAGTTCAGGTGGAGGCCAATCTGATCTGCTCCCAAAGCCTGGGAAAGGGCGGGACTGAAGATCATTAATGACATGATAAAAAGCATGACACCAGTCTGAATGATGGACAGTACAAACCCAGAGACAATATGTTTTTTCTTGAAATGTCCTACTTCATGTGCTAATACTGCTACCAATTCACTGGTCGTATGGTTATTGATCAGTGTGTCATAAAGCACAATTTTTTTCTTTTTGCCAATACCGGAGAAAAAAGCATTGGCTTTGGAAGATCTTTTTGATCCGTCTATTACAAAAATATTATCCAGGGGAAAATTTACTTTCCTGCTGTAATCCTCTATAGCCTGCTTTAATTCCCCATCTTCTAAAGGAGTGAGTTTATTAAACAAAGGTACAATCAGGGATGTATAGAACATATTTATAAATAAGATGAACAGCGAAATCACAATCCAGAAATAAATCCAAAAATCCTGGCCTATGTAGATGATCAGGTAAAGCAAGGCACCTAAAATCACACCTCCCACTATGGCGGTGAGGAGGTATCCCTTTAACTTATCCAAAACAAAAGTTTTAGGTGTTGTTTTATTAAATCCAAATTTTTCCTCAATAACAAACGTGCTGTAAACCTGGAAAGGGGTGTTAATTATATCAGAGGCAATAAACAGCAGACCAAAAAAGGCCAGGGCCAGATATACCGGCTGATTCAGAGATAACCTTAACCATTCGTCCAACCAGCCAAAAAACCCTGAACTTAGTAATGCAAAAGCTAGCAGGAAACTAAAAGTAGCAGTAAGAAAAGAAAAGCGGGTTTGGGTTTTGTGATAAGCCACTGATTGCTTGTACTTTTCTTCATTGTAAATATCTTTTAATTCCGACGGCAGTTCTGGCTTCTGATTTTTCAGATTCAAAAAATCTAAAACCTGTTCGAGCAGGAAATCAAAAGTAATTATAATCAGGATTATGAGTAAGATAGTTTCAGGCTGCATCATTTAAAATTTGCCTCAAAATTACAGTACTTTTTTATGATTGTAAAATCGGGTGGCTTGATTTATCTCCCAGCTAAAATTTGGGACAAGGTATCCTGCGTACATTTTTGGGTGGTTTACGCGGATCACCTAAGAAAAACTCATACCTTAAGGAAAGCTCATGGGCGCCTCCTGAGGCGATACCTAGTTCTGAAACTGTATAATCGAAACTGTAACCGATATTCAGGTTGTTGGTGCTCAAACCTACCAGAAAAATGGCAGATTCATTGTTAGGGAAACCTTCTAATGTTTTGAATGGGATCCCACGGTACCAGGCTCCTACTACCAATGGTTCATAGGTAAAATAGAGACCTACATCCAATTGATCAAACTGACCCTGGTATTTATATTGAAATGTGGGGGTCAGGCTTACCTCTCTGATGGTACCAAGAAAACTAGTATTGCGTTCCATTGGCAGAGGAAATCTGTATCCTCCATGGAAAGAAACTTTCATAGGTAAAGGACTTTCACCGTCTTCAGAAAACGACTGGTTAGGCTCGGTTAAATGATGAACGGCTCCACCAAACCAAAATGCTTTGGAATAAAACAATCCACCAGCAGCCAGATCCATAAAGAACAGGCTGTTATTGAAACCGGCCTCATTGGAAGGCAAGGTTGGATCAAAACCCCGGGTTGGATCTATTTGGCTGCCAAATACCAGGTCATTAAAATTGATATCCCTGATGACTGCAGCTGCTTGAAAACCAGGTCGAAATGTAAGATAATCAGTTAATCTAAGCTGATACGAATATTGTAATCCGATACTATGTGATTGCAATCCAGCCAGACCTTCCCGGTCACTTAATAATAATACTCCTACTCCACTGTTGTAATCTTCGAAAAAATAATCAAAATAAGCAGAATAAGTCACAAAATTAGCATCGAGTGAAGGCCACTGATTTCGATAGTTCAATCCCACCCGGGCTAATCCGGAGGAGCCGGCAAATGCAGGATTTAAATAAAGTGGTGCGGCATAAAACTGGGAGAATTGTGGATCCTGTGCCTGTGCCAGATTACCGGTAATAACCCATAAAACAATGATAATTTGAATGATCCGATACATCTACTACTTTAATTATTGTGGGTCTTATTAAAATTTTTTGAAATATAGTTATAAAATTTTTATCCTTTATAACTATATCATACCTAATCCTTACATGTAGGAAAAGTTAATAAGTTAACGTAGAATCTAACCCTGATTGTATTATTTTTGTTAGGAAAAGATACAAAAACTAGCTATTTCTTCGTATTACATATTACAATAAGCTTATTATCATTAACCTATTTGCGATAATGTTGAAGGGTAATTCATTTGTTCATTCCGGTTTGCTCCTGCTGTTCCTGCTTTTTTTGGGGTCTGCTTCATCCGTTTTTTCCCAAAATTATTCTGACCACATCTGGTATTTTGGGAATTCAACTGAAGGGATCATCTTTAATAAATCCGATGGTCAGCCTCAACAGGTAAATAGTCAGAATCCTAACTTTGGCATAGGTGGTGGTGCTGTAGCAACTGACCCGGTAACTATGAAACTACTATTTTATACGGATGGAAATGTTGTGTATGATGCTACCCATCAGGCCATGCCGGGCAGCCCTTTAGGTAGTGTCAATAATATTAATCAAGCTGCTGCATTGAGCCCATTCCCCGGACAGGAGGACCGATACCTGATCCTGACCAATAATGCCAACTTTAACACACCCGGCACAATAAGGTATCATGTGGTGGATATGACCCAGCCAGGTAACTCAGCTACCCAGGATCCTTTAGGCACTGTCACCGATGTGGGCCTGGGCACAGGTATTAATAATTCCTCTGAAGCCATGCTAACCACCTCCAGCCCACAGAACCCCAAAAGGTACTGGTTAATAGTCCCGGTACATAATACCGCTTCCGTGAATGTGTATGAAATTGCCAACGGACCAGCTTTTAATCTTGTATCTACAGCTACTTTGCCTAATCCTGTTATTGCAGCCAATATTTCCTACAGTGAAACTGCCGGAAAAATTGCTTTGGCTCCGCAAAATCAAAACCGAAATATACAAATACTTGATTTCAATGCCATTGACGGTACCCTTTCTTATGACCAGGCCATCCTTAATTCAGCCAACACTGACTTCAACGGCCAGGCGATCTATGATACCGAGTGGTCAGACAATGGCCAGTATCTTTATATATCCCGGCATGGTGGAGGAGGCCAGATTGGCCAGGTTTACCAATATGACTTTAATAATCAAACCACTACATTAGCCGAAATTCTCAACAATCCCGTATTCCGAAGTTATGGTTTACAAATAGCTCCGGATAATCGTATTTATCATCTTTACCAGAACTCCTCCGGAGGACCCTTTTTGGTAGGTCGAATTAACTTTCCTGACAGTGCAGCTAACCTGACCAACTACCAGGTGGCACCTTTGTCTACTGATAATTTTAATGCCCAGCAATTTCCATCCTTTTTGCCAGCCATGGAATTATCGGACCTGGATCTTGATTTTACCTATATTGACAGCTGCCAGAACAATACCACCAAGTTTTTTCCTTCCGTGGCAGATGATGCAGAACCTTTACCAGACCGCTATCGATGGTTCTTTGGTGATGGTTCACCACCTTCAGATGAAATCGCCCCCTCTCATGAATACCAGAATCCAGGCGTTTATAATGTCGGATTAATTGCCTTCCGTGGTGGCGAAGCAGATACTGTGGTGAAACCCGTACAAATTATCCAGAATGACAATGAGGTGGATTTGGGGATGGATACAGTAATATGTATAGATGAGGTACTGGAACTGGATGCCGGAGCAGGTGGCAGTTCGTATGTATGGTCAACTGGTGAAACAGGTCAAACCATATCAGTAGATACAGCCGGTTATTATTGGGTAGCTGTTACTTATCCCAATGGATGTGAGGTTTATGATGGCATACAGGTAGATGAATACGGAGCCCAGGTTTCCACCGCCAATTTCTGGTATTTTGGCAATCAGGCTGGCATAGATTTTAATCAACAACCACCTGAAGCAGTGACTGATGGACAAATGACTGCTCCGGAAGGTACTGCAACCATTTCAGACCGAAATGGAGATCTGTTATTTTACACGGATGGGGTCACAGTATGGGGCAGAGATCATTCTGTAATTGGTGAACAGATAGGAGGTGAAAACAACTCAACCCAATCCTCCATAATTATACCATTTCCGGGTGATGAAACCTTGTTTTATATATTTACTACCGAACAGGTGGATGGAGATTTTACTTACAATTTGAATTATTCCATTGTGGATATTAAGGAAAATGGTGGTATTGGAAAAGTAATTGTGAAAAACAAGCCCTTGTTTTCCCAAAGTACGGAACGGATGACTGCCATCAATGGCCAGGCTGCTTCAGTATTATTAGCCCATGAATTAGGCAACAATACCTTTAGGGCTTATCCCATTGATTCCACTGGTATCAACAACCCGGTCCTCACCTCAATTGGTTCTCCTCATAATTTTGTACCACCGGAGAATGGAGAAGGGTATATGAAATTTTCACCTGATGGCTCCAAAGTGGCAGTATCATTATCCGGCCCGGATAATGCAGTAGAATTATTTGATTTTATTGATTCCACCCTCACTTTGACCAATTATTTAAGGATCGAACTGGATGAGCCTTTCCCTGAATATCAGGTTTATGGTATTGAATTTTCCAGCGGAGGTGATAAATTGTTTGTTAGCCTGATCAATCAAAGCAGCGGTGACTCCAAACTTTATGAGTTTCGGGTCGACAGCGCAGTAAGGAACGATGTAGATCGAATTAAAGCCAGTCAAACAGAATTATACAGCGGGCCGGAATCTTTGGGAGCCATTCAAATTGGACCAGACGGGCAAATATATGTAGCCCGTAATGGCAGTAATTCCCTGGCCACCATATCTGCCTCGGAAGATACCACCCAAACCTCCAGTTTTATTCTGGACGGATTTGACTTGCAAGGAAGAACCAGTACACTTGGACTACCTAATTTCATACAAAGTAATTTTTCATCACAGGGAGGGCCTACACTAACAGTCTCGGATGCCCAATGTGTGGGAGCAGAAGTTCAGTTTTCGGCTACTCCCACCTCTATTATTGATGAATTCCAATGGACGGTACGACGGGCCTCAGATAATTCCATTGTACATTCGGCCATGGACCAAGAAACCACCTATACCTTTGATACGGCAGGCGTTTATGATGTCACACTGAGGGTTTTCAACCGCTGTTCTCTTGATACCCTGCTGTTTGAAACTATCAATGTAGCAGATAACCCTAATGAGCCCACCATCCCCTTTGATGCGGCTTTATGTGGTCCTTCATTGATATTAAATGCCGATTCAGCCAATACCGCAGGTCTGAGCTTTGACTGGACCACCGGTGAAACCAGCAGGACGATCAGCGTAAACGATGTAGGCACCTACGGGGTTACAATTACCAATCCGGAAGGTTGTACCTCAGAAAGAGAAACGGTAGTATCAGATGGAAGGCCTCAGTTTGATCTGGGTCCTGATCAAACCGTTTGTCAAAATGACTCCCTACCTCCTTTGCGGACCGGTATCAGTGAGTTAGCTAATTTTGCCTGGTATATCAATGGAACAGATCAAAACCGGGAACAATCACTTATTAGCGTAAATACGGCTAACCCTGGTAATTTCGAATATTTAGTGACAGTGGAAGATCCTGTCACTGGTTGTGTGGCCGACGATACGGTTACCTTTACCGTAAATCCGGAGCCACAGGTGACCTTGATACCGACACCCACTGCCTGTGGAAATGCTCAGGGAGTTCTGGAAGTGTCCAATCCTCCTACAAATTTTAACTACGAGTGGTTTGACTCTTCTGATCTAATCAATGGATTAGGTACAGGCCCCACCATTAATAACCTTGAAGCAGGCACCTACACCCTGGTAGTTCAGGATGCTGTAAGTGGCTGTACCAATGAATTTTTGGAAAGCATTGTGAATGATCCACCTGCTTTTGCCATAGATGCACCGGATGTAACGGGCTGCGAACCCATGCAGATGGATGTGACCTTAAGTCAATTCGCCTCTGCCCCTGCTTCTATTTCCTATATATTGACAGATCAGAATAGTCAGCAATTTACCGGAACTCCTCCGGCAGACACTATTTTCACTACAGTAGGTGTTCCTGCCGGAAGTTATGTATTGGAAGTTACTGCAGACGGATGTGTCCAAACAGAAGATATCGAAGTAATACAAAACCCCACTGTATCCATTACCTCAGTAGCTTATGACAATGTTTGTTTACCCAATACCAGTGTAAGGGTGCAGTCAAATGGAAATACTTACAGTTGGACCGGACCGGGCGTGTTTAATACGGCTCAAATCTCGCCCCGGGTATCCGGCAGTTATTTTCTGAATATTTCGGACAATTCCAGCGGTTTATGCCCTTTAGACACAATCATTGATATTGAAGTGTTTGATCAGCCTGATGTACTAATTGTACCGCAGGGAGATGTCTGTGATGGGCAACTGGTACTTACGGCCCAAACTGATCCAGCCGGAAATTATTCTTATCAATGGAGTACGGGAGAAATTTCCAGGACCATCACTTTAAGCAATCCCCGTATCTACAACATCAACTTAACAGCTACGAATCAACAAAGCGGTTGTGCTGCCGATACCAGTGGCACATTTGAATTGTTTCCCGAAATTGAGGTGAATATCTCTTCAGAGCAAGCTTGTGAAAATGGAGAACCCATTACCCTTACTGCCGATGGTAATCAGCCGGATCTAAACTTTAACTGGTTTAACCAAACCGGCAGCCAGTTAAACAGCCAAAGTACAGATACACTTATGGTGATGAATGAAGGTACATATCGGGTAGTGGCAGAAAAAAATGGTTGTATTGCTGAAGACGAGGCAGAGATTATACGATTTCCTATCACTGCTACAGGGTTGGAAGATGCCTATGTATATTGTTCGGAAGATACAGACCCTGCTAATCAAGTTGTATTGCTGGACCCGGCCAGTGGATTTGTAGAATATGAGTGGTATGAAGTGGGTAGTGATAATATTCTTTCATTTATGCCCACTTTTGAAGTTAGCGGAGGTGACGAAGGGGAGTATCTGGCCAGGCTGACTAATTCATTTGGATGTGTTACGGAAGATACCTTATCCATAGACAATGACTGTACGCCCAGGATCTTTGTTCCCAATGCTTTTAGCCCCAATGGGGATGGAAACAACGAACTGTTTGAGGTTTTCCCTGTCTTTGTCCAAGACTTTGAGATCTTTATCTTTAGCCGCTGGGGTGAATTGATATATTATAGTAATACCATTGATTTCCAGTGGGATGGCACTTTTAATGGCGAGCTTTTACCTATCGGTACTTATCCTTATCTATTGAGATACCGTAGTTTGACTGATCCTGAAAGGGGTGTCATTGAGCAAAGAGGTGGGGTGGCTTTGATTAGATAGATAGAAAGAAAAGATATTAAAAAAAGCAGCTTGAAAATCAGGCTGCTTTTTTGTTAACTAAAACATTTGACTTTTTCGACTAGTTATCGTCTTTATCTAAACGCTTGGTCCAGTTACCGAATTCAATTTTTTCAATATACTCATCATTATCTGTATCCCAAATTTTGAATACGGCATCAGTTAATTCTTCTTTGGACATTTTCTCCATTTTATCAGCTTTATTTTCATTAAACTTGTTGGTTTTACCAATAGCTGTACCAAATTCATTGATATCCACTTTTTGGTCCTTATTAGTATCCCAGTCTTCATACTGTCCATATGCTTCTGTATCATATTCATCAATATAATTCTGGGTTCCGGTTTCCCATTCTTCCTGACTTATCTGACTGTCGTTGTCGCGATCCCATACAGTATATAAAACTACATTGAACTCACTGTCATCAAAAGCGTCATCATCATTCAGATCCCATTCATCAAGGTATCCTGCAGTGGATAAAACTTCTTCAAATTCTTTACTGTCGATCCTTTCATCATTCATATCGGTATCGTTAAAATAATCTTCACGATTTCCTGAACCATCTCGTGTTTCCTGAGCCATAGCATTAAATGATGCGATTAGTAATAAACTTAATGCTATAGAAAAAGAAACATGTATGAAATTTTTTATGTTTGTTTTCATAATTCTATTGAATTTTAGGTTAAAAAATATTTTACTTCACTTTCTATTCTAGTAACAGTAAACTTCCATTCAGGTTCTTCTATAGGGTTTAAAAAGTTGAAAAATATATATTTCAGGCTTTGTAAAAAATAAAATTTGAGGCATTTTTATTGAACTCCTAACCTGCATATTAAGGAAATATTCATTCATCCGAAATAATGCTTTTTTCATGCCAGTTCAGATATATTTTGTTCTGTATCGCCTAACTTGAACATATCCGGAAATAATTTTTCAATTATTGAAAAGATACAATAATATTTGCTCCGGATCGAGCAAGGCTTACCTGAAAGCAATAGACTGAATTGCTGGCATGAACGGATTTCACCTGCAGGCTGGCTTATCAGGTAAGAATTTTAGGGGGAAAACAACCTAACCTGCTTTATTTCAATCATTTATATAAAAAAAGCAACAATCTGACCTTTAGTTTTTTACTATTTTTGAAAGCCTCAACTGATCTTACAAGTTTCCCTAACAAGATCTGCACTCTTTTTTCTTCAAAAATATTGATTTCTTTACATTTGTCAAATCCTCTGATTTTCAGTCATTTATTTAAAGCTGATGTACTTATTTTTATATCATAAAAAATTAATGACTTATCTTCGCCATGCGTATATTCGCCAAATTTTCAAAAAGCTTACCCAATCCAAGTTATCTGAAACGGGCCATCGGGCTGACCACTATCCATAAAAGCCAGGCAGGAATAATTATTTTCCTGACCCTCGGAGTAGCTGCGTCCAATGTCATGGAGCCCCTCATACTAAAGTTTATATTTGACAGCCTGGAGCTAAACTCAGGATGGAAAAATATTTTCTTAGGAATCATCCTGTTTCTGTCACTGGCTCTTACCAGGGAAACCATCGTTGGAATCACTAATTGGTTGACCTGGCGTACCAGGTTGACCATTCATTATGGTTTATTAAATGCCACGGTAGATCGTTTACACCGATTGCCTTTTGATTTTCACCGGGATCAGGGTGTAGGAGCCATTATGACCAAGTTAGAAAAGGGCATTCAGGGCTTTGTTTCTGCCATCAGCGAGATCACATTTAATGTTTTGCCTGCCCTGGCTTACCTGATTATTGCCATGGTAGTGATGTTCCAACTGGACTGGACCATGACCCTTGTGGTGTTGATTTTTGTTCCTATGCCCATTATCCTTGCCGCATTGGCTTCTCCCAGGCAGGTAAAAAGGGAACGGGCGCTTATGGGCATGTGGGGAAAAATCTATGCCCGCTTCAATGAAGTGCTTTCAGGGATCGTTACTGTAAGAAGTTTTGCCATGGAAGATTATGAAAAGTCTAAATTCCTGCGAGATGTGGGCAGAGCTAACCATATTGTAATCGAGGGAATTAAATATGATTCCACCATGGGAGCATTGCAAAATTTTGCTGTCACCTTCGCCCGTATTGCAGCTATCGGAGTGGGAGGATGGCTGGTAATACAAGGAGAAATCAGCTTAGGAACACTCATTGCGTTTTTAGGCTACGTAGGTGGATTATTTGGCCCGGTGCAGGGCCTAACCAACATTTATAAAACTTTGCAAACAGCCACAGTATCACTAGATCACATCTTCTCCATCCTGGACACCCAGGACTATTTGGGTGACGTACCCAACGCTAAAGCCCTGGACCAGGTTAAAGGAAAGGTTGAATTTAAAAACATTCACTTCAGGTATCAAAGCGGAAAAAAAAGAATATTAAATGGCATAAACCTGCATATTCAACCGGGAGAGAATATTGCCATTGTAGGCCCAAGTGGCTCAGGAAAATCTACTATCATGGCATTATTGCAAAGATTTTATGACCCTCAAATAGGACAAATATTTATCGATAATCAGGACATCAAAAAAATAAAACAAAAATCTATCAGAAATAATATAGGCGTAGTGCTTCAGGATGCCCTGCTGTTTAATGAATCCATCCGATCCAATATTGCCTATGGCAGACCGGGCGCTTCTTTTGCTGAAATTGAATCTGCAGCTGCTTCAGCCAATGCCCATGAATTTATTAGTTCGTTAGAAAAAGGCTATGAAACAATAGCCGGGGAAAGAGGCAGTCGGTTATCTGTAGGAGAACGTCAGCGAATAGCTATTGCCCGGGCTTTGCTTAAAGATCCTCCTATCTTGATCCTGGATGAAGCCACTTCCGCCCTGGACGCTGAATTAGAAGCCAAAGTACAAGAAGCCCTGGAAAGGCTTATGGTCAACAGGACATCATTTATCATTGCTCATCGATTGTCTACAATAGTGAACGCTGATCGCATTATCGTCATCAAAAATGGAATAATCGCTGAAGCAGGGAATCACCGGGAATTGGTGCATAATGAGGGCTATTATGCTTACCTGGTAAATCGTCAGACCCAGGGATTACTGGTTTAAACGAATACCTCCGGGCTCCAAAACGATTTTTTCCTCTTTATATAAACCGCCGACTGCTTTTTTAAAGCTTTTTTTACTCATGTTCAGCTTTTGTTTTATCAATTCCGCTGAGCTTTTATCATGGTATGGTAAAAAGCCATCATTTTGTTTTAATTTTTCTATTAGAATGGCTTTAAAATCAGCCACTGATTCAAACCCGGGCTTCTGCAGGCTTACATCTATTTTAAGGTCTTCCCTGATATTTTTGATAAACCCGGTTTTTACATCTCCTATTGCCAAAGGTTCAAAAATTTCATTATGATAAAGCAGCCCCTCAAATTGCTGATCGATCATTATTTTAAAACCTAAAGGAGATTCATCAAACACCATTACCTCTACTGGCTGTCCTACTTCTAACTCTCCCTGAGGTTTTTTTAGGAAAGGTTCAATCCTGTTCACACCAATCATTCTGCTGGTTCTGTGATCCAGACAAAGTCTGACCAGGTATTTCTTTCCAATATCCATTCTTTGTTTCTGTTCCTTGTAGGGTACAAAAAGGTCTTTTTCCAGCCCCCAGTCTAAAAAAGCGCCGTGCTGATTTACATCAACTACTTCCAGAAAAGCAAACTGGTCTAGTTGGGCTTTAGGATGAAGGGTGGTAGCTATCAGCCGATCTTCTGAATCTTTATATACAAAAACCTCTATCTCCTGGCCTATAGTATAATTTTCCGGAATATATTTATTGGGCAAAAGCACTTCTTCCTGGTTATCATTCAGATATAAGCCCTGAGGTGTTTCCCTGGTTATTACTAATTTATTAAATCTGCCGATCTCCATAATATGAATTTATTGCAACAAAAACCTAAAATTATAGATTATATTGCTATAACGGGATTGAAATATGATAAAAAAAGTTGCTGTAATCGGAGCCGGAACTATGGGAAATGGTATTGCCCATGTTTTTGCTCTTCACCAACATCAAGTAGACCTGATTGATGTGGATCAGGCTGCGCTGGACAAGGGCATGAGCACCATTCAGAAAAACCTGAGCCGGCAGGTTAAAAAGGAGCTCATTAGTGAAACAGATCTTCAAAATGCGCAACAAAATATTACAACCCATGCTAAATTCAGTGAGGTTAACCTGACAGAGACTGACCTGGTTATAGAAGCTGCCTCTGAAAACCTGGAAGTTAAAACCAGGCTGTTCAAACAGTTGGGGGAAAGCTGTCATAAAAATTGTATTCTGGCCACTAATACCTCATCAATCTCTATCACTCAACTGGCCTCCCACACCATGAATCCGGAAAGGGTAATTGGCATGCATTTTATGAACCCTGTACCGGTAATGAAACTGGTAGAAATCATCAGAGGGTTCCATACCAGCCAGACCAGCACAGATCTGATAGTGTCGCTTGCAGAAAAATTAGGTAAAATACCGGTGGTGGTCAATGACTATCCGGGCTTCATTTCAAACCGCATCCTGATGCCAATGATCAATGAAGCCATTTTTTCCCTGTATGAAGGGGTGGCAGGAGTGGAAGAAATTGATCAGATCATGAAGCTAGGTATGGCGCACCCTATGGGGCCTTTGGAATTAGCTGATTTTATTGGCCTGGATGTCTGCCTGGCTATTTTAAAAGTGCTGTATGATGGGTTTCGCAATCCTAAATATGCTCCCTGCCCTTTATTGGTCAATATGGTAGAAGCAAAATCTTTAGGTCGTAAAAGTGGTTCGGGCTTTTATCTTTGGAATGAAAAAGAAAAGAAGGTCAATCCCAAAATTTTAAAATGAAAGCAGGATGCCTGACTACAGCCAGGCATCTTTAAAACTTTGAAACTTATTTGATCTTAATTCACCGTTTTAACTTTTCCATCCATGGTTACGGTAAATGTTTTGTCACATTCGCCTTGGCCATAGTCCACTAAAATATCAGGATATCCGTTTCTTTGAATTAATTTTTGTCCGGAAGAAGGCATAAACACCCTCTTTGGAGCCACTCGGCAGGCTCTTAGAAAAATCAGGGGTTCCGTGATGGTAATCTGGTAAGCCTGACCATTTTTATTCACACCTGCCATTTGTCCTTCAATCTGTACCTGATCATTTAATGGACTGCCACTTCTGATCCAGGTCCGGAATCTTTCAGCAGTACGGGTAGCTTGTCTGCCATCAGGCCAGGTGATTTTACCATCATTCAGAGTAATCTTATGCGCAGGTGACACCAATAAACTGGCAGATATATTCTCCACAATTCTGGTACCCTCCAGTTGGATTTCATTCACTGTATAATCCTGAAGGGAAGTGGTAATTACGGAACCAGGCATAAACCTTCTACCGGTAAAATTTGTGACAATCATACCGCTTCTTACCTTTCCATCTTTACCAGTACATGATCCGTCAAAAGTCCAGGTAACCTGTATAGATTCATCAGCCAAAGTATCAATGGTCCTGGAAGCACAGCTGGTAATTTTTTCATCTGAATGGTTGATTCTGCCATTTTCAGCCTCTATGATCAAATCACCGGAATAGTCCATCATCTCATAAGTAACCTCATCAATTTCTTCAAAAAGCACTGCTATTTCAGCCTCTGTAGCAGCCAGGTCAGTTTCTACCGGATCAGTTATTTGTTCGTCCTCTTTATCACAAGCAAAAACAGCAAGACCTAATAGCGCAACCAGTAAATAAGCATTTAATTTTTTCATAGTAGTAAGCATTTTTTTGTTTTAAAATTTGATGGTTAGATGCAACTGGTCTGGCAAGGTTTAATTGCATTTGCATTTTTAAAAAAAAAATTGCAGTGCAATAAAAAAGCAACTGACAATTTTTTGGTTAACTAATTTTTTTAAGAAAAGAAGGATCAGATCAGGCAGGGATGGTGGCTATTTCATCCATTCAAAAAGCTGGTAATGATTTCCATCCATACCCACTTTCTGGTAAACTTCCTGGGCCAGTTGATTGGTTTTATCCACATATAGTCTGATACCTCTCAATTTCGGATCATTTTGAACCTTATCTTGCAGGTTTTGATAAAAGAGTTTAAATATTCCTTGATTTCTATGTTCAGGCAGCACATAAAGAGACTGAATCCATAGCACCTGTCCATTTCGCCAGTCACTCCATTCAGGAGTTAGAAGCATTACGCCTACAACCTCATTTGACTGAGAGGCGATCATATAAACCCCCTTGGCAGGATCATCAAACACAGCTTTTACCCCTTTAAAAACTACCCCGGGATCCAATTCAAGATTTTCAGTTTCCCAGGCCATTTTAATTTGAAAAGCCACAATGGCTTTATGGTCGGAAATTTGCGCCACTCTAACCTGATAGTTCATCTTAAGTTTTTTAATTGAATGATATTCAAAACTAATAAAATAATATTTATAGTTTTAAGTAATAAATCACCCAGTGAAACTATGAAAAAGGAAAAAATGCTTAATATAAAAAATATGGTCTGCCCCCGCTGTATAAGGGTGGTCAAAGAAGATCTGGAAAAGATCGGGGTAAAAGTAAAAGCAGTTACTTTAGGGCAGGCGGATATTGTCTATAATGAAGCATCCCTGTCAATGGGCCGGATTGAACAGGTTTTAAATGAAGCAGGGTTTGAACTATTAGAGGACCGGGATCAGAAATTAATTGAGCAAATTAAACTGGAAATAATTAATCTATTAAACAATCCAGAGGGAAACAGGTTAACGGTAAATAATTCTGAATACCTGTCCCGCAAAACCGGAGTGAATTATGGCTATTTAAGCCGCTTATTCTCCCAGCATATGGGCATTACCATTGAAAAATATTTTATTCAACAAAAAATCGCAAAAGCCAAGGAAATGCTAAAATATGAAGATCGATCCAGCGAAGATATTGCCTGGATGTTGGGTTATAGCAGCCTGGCTCATTTATCCAAACAATTTAAGGATGTCACAGGAATGACTATTACAGCTTTTAAAAAAGAAAATTCCAGAAAATAAGCTTTTATTGAAATTACTATTATTGAAAAATCACATTTACAGGTTTTAATTTTTTGCATATTTCTTTATATATATAATTTATTTTTATCTTTGCCGCTCAAAAAATATTATAAACGTTTTTGATTATGAAATTAGCAGTTGTTGGTGCCACAGGTTTAGTTGGCAGTGAAATGTTAAAAGTGATCAATGAAAGAAATTTTTCTTTTGATGAGTTATTACTGGTTGCCTCTGAAAGGTCGGCCGGAAAACAGATCACATTTCAGGATAAAGTATATACAGTAATTGGTTTGGAGGAAGCAATCAATCAACGTCCGGATATAGCAATATTTTCAGCCGGAGGAAGTACTTCCCTGGAATGGGCTCCTCGATTTGAAGCGGTAGGTACTGTGGTAGTAGACAATTCCTCAGCCTGGCGCATGAGCCCCGACCATAAATTGGTAGTTCCGGAAGTGAATGCGGCGGAGTTGACTAAGGCAGACAAAATCATTGCCAATCCAAACTGTTCTACCATTCAGATGGTGCTGGTTTTAGCCCCTTTACATCAAAAATATAAGATCAGAAGGGTGGTAGTTTCTACCTATCAATCGGTAACCGGGAGCGGGAAGAAAGCAGTGGATCAATTGATGAACGAAAGAGCCGGCAGACAAGGAGAAAAGGCTTATGCTTATCAGATTGATTTGAATGTGTTGCCTCATATTGATGTTTTTTTGGAAAACGGATACACCAAGGAAGAAATGAAAATGGTGAATGAAACAAAAAAAATCATGGGGGATGATGCGATAAAGGTCACGGCTACTACGGTTAGGGTACCGGTCATTGGCGGGCATTCAGAATCCGTTAATATAGAATTTGATAATGATTTTGACTTACAGGAAATCCGGGATCTGTTATCCCAAACCAAAGGGGTAGTGGTTCAGGATGACTTGAAAAACCTGGTTTATCCTATGCCTTTGACCTCACATAATAAAGATGAGGTATTCGTTGGGCGTATCCGGAGAGATGAATCCAGAGAAAACACCTTGAATATGTGGATTGTAGCCGATAATTTACGCAAAGGGGCTGCTACCAATGCCGTTCAAATTGCAGAGTATCTTAAACAATCAGGGTTGGTATCTGCCTAACAACCAGGTCTTTGATAAATCAGCTTTTAAAACCTGAAATAAAAAAATTTATAAAGGATCATGAAAATCATGATCCTTTTAAGTTATCCCTTCAGGGACATTTATTTCCTGACTTACCTGTGAAGGAAATAGCCGAACAAATAAAAGCCCGGCAGAAAGCCAAACAGAAAATACCTGAATGGTATAACCATGAAGATGTAATATTCCCTCCTGCATCCAGATTAGAACAAAGTTCATCCCAAACCACAGCCAAATTCAAAGCAAACTTATTCGCTGGCAATAAACTGATAGATTTATCCGGAGGTACCGGTGTAGATGTCTTTTATTTAGCTAAAAAATTTAAAAATGTGGAATTTGTAGAGGTGGATCAGCACCTGTGTGCATTAGCCTCTCATAATTTCCGGATACTAAAACAGGATAATATCAGGATTCACCACCAATCGGCCGAAAGCTTTTTGAAAAATGATTTGCAGGTAGACCTTATTTACCTGGATCCATCCAGAAAAGCAAATGGACGGAAAGTGTTTAAGCTGGAAGATAGCTCACCCAATATAATCGATCTGCTGGATACATTGAAGGCAAAGGCAACTGAAATATTGCTGAAAACATCGCCCTGGTTAGATATTAAAGGAACCATCAAAGCTCTGGGCCAGGTAGAAAAGGTATGGGTTTTATCTGTGAATAATGATTGCAAAGAAGTTATTTACCTGCTTAGAAAAAATACAGGTGAGCCTTTAATATCGGCTGTTAATATTTTACCTGATGATTCTAGACAGGAACTTAGTTTTACCTATTCACAGGAGGAAAATATGGAGCATGTAGCATATCACCAGGTGATGACTTATCTGTATGAACCTAATGTTTCCATCTTAAAATCCGGGGCATTTAAGACGCTGGGGCATCAATACAAGTTGTATAAACTTTCCGATAACAGTCATTTATACACTTCCGAACATTTAAACTCAGCCTTTCCCGGTAAGATCCTGCAGGTCTTAAAAGCTGATCAGTTTACTAAAAAAAGGATTAAGGATTTGGCTGATAAGAAGAGATTCAACATTATTAGCAGAAATTTCCCCTTATCAGTACCCCAATTAGTACAAAAATTTAAATTGAAAGAGGGAGGATTGAAATACCTGATTTTTACCACGGATCAGGCAAAAAATAAATTAGTAATTCAGGCTAAAAGAGTAGATTTATAGTAAAAAGTATCAACCAGACTAATCCATAATACTTCAGCACAGTCAAACGGTTTTTAAAACCTAACCACCACAATACCCAATGGGGTTTATAAAGTCCAATTATGATGAGAGCACTTACAATAAAAAGCGGAATTTGTATTAGCAGAACCCAAAACATAAAAAAGCCGGCTTGTTAAACCAGCTTAAAATATTAAAATCTTAGTTTAACAAAAGTTATAATTTCCTTTTTACTTCTTTTTCTTCAAATCCTTCGATTACATCACCAACTTTCAGGTCATTGAAGTTTTTAATGCTTAATCCGCATTCATATCCGCTTTTCACTTCTGTAACATCATCTTTAAAACGCTTCAGTTGATTCACTTCACCAGTGTAAATCACAATTCCATCCCTGATCAATCGGATACGATTAGATCTCCTGACCATACCATCTGTAACCATACATCCGGCCACTGTTCCTACTTTTGATATTTTAAATACATCCCGAACTTCAATATTTCCTGTAATCACTTCTTCAACAGTTGGTGCCAATAAACCTTCCATAGCATCTCTTACGTCATTGATGGCATCATAAATTACAGAGTATAACCTGATCTCAATCTCTTCCTGTTCGGCCAGTTTACGGGCACCGCCGGATGGCCGTACCTGGAAACCAATAATAACTGCATCTGAAGCTGAAGCCAGTAACACATCAGATTCAGAGATCTGGCCCACTGCTTTATGTATGATATTTACCTGAACTTCCTTGGTGGATAGTTTCAAAAGAGAATCCGATAAGGCCTCCACAGAACCGTCCACATCACCTTTTACAATAACATTTAATTCCTTAAATGAGCCGATGGCCAAACGACGTCCAATTTCGTCCAGTGTAATATGTTTCTTGGTCCTGATATTCTGTTCACGTTGTAATTGAGATCTTTTATTGGCAATTTCACGAGCATCTCTTTCAGATTCCAATACATTTAATTTATCGCCAGCAGGAGGTGCTCCATCAAGCCCTAAAACCAGAACCGGTGTGGATGGTCCAGCCTCATCAATCTTTTTACCCCGATGATCAAACATGGCCTTTACTTTACCATAATTGGATCCGGCCAGCATTACATCCCCTACACTTAAATTCCCTGACTGTATCAAAATGGTAGCCAGGTATCCTCTTCCTTTATCCAGTGATGCTTCAATAACAGTTCCAACTGCTTTTTTATTAGAATTACCTTTCAACTCCAGCAATTCAGCTTCCAGTAAGACCTTTTCCAATAGTTCGTTGATCCCTATACCTGATTTGGCCGAAATTTCCTGACATTGGTATTTCCCACCCCAATCTTCGACCAGGATATTTATATTGGCCAATTCTTCCCTGATCTTTTCGGGATTAGCCTGTGGCTTATCTATCTTGTTAATAGCAATTACTATAGGCACGCCGGCTACCTGGGCATGGTTTATGGCCTCTTTAGTTTGTGGCATTACATTATCGTCTGCAGCCACTACAATTACCACTACATCAGTGATGCTGGCACCTCTGGCTCTCATGGCGGTAAAAGCTTCGTGACCAGGCGTATCCAGAAATACGACGCGTTTGCCACTTTCGGTGGTTACATCATATGCTCCGATATGCTGGGTAATACCACCAGCTTCACCAGCGGCTACTTTGGCATGTCTGATATAGTCAAGTAATGATGTTTTTCCATGGTCCACATGACCCATAATAGTAACAATAGGCGCTCGTTCAGTCAGATCCTCCTCTCTATCTTCTTCCTCCTCAATGCTCAGATCTTCTTCAGAAGAGGTAAAATCAGCTTTATATCCAAACTCGTCAGCAATCACTGTGATGGTTTCTGCATCCAGTCGCTGGTTAATGGACACAAACAGGCCTAAACTCATGCAGGTTGCAATTACTTCATTAACACTTACCTCCATTAAAGAGGCCAGGTCGTTGGCAGAAATGAATTCCCGAACCTGGATGCTTTTAGATGACTCCTGCTCTTGCTGCAATCGTTCTTCCATCTGCTCAGCCATATGAGATCGTTTTTCTCTTTTATATTTAGATCGGCTTCCGCCACCACTTGACTTTTTACCACCACTTAATTTAGCCATGGTAGCCTTGATCTGCTCTTGTATTTCCTTGTCGGACAATTCTTCTTTTTGATACTTTTGTTTTTTCTTGGAACGACCTTTTTGCTGATCTTTCTTCTTGGCAGAGCGATCCTGGGTGGATTCTTCTTCTGTTTTTGCTTTGGGTATGCGCTTTCTCGGCCTTTTCTTTTTCTTCTTCTCTTTTTGATCGTCAGAAGATGCTACCGGCTTGGGTGATTTTTTAGGCTTATCCTGGGGAAGTTCAATTTTTCCCAATACGGTTAAACCTTTTAATTGATCAGCTTTAGCTTCGATCAGGTCCTTACGATCTTCTTCAACCGTTTCTGTTTCTTTTTCCTGAACTGGTTGCTCCTTTATAGTTGCTTCTTCTTCAACAGGTTTTTCCTCCTCTTTTTCCTCCTTAACTTTCTCGGGAATTTCAGGTTTTTCTTCCTGTGGTGGTACCGGTTGAACTTCTTTTTCCTTAGTTGGCGCTCTTTCTTCTACCGGTTTAGCTTCTTCCTCTTCGGTCTTTTTTATCTCCTTTCTTTTTACTTCTTCCGGCTGTTCTTTTTTATCAACAACAGGTTTTTCCGGTTCTTTTTCTGGTTCCTTTTCCGGTTCCTTTTTGGAGTCAACTACTGGTTCATTTTGTACGGGTTGTTCTTTTTCCTTAACCTCAGGTTCAACCGGCTTCGATTCAGTTTTTTCTTCTGTTTCAGCCGCTTTTTTAGGTTTTTTATCCTGCAGGTCAATTTTACCAACCACTTTAATTCCTTTTAATTTATGTGTTTGGCTAGTTTCTTCTTCGGCTTTAGCTTCCTTTTCAGCCGTCTCTTTACGTGCTTTTTCCTCTTTTTCTTCTTTAGCCTGTTGCTGGGCCTTTTCCCTGGCAGCGGCTTCTTTTTTCATGGAGATGCTCTTTATGAAAATCTCTTCTTCTTCTTCCCGCCTTTTCTCTACATCGTCCGTTTTATCTGCATCAATGATGAAGTTTTCAGAATGTTTTTTACCTATGGTTAATCCCAGCGCTTCTTCTTTATCCATAGCAGAAGAAGCAAACTCTTTGGAAAGCATGCCAAATTGCTCCAAAGTAATTTTTGTATTAGGTTTGTTTTCAATTTTAAAGCCTTTGTTAGCCAGATGCTCAGTGATAGTGGAAGTTCCCACATTAAGCTTTCTGGCCACCTGGCTCAATCTCATCATTTTTTCTTCTGCCATACAGTAAAATTCCTTTTTTCTTAATTATTCCTTCTATGGTTTATTCGAATTCCTGGTTTAAAATCCTCATAACCTCCTCAATGGTTTCTTCTTCCAGATCTGATCTTCTTACAAGATCTTCTTTTGACAAAGCCAAAACACTCTTGGCAGTATCCAGGCCCACTCTTTTCAGTTCATCAATAATCCAATCGTCTATTTCATCAGAAAATTCTTCCAGGTCCACATCTTCTTCTTCAAACTCTTCCAAATCACGAAATACATCAATTTCGTAAGCTACCAAATGACTGGCCAATTTGATATTATGCCCGCCCTTTCCTATGGCCAGAGATACCTGATCGGGTTTCAGATAAACAGAAACTCTGCCTTTTTTTTCATCTACCTTAATATTGCTGATTTTGGCTGGGCTCAGCGCCCTGGATATATATAACTCCAGATTTTCAGTAAAATTAATCACATCAATATTTTCATTCTGTAATTCCCGCACAATACTGTGTATCCTGGAACCTTTCATTCCCACACATGCACCGACTGGATCAATTCTGTCATCAAATGATTCTACTGCCACTTTAGCCCGCTCGCCTGGTTCGCGTACTACTTTCTTAATCGAAATTAACCCATCAAAAACTTCCGGTACTTCACTTTCAAAAAGTCTTTCCAGAAAAGTAGGTGAAGTCCTGGACAAGATAATTCTTGGATTGCCATTTACCATCTCCACCCTATGTACTATGGCTCTTACAGAATCACCTTTACGAAATCTGTCTTTATGGATCTGTTCATCTTTAGGTAAGATCAATTCATTCCCTTCACTGTCCAATAATAACATTTCCCGGTTTAAGATCTGGTAAACCTCGCCAATAATGATCTCCCCTACTAAATCTTTGTATTTATTAAATAGGATATCTTTTTCAAGGTCTTTAATTTTTTGTATAAGAGTCTGCCGGGCGGTCATCACGGCCCGTCTCCCAAATTCATCCAGACTTACATCTTCAGCCACTTCTTCACCAATTTCAAAATCAGGCTCTATTTTTCGGGCTTCAGACAAACTTATCTTATCATGATCCCAAATATCTTCTGAATTATCATCTACAATTTCCCTGAATCGCCAGATTTCCAGATCACCCTTGTCAGCATTAATAATTATATCGAAATTATCGTCAGTCCCGAATTTTTTTCTGATCATGGTTCGGAAAACGTCTTCTAATATTCTGATCATGGTCGGACGATCCACATCCTTACTTCTAGCAAATTCTGCAAATGATTCAATTAGTGTCCCGTTATCCATCTTTTTATTTAAACAAAATTATAACTTTTGATTCTTTAATGTTTTCAAATGGAATATCCATCTCATTCAAGACAGCTTTCTTCTTTTCTTTTTTCTCAGCTGCTATCAACAAACTCTCCTCCTTTACATCTATCAACTTACCTTGCACTTCTTTATTATTTTGTAATGTTATTCTAAGCTTTCTTCCCTTATTTTTGATATATTGTCTTCTGAATTTAAGTGGAAAATCTACTCCTGGTGATGAAACTTCCAGAATGTATTTACCTTCCATTAAATTTTTGTTTTCCAAAGCCTCAGACAATGAACGGCTTACTTGTGCACATGCATCAATATCAAATCCTTTATCGCCATCGATCAAAACCTTTACTTTAGAAGCCCCCTTTACACCCGATACACTTACATCTACCAGGAATAATTCATCACTTTCCAATATGGAATCCACCAACTCTTTTATGCTTTTCTCTTCTTTTTTCAATGAGTTTTGAATATAAAAGAGGGGACTAAAGGTCCCCTCCTTCTTAAAAACTTGATTTTCTAGTTGCAAATTTATATCAATTTATAAACTAAACCAAATGAAATAAATTAATACACTATTATAAGGTTATTGTGGTTTAAAAAGTTCAACATATTGAATTATACCGCCTTGTCAGGAAACAATTGTCTGTCCATATTTATTTTAAAAACTTAATTTGAATTACGTAAATTTGCCATCTGATAAAAATCAAGATTTTTTTTATGTTAAAAGAACTAAAAGTTTATAATACATTAAGCCGAGAAAAAGAGATTTTTGAACCCATTAATCCTCCATTTGTTGGTATGTATGTTTGTGGACCTACAGTTTACAGTGATGTACATCTGGGTAATGTCCGCACCTTTTTCAGCTTTGATGTCATTTACCGCTATCTTTTACATCAGGGTTATACGGTGCGATATGTGAGAAATATCACTGATGTAGGTCATCTTACGGATGATGCAGATGATGGTGAAGACAAGATTGGTAGAAAAGCCAGGTTAGAAAATATTGAACCTATGCAAATTGTGCAGCGATATACCAATGATTTTCATAAAGTGATGGATCAATTCAATATTCTTTCCCCTGATATAGAGCCTACTGCAACCGGACATATCCTGGAACAAATCAACATGATCCAGGACCTTATCATTAAAGACCTGGCTTATGAAGTTAATGGATCTGTTTATTTTGATGTGTCAAAATATAACCAGAAATATAAATATGGTGAGTTATCAGGCAGGGTCTTAGAAGAATTAATGGCAGGTTCAAGAGAACTGGAAGGGCAGGATGAGAAAAGACATCCGGTTGATTTTGCCTTGTGGAAAAAAGCAGTAAAAGGCCATATTATGAGATGGAATGCTCCCTGGAGTGAAGGTTTTCCTGGCTGGCATTTAGAATGCTCTGTAATGAGTTCCAAATATTTAGGTGATTCTTTCGATATCCATGGAGGTGGAATGGACCTTAAATTCCCACATCATGAATGTGAAATCGCCCAGTCTAAAGGGGCTCATGATAAACAGCCGGTAAAGTATTGGATTCACACCAATATGTTAACTGTAAATGGACAAAAGATGAGTAAATCGCTGGGAAATTCTTTTTTACCTCATCAGCTTTTTACAGGAGACCACCCATTGTTGGTCCAGTCCTATTCACCTATGACAGTGCGTTTCTTTATGCTTCAATCCCATTATTCCAGCACTTTGGATATCAGTAACGAAGCCCTGCAAGCTGCAGCCAAAGGTTATAAAAAACTGATCAATGGCTTAAGGATAGTAAAGGACCTTCAATATGTAGATGATGGCGGGGAACTTAATGAAAAAGTAATTACACAGATCGATCAAATCATCAATAACTGTTACCGGGCCATGAATGATGATTTCAATACAGCTCAGGCCATTGGACAATTATTTAATTTATTAAAAAAAATCAACACCCTGCATACTGGTAATATAAAATTCAGCGCTATAGGAATAGAGGTATTTAAAAAGTTGAAAAATACCTATCAGGTTTTTATTGAAGACATTCTGGGATTACGGGAAGAAAAACCAACTGATGCTTATGCTATTATCCACATTTTACTTGACCTATATAAAGAAGCCAAACTTAACAAAGATTATGAGAAAGTAGATGAAATCAGAGCCAGGCTAAAAGGTCAGGGAATTGTTCTAAAAGATATGAAATCCGGCATTGACTGGGCTTATGAAGAATAATTGGGACACTATTATATATATTTCTTTTTTCTTATACCTGAGCATGGTATCCTGTAGTCGCTTAAACATGAACAGGATATCCAATCAAAATGATCATGGAGTTCCTGTAATTCCTTCCTTTAATAGTGATTCTGCTTATTCTTTTATTGAAAAGCAACTTTCTTTTGGCCCCAGGGTACCTAATCTTTCCTCACATCAAAATTGTGCCGATTTTTTAGTTAGAAAATTGGCTGATTATGGGGCTGATGTTACAGTACAGGAGTTCGAAGCAAATAATTATGCCGGTGAAGTCTTGCATTTGAGAAATATCATAGCTTCATATTTTCCGGAAAGGGAGCAGCGCATACTTTTAGCCACCCATTGGGATAGCAGACCTTTTGCAGACAAAGATTCATTAGATAAAAATCAACCTATTCCGGGAGCTAACGATGGAGCCAGTGGCACAGCTGTATTATTAGAAGTGGCCCGCATCATGGGTGAATTCCCGCATTTTAACACAGGCGTAGATTTGATATTATTCGATGGAGAAGATTATGGGGAGCCAGAAGGTTATAAAATAAAAAAAACTTTGAAAAATGCAGGAAAAATATGGTGGTGCCTGGGCTCTCAACACTGGTCAGTCCACAAACATTTAAATAATTATAAAGCAGAATATGGTATTCTGGTGGATATGGTGGGGGCACGGGATGCATTGTTCTACAAAGAAGGGGGATCCATGCAATTTGCCAGGAAATTAACCAACAAAATATGGAGGGTTGCCAAGAAACTAGGCCATGATGATATATTTATTAATAAGAATACTGTAGGAATAACCGATGATCATATATTTGTAAATAAAGATGCTAAAATACCTATGGCCAGCATAATCCAATATGACCCTGAAAGTGATTTCTTCTTTCCTTCCTACCACCACACGCATCAAGATAACATTTCCCTGATTGATAAAAAGCCTTTACAGGCAGTGGGAGAAACCCTTATTTACCTTTTATATACAGAAGAATAAAAGGAATTAACTGATAAGGTTCATCAGGTAATCTCCATAGCCACTCTTTAGCAAGGGTTTGGCTAAATGAGTCAATTGTTGTTCATCAATAAACTTCATGCGATAGGCCACCTCTTCTATACAGCCCACCTTCAAACCTTGTCTATCTTCAATGACCTGTACAAATTCTCCGGCTTGCATCAGGGATTTAAAAGTGCCTGTATCCAGCCAGGCGGTTCCTCTGCTTAATACTCCTACTTTTAATTTGGCCTGGGACAGGTATACCTTATTAACATCTGTAATTTCAAATTCCCCTCTTTTACTGGGTTTAAGGTTTTCTGCAATAGAAACCACTTCATTATCATAGAAATACAAACCAGGTACTGCATAATTTGATTTGGGATGATCAGGCTTTTCTTCTATCGACAATACTTTTTGGTCCTGATCGAATTCCACAATACCATATCGGTGAGGATCAATTACATGGTAAGCAAATATCACTCCGCCTTCAGGATCATTATTACTTTGTAACAAATTCATTAAACCAGATCCATAGAAAATATTATCACCTAGAATTAATGCTACTTTATCTGTTCCGATAAAATCTTTCCCAATCACAAAGGCCTGGGCCAAACCTTCCGGTTTTTCCTGAACTGCATAAGAAAATTTACAACCTAAAGATTCTCCACTACCCAATAACTTTTCAAACATGGGTAAATCATGGGGTGTAGAAATAATCAGAATTTCCCTGATGTTAGCCATCATCAAAATGGATAAGGGATAATAGATCATCGGTTTATCATAAACCGGCATTAACTGCTTACTTACTGCTAATGTAAGAGGATGTAGTCTGGTTCCGGATCCACCAGCTAAAATGATACCTTTCATTTGCTAAAATATTTATCCGTATTGTTCCTGATAGTATTTTTTATAATTTCCTGAAGTTACATTTTCCAACCATTCCTGGTGAAGGAGATACCAATCTACAGTTTTGGCTAAACCTTCCTCAAAGGTTACTGCAGGTTTCCAGTCTAACTGGTGCATCATTTTGGAGGCATCAATGGCATATCGAAGGTCATGACCGGCTCTGTCAGTAACATAGGTGATCAATTTAGCAGAGGTGCCTTCAGGACGTTCCAGTTTTTGATCCATAATCTGACATAGTAAATGGATCAAATCAATATTTTTCCATTCATTAAATCCGCCAATGTTATAGGTTTCGCCGGTTGTACCTTGATGAAAAATCAGATCAATGGCTATAGCATGGTCTTCCACATATAACCAGTCTCTCACGTTCAGACCTTGTCCATACACTGGCAATGGTTTATTATTCTTAATATTATTAATGAATAGGGGGATCAGTTTTTCCGGAAACTGGTTCGGGCCATAATTATTGGAACAATTTGAAACAATAATCGGTATATTATAAGTGTTCTGATATGCCCTTACAAAATGGTCAGAACTTGCTTTTGAAGCTGAATAAGGTGACTGAGGATCATAAGGTGTAGTTTCCAAAAAATACCCCCCCTGGTCCAGTGAACCATACACTTCATCTGTTGAAATATGATAAAATAATTTATCATTCAGCTTTTCTTTCCAAATCTCCTTGGCAGCGTGTAGCAAGTTTACTGTGCCAATAATGTTAGTATAAATAAACTCAGTTGGGTTTTTAATGGAGCGGTCAACATGAGATTCTGCAGCAAGATGCAAAATAGCATCGAATTGATTTTCAATAAATAAGGAGGCGACAAAATCTTTATCGACAATATCTCCTTTTATGAAATGATAGTTAGGTTTCCCCTCCACATCTTTTAGATTCTCCAGATTACCTGCATAAGTAAGTTTATCCAGATTATAAATTTCATAATCTGGATATTTATTTACAAAAAGTCTTATAACATGAGAACCAATAAAACCCGCTCCACCGGTGATCAATATTTTTTTATTACTTTTTCCCATTAAAGTCTTGCTTTAACTTTTTGTTTAAAATATTCTAAAGTGGGCTTCAGCCCTTCGGCCCTGGAATATTTTGGTTCCCAACCTAATATATCCCTGGCTTTGGTAATATCTGGCTTTCTTTGCTTTGGATCATCCTTGGGCAATTCTTTGTAAATTACCTTTTGATCAGTATTGGTAAGTCTGATAATTTCTTCAGCAAATTCCTTAATAGTAATTTCATCAGGATTACCAATGTTGACGGGCAAATGATAATCACTCATCAACAAGCGGTAAATACCTTCAACCAGATCATCCACATAGCAAAAAGACCGGGTTTGTGACCCATCTCCAAAAATCGTCAGGTCTTCTCCGGTTAATGCCTGTCCAATAAAAGCGGGCAATACCCTGCCATCATTGAGTCTCATTCTTGGGCCATATGTATTAAATATTCTGATAATGCGGGTATCTAACCCATGATAAGTATGATAAGCCATGGTAATAGACTCCTGGAATCTTTTAGCCTCATCATATACACCCCGGGGACCGACAGTATTTACGTTGCCCCAATATTCTTCCGGTTGAGGATGAACCAAAGGATCACCATATACTTCTGAAGTCGACGCAACTAAAATCCTGGCCTTCTTATCTTTTGCCAGACCAAGCAAATTATGAGTTCCAAGAGAACCCACTTTCAAGGTTTGAATAGGCATTTTAAGATAGTCAATAGGACTGGCTGGGGAGGCAAAGTGCAGGATGTAATGTAATACCCCTGAGACATGAACGTATTTGGAAACGTCAGAATGGTGAAATTCAAAATTTTCCAGCTTAAATAAATGTTCAATATTGTCCAGACTTCCAGTTAAAAGGTTATCCATGCCGATCACATGGTAACCTTCCGCGATAAATCTATCACAAAGATGAGAGCCTAAAAAGCCAGCCGCACCTGTGATTAAAACCCTTTTTTTTGACATATTATATATTTTTTATTTGAAAGTCTAAATGGTATTGATTTCTTTCCTGCCAACACTGATATAACTAAATCCTAACTTTTCCATCAGATAACTTTCATAAAGATTTCTTCCATCAAATATAACTTTATTTTTAAGATTTTTATCAATCTTTTCCCAGGAAGGTGTTCTGAATTCGGGCCATTCAGTGACAATCAATAAGGCATCTGCATCTTTCAAAGTATCATATTCATCTGCACATAACTCAATCTGATCGCCCATGATCCTTCTTACATTTTCCATGGCTTCCGGATCATAAGCTTTAATTTTTGCACCTGCTGCTAAAAGGGCTTTGATATTTTCCAGAGAAGGCGCTTCTCTTATATCATCGGTATAAGGTTTAAATGCAAGTCCCCACACAGCAATGGTTTTACCTTTAAGATCCTGATTGAAATAGTTTAGAATTTTAGGTACCAATTTGGTTTTTTGCTGTTCATTTATATTTACTACAGCATTTAAGATTTTAAAATCATAATCTACTTCATTGGAAGATTTGATCAGGGCCATCACATCTTTGGGGAAACAACTACCACCATAGCCAATTCCGGCAAATAAAAATCTTTTTCCAATTCTGGAATCTGTGCCAATACCGATCCTGACAGCATCTACATCTGCATCCAATTTTTCACACAGATTGGCAATTTCATTCATAAAGGTGATTTTGGTGGCCAAAAAGGAGTTGGCCGCATATTTGGTAAGTTCAGCTGATCTTTCATCCATAAATAATATAGGATTTCCTTGCCTAACCAGGGGGGAATACAAAGTTTCCATGATTTCCTTGGCCTTTTCTGAAGAGGTGCCAATTACTACCCGGTCAGGTTTCATGAAATCTTCAACCGCCACTCCTTCCCTCAGAAATTCAGGATTTGATACAACATCAAATTCAGCGGTGCAATTTTCCGCTATAGCTGTTCGCACTTTTTCTGCCGTACCTACAGGCACGGTGCTTTTATCAATTACAACTGTATATTCCTTTAATAAAGGTCCCAAATCTTTTGCTACTTGCAGAACATACTTCAAATCAGCAGATCCATCTTCACCCGGAGGTGTAGGCAAGGCTAAAAAGATCACTTTAGCATCTTTAATACCTTCTTTCAGATTTGTAGTAAAGTCCAATCTTCCGTGCTTCAGATTTCTCTCAAACAGTACATCAAGGCCAGGTTCATAGATCGTAATCTGGCCATTTATCAATTTATTGATTTTGTTTACATCAATATCAATACAGGTTACATTATTTCCTGTTTCTGCCAGACAAGTACCAGTTACAAGACCTACATAACCAGTTCCTACTACTGCTATTTTCATAAAATAAATGTTTAGTTTTTTAACATAATATAATATCGACCAACAAAATTAAATAAACAATCGAAATAATACTAATTTTTCTTGATTTAATTAAATTTTTGTTTGTTACAATCAAGTCGGGTAAAGATAGGAAAATATCCCATCTTTATCCCTCTCACAGAACCGTGCGTACGGGCCATCGTACACGGCTCATGTTAAACCTTATTCAATACAAAATTGTAGTATTGATGCAAAATGTCTGTTTTAACTTCCTCCATGTTAAATAATAGTAGGACTTCATCAAAATAGTTATTGGGCAGAGCCATATGGACAAGCTTACAACCAGAGTTTCTCCATCTTGTAACGGAGATCTTCTCAAAGTTACCGGTAGAGCCCATTCTCCGCAGTTGCTTATGAAGTCTTTTCAGCTTTTCTACCTCCTAGGCTCTTGTTTCTCCATGCCCCGCTGATGTCTCTAGCTCAAAGGCAATCTGTCAGTAGGCATTGAACATGGATACTGAACACTCGCACGGTTTCTACAAAATGTAGGCTCGTCACCACTTCCTGTAAAATACCTCCCGGCATCTCAACCAGGATTGTCTTTGCTTGTACTCAATCTCTTTGGTATAGCATCTAAGCTTTGGTT
>JBPRGG010000103.1:0-22513 GCA_051418075.1 Candidatus Cyclobacteriaceae bacterium M3_2C_046 | reverse complement strand
ATTTCTTATTTTTTCCAGGTCAGGCAATTGATCATCAGACATTAATAAATTGATCGCATCGAGTTCCTTACTCCTTTGCATTCCTGCCACAGCCATTAATTTATTCTGGCTGATGTAATAGGCCAGGAAGTCTGTCTGAGAAAGGTCACCCTCAATCACCAGTTCATCCCATTGACTGGCGTATCCTACATAACCCAGGCTCAGGCCAGCTTGGCGAGTCCAGAAGAAAGGGGTACTGGTATACTTTTCTTTATTGCCAGCCATATTCTGACCAGCTATCCTGCCCTGTTGCAACGCTACACGCCAGTGCTCAATCCGGATCAATTCCCCAGAACGCCAATCCGGATAGGTGGCAATATCTCCAGAGGCATAAATATCTTCAGTACAGGCTAAATACGCATCCACCCTGAGGCTTTGATCAGGCATCTTAGTCAATCCCTTTACAAAATCAGTACCTGGTCTTACCCCGATACCTACTACTACTAAATCAGATTTTACTTGATCCAGATTTTCCAATATGACAGATTTCACTGCTCGATCTCCTTCAAATTTTTTGACCTTTTGATTTAAAATAAAATTGGTCCCCTGCTCCTCATGTTTTTTCTTAAAAACTTCACCAACTTCTCGACCCAGGGTTTTTTCAAATGGAACAGCATCAGGAGAAATAATGGTAACTTTCTTCTTGTTGTGTTGTAGCAGACTAAAGGCTACTTCCATACCAATAAAACTTGAACCAATGATGGCAATATGTGTGGCCTGCCTGGCTGCATCAATAATCTTTTGGGCATTTTCAAAACTTCTGAGGGTAAAAATATTCTCCAACCTTTTTCCTTCCACTTCCAGTTGGCGGGGAATTCCCCCGGTAGCAATAAGCAGTTTGTCATAGGAAACTTGATCCGTTTGATTCAGAGTGATGCTTTTATTTTGAACATCCAGATCTGTCACTTCATTGTCATACTTAATATCTATTTGGTATTCGCTATAAAATGACGAAGGACGTAAAGGCAGATAGTCGCGACTGGAAGGGTCCTGCATATAGGATTTGCTTAAGCCTGGCCGGTCATAAGGTTTATCCTGCTCAAGGGTAATCATTTGAATGGTGCCAGTAAAGCCTTCTTCTCTCAGAGCTTGAGCCGCGGCAAATCCGGAAGCCCCTCCTCCGATGATGACAAATTTTCGGTTATCAATGGCATCTTTTTGATGGATGTGAGGTGTGGCGGAAGCTACATCCTGAGTAGGTAGGTCAACATAAACTTTTTCATTTTCAATACTCAGTTCGTACTTATATAAATTATCCAAAGCCGGAGGTTCCAGCAATTGACCAGATTTTATGTTAAAACAGGCATGGTGCCAGGGACACATCAACCGGTCCTGATATAAAACACCCTGTTCCAGGGGAGCCCCATAATGAGGGCAAGTACCACTGACTGCATATAGTTTTTCCTGTTTTTTAGCCAAAAGTATCCGGTGCCCACCCACTTCAAATATTTTCATTTGACCTTCATGGATTGAATTTACCGAAGTCAGTTCATGTTTCTTCATAATATATTTTCTTTATTTGCAGCTAAATGTTTAACCAGCACAAATTCAATCTGTTATATTAGCCTGCAGATATTCAAAAAAAACATCAAGATATCAGGCTCTTTCATATTAATTTGGATTTTCCCAAAAAACAGAAAAGGCGGCTAAATTCAGGGAAAGTGTCTACCATATAATATCCACTCTGAAAAAACTACCATAAAATATAAATATCAAGAAGAGCCGGATTGAATTTAAATAAAAAAAGATCAGGATTGTGGCGGTGCAACCGGTATGCCTGTAGGATCGATAAACTGAATTTGTTTTCGGGGATAGACAGGAAGTATTTTATTCTGATACTTCTCCTGATTGATTTCACTGGTTAATTTCAACAGTAACCTGGTCTTCCATTTTCTTCGTTCCCGAGCATCCACCAGGTATCGAACAGTCACGTCCGTCCATGATTCACTGGCAGACAGATAAACCTGGGGCTTTTCACTGACCTCATCAGGTAATCCGGCTTTTTTAATAATCCTGGCATATTCACGGGCCGGAGGTGCCATATAATTACCAATAATTTGCTGGGCCTTTTGCTCAATTACCTGGATGGCCAGGGATAAGTCAGACTCATTGGCTACCACCATGGTCAATTCATCCCACACGTAGGGAAAGTCACCGGTGAGATTGATAACAGTACCAGTCAGAATTTCGTTATTGGGAAAAGTTACCAACCGTCCGGTAGATTGTTCAGCACTAACAAAACCAGGTTGATAAGGAGATCCTATCTCCCAAACAGTTGTCGACAGGAAATCTATTTTGTATACATCTCCAAACACCTCACCCACCCTGACCCGGTCACCCACTTTATAATATCCCCGGAAAGCATTTAAAATCCACCCGGTAAAGCTTTCTATGGGAGTTTGCAAAGCCCAGGACAGGGCCAGACCAATCAAACCGAAAGAACCTACCAGGGCTTTCAAATCACCGGCCAAAATACTTAATGCTATCCCTACAGCCAGCAGCCAAATGATGGTAGCAGAAAGGGTGATAATTCCAGCTGCACTGGAAGCATTCCTGAGTGTTTTTCTTAAAATAAATTTTACCAGACGGGTCAGAAGCCAGGCCAGCAATAAACATCCCAGGGCAATTATAAACTTGGGGTAATTAAAAATGAAGCTGTTCCACATGTTTTCCAGGGTAGTTATGGCTTCATCTGTAGCTTGATCAGGAGAAGAGTCCTCTTCTATTGCTACAGGTAATTGATCCTGGACAGGAACCTGATCATCCTGGGAATAGCCATCATCCGGAATATAAAAAAACATCATCAGAAAACCAGTCAGAGCGATAGTAAGGGTAGTTGCCTGTCTAAACCTATTCAATCCCTTTTGTGCTTTTTGCAGAACTTTGGATTTTCTAAAATGTTTTTTTCGTTTATACCTTAATCTGAAGCGACTTTTATAAGTGTTTGGAGAGTAATCCTGTTTGGACGCTGATTTTCTGCCTGATCTCATAGGTATCTGATATATTTGAACAATCATAAACCTTTGTTTTTGTTTGCAGACTGGTTTCCATAAAGGAGGAAAGAAGAAGTATCCGATAGTTTTTCCCTTATAAAAGCCAGATGAAGCAGAAAACATCAATAACCATCTGAATAATTCCTTAGCATAACTGGTTATAGCAACTACCTACCTTAATACAAAAAGTTCTCTTCTGGCATCGAGATGATGAGCTTACCTGAACTTTAGCTAAAAGCAGAAATATTATTTTCAACTGTTAAACATCATTAGTGATCCCCCATTTCCCACAGAAAAAACAATTGGATCATGAAGTATTACAGGTTTAGTATGTCTGAATTATGATTATAAGAAAATCAACCTCCGGCCAGGACAAAAGATGAAGTAATGCAGAAATATTATTCAGAAACAATCACCAAACATCACCTATCAAAACTCTCTGGCGATTCGATTCACCTCTAAAGATAGCCCCTGCAGGATAATTTCCCGGGCGTATTTTTCTTTTAGTGCCTGTTGCTCAGGCTGAGATAATTCCGATGCATCAATAGCCCTTTCAAGTACACGAAACTGATTAAACTGATCACGCATAAAATTATAATCATCCGCAATCAATTCACCAGCCAGGTTTACCAGTTTCTTAGCCATAACATCCAGTAAAATATCATAACCGTAAGAATCACTATTCATACCATGGTTGGTATCATCAATAAACTGATCCAGATTTTCTCTGTAGGTCTCATAATTATGACCCTCGATCTGCCTGTTTCCCCTGAGGGCAAACATCTCTTCAGGTATAAAACTTTCATAGCTGTAGGATGGATCTCTGATTACCTGTTTTCTGCCTCCTTCTGTTAAATCTGGCGCTGAAAACCATTTCTCTTGGGAATCAGGCTTGTAGGTATTGATGGTCAAACTTGCCGGCTCCAATCCTTCAGCGGACACCGTTACCAAAATATTTCCTGGCTGATTGGTTGAACGAACTATGTTGCTTACCGGCACCACAGTATATCCTGTACCTTCCCAGGCTTCAAACTTGTTAATATCACTCTCATAAGTATTTGGCCCTACCAGTTTACCCGGTCCTTCCACCTGCCACTGCAGGGTATTGTTAGCATCAAATACCGGATTTCCGTTTTGGTCCAAAATATTGGCGGTAACTATAGCAATGCCTGACCGATCTGCTAAAATTTTCGGCTGATTGGTTGTCAGGGAGATTTGAGCTGGTTTATCCGGCATTTGCACCACATGTTCAAATGTCTGACCATTTTTGCTGCCTGCGGCTTTTAATATACCTTCTGAGACCGGAATATCTTCAAATGTGAGGCTATTAAACTGCATTGAATCAGTTTTTTGGCTGCCGTAACTGCTACCATTCACCCATAATTCAACTTCCTCCAGGTTGGCATCAATCACAATATCCTGTTTTGTACCTAAATATTTTCTGCGCCAATAATGCGGATGTATAAAAACAGTAGGTTGATCAGTGTAATAGGCTTTGGTCAGATGATATAAGTATTTCGGTTGCCTGTACATATCAACCCAGCCCTTTGGGTTAATGTGTTTTAGGATACAATTAAGATACTCCCGGTCGGCTCCATGATCTTCGTACAACCAGGCATTGCAATTATCTCCCAAAACTCCCCGGGTGCTGCCTCCCCGCAGCCGGGCCATCTGGTGCTGCCAGGTTTCATTACTGGAATGCTGGCCATTTTCCGGTTGGGAGGTAAATCCTTCAGGAGCATCCTCATTGGTAAACCATCCCCTCACTGTCACCCTGAGCAATTGCTCCATGTCCAGATTTTCATGGGTATGATCCACAAAATCACCTCCATCTTCGCCTTTTCGCAGATGAATAATGCGGGTTGTATCTTCTTCAATGGCCCACCGGGAATCTGCTGCATCGGAGGTCTCATTACCCATACTCCAGAAAAGAATAGATGGATGATTCCGGTCCCGCCGGATCATTTCCCTTACATGTTGTTCCTGCACCTCCTCACTAAAATCGATATCCTTGATATTAGGCACCTCTTCTACCATAGCAATGCCAAAACTATCGGCCAACTGGTACAAATATTTATCATTGGGATAATGGGTCAACCGCATAAAATTATGCCCCAGGTTATATTTGATGTCGTACATATCCATCCGGGCAATCCATTTAGGATGGGCATCCCCTAACCAGGGATATTCCTGATGGCGGTTGGTGCCTAAAATATTCATTCTCTCACCGTTAATGTAAAGATTATCATTTTCATAATCCCAATGGAACCAGCGAAAACCCAAAGGACTTTCCATCTGGTCAGTCACACCTCCCTCTGATTCAACTACAGAAACCACTTTATACAATTCAGGATTGGCTGGTGACCAAAGCCGGGGCCGGGATAATGTATCCGTTTGATGTATTAAGGCTTTTAATTCCCCCGCTTGTATTTGATGTTCAGAAGCTACTTTAGAAATCTCACTTCCGGAAGCATCATAAATGATACTGGTCAGCCGGATATTTTTAATCTGTTCATATTCATTTTTTACAAATGTTTTAATGTTAACCACCGCCTGATCCTGATTTACCAGGGGAGTGGTAACAAAAGTACCTCCCTCATGCCTGTATGATCCCTGGAATGGAATATAAAGTTTGTCCTTTATGACCAGGCGTACATCACGATAAATGCCTCCATAAACATTCCAGTTACCTGCCGTCATAGGAGGGATCCGGTATTGATCATTCCTCCGGTTGTTAACAGCTACAGTTAAAACATTTTCTTCCTGCCAATTTACATAAGGTGTCAGGTCAAAATAAAATGAGGTAAAGCCACCCTTATGATCTCCTATATAGTGCCCATTAAGGTAAAGCCTGCTGTATTTTTGCACCCCGTCAAACTCAATAAACACCTTTTTTTCCATTAAGTCAGAAGCTAAAGAAATTTTTTTGCGATAAATGCCCCAGCCGTACCACCAATAAGGATCATCCCGTTCTGAAGCATTGCGGATAAATGGATGCTTTTCACCAGTGGTTTCATATGTCTGCCAGGTATGTGGAATGGCAATGGCAGGCCATTGGCTATCATTTACAACTTGTTGTACCAGTCCCGAATCAAGGTTTTGATCAGGAAAATAATTAAATGTCCAGTTGGCATTAATGGTTTGACTGAGACGAGGATTTGTTTGGGTTGAATTTTTACAGGTAGAAACTAGCAGGATAAGGACCCAGGGCCAAAGGCTCCTGATCATTGTATAAAACATAGTATATTGGCTTATTAATTTTTTACAGGCGAAATATAAATAACCAGCTCAAAGAAATAAGCTGGTCAATAAAGATCAAGCCCCTCCTGCAAGTTTCTGAGGAAAGGCTTGATCAGAAATTTATACACTTGGCAGCGCCCAGGGCTTACGGTAATGGGCCTGGGCCATAACATCAGCTTCTTTATCATTGATAAACTGCTGCCGGTCACCATCCCAGTCCAGTTTACGACCTAAACGGTAAGAAATGTTCCCCAAATGAGCAAAGCGAGCAATATGTGCTCCTGTTTCTATGTCACAATTGGGCTTTTCCCTGGTTTTGATACAATCAATGAAATTATCTACATGCAGGCTAAGGCCTTTTCCGGTGCTTTTTTGCAAAGGCATCCCTTCGTAACCCTCCTTTTTACTTACACTCCGGGTCTCCGGGATTACTTCCCATCCCCCTCTGTCTACTACCAGAGTACCATACTCTCCTACAAAAGCCAATCCATGTCCTCGTTTGTCATAGTTGGCTCCAAATATACCAATGGTATGCTCCCAGATCACACCAAAGTCACCAAAGTCATAAACTGCCGTTAAAGTGTCCGGTGTCTCCATGGCATCATTGGGAAAAGCATATTTCCCTCCAACTGACATAATGGATTTTGGTACATACTGATTCATACCATAAAGGGCATAATCCAGCAGGTGAACCCCCCAATCCGTCATTAATCCTCCGGCATAATCCCAGAACCAGCGGAAGGTAAAATGAAACCTGTTTTTATTAAAAGGCCTGTCAGGGGCCGGGCCTAACCACATATCATAGTCCACTCCCTGAGGAACCGGCTCATTGGGAACTTCCGGTATGGAACCTTTCCAACCTACATTTGACCACACTTTCACGGAACGGATCCGGCCAATGTGACCATCATGCAAATATTTTACGGCATCCCGCCAGTGAGGATCACTCCGCTGCCATTGCCCTACCTGGACCACTTTATCATACCTTTTGGCCGCTTTTATCATCACATTACATTCCTGGATAGAATTGCCCAGAGGTTTTTCACAGTAGACATCCTTTCCAGCTGAAACTGCATCTACCATTTGCAGGCAATGCCAATGATCCGGTGTTCCGATTATTACGGCATCAATATCTTTTCTCTCAAGTAATTTCCTGTAATCATCATACAGTTTGGGCTTTTTACCCTGAATAGTTTCAGTTTCTCCAGCCCTTTCATTAAGAACATTACTATCTACATCACACAGGGCAGCGCATTCGACATTGGATTTGGTAAGAAATGTTTTCAGGTTGTTAAAACCCATACCCTTACACCCAATCAGTCCTACAGTAAGCTTTTCATTGGCTGCCAGACCACCGGCTTTTAAAATAGCAGGGAAAGCACCTACACCAATACCAGCTAATGCAGATTTTTTTATAAAATTTCTTCTATCGGCCTTCATAATAATATCATTTGTAATTTATGCTAAATTTCTAATAAAAATAATGCATTTGTGATCAAGATAAAATGATAACTGAGAAATCTGAGGTATATTTTGTAAAATTAATTGCTCAGGATATTAAACATACAGTTAAATAAATCCTGTTTTACTGATAAACTATTGATTTATTTCTAATTATCAAACAGAGGCAATCATCAGATAAACTATTGGTTCTGGCCACTGAACGATTGATTTTGAGTTTACCCACTGCTAAAGACATCCCGGATTTTGTCCATTTAGCCTATGACCCTGAAATTACACCAAAATGCAGTCAACTGCATTGAAAAATATTTATGATCCCAGGCTACTGCGGCTTATAGCAACTACCTACTTTAACTCAAACAGATCTCTCCTGGAGTCGAGAGTTGATCGGCGCATGGCCACTGCTAAGCCAAAGATAAACCCAGGCCCTTTTTATAAATCTGATTTATCCTGAAATCCTGTTGTTGATCCTGAAATTAGTTTTGCGGAGCCGGCCCAGACCGAAATGGGGAAAAGGGTATGCCGGCTGGGCCGCGGCAGGCCCCTGGTGAGCAGGCTAAAGGGCAGGCCCGTGGGCGACACCCTAAAGGCTTAATTAATGAATAATGAATCCAGGCTAAGCTGATAACCGGCAAAAATACCGAACCCGTTGTTTACATTAGAATATACCGGCACTGCCGGAGCAAAAGGATTGCCCAGGCTGGAAATATGCCGTTTTACTGATATTTCATATTGGTAATAGGCAACTGAAATGGTTTTCAAATGGCCTATCAGCACCAGATTGGGCTGAAGATACTGCTGCGCTATCAGGACCTCTAACTCCTGCTGAGGACCATGCAGATCATCAGCTGAAAAAGTAATGCCCCGCCCGACAAATTCATCGATATTCAACCGGTCTGTATTTAATGTGAGTGTATCTACCGGGATAAGGGTATCACTCAATGGATCCCAAACCTGGAAGGAAAGGTTGAAAAAATCATCAGTAGAAGCAGGTTGCCGAATCCTGATCTTCAACACCTGGTTTTGGGCTAAAAAATCAGGGACATCTTCCAACGGCCGCAGCTCTTGCATATTCAGGGAAAATTGCTGCTCAGGAACCTGATTTTCAGCTTCCACTGAAATTAATCCTCCAGCCTTAACTTTTACCTGGTAAAGCTCTCCCGGCAGGGGCCGATACTTCACGCTCTGGTAAACTCCCGGAGATTGTTCCACCAGTTTTTCCAGGGGCTCCTGGTTATGAAAAATATATACCTCTGCTCCAGAAACATCATCTGGGGCCACCGTATCGGCAATGGAACGGGTGCGACTGACCTGCACCTGCCACAGGCTGTCAGGACTGAATAAATTGTTGATCACCAGCTTTTCCGGCTGCACCGGAATATCCACCAGGATATCTTCTGTACAGGAAGCCGTACAGAAAATCCAACAAAACCAAATAAAAAGCTTCAATCGGGTCATGACTAAAATTTAATTTTATATGCCACTGATGGAATAATTGGGAACAAGCTGAATTCCCTGAATTGCCGCTGTCCCTGATCCACCCGGGAAAAGATAAAAAAAGGATTGCGGCGGTTATAGACATTATAAAACCCAAGGGTCCAGGTACGTAACCAGTGTTTTTTTTGTTTGTGCCAGTTAAAACCCAGGTCCAGGCGGTGGTAGGAACGTAGCCGGAGCTGGTTACGCTCACCGGAAATAAACAATTCTTCCCGAATGGATGTCCCGGCGGGTGTAAAATAGGACTGATAAGGTAATGAATAAGCATTTCCGGTTCCGTAGGTCCAGGCAGTGGAAACATCAAATTTTTCACTTTTTTGATAGTTGAGGGCCAGCCCGATATCATGTCTGCGGTCGAAGGTATAGGGGAAGGTCTTGCCTTCATTCAGGCTGGGAAAAGTGCGATCTGTGACAGACCAGCTATAACCCAGCCAGCCGGTTAATCTACCCAGGTTACGTTGGATCAGCAGTTCCAGGCCCCGGCTTTTTCCCCCGCCGGTCACCACCAGGTCCTGCCAATCCTGCTCCAAATCAAGGTAGGCAGCCCCATCCTTGAATTCAATCAGGTCATACATCTTTTTATAAAAGGCTTCCAGGGACATTTCCCAGGCAGGATTAAATTGATATTGCAGGCTCAGAGCCACCTGATCAGCCATCTGGGGCCTGACTCTATCGGTGACCGGAACCCAAAGATCAGTAGGTAATCCTATGCCAATGTTGGTGAGCAGATGCATAAACTGGGCCATCCGGGCATAGGAAAATTTGGCGGTCCACTTCTGGGAAATGCCAAAGCCAGCCGACAAACGGGGTTGCCAGGAGGTATACAAGGATTGATTGACCTTGAAGGCAGACCAGTTTAGCCCCAGGTTTAAGGACAACCATTCCTCTATTTCCAATTCATTTTCCAGGTATAGGGCAGTTTCCAGGGCTTTAATGGGAGGCTCTCCGGTGGATTCATTTTCCAGGGCTCCTTCAGCGGTTAGAATTCCGGTCCGAAAATTATGGTATATCCCACTGCCACCAACCCGGATCAGATGATTGGGATGCAGGTAGTAGTCAAAATCCAGCCTGGTAGTGATATCCCGGATACCGGAATTATATTGTACATGTTGATTATTCGATTCCGGCTGGTCTTGTTCCAGGTCGGTCAGGAGCAAATTCCCCCCTGTTTCAAAATTGTAGCGGCTGTAACTCAGGGTTAAATTACTGAACAGGTTTTCTGAAAACAAATGATTCCAGCGCAGGGAAGAGATGCGATTGCCCCACCTGACAGCGAAATCGCCCAGGACCTGTTCAGCAGAATCAAGATTGTTGCTGTTAAAAAAGGCCTTATCCTTACCCAGATAATTACTAAAGTAGACCCTGTCACGGGAGGAAAACTGGTGATTGACTTTGAAATTGAAATCATAAAAAAAGTATCCCAGCTGATCATTGGAATGGCCTAAGGTGAGTAGATAAATATAGAGATCCAGATATGACCGCCTGGCTGAAATAATAAATGAGGTCCGACCTTTAATGATAGGACCTTCCAACATTATTTTTGAAGTGAGAAAACCCAAAGCTGCCTCTCCGGAAAGTTTCTGCTGATTGCCTTCCTTGATATTAATATCCAGCACAGAAGAAAGCCGGCCGCTATAGCGGGCAGGAAAGCCACTTTTGATCAGCTTTACTGAATTTACCGCTTTATCATTAAAAATTGAATATAATCCCAGCAAATGAAAGGCATTATAAACCGGTACCCCATCCATCAAGACCAGGTTTTGATCGGGGCCGCCTCCCCGAATGTACAATCCGCTGGAAATCTCATTACCTCCATGTACGCCTGGCAATAGCTGCAAAGTACGGGTAAAATCATTTTCCCCCAGGAATACCGGCATGCGCTTGAGTTGGTCAATCGGCAAAGCGAAAGCCCCGGTTTGGCTGGCAGACCATTCTTCCTGCACCTTTTCAGAATAAATTTCTACTTCTTTTAGAAATGGAATGGATGGTAACAATTGAATGGTAGTGTCCTGGTCCAGCCAAAAATTGATCTTCCTGCCTTTATACCCTACGAACGAGGTAGTCAGCTGAACCTCTCCGGCAGGTAATTTAAGGCTAAAGAACCCATAGTTGTTGGTAATGGTGCCCTGGTGACTCACCTGATCGATCACAGTAGCACCTATCAGGTTTTCACGGCTGGTACTATCCCTGACATAGCCATAAACGGTACAAGTCCGGGTGTCTTTGGCAGGCGCGCGGGCCAGAATAATGACCCCCTGATGTAGTAAATAATGTATACCTGTATCCTGTAGCAGTTCTTTTAATACTTGATCCAGGGTGAGGCTGATTTGGCTGAGAGAAACTTCCTTTTCCATAGGCACCACCTGCTTGCTGTAAGAAAACTGCAGCCCATATTTATCTTCCAGTTCTTCCAGGAAAAACCGGAGAGCACCTTCAGTCTGGCTAAGGTCAATGGGCTGATCCAGTCTGTAGGTTTGAGCCCACAGCCGGTCAGGTGCATAGCTATAAAAAATTATCATTAAAGCAATGAGGATCCGTTTCCAGGCCATAAAGCAAAATTTCAAAGCAGAGGCAAAATTACCTATTTTTATAAGACCAAGTGGTGGGAATGTTTAAATAATTGAATTCAAAATATTTAAACATTTCAAGCTAATATTCGGCCGGGCGTTTTTTTTTGGGTGTGGGGTTACCTAGTTTAATTCAATGAAAATCAAACAGGAAATCAGAAGTAGTTGAGTGGTCTAAAACAGCCATTAAACAAATTCGCGGCTCATCTGAAGAACAATTCAAAGTTAAATTATGAAAGAAGTATCCATTTAAGTATTATAAAGTATTTTATAAGGAGCCGGAGGAGTTTTCATCATCCGTTCCACCACCAGATGAAATATTCCGGGCTTGATCCTGTTTCGGTTAAATCGGTAACAGTATTCGTTCAGGTATCCCTGTAAATATTTGTCACTGACATGATGATGAATGCCTCTGATCCAGGATTTTAAACCATAAATGAATCTTTGCATCAATTGAAAATTTTCCTTTGAATTTGACTTCTGTTGCTGTATGTTATATTGATCCATCAAACATCGATAACCTCTCCTTTTCTTTGTAACCACCCCTGCCTTGGGGTCCAGATGATCATCAAATAACTTTTGGAGCTCTCTGACAGAACAATTATTTAGTTTCACTGCATAAGCTCTTTTGATTCCTTTATTTCCAGACTTTTCGATGGCAATGGCAAACTTCTTCTTTTTCAGCAGTTTAGGATTATTGATGACTTCTGCCTTATCTGTACTAATGGTGAAATCACCAACTTCACAAGGTCCTTTTAAAGGATGTAATTTGCTACTTTCCATAGCCTTTCTCACCTTACTCATAAACAACCAGGCAGTTTTCTGATTGATCTCATACCTGGCTGACATTATCGTAGAGGAACAACTTTTAGTAGTCGCGCTCATTTCAAACAGGATGAAAAATGCCTTCCTTAAGTCAAACTTAATTTTATGAAAAATAGTGTTGGCCGTAATAGATTCAATATATCTGCAATTTTTACAGACTTTGGTGTAGGGTTTTACCCCTTTCCAACTTTGATCATGCCCACAGGAGGGGCATTTAAATCCGTCTTTCCACTTGATTTGAGACAGATAATTTTTGCATTTTTCCGTGTCAGAGAAAAATTCTGTAAATTTTATCAGGCTCCTGCCTTTGAATTCGTCAAACATAATGCTAATTAGTTTTATTATTTAGCAAATATACTAAATTTTGTAGTAATGACTAAGTGGATAATTGAAAAAATCTGTAGGGGCAGCTTTTAAATTTGGTCAAATGGTAAAAGTGGCTTAATGTATAGAAAGGACAAAGAAAGAACATCATTAAAAAGTTGTCACTTATTTTTAACAGCCCTCCCCAATGATGGTAAAAGTTGTTTCATCCGTGGCTTCAAATTCCATACCAAGGGTCATGGTAATAATTTCCAGTATTTTTTCCAATCGCTCTCCCTGCAGGGAAACCGTAATAGTGCATTGTCCCAGGTCTGGATTTTCCAGTGTAATGTCTTTTTGATATACTTGATTTAGTTCCCGGATCACCTGGGATAGTGGCGTTTCCTCAAACACAAATCTGCGGGTATACCAGCTGATCTGATTGGTTCCGATATAAGTAGTTTTGATTAATTGCTGGTCCTGCCAGACACCCTGCTGATTTTTAACCAGGATCAACTCCTGTCCGGAAGCAGTCAGGCTCACTTTACCTGAAATCACAGTACAGGAGACATATTCCTGATCCGGCGGAGCTTTCAGGTTAAACCGGGTGCCTAATACCTGTACATGGGCCTGCCCGGCCTGTATCATAAATGGACGGTCTGCCTCAGGTTCCACTATAAAAAATCCCTCCCCTTTCAATTTCACTGTTCGGCTGGATGAGGAGAATTTTTTAGGATATCTCAAACTGGAAAAAGTATTCAAAATGACCTTACTGCCATCAGGCAATAAAAGAGAATCCCTGGTGGATGCAGTGGTGAAAGTTTGAAAATGGTTGGCCTGATTAAGCTGCCACAGACCCAATCCTAACAGGCTGAATAAAATAAATACAGCGGCATACCGGAGGATCATTGGCCATTGTGAAAGCTGTCTTTCTTTCGGTTGGGAGGCTTTTAATGATGGGCTGATCCGGCCAGACAGGGATTCCCAGGCCTTATCTGTTTCAGGAACTGTGGCATTTACCACCTTCTCAGACCTTTGCCAGACCAGCTTCATTTTCTGGAAAAAAGCTTCGTTCTGGCTGTTGAGTTTACGCCAGGCTTCTACCTGTTGCCTTTCGTCCTGATTGGACTCGCCACCGAGGTATTTAGCCAATATATCCCAACCTAAACCATTCATTCTTTCATATTTACTTGTTTAGCATACCTGAAATTTTCCCATAAGATCTCAGTGCTTGTATTTAAGGCAGATGAATTCCCTGACACCCCTATAACTAAAGTAAAAAAAATCAAAACTTTCATCAAGATGATGGTCAACCAGATGAACCCGGATTGCTGTAAATGGTGACGGATCCTTTTCAAAGCTGTCCCCATCTGAATTTCCACGGTTTTAACCGAAATATCCATCTCTTTGGCTATTTCAGCATAGGTCAAACCGGCCTGACGACTTAAAGTGAACACCATTTTGCATCTTTCTGGTAAATTATGAATGGCCTGATCTAATATTTCAGTCAATTCTGATTGCTCTACCAGATCTGATGCGGCACTATGGGTGGATTCTATCATTCCCAGAGGTTCGTCATCGTAATGATATTGGTTGTATTGTAGTTTTAAATAATTAATGGACCGGTGCCGTGTCGCTGTATAAAGATAGGAAGTCAATGATTTATTGATCTTCACCTGGTGCCGTTTATCCCAGATATATATAAACACATCCTGCACAATCTCTTCAGCTGCTTGCTTTTCCCGAACGAATTTAAGGCAAAAACGGAACAGCAGCGGGTGATAGGTCCGGAAAATCGCCTCGAATACATCTATTCGGTCTTCACGCAGGTGGGCTATTATCTCTTCGTGATCAAATGTAAGCCGGTTTTCTTCCCTCATAATCTGAAAATAAGTTTCCAAATTTCAGCACAGCCCTATTGATATGCAACAGGTTTTCGAAAAATGTAAAAAGAATAGTAATAAAAGGTTCGTTAAAATTCTTAAATTCAATCATTCATAAAGGGTGGCTGATAAGCAGTATTTTTATCCTGAATCAGTAAAACCTAAATATTTCATAATATATTTTGAGCAAAATCAGGAGTAATATGAAAAACCACCATTTAATATTATTGATAATTGTCATTTTAAGCTCATGTCAGGCCGATAAGGACTCCCAGGCCCCGGAGACTTACCAACAGTTGGTACAGGGTTGGCAGGATCCGCCCCTGGATGCCCGTCCTAAAGCACTTTGGGATTGGGTAGATGGAAATTTTGAACTGAGTGAGATTACCCGGGAACTGGAGGAAGCCAAAGACAAAGGAATGGCTGGCTTTGACATCTGGGATGTATGGAGTGTGGTGGATGAAACCAACATGATGCCTGACGGACCACCTTTTATGAGTGATGAATATGTAGACGGTATAGCCCATGCTATCAGAGAGGCCACCCGGTTGGATATGGAATTAGGTTTGATCATTGCCAGTGGCTGGAATGCCGGGGGCAGTTGGGTGCAACCAGAGCATGCCACGGTAGGCCAATATCGTTCCAGTCTTCAGGTGCAGGGGCCATCAAAACTTGAAGCTAAACTACCTTTTCCGGAATTACCTCAGCAGTACGGACGCTGGGGGGAGGCCCTCATCCAACGAAATGCAGATAGTTTGCCGGTATTCAGGGGTGAGATTGCAGTACTGGCTACTCCGGCAGACTCAGAAGTATTTTCCAAAGATCAGATTATTGACCTTTCCAGTGAATTGCAGCCAGACGGGTCTTTGCAATGGGATGTGCCCAAGGGTAAATGGAAAATTACCCGATATCTTTATACCAATACTGGCCAGCCTATGATCGCCCATGCCCCAAATTCCACCGGACCTATGCTGGACCATTTTAACCCCGAAGCCACAGAAATGCATATTCGTTATTTTGCTGATAAATTGAAACAGGAAGTGGGAGACTTTCGGGAAACAGCATTTCGATATCTGTACACCGATTCCTATGAAGTGCGGGGGGATCTATGGACTCCGCAGTTACCCCAGATTTTCCAGGAAAGGATAGGCTATAATATGATCCCTTACCTGCCAGCCCTTCAGGGTAAGATCGTGATCAACCAGGAAACCACCGACCGCTTTTTATTTGATTATAAGAAGCTGCTCAGTGATCTGATCATTGAAGGCCATTATGCCAAAGCAGCAGATATTTGTGAGGAATATGGCTTAAAATTTGCCGCAGAAGCCGGTGGTCCTGGGCCTCCGGTACATAACTGTCCCTTTGAATCGATCAAATCCTCCGGTGTCCTGGATATTCCCCGGGGGGAATTCTGGCATGCCCGCCAGGACCGGGGAGACCGTAAAGCAGACCAGGTACAGGTGATCAAAGGCATTGCCTGTGCTTCTCACCTGTACAATCGTAAATATGTGGAAGCGGAAGCTTTTACCAGTACCCAATTGTGGCAGGAAGGGCCGGGTGATCTGAAGCCAACGGTAGACCGGTTTTTCTGTGAAGGCTTGAACCGCATTGTGTTTCACACCTGGCCTCATACACCTGAGGCAGCAGGTAAACCAGGATGGCATTATGCCTTTGGCACTGTAATGAACGAAACCAGGATATGGTGGCCTATGGCTAAAGCTTTTATGGACTATTTATCCCGATGTAGCTTTATGTTACAGGAGGGTCATTTTGTGGGAGATGTGCTTTACTATTATGGTGATCGGGCACCCAATTTTGTCGGTGTTAAAAAAATTGATCCTTCCCTGGGATTTGGCTATGATTACGATGTGACCAACAGTGAAATTTTACTGCAGCTGGAAGTACAGGAAGGGAAGCTGGTTTTACCTCATGGTCAGCAATACTCGATCCTGGTGCTGCCGGATGAAAGAAGTATGTCCCCGGAAGTTCTGAAAAAAATTGAATCATTGATCATGAATGGTGCCACCGTGGTAGGAGCAAAACCAGAAAAGAGTTACAGCCTAAATCAGGCAGCTGAAAATGATCTTTTGGTAAAACAAATGGCTCAAAGGATCTGGGGAGAAGTAGACAGTATCAATATAAAACAAAGAAAGTTGGGTAAAGGCGCCATAGTCTGGGGAAAATCCCTACGACAAGTGCTGCTGGAACTAAATGTCCAACCTGATTTGCGACTTTTCGGCACTGACAGTAGTCAGATAGATTTTATTCACAGAAACAAGGAAGACCAGGTAGATGCTTATTTTATCAGGAATAAAACCGATCAATATATTGATTTTGAGGCTTCCTTCAGGGTACAGGGGCAGCAGCCGGAAATATGGGATCCGGTAAAAGGAAATATATCGGCTAAACAGATCTTCAGGATGAAAGAAGGACGAATCAGGTTACCTTTGAAACTGCCCCCGTATGCATCCACTTTCCTGGTTTTTGGACAGCCCATTTCTCAACCATTTTACACAGAGGTCTGGCAAAATGATCACCGGATCTTTCCCCGGGAAGATCATCAAATAAGGTTAACGGCTGTAAACGGCAGCGGAAAAGCCAAACAAGTTTATACCTTCATCACCAATCACGGTGAAAAAGTGGAGGTTCCGGTGGGATCACTTCCCTCCCAAACCATCAAAGGCCCCTGGCAGGTTCAGTTTACCGATCCCTGGCAGGTAACTTTTTCCCGGCAGTTTGACAGCCTCTATTCCTTTACAAAAAGTCCGGAACACCAGGTGAAATACTTTTCCGGTATAGCCACCTATGAAAAAAACTTTGAAATACTGGCTGGTTTTGATCCGGATAAATATCAGGTAATCCTGGATCTGGGAGAAGTAGCTCATGTAGCAAGGGTACTGCTTAACGGAGATACGGTAGAAACACTTTGGCAAAAGCCTTACCAGCTTGATATTTCAGGTCCTGTCCAGCCAGGACAAAACAAGCTGCAGGTAGAAATAGCTAATTTATGGCCCAATCGCATGATAGGTGACTTTCAATTACCGGCAGAACAAAGAAAGGTAAAATCAAATGTGGTAAGGATGCCTAATGGCTGGAGTATTCCTTTGCAGGAATTGCCTAATCAGGATTATGGATTATTGCCATCGGGCTTGATGGGGCCGGTGAAAATAACCTATCACAGGAAAATGGATCTGGCAATTTAAAATAAACATTTAAATATCTGTAATGGGGTCAAAGGAATGGGGACCGGGCATCCATGGTTATCAGAACAAATATAAAAAACCCGGGCAAATCTGAAAGCTATCAGTTCCCCCGGGCTTTTCAGCACACATGCATATGGTTTATCTGATGATCAACTTTTTGGTGTAGTTTTTACCATTGACCTGCAGGTTCATCAGGTACATGCCTTTTTCTTTTCCCTGAGCTGACCATTCTAGTTGGTGACTGCCAGGAAGATATTCTTGTTCAATCCTGTCTACTACTTTACCCAAGGTATTGATAATTGAGATCACTACCGGCCCCTGCTGCTCTGTCATGAAACTAACGGTAGCATAATCGGTAACAGGATTTGGATAAGTAGAAAATCCTTCATGGCCCATTACCTGAGCCTGTTCAGCAATTTCAAATTCAATGTTCTGGCTATTGATGTTATATTCATTCAAATGCTGATCCAGTAATATAGCGGTGGTATGATCTGAATTGATGTTAAGAGCTGCAACCTGACCGGCCATTCCATGTACTTTAAATGTCAGTTCCATAATGGCATCACCATTTTTAAAGGCCTGACCTTTACCGGAAGCATCATCCCACTGCACTGCCAGGGTACCTTGGCCCAGCTCCTGATTCACATGAATGTCATTCTGACTGTTTCCTGCTGATACAAATTCCAGGGCCTGAGCATCATAATTCAGGGTAAATTGATAACCGGTCAGATTAAGATCCTGGCTGATCCTGATGGGAATGGTAATTTCAGTCTCTTCCTGTATTTCCACTGATTCCAGGGCCAGGTCAATAGACTGGCTGATCCGCTGATTGTCGTTTTTCCAGGAATTATTCAGGTCTCCCAGTTTTATTTCTACAAAGTCATAAGACTGATCCGGGTTAGTGGCTTCCACTTGCTCCTGGTAATTCAGGGCAGATACGTATTTAATTGATTGTTGTCCGGCAAATTGATAACCTAAACCTAAGATCACCTGCCTGATCAGAGCAATATCCAGGGTAGTTACTGTACCTGATCCATTGACGTCAGCCGCCGCGATCATAAAAGGATTATCCATAGTTTCCTGACCCAGGATGTGGCGACGAGCCAGCAGAATATCCAGGGTGGAGATACCTTTGCTGTCCGGTGTGGCCTGATTGGCCACTTGTAATGTCACCTGGTCCTGTACCGGAACTTCAAACCGGAAGTAACCATCCTGGTCTGTGTCAGCTGATAACTGGCTGTCACCACGCATATTTAAAGTTGCAGCTACTGCTTTATCATTTACCTGCATCACACGACCGCTAATGCTTTTCATTGGTTTGATCATCATTTCGCCATCAGTGAATAAAGCAGCCAGTGTTTGTAAACCTTCACCTACGATCTCGGTGGTGATAATGTCCTGGTTAAACTGAACCTTGGTAGTTTCTTCTTCCTGACCTACTACTTTAAATACTAATGCAAACAAGGTATCATTGTCATTCAGATTTTGAGGTGTCAGATCCGGCTGATCCCAGGCCAGTTTCAGCTGACCAGGTTGGGTCAGGTTAAAACTACTGGTATTCATGGATGCAAGGCCAAAATTTGTGATATCCTGCAGTTGTAACAATTCCTGGTTCCAGGTCATACCTAACTGGCTGGTCAGAATGTTGTTAAAATGTTTAACCAGCACCGGAACTTCCACTAATTTATTGGTATAAACTTCCTGTTGGTTGATGAAGAAGTCCACCTGCTGGGCCAATACCAGTTCAAAACGTTCAGTTCCGAAAGTAGCAGGATCTGAAGTGATCTCGAAGGCATAGGTAGAGGTGGTATCTAAATTAATGGTTTGATTCAGGTAATGGTCTTTAAGGAGAATTTGATGAGAATCAAAATTGGATTTATTGAAATTAAAGGTATGGGAGCCTTTTAAGCTGGAGGAAACATTCAAATAAACATTTTCACTTAATAAACCAGGTTTTAATGAATTTATACTTAACATGGTTTTATCTGATCCATAGGTTGAAATATTTACATAGTCGCCGTTCAACTTCAAAGCATCATTTTCCTGATCAAATTGACTGGTTGAACCTTCCAATATTCTTAAGATGGATTTATCTGTACGATCTTTCTGATCAGTAAATTTAATTTCTAATCTGGGGTAATCAATTTTGGTTCTAAGAAGAGAGGTTTTATTATCAGTCTTGGCATCTTCATTCAAACTTAAGGAAGGTGAAGCATTGTTGGCAATAACCCAAAAAGCCTGACCCGGAGCAATTAAACCGCCACCCTCATATTTATCAGAAGGAATATACACACCTGAAACAGCATCATACTTATAAATAGCGCCATTGATATTCTGCTTTTCCCAACCGGATTCTTTATACCAATCTAAAGTAGCAGGATAGGGATTAGATACAAAGTTCCATCCACCGCCATCAAAACCGGTAGAAGTAAAAGTGAGATTAGGAAATTTAAACGTTTCGCCGGAAGAAACTATATTATCTTTTCCATCTCCAACAACAGGAGCTCCTGTTTCAGAGATTCTTAGCTTGTTATCTCCATTAAAATCAGCATCTGCAAATCTGATGGTGTATCCTCTACCTGGTGTAACATTCTCCTCGGCACTTCCAATTTTAATCCAACCTTTTGCGCCTTGGCCAGCATTTGTTGCTTTGGTTTCATCCCATTTATAAATGGTTGGCCACCATCCACTTACTTTAATATTAAAAGAAGCATCCCATTGATTCATATCCACATGTTGTAAGGATGAACCATAATGACGATAGCCCTGAGCATAATCGATGGTTTTCTCATAAGTAATGCTGCCACTGATTTTAGCTCCATTTTCCAGTTTTTTAATTTCTGCATAACCATCTGAACTCGTACTAATCAATTGAACAGAACCAGATGCTATATTTAAATATGCATTTTGATTCAATTTAATATAATTATGAATGTTAACCTGTGCATTTATTTTCAAACCATTATCATGCGTATTGGAGATAAACATGTTTTGAAAATTAAATTCATAATCTCCTGAACCAATGAGCTCCTGTTCATTAGAACTAATAAATTCAACGCCGCCACCCAGATCACTAAGTCTTCCTTCATTTCTAAAATTACCAGAGATCAGCAGTCGTGCAGTACTTGCAACCTCTAAAGTACCATTCGGTTCAATTAAGACGTTGACTACTGTAGTGGAACCAGAAAGTTGAACGCTCTTATTTGATTTCACGATCAGGTTATTAAAATTCAAATTATAGCCATTCTTAGTTAACCAGTCTAAATTACTGATATCCACAGTATCGGCAATGGTTATACTTCCGCTGATATTTACTCCGGTCAAATCAGCTCCTGCATTTAAAGTAAGATCACCAGAAATGGTGGTACCAGATGCTGGGAAAGTTACACCAGTATTATTAATTACAACGTCGCTGGTGAAATCAAATGATGATATGTTGCCAGTTTTATAATGTACATCAACAGATCCATTTAATAAAATGGTTCCTCCTTCGTCTACATTGGTTGCATCTTTCTTCAGTTCATAAAAACTACCATTTAATTCCAGGATCCCACCATTTTTGATAGTTAATGTTCCCATATTTGAAAATGTACCATTAACAATTAAATGACCAGAGCTTGCGATAACTAATGTTTTTCCGTTTTCAATCTTATAATCATCTTTTGAGACCAATTCTTCTATAATGGTTATACTTCCATTTCCATTTCCTTTTCCTTTTCCATTTCCATTTCCCTTACCTTTTACTGATAAGAAAGGAACAGAGAAAACTAATAAAATAAGTAGAGAGAATTTTGCTGCGAAGTGTATCTTTGTCTTCATAATTATATATTTTATTAAAATACTCCAACAAAAATATACAACTAATTCTTAGAATTTTTAAACTTTAGACCAGAGCAACTATTCTGTCGATGAATTGACCGAAAAAACAGATAAACCCTTATTTGAAATATCTAATTAATTATAGAATAAATACAAATCTGAGGATTGAGGATCTATTTGCATAGCAGAACATTTAAATAAAAGCAGAAAGTATGTCTTGTAGATACTTATAAAACAATTAGGCTTTATGTTTGTAATGCGCCTAAAGAAATAGTCCCAGGAATTTTAATAAATTTAAAGTTGAAAATATTTCAAACATTTAAATTCTCAAGGACTATGAAGTTACAAATTAATGAAATTGATTACACAGGACAAAATATTTACCTGGGATTTGATGTCCACCTAAAATCATGGACAGTAGCAATTATGACTGACAGGATGAAATTAAGACCATTTTCTCAGGATCCTAACTGCAATGATATTTTTAACTGAAATAGGAGCTGTTCTTAGATTTAGAGATGTTAACCAATATTGTTCATATATTGGTTTTGTGCCATCCACTAAATCATCTGGCGAAAAAGTTAGAACTGGAAATATGACTTCAAGAACTAACAAAGCAATACTTAATGCCATTGTAGAAAGTGCATGGGTGGCAGTAAGGCATGATGCTGCTTTGCGAAGCT
>JBPRGG010000102.1:0-1427 GCA_051418075.1 Candidatus Cyclobacteriaceae bacterium M3_2C_046 | reverse complement strand
CAGGAAGCTGATTTAAGCAGACGCGCTTTGATTTATGAGTTGCCCGGGCTATCCTATCGTGAATATCTTGAATTTACCTATAATCAAAAATTTCCTATACTTGATTTAGTGCATATAGTATCACCTGAAGCGAATATCAGGGATTTATTTAAAAATGATTTTAAACCATTATTGCACTTCAAGGAATATTTGCAACACGGCTATTATCCTTTTTATCAGGAAAATAAGGAAACTTACCATCAGCGAATTCAACAGCTGGTTCGAACTATTGTAGAATTTGATATGGCCGAATTGAAGGGGTTTGATATTCGACATGCAAAAAAGATGTTGCAATTACTTTATATAATATCTCAGGAGGTTCCTTTCAAACCAAACATCAATAGCCTTTCGAATAAAACTAGAATTCATCGCAATACGATAAACAATTATCTCTATTTTTTGCATGATGCCCGGTTGGTTAATTTATTGTATGCTTCCAGCTTTGGCATTGTCGGATTACAAAAACCTGAAAAGGTATACCTTCAGAATACAAATCTTCTTTATGCGCTGTCTGAAAATCCGCCATCAATCGGAACAGTCAGAGAAGTTTTTTTCTGCAATCAATTACAAGTTAAACATCGTGTATCCCATTCTTCTACTACTGATTTTGTAGTAGATGGAAATTGGCATTTTGAAATTGGGGGAAGGAATAAAGGAAATAAACAAATAAAAAATTTAGAAAAAGCCTGGATTGCGAAGGACGATCTGGAATATCCGGCTTCACAAACTTTGCCGTTATGGCTATTTGGCTTTTTGTATTAAGTGAATTAAAAAATTAAACTGAACACCATGTTTCGAAAAATTATCTTCTTTAGCTTGATTGCAATTTTTATGTTTTCTTGTACGAAAAATGAAAAAAATAGTCAGAATCAATCCACTAATCCACCCAACATCATCTACATACTGGCCGACGATATGGGCTACCAGGACTGGGGCGCTTATGGGCAGGAAATCCTGAAAACGCCGGTACTTGACCAACTGGCAGCTGAAGGTATGCGTTTCACTGATCACTATGCCGGGGCTCCTGTTTGTGCACCCTCTCGTAGTGTATTGATGACAGGCTTGCATCCGGGCCATACTCCGATTCGCGGAAATGATCGTGACATGGAAATTGGGGTGGCAGCTCTGCCTCGAGAAACACCCACGATTGCCGAAGTATTGAAACAGAACAGCCAATACACTACTGCCTTGTGCGGTCGCTGGCACCTGGGTGGAGAAAAATCTCAGCAGCAGCCTTCCATGCGCGGCTTTGATTACACCTTTGGTAAACTGAGCGGCTTTGTGAAAGGCGAGAATTCGTTTTTTGTAAAAAATATGTTCGATGAAAATGGAAAGCACTTGCCGGAATCGGAGTACAAGAACATTGGGGAACCACTCTATGAAAACGG
>JBPRGG010000101.1:0-8878 GCA_051418075.1 Candidatus Cyclobacteriaceae bacterium M3_2C_046 | reverse complement strand
CGGTACTTTTTGCCTTGATGCAAAAAGTACCCAAAAAAATCAAGACAGAAAAAAAATGCCCTCACCTTTCGCGGCCTTTACGCTCAAGGCCATCTTAGCCTGGCACACCAGCCTACCTGCATTTTCTGTCGGGCCAGCGCTTCCTGGATTTTCTAATAATGAGATGCTTCCTATAAATCATTGTTCAGGCAAATTTAACGGCGGTCGCTCGAACCGACAAAAACAAATAATGTCATTTCTGTTAGGTTATTGACAGAAAAATAAACGAATCAAATCAAAATTTACAAAATATTAAACGTACTTCCTCATCAAACTTGTCTAGAGCCTGGATTATTATGGTAGCTTTTTATTAATGTATCCCAAATTTGACAATTTTTATATCAATGTTTAAATGTATTTCCCAGTCATCCACCTTATATTTAAAGAAAAACTATTATAAGCAAGCCAGATTATTCTATCATATGATGAAGAACTTTGTTTTTTTTATATTCATGTTCCTGCTTTTTTCCTGTCAGAATGAACAAATAGAAAATTCAGGAGAAACGATCAACAATTTAGTAAAAGAATGGCAAAATCCACCTGTTGATGCCCGACCCCGGGGGCTTTGGACCTGGGTGAATGGCAACTATGATTCGGCTGAGATCTGGCGGGAAATCCGGGCTGTTAAAGCAAAAGGGATGGGAGGTTTGGATATTTGGGATGCTCCCACTGTGCAGGATCCAAAAGGGATTGTCCCTGTAGGTCCGGATCAGGTCAGTGATGCATTTATGAGGGGGGTAAAGATAGCCATGGAGGCAGCCAGTGAAACAGGCATAGAACTGGGCTATATCTGGAATCAATCGGTAAGTTATCTTGATCCGGAGCATTCTCATATGGCTTTATACTTAACATCTGCCTTTATCAATGAGCCCGGCCAACAACATATAAATCTGCCATTTCCCCATATTAAGCCACATAAGAAATTTGGTTACAAAGTGTTGCAACGGGATCAGAATCTGCGACCATTACACTGGGACAATGTTGCGGTAATGGCTTATCCTGTTCAGGCCAGTGATACCAGCCTTATTCTCATGGACCAAATGATTGACCTGACCCATCAAATGCAAGGGGATCAGCTTTCCTGGGAGGTTCCACCGGGGAAATGGAATATTTTACGGTTTGTCTGGTCCAGAACTACAGCCAACGGCCTTACCCCTACACCAGCCACTTTAAAGCCGGCACTGGACTTCCTCAACCCGGAAGCTACAGAAATTCATCTCAGTTATCTCCTGGACCTGATAGAAAAACACACCGGGTCCCTGGAAGGTTCTCCCATGAAATATTTTTGTGCAGACAGCTATGAATTTAAAGGACTCTGGACTCCCAAAATGCCACAAATGTTTGAGGACAGCCTGGGCTACAGCCTGATAAAATATTTACCGGCCCTGGAAGGTTATACCATCAATGACCAGGAAACTACGGAGCGGTTTGTATTTGATTTTAACAATCTGCGCAGCGAACTGGTGATTGCCCATCATTATGCCAAAGCCAAAGAAGTTTGCAATCGCTATGGCATTGGTTTTACTTCTGAAGCGGCGGGTCCCGGCCCTCCGGTACACATGGATGTACCCATGGAATCCATTAAATCTTCCGGAGCATTATCCTGGCCCAGGGGTGAATTTTGGGTATCTGATGATCCAGCCAAGCGTGACCGGTTACAAATTATCAAAGGCATAGCCAGCGCTGCTCATCAATACGACCAACCTTATGTGACCGCTGAGGCATTTACCGGAGTGGATTTATGGGCTAAAGGACCGGGAGATTTGAAACAGTATGGTGACAGAGCTTTTGCTGAAGGATTGAATCGCATTGATTTTCATACTTTTTCACACACTCCCAGAGAAGCAGGAAAACCTGGCTGGATTTATAGCTTTGCCACCATTATTTCTGAAAACCTGATTTGGTGGCCCAAGTCAGAGGGGTTTATGAGCTATCTTGGTCGTTGCAGTTACATGCTGCAGCAGGGCCATTTCGTAGCTGATGCACTATATTATCACGGAGAAGAGGCTCCGTTTTTTGCCAAACCCAAACATGTAAAACCGGATCTGGGGCTGGGTTATGATTATGATATAACCAATGCTGATATTATTTTGAATAAATTATCTGTAAAAGATGGCAAATTGATATTGCCCCATGGACAACAGTATTCTGTACTGGTATTACCTGACAAAAACCGGATGACGATGCCGGTGCTGGAAAAATTGCAGCAATTACTGAAAGATGGTGCAACCATAATTGGACCCAAACCGGTGAGAAGCCATGGGCTAGCCAATGCACAGGATGAAGCAGTTAGTGAATTGGCCAATGAAATCTGGGGCGATCTGGATGGACAACAGCAAACAGAGAAACAGGTGGGTGAGGGTACTTTGGTTTGGGGAAAGACATCCCGTGAGGTGTTACAATCTATGGGCATCATACCAGACATTACTTTTGCCACTATCAGCCAGCAGGATAGTCTGGACTTCATTCATCGTAAAGCAGAAGATGTGGATTTTTATTTTATCAGGAATCCTTATGATAAGCCGGTAGCGGCCCTGGTGAATATGCGAATTGCCGGCAAACGACCAGAGATCTGGAACCCTGTAACCGGCCAAATGAAACCATTGAGTATTTATCGAACCGGTGAGGAAAATACAAGTATTCCGCTCAGTCTGGAACCACATGGATCTGTGTTCATTGTTTTCGCAATAGATGGAAAGCAAAATGCTACAATCAGCCGGGATGGTGAGTCATTATTTCCGGTGGTCCATCCACCCCAAACCTGGGCTTTCTCCGATGAAGGCGGGGGCAACATCAGGTTATCAAAAGCCGGAAATTATACCCTTACCGTGAATGGAAATACCTTTAGTAAAGAGGCTGTAGTGGCAGTTGTGATGGACCTGGCACAACCTGAATGGCCAATCACATTTACCGACCCCTGGCAGGAAACTTTTACGGCTACTACCAATGAATTAAAGTCCTGGACTGAATTTGACCAGCATCGGATCAGGTATTTTTCCGGCCAGGGCACTTATGAAAATGCTTTTGAAATACCGGCTGAACTACTTGATGACAACCGGCAGGTAATCCTGCAACTGGGAAGGGTGGAAGAAGTGGCTGAGGTTTATGTAAATGGAGAATCTGCTGGTTTGGTCTGGAATAATCCGGGAAAGGTGGATATTACCCACCTGATCTTGCCGGGAAATAATACGCTGCAGGTGGAGGTGGTGAATCGGTGGCCCAATCGTATGATTGGTGACTATAAATTGCCTGAATCGGAGAGAAAGGTGAGGTCAAGTATCGTTACCCTGCCAACTGCCTGGAATGCGCCGTTGGAACAATTACCCAATCAAACCTACCAGTTACAGGAATCAGGATTATTGGGGCCGGTATCATTGAAAGTTTATGATATACTCCAACTGGATCAAGTTTTTTGACTGAATACCCGATCGGGCTGTTAATTACATTTTAAATATTTGTAAATTAGAGCGTATCATATCACAAAATTTTACTATTATGAAAAAATATCGTTTGATTTTAATAATTCATATATTTTTAATGGCTCCACTGCTAACATTGGCCCAGGTAGGGGTAGGATCCAAGGCACCGGCCGGGGCTGAACTGCTGTTTGATGGATCGAAGGACATGTTGCATCAAAAATGGACCTATTGGGAGGGGCCCAGGCTGTCGGCTGAATTGCCGATTAAATGGGAAATTGTGTCTGACCCGGTGGATGACGGAATGGTGGTAAGCAGTGGTGATCCGGCTGCAGCCGGAGGAAAATATGGGGCAGCTGATATAGTAACCAAAGAAAAATACCGTGATTTCAGATTGCATGTAGAGTTTCTGATCCCATCAGCCGGAGGGAATAGCGGGGTATATTTGCAAAATCGCTATGAAATCCAGGTGTTGGATGGGGATACTACCATGCATGGGATGGCTACTGTGATCAACGAAACACCTTCACCTTATCATTTATACAAAGGATTGGGTAAGTGGAATGCCTATGACATCCAGTTTAGAGCGGCACGATTTGAGGACGGGGAAAAAGTGGAAAATGCAATGGTTACCTTGTATTTTAACGGCACCAAAGCCTATGAAAATCAAGCTATTCGCAAAGTCTGGGGTGGTGCCAATTCAGGATTGGATGGGGGAAATGAGGGTGGAACTGGAATCACTGACAGTCCGGGAGGCATCAAGTTGCAAGCGGAAGGTCATGATGTGCTGTATCGAAATATCTGGATCGAGGAACTGGACCTGGAGGAGGCAGATACGGATTTTTAGTTTTTAGATAACTACAAAGTATACTAAGCTGGTCACTGAGGTCACTGGGTGGAGAAGATCCCGGTTATTAGAGGGATTAGGAAAGGGAAGAAGGCGAAGCAAAAGACCGAAATGGCTATGGCAGGGCAGGCAGGCTTTTGCCGCCGCGAGGAAGCTTTAGTGGGAGGGGAACAGGGTAGGCATGTGTGACCCGAAAAATGGATTAAATCGCCTAAAACCAATAACTATGAAATTTCAAATTAGCATGAAACTCAAGCAATTGATCCTGTATTCCATTATTTTTTCAGGAACAGGCTTAATGTCAGAAGTATGGGCTCAGAATTCCCATTCTCCCAAACCCATGGCCGGTCCGGAGCAGCCAAATATTCTGTGGGTTTATGTAGAAGATACCAATCCCTGGATGAGCTGCTATGGGGATGAGGTTTTGCAAACACCTAACATTGACCGGCTGGCCCAAAACGGGGTTCGGTTTGATAGGGCATATATGACCTCCGGAGTCTGCTCGCCCACCCGGTCGGCCAATATTACCGGCATGTATCAAACTACTATCGGAGCTCATGAGCATTATAGTTCCTTTAGTGTGTGGCGGGGCAATGAGATGGAAGTTTGGGATCCCAACCATTTGGGGGTAAGAACTTTGCCGGAGATGTTTAAGGCGGCTGGTTATTATACCTTTAATGAAGGTAAAGATCATTATAATTTTGTGTTTTCAGATGAGGATCTGTATGACCGCAAGGGAGAGAACGGCTTTAAAGGAGCTGAAAATGGCACTGAATGGAGTGGCAGGGCAGAAGGGCAGCCTTTTTTTGGACAAATTCAACTGACAGGAGGAAAATATAAAAACCCTAAAAAAGTGGTGAGTCCGGACGAAGTATCGGTCATGCCCTATTATGTAGACCATGAAGTGTACCGGGAAGATATAGCCTATCATTACAACACCATCTATGAAACCGACAGGATATTAGGAGAAATCATGGCCAAACTGAAAGAGGATGGACTGGATCAGCATACGGTGGTTTTCTTTTTTTCAGATCACGGGATGAAGCTGCCCCGCCATAAACAGTTTTTATACGAAGGTGGTATTCGTGTGCCATTGGTGATTGTCGGCCCGGGCATTCCGGTTAATCAGGTGCGGGAAGACCTGGTCAGTGGCATTGATATCAGCGCATCCAGTCTGGCTTTGGCTGGTATTGATATTCCAGATCATATGCACGGGATGGATATGTTTGCCGATGATTTTCACCGGGATTATGTGGTATCCGCTCGTGACCGTTGTGATTATACCATCGACAGGATTAGAGCAGTAACCACCAATAGATACAAGTACATCCGCAATTTCATGACTGATAAGCCCTACATGCAGCCCAATTACCGGGATGGCTGGGAGTCGCTGGAACTGATGCGCCAAATGTACAAAGATGGCGAATTGAATGAAGTACAAGCCCGGTTCTGGAGTGATGAACGCCCGGCAGAAGAGCTTTATGACTTGCAGGAGGATCCACACGAGACCAATAACCTGGTGCATTCCTACGAAAGAGAACATGCCATGGAACTGGCAAGACACCGGGATATTCTCTATCGTTGGATCAATGAAACAGATGACAAGGGCCGCTTTCCGGAAACCGATGCATCCCTGGAAGCGGTACTGGATCGCTGGGGCGACAAAGCGGTGAACAAGGAGTATGAGCGGGTTAGGCAGAAGAAACTGGGGGAGGTGAGAGATTGAAGCAAAAAGCTCGAAGGAGAATGATGTTGCTCGATCTAGTTAAAATAATATCCTGAATGAATCATTTTTGAAGCCAAAAAGAAAATTGGAAATGACTGATATCATTTACGGACATCTGAAATTAAGCCGAAGGAGATAAAAATCTTTAGACTGAAGAAGAATATGAAGATTTCAAGCTGCATGTGGAGTGGCGTTCAATGGCTATGGATAACAGCCTTATAATGTGCCAATCTTTCTGGAAAATGGGGTTTATCTGAAAGATGAAAACGGAGATGTATACCACAAGCCAATGCCTAATGCGGACTCCGGTATTCTGTTGAAAGGAGTGGGTCAAGCTAATTTCTGGTGTTGGCCAGCAGGTTCCGGTGTGTTATGGTCGGTGCGTAACAACAAAGATTTACCCGCCAACGTAAGGGCTGGAGCAGTTCCCCAAGAAAATGCAGACCAGCCGGTGGGTGAATGGAATGCCATGGACATCACCGTGCAGGGCGACCGAATCACGGTGGTTAATAACGGAATTGAAGTGATCAGCCATGCCTTGTATCCAGGACTGGATGTGAAAGGCCCCATTGGTTTACAGCATCATGGCGGTGAGGATCCCAAAACGGGTAAATTAAGACCAGCTTCCAGCCTGGTGCAATTTAGAAATATCTGGATAAAAGAGTTATAATGCAAAATAATTGCTTAGTGTGATAAGCAAAATGATTACAAAATTGCTTAGCGTGATAAGCAAATATTTATTATTTTTGCTTATTTAAATAAGCAAAATGGAAAAGTTATTTATAAAACATAGGAATAAAGTTGCCATTACTCCTGATACTTTTGTCAGGAGTATAATGGATAAAATTCACTGGCAGGACCGATTGATTGGGTTAAAAGGAGGTAGAGGGGTTGGAAAAACTACCTTGCTTTTGCAATACATCAAAAAGCACCTGCCACCAGGAAGTGATAACCTTTATGTAAGTTTGGATGATGTTTATTTTGCTGGCAATAGTTTAACGGATTTTGTTGAGGAATTTGTTAAAAATGGTGGTCAATACTTGTTTTTAGATGAGGTTCATCGCTATGATAAATGGTCGCAGTCGCTGAAAAATATTTACGATGATTACCCCAAGTTGAAGGTTGTTTTTACTGGCTCGTCTGTGTTGGATATTATTCAATCGCAGGCTGACTTGAGTCGTAGAGCTATTATTTACAAGATGAAGGGATTGTCATTTAGAGAATATCTTGCACTAACAGACAAATTACAATGGGTTGAACTTAGCTTGAATGAAATCCTCGCTAACCATGAAACAATATCCATGGAAATAGCGACTAAAATAAAACCGGTAAAGGAGTTTAAAGAATATTTGAAATCAGGGTATTATCCTTTTTTTCAGGAATATCCGCAAACGTATCAACAGCGGTTGGAACAGGTAATTAACCTGGTGCTCGAAAATGACATTACGGCTTTAAAGCCGGTAAACCTGGAAGGAGTGAAAAAGTTAAAACAACTGCTTTATGTTTTATCTACTTCTGTTCCTTTTAAACCTAATATCAGCAAATTGGCTGAAAAAACCGGGATTAGCAGGAATAGTCTGGTACAGTATTTACATTATCTGCATGAGGCAGAAATTTTACATTTATTATTCAGGGATACCGGGGGTGTAAGTTTGTTACAAAAACCGGAAAAAATATATTTTGAAAATCCTAACCTGGTTTATACCCTGGGAATTGAAAATACTGAGCCTGGAAATCTGCGGGAAACATTTTTTATCAATCAGGTTGCTACTAAACACCAACTTACCTATACGGAAAAAGGTGATTTTAAGGTAGATGATCACTATACTTTTGAAATAGGAGGTAAAAATAAGAATCAAAGTCAATTAAAAAATATAGACAATGCCTGGCTAGCTTTAGACGATATTGAATATGGTTATAAAAATAAAATACCGTTGTGGTTATTTGGCTTTTTGTATTGAACTAATTATTGCTTATGAAAAATTTGTATGTCATTTTAATAACCTTCATATTTTATGCTTGCCATTCTTCTGGAAATAAAGAAGCACAAAATGAAACTTTAGATAGCAATACCTTCACCAATCCTATCCTGGCTGGCGATTATCCGGACCCTTCGCTTTTTCGTGATGGCGATACCTATTACATGACGCATTCCTCTTTCGAATATTATCCGGGACTGCTGATTTGGAAATCACAGGACCTGGTCAATTGGACACCGGTTTCCCATGCCCTGCATGAATATGTAGGTTCAGTCTGGGCGCCGGATTTTATCAAGCATGATGAAAAGTATTACATTTATTTTCCAGCGGCAGGCAGCAATTGGGTAGTCACTGCCGACCATCCGGAGGGTCCCTGGAACCCGCCAGTGGATTTAAAAGTGGGACACATTGACCCCGGGCATGTAGTAGGAGAAGATGGTACCCGATATTTACATTTGAGTGGCGGCCACGCGGTGCAACTTACGGATGACGGGTTGGCAACTGCGGGTGAGGTGAAGAAAGTTTACGATGGCTGGCAGTTTCCGGAAGAGTGGAGTGTAGAATGCTTTTGCCTAGAAGCCCCTAAATTGACAAAACTAAATGACTTCTACTACCTCACGGTAGCCGAAGGTGGTACTGCCGGTCCCGCCACCAGTCACATGGTAGTTTCCGCCCGCTCCAAAAATGCGCTTGGACCCTGGGAAAATTCACCTTACAACCCGGTGGTGCATACCCAAAGCAAGGACGATCGTTGGTGGAGTACCGGCCATGGTACCTTGGTCGATGATACGCAAGGCAACTGGTGGATTATGTTCCATGGTTATGAAAAAGGCTATCATACCCTGGGTCGTCAAACCCTGATGCAACCCAT
>JBPRGG010000100.1:0-2328 GCA_051418075.1 Candidatus Cyclobacteriaceae bacterium M3_2C_046 | reverse complement strand
ATAAGGTGCCGCCTGCCCCGGTCACTACTGCTACTTTATTTTTAAATGGATTTTCATTCATGTTATTTTCCTTTTCTGTTATTTACTTTTCATTTAAAATCATGGATTTACTATTGCTATGACAGACCCGCGTTACCACCTGGCTGAGCAGGTCAAAATCATTCGGTATCATTTTTTGCTGCACCATTTTTCCCAGGTAATTGCAGAAAATACGACGAAAATATTCATGGCGGGACAATGATAAAATGCTGCGGGAATCGGTGGTCATGCCAATAAACTGACTTAGAACTCCATAATTGGCAATTACATCCAGGTGGCGTTCAATTCCACTTTGATGGTCATTGTACCACCAGGCAGGGCCCAATTGAATCTTGCCGGCCAATCCATCTTCCGCAAATGAACCGGTTAAGGTCGCCACAGCTTCATAGTCATTGGGATTTAGGGTATAAAGAATTATGTGTGGCAAAAGATTTTCTTTTTCCAAATCGTTGATTATATTTATCAGGCTGGATATATCACAACTGTTGCCAATACCAGCAAAACCTCCGGCACCACCGGTAAGATATGCCAAGCGTGTACTGGTATTTCTATGAGCGCCAATGTGTAATTGTAAAACCCAGTTTCTGGCAGCATATTCTTTGCCTAAAAAATGTAACAGGTAAGATTTCAATTGCAATTCCTGTTGCTTATCCAAAGTTTTTCCGGCAAGCAATGCTGCAAATATAGCCATGGCTTTTTCTTTCCTTGTGTAGATGTATGCAAATCCTGCATCCAGAGCATGGTCGGCCATTGTACATCCGGCTTGATGAAATTTTTCCAGGTAGTTGATAATGATTTGTTGATAATCAGCTAAATCATTTATTCTTTCAGGAGAAAGATTACTTAAAAATTTGGAGAAGTTGATTTGCTTAAAATTCAGCAAGTCATCTCCTCTAAGTGAGGGTACAATTTCAACATTATCTAATTGAGCGCTGGCTGTGGAATGCCTGGAAATATCATCCAATACGTTGTCAGAAGTTATCAGGTATTCTGGTTTGAATTGCTTGGTAATGTTTGCCGCACTGAATTGGGCTAATTGTAGCTTTTGATTACACTCCTGCCAAACCTCTTCTGCATTATTCTCATTCAATAATTCATCAATGTCAAAAACCCTCTTCAATTCCAGGGCGGACCAATGGTAGAGCGGATTGCCCAAAGTAAATGGCAATATTTTGGCCCAATGTTTGAATTTAGCTTCATCTGGTGCATCTCCCGTAATTTCATTTTCCGGAATACCAAACATACGCATCAACCGGTGTTTATATGGATCGCCGGTAATCCAAAGTTGGGTGATGTTATTAAATTGTCTGTCAGCGGCAATATCATGGATGGGTAAATGATTATGAAAATCAACAATGGGCAATTCCGTAGCAACCTCATGGTACAATCGCTCAGCGATAGAATTTTGTAAAAGAAAATTGCTATTCAAAAAAGTCTTTATCAAATTTGTCATTGGTTACTTCTTTTGTTCAAGGGTTTTATTACCAGAAAATAAATAATTCCTGCTATCAGTAAACAAAGAAATCCGCCTAAAAGACCTACATTACCACTAAAAACTCCAAGCGATGGTATACTCATTCCCATAAACAGAAATCCGGACAAGCTTAAGGCAATAGCAAACAATTTTGCTAATGATCGCTGAAATGCAGGATCAATTTTAGGTTTTTCATCATCTGCAAGAGGGGTATTAATTTTTTTAAAAAACTCTGCTACACGCTCACGATATTCAGGTTTTTTACTTTCAAAAAGACCGGAAATTACAAATGTAAAAAAGCAAACCAAAATCGAAGTTAGGGTTGCATATTCCCAGGGAACTTCCGGATAAGCATTTAAAACTAAACCGGTAATTATACCAACAATTACCGTAATGATGGCCCCTAATGGTCTGGGCCGTTTCATTATTAATCCAAAAATTAATGGTATGGCTACTGGTATAGCAAATAAGCTGGTGAGTAATTTATTGGCTTCAAAAGCTCCGCCTAATGCTCCTACAAACATTGCTCCCACCAACACAATCAAACCTACCATCACCATGTTAATTCTGGCAACCAGCACATAATGTTTATCCGATGCATCTGGTTTTAGCAACCTTTTATACACATCGTTAGTCAGCACACCAGACATCACATTAAACTCCGAATTAAGAGATGACATGGTAGCTGAGAACATAGCTGCCACCATCAGGCCCATTAAACCAGCTGGCAATAACTTTACTGCTGTGGCAACGTAGGCCATTTCCGGATCTGGTAAATCGGGAAAGATGTCAATGGCAGCTATTGCCGGCAACAA
>JBPRGG010000099.1:0-71145 GCA_051418075.1 Candidatus Cyclobacteriaceae bacterium M3_2C_046 | reverse complement strand
ATTCAAAATCCACACTCAACCATTACTTACAGCAAAATGGCATTAATTATCTGGGGGTTTTATCTATTAAGCTTATGAAATTTATAACCAGGGAATTCAATAGCATTATTGCAGTTGTGCAACCACTTGAAGTGGTGGCACAACTATCCCAGCCATACCCGAAAGATGCAAAAGGCCTCTGTAATCCTTTGGATATCCTGTTTAATGGGGTCCAACAGCACCATAAGACAGGAGCCTGGAAATTGATCTACTATCATGCTGATCAAAGTTTTGAATTGTTCCACCTGGGAGAAGACCTGGGGGAACAGCATAATCTGACCGCGAACATCCTGAGAAGGTTAAGGAAATGGCCCGGAGTCTGACCAGCTATCTGAATAAGTCGATGCTCCCCTACCGGTTCAGAAATCCACCCAAGGAAAAAGTATCATGCGGTCTTGCAGAATGCGCATTCGTTGTTAAGACAACCTTTTGCATCTCACAGACGGAATGACACAGGTTTTACCTTCCCTCTGCCCCTGCAAAACTTTCGCAATGACGGTCACGGAGCTGGCTGAACCTCCAAAAACCCGCAACCACCAGAAACCAGAAACCAGAAATATTCCTTCCAGCTTCCAGCTTCGAGCTTCGAACTAAATATAACTAGCAACCCAGTTAATTAAGGCTTATTTTGAAGGTCATTTAACATATAGCACGAGTGAAAAACACTTGCGATATATGGATGCAATTAGCTGCATTGAATAATCTTTATGGTCCCAAGCTGCTGCTGCTTTTAGTAACCAGCTACCTTAGCTCCGACAGATTTTTCCTGATGTCGAAATGACGAACTTACCTGAGCGGTAGCGTAAGACAGCATGTTTTTTGAAATGCCGTCAGTCAATTTTACTTATGCAATTCCAAAAACTATTTAATTTAAAAATTTCCTGTGCTCCTATGCACTTTTCAAACAACATTTCTTATATTTTTCTCCCGAACCACAAGGACAGGGATCATTACGACCGATCCTTTTTCGCTTTTTGAATGGTTTAGTCAGGATCTTTACCATGTCCTGGTGATACACCTTTTTCAGCGTTTTATAAAGTTCAGGATGTTTCTTTTTGAACAGTTTGGGACGTTCAAAAAAATATTCACTGGTCACGGCCAGAAATTCCTGCTCGTTGGTTCCTGCATAAGCATCAATATCACTTTTACCTTTTCTGATCCTTTGCATCTCCCGGTGCATCAGTTTAAGCCAGGGTTCAGCATATTTTTTATCATTTAGCTGCCCGGGAACACCATCTATCACACCATCCTGCTTGTCCAGGATATGGGTAAATTCATGGATCCCCACATTATGTTTATCAGTAGTATTAGCAAATCCCTGATGCAACCCTTTTTGGCTGAGGATCATCACCCCTTCCATATTCCTACCACTGCCCACCATTCCTGTTATGACCTGCTCAGGGTTTTCCATGGAAAAGTTCTGGTCAAAATGGGCCGGATAAAGTAACACTTCATCCAAGTAGGTGTAATTCCAGCGGGGAAATTCAAACAAGGGAATAACGGCACTGGAGGCGGTAAGCAGTCGGTCAAGATCTTTCACCTCAGTCCGGATTCCTGTTATCCGGACCTGCCTGAGAAAATTTCTCACCTTCTTTTCATATTTTGATTTCCCTTTTTGATCCAGGTTTTGGTAAAAATGGACATGCTTTTGCAGCAATTCCCGCCAGGAAGCAGGAAATTTTTGAGGCACTTTGTAAACGGCTCTGTTGCTTTGCCAGGCCCAGTAAACCAGGAAGGCAATCAATAAGAACCCTAATATTGTAAATACTGACATGGATGGATTTTATAAGCATAAGATAAATCTTCAAGATTTGTTCAGGACAGGCATTTATCATCGTTAAGCTTTAAACATTTCGGATATTTTATGTATTTCTAATACAGGAGAGATTACCATGATCGACGAGCAAATTTTAAGTCAGTTTGGTGCCAGGGAAACTCATTTTGCCAAAGATGAGATCCTGTTTATCGAAGGTGATGATGCTTTGTATTATTGGCAAATCATCTGTGGTAGTGTAAAAATGGTGAATTATAGTCCGGATGGGCAGGAGTTCACCCAGGGGATATTTCATGCCGGGGAAAGCTTTGGAGAACCTCCCTTATTCGCAGATTTTACTTATCCCAGTCATGCAGTAGCCATAGAAGACTCACAGGTTTTTAAGCTACCCAAATCTCAGTTGATCAATCTGCTCAAAGCGCATTTTGATATACACTGGAAGATCACCTATATTCTTAGTAAAAGGCTGCAGTATAAATCAATGATCATGAGGGAATTAGCCAGTCATCCGCCTGAACACAGGATCTTATCCCTGATCGATCACTTAAAAGTTGAAAAACCAGCGGAACAAAAGGCTGGAACCATGTACGAAATTCCTTTTACCCGGCAACAAATTGCGGATATGACAGGTTTAAGGGTAGAAACTGTAATCCGAAGTATTAAATCGCTGGAAGAAAAGGGAAAAGTCCAAATCATTAACCGTAAGGTATATCGGAAAATTTAAGAAATATTTGAGCAGCACAAGCGGATGCCTGCACTATTTTCTGGTTTTATTAATTGTAATCTTATAAATGTCTCATTTTTACAATTTTATGTGATTACATATGATGATATTTAACCAGAACTACCATATAGTTTTTAAACAGGTTATTTTGTAAGGCTTCAAAGATTTGCCTATGGAAAAGTTTATGTATTATAGTTCCATCCCCTCCAGATTATTTCTGTTATTTATGATTTGGATTATACTGCAGTTCAGTCAGGTAATAATTATTTATTTGGCCAGATAAAAGAAGAAAGACTACTCAATTCATCTTTCTTTTACCTGGTTGAACAGCATTAATCGTGACCCTGTTGTTTAACTAGTTTGTTATAAAGGCCCAGGATCAGGAATGAAGGAGCCCATTGACCAATAAACAAAGCTTCATGTTCTTTTTTGAGGAGCTTTAAAACAAAAGATGCGATCATGGAACCCACTGATGCCCACAAATATACATCAGAAGGAATCTTTGCAGTTTGTTGCTCTAATTTGGTAGCCACTTTACCTTCATTTAAATCGGGATTGGTCCTGTTTACTTTGGTTTCCAGTTCTTTTTCATTGGTTTCCATAAAAATCTAATTTTAAGTTTAAAAAAATGATTTGTACATGGAAAACATCCCGTTGATAATCAATGTTTTACATTATTTTAAAATTTTTAGAAAACATTTTCGGATCAATGACCAGGTCAGGTATTTTTATTAAATTTATATACTTGGTTACAATTCACAAGGGAAATAAATAATGAAAAAGTACCTTTACATCGTTTGTTTAATGGCCATACCCCTTGTTATAAGGGCCCAGGATTCTGACCAGGTGGATCATCTTTACCTGAGAGATTATCACCCAGAATCCATTTATCAGATCCCAAAGACCCATGTCAGTCAAGCAAGCTACCCTGTGATCGATATGCACTCTCATCCTTATGCCAAATCTGAGGAGTCTCTAAAGGAATGGGTAAAGACCATGGACCAGGCAGGAATAGACAAAACGATACTGCTCACTTATGCCCATGGTCGGCGATTTGATTCCCTGGTTCAGGTATACCAGCCTTATGCAGATAAATTTGATTTGTGGTGTGGATTTGATTATACCGGCTATGATAAGCCTGGTTATGGACCTGCTGCAGTGGCTGAATTAGAAAGATGCTATAAAATGGGAGCCAGGGGAGTGGGGGAATTAGGTGATAAGGGAAAGGGCTTGTTCTACAGTAAACCTCCGGCCTGGGGAATGCATCCCGACCATAAAAAAATGGATATGTTGTTTTCCAAGTGTGCCGAATTGGGGATGCCGGTCAATATTCATGTGGCAGAACCTAAATGGATGTACGAAAAGATGGATGCCAGCAATGACGGATTAATGAATGCCTACAAATGGCGGCTGGATAATCAATCAGATATTATTGATCATGGAGGTATGATAGATATCCTGGCCAGAACCCTGGAAAAACATCCGGGCACTACTTTCATAGCCTGCCATTATGCCAATTGCTCTTATGACCTGGATAAAGTTGGTCAGTTGCTGGACCAGTATCCCAACCTTTATCTGGATATCAGCGCCCGGTATGGAGAAGTGGCAGCCATTCCAAGACATACCAGCCAGTTTATTAAAAACTATCAGGACAGGCTTTTATATGGTACCGATCTGGGTACCAGTTTAAACATGTACCAGTTTACCTTCAGGATCCTGGAAACGGCTGATGAGCATATTTACCATGATTATAATCCTTATCACTGGCCTTTACATGGTCTTGATTTGGAGGATGAGATCCTGCAAAAAGTTTATCGGCTCAATGCATTGAAAATCATCAATTAGTAACCTGAACAGGTTAAAATTCCTTTTCCCCAAACTCACTTTTGATAAACCTGGCTTTTTTGTTGGCAGGGTTGATGGTATAGCTCAAGTTAAGCAGGAGCATGTCTACTTCATAAACATAGTTGGTAGTAGTGTAAAACTCCCCTTCACGCCAGGTGGTAATTCTTTGCTCATTGGTAGGGAGCAAACCCATATCCATATTCAGCCACTGCATTGTGGCGGCCAGCTTATCATTCAAGAAGGTTTTTCTCAAGGTCAGGTTGGGTGACAAAAACCTGGAATCTTGTCCCTGGGCGGTATTACGATCGGACAGATAGTTCACACTCCATTGAACAGAAAAGGATGGCGACATTTTAAAAGATGTATTGGCATTAATCGAATACACTGTAGCTGTAGTATTTACCGGTAATTGATCAAAAGTCCCCTTAATCTGATAATTATAAATATTCCCCCCGGCAAATAATTGCCACCAATCAAACGGATTCAGTTCAAATCCCATTTCCAATCCATATGATCTCCCCTGCCCCACATTGGAATAGATCCGGTTCAATATGGTATCATTGTACACTGTATTCACCCGGTTGATCAAATTATCCACCTGGCGGTAATAAGCAGTAATAAAAGCAGAGTTACTTTCAAAGTCTCTGATCATACCCAACTCAAAAATATTTATAAATTCCGGCAGCAGTTCAGGATCTCCCTGTTCCAGGGTTTCTGAATGTTCTCTTTCAGGAAATGGATTCATCTTAAAGGTAGTGGTTCTTTCTACTCTGCGGCTGTAACCTGCTTTCAATTGAAAATCTCCGGAAAAATCATACAAAAGGTTGGCTGAGGGATAAAATTGCAAGAAATCATAGTGATAGGTAGTGTCCACAAATTGGTTTCGTAATAAAAGATCCCGGTTCATCACCTCGGCCCTGAGGCCGGCTGAAAATTCCAGTTGATTCAATTTTCCGGAAAATTGTCCATAAACCGAATGAATATGACGGGAAAGGTCCACCGTACTGGAAAATTCCGGAATTAAAAACCAGTTATTGGTACCAGGTTGACGTTCCTGGTAGATAAAATCACCAGTGTGGTCCAGGCTTCGGAATTGATAACCCATCTCTAGTTTTCCTGCTTTTACTGGCTTTACATAATCGATCATAACCCTGAATCCATGGAGGGGATTGTCATTGGTATTGTATTGATCCTGAAGGGTATCTTGCAAACCGGGCCAGGAGAGGTTTAAATTGGTAGTAGGCCCTCCCAACAGGGTATATTCATATAAAACTGAACCGCTTATCCGGGATTCATCCTTAAAAACATGCTGATAATCCAGACTTCCCAATATAAAATCGCCCCGCCTGATCCTTAAATTTTCATTGTAGTATTGCAACTGATAAAGGGTATCATTTTCCGGGAGTCCAAGGGCATAATTATGATCATATAAAATATCAGCTGTCCGGTCTTTACTTCTTTCACCTGCGTAAAAGCCCAGGCTGAAGTTATTTTGTTGATCAGGTGTATACCCCAGGGTAAACCTGCCGGAGTAGCTGTATTCATCAAAACTTCTCTCTCCATCAGAAGGGAAGCGGGTATATTTGTCATCGATGATGGTCCAAACATCTCCTACCCTTCTGCCCGCAATATCATTACGTAAATAGGCGCCACCCAGGGAAAGGTCCCACTTTTGCTTGAGGTAGTTCAGGGCAAAATCAGCTCCATGGCGGAGAGCCGGTTCTGCATTATCATAATCTTCGATACTGGGCAAACCATATTTTCCGTTAATTTGGATATAGAGTCCATCCGTGAAACCTTTTTTGGTAATGATGTTGATCAATCCTGCCTTGCCTTCAGGGTCATATTTGGCCGAAGGAGCCGTAATGATCTCTATGGCTTCAATGGCATTGGATGGCAGTTGATTTAATAAAACAGCAGGAGCTGTTTGAACAGGTCTGCCGTTAAGCAATACTGCAAATCCGGTAGATCCTCTCACTGAAATATCGCCAGCGCCATTCACACTCACCGAAGGCAGATTCCTGATCAGATCGGTAGCACTACCTCCCTGGCTATTCTGAAATTGAGTAGCATCAAATACCTGCCGATCAATCTTATGGTAAGCAGCAGCCTTCTGACCGGTAATCCTGATCTCCTCCAGCAATTCCTGGTTAGCTGTCAACTCGATTTTTCCCAGGTTGAGTTTCTTCCCCTCCACAAATTCCAGGTTGGATATGTATTTTGTTTGATAACCTACAAACTGGATAGCCAGGTAATATCGCCCGGCATCAATATTATCTATAGAAAAGTTTCCATCGGTGTTACTGACCGTTCCGGTTAGCAGCAGGCTATCAGCACTGGTATACAAAGCAATGCTGGAATACTCCAGGGGTTGCTTATCAGATTGATCAATCAACCTGCCAGAAACAGACTGAGCCCAGGCAACGTTGATCAAAAGAAAGAAGCTAAAAGACAGTATGATTCTCATTAGTTACTAAATGGATAAACAAAAGTAATCCAAAATATTTCCGGAGGTAACTATTTAAATAGATTTTTCATGAACGTTATTCATAGTTCCGGGTTTATAATCCAGAAAACGGATAAACTGTTTTCAATAAAATCTGAATTTTCCCTGAAGAATTTAAGCATTAACCAGTCATCTTTGTCTATTTTTATAGGGTTCATGGGTAATTGAACCAGAAAATCAGTTAAAAAATCATCCTTATGTACAAATTTAAGATAGATCCTGAATTAGGAGAAATTTCTGTGGTTATCAACAAATCTGCTTCACCGCAGTATGTTCTGCTTCTGGCCCATGGAGCCGGAGCAGGCCTTCAGCATGATTTTATGCATGCAGTGGCCACTGCAATGGCCAGGCAAAACGGGGTGGTCATAAGATTTAACTTTCCCTATATGGAAAAAAACAAAAAACTGCCCGGAGCATCCGGTTCCAATATTTACACTATAGGTAAAATGATAGCCTATGCCGGCCAAGAATTTGCACATCTGCCCCTGTTTCTGGCAGGAAAGTCTTATGGGGGAAGAATGGGTTCTCATTGGGTAGTACAAAACCCTGAGCAGGACGCTGTAAAAGGGTTGATATATTTTGGATTTCCCTTACATGCACCAGGCAAGCCTTCCCTTCAAAGGGCTGAACATTTATATGACATCAGCCTGCCTCAATTATTTATTCAGGGAACCAGGGACAGACTGGCTGACTATGATTTGATCGGTGAAGTCATAAAAGATTGCCGGAATGCCTATCTGCAAAGTGTTGAACAGGGTGACCACAGTTTGAAAGTACCCAAAAAATATTCTCCACTAAGCCACCAGCAAATTTTGACCGGTACAGCTCAACGGGCCGACCGGTGGATCATAGAAAACCTTTAAACCCGGTGTTATACAAAATCTTTTCCCAGCTGATTTCCCACATCCTGTACGAATTGTTTGATCTTCTGCTCATCATCCATTTTACAAATGAGCAAGGCTTTCTCATCATCAATAATAATATAATTGTCCATGGCCTGGATCACACCCACCTTATCCGGAGCAATCCTTACCAGGTTGTTCCGGGAGTCATAAAACAACACCTTTTTGCTATTGGAAGTGTTTCCCTGTGGATCAGCTGGTGAAAGCTCCTGTAAAGCGCTCCAGGATCCCAGGTCAGACCACCCGATATCGGTACTGATCACCCAAACATTATCAGCCTTCTCCATGATCCCGTAATCTATGGATATATTATCACAAACTGCGTAAATACTATCGATGGCTGAGGATTCACCGGAAGTGTTAAAGCTATCTTCGTATTGCTTAAACTGACCATAGAGCTCTGGCATCAAATGATCCAGTGAATTTAAAATAGCTGAAACCGACCAGATAAAAATTCCAGCGTTCCAGAAATAATCTCCCCGTTGTACAAATTCCTGAGCGGTAGCCAGATCTGGTTTTTCAGTAAATCTTTCTACCCCGGATAATTGCCACTGGCCGGACTTTTCCATAACCACATTTCCAGCTGATTTCACATAACCATAGCCGGTTTCCGGCTTGTGGGGCTTGATACCGATGGTCAGTAAGGCATCATGTTGACCCGCATAATCAAATCCCTGATTAACTACCTCCAGGAAAAGGTCTTCCTTCAGGATAATATGATCAGAAGGTGCCACCAAAATGTTAGCCTGGGGATTTTTTTGTTTTATTTTAAATGCCCCATATGCAATACAGGGAGCTGTATTGCGACGGCTGGGTTCACATAAAATATTCTCCGGGGGTAAATCAGGCAATTGCCTGGCAATAGTCTTATCATAAAGCTGATTAGTAATGATCAGTATATTTTCACTGGGGCAAATCCGGTTAATTCTTTCGAAAGTTTGCTGGATCAGGGTTTTTCCGGTGCCCAAGACATCTAAAAATTGTTTGGGCCTTTCTGTTTTACTCCAGGGCCAGAAACGGCTACCAACGCCACCGGCCATAATAATGGCGAAATTATTAGGATTCATATGTAGATTTTAAATTTAATATATACCATACCTGTAACAGGATGTTTACTCCAATTAATTGCTAAAGATAGGCAATATGAGAAAAATTATCCAAAAAAGCAGGAGTGTGCCGGCTATTTTTAGTGGTGTATCCTTTTATTGCAGGATGATCATTGACTTAAAGCCTTCGCTCATTGGCCAGAATGGCCTTGAGGTGGGCCGTGTCATGTCCATAAATGTCTTCTTCAAAGTGGAGTAACCCCTTTTCATCTACATATACGGTTTTGTACATGATATGCACCGGGATAGGTTCAGAGAGATAAACTTCTACCGGCTCAGATTTATTCATAAACTCATGGATCTTTTGAAGGTCCCATTCTGGTTTATCCTGAAGCAGGTACCGGGCTAATTCTACCGGTTTATCTATTCTGATACATCCATGGCTGTAATCTCGATCTATCCGGTCAAACAGGTATTCAGACGGGGTGTCGTGAATATAGATACTCAAATTATTGGGAAACATAAATTTCACAGCACCTAATGCATTAAATGATCCGGATTGCTGCACTACTTTAAAGGGAAAATTATCTTTATCAATGTCAGACCAGTCCACTTCATAGGGATCTACCTCGGGGGCGTTTTCACCCCAACCATTATAAATTAAATAATTATGTTCAGGCAAATAACCGGGATTTTTCCTGATCCTGGGCAACATTTCTTCTGAAGCAATAGAATAAGGAACCGTCCAGTGGGGACTAAATACCAGGTACTCCATTTTTTCACTAAAAATGGGTGTACTGTCATATTCCCGTCCTACCACTACCTTCATTTGCATTTTTACCTGATCTTGTTCAAATACTTTAAGGCTGAATTCCGGCACATTCACTAAAATATACCGGTCACTGAAATCATCGAACCAACGTAACCTTTCCAGATTCAATTCAATTTTCCTGATCCGTTCCTCGACCGGTATGTTAAGGGCCTCTACCGTATTGGATCCAATTTTTCCATCTATTTTCTGGCCCATCCTGGATTGAAATCTTCTGATGGCAGAATTCAGTTCTGCCGTAAATATTGGATCTGGCTGGGCTGAGCTATCCAGATCGTTGGTGAACATTAAGCGTTGTTTAATATCGGCAATGGCCTGACTGGAATCTCCCTGTTCCAGGGTTTCAGTCAGATAAACCCGGGGCCATCCCCCTTTTTCTGCTATCCTGCGATATTGCTTCAGATATTTTTTAAGCAGCAGGTAATCCGGATGATCCGGATTTAATTCCATCAGATTTTCTTTCAGATTATTACTGTTCAAAGCCTGGTAAAGGTGCTCTGACAGATCCGGCAGGTTAGGATTTACAAACCAGGCGGTATCTATTTTATCAGGTTTCATCCGGCCCACACTCAAATCTTCGGCATAATTGATGTAGGCAGAAGACATAAGTATATCCAGTTGCAGCAGATCTTTCAGGTTCACTATTTCGCCCTGGCTAAAAACCTCCTGTTGCAGGTTCATGATATCAGGCAGATCATAATCATTGGGCTCCAATCCTTCATAGGATGAAGTTTTGAGGGCTTCCATCAACATATAACCATAATCGTTGGTTTCTGATAAAGAGTTCCAGCCCAGCAAATATTGGTTTTGTTTATAAAATTCCTTAAGCTCCTGATACCGGTATTGCTTATGATAGTCACCGGAAAGATTCTGATCCATATCCATAGAATCTAAAAAATTTTTGACCAACAATCCTATTATGCGGGCATCCAGGGGTTCTTCTTTCCGGACTTCAGGATGTTCCAGATAAATACTGGCCTCCAAAGGTTGTAATTCGGTCTGTTCCATTTTGTCTGGTATTTTTTGATTTTTGCAGGATGTAAAAATCAATAAAATGGACATGAAGAAATAGCTTAAAAAATGATTTGACATAAAAAATAGTTACATGAGTCCTATATAGATAAAGTAGGGAAACCACATATTGTTTATTTACAGAGGTATATTGCCATGCTTTTTCCGGGGGAGCTTATCCACCTTATTTTTTAACATGGCAAAGGCATCGATCAACTTTTTCCGGGTTTCCCGGGGAAAGATCACTTCATCTATATAGCCCCGGTGAGCTGCTTTGTAAGGATTCAGGAAAGTACGGGAATATTCCTCTTCCTTTTCCTGCAGCTTTGCTTCGGGATTAGAAGCATTGGCTATTTCTTTTTTGAAAATAATCTGAGCTGCCCCTTTTGGTCCCATCACTGCGATTTCAGCAGTGGGCCAGGCATAATTCAGATCGGCACCAATATGTTTGGAGTTCATCACATCGTAAGCTCCTCCGTAAGCTTTACGGGTGATCACTGTCACTCTTGGCACAGTGGCTTCACTAAATGCATATAATAATTTAGCTCCATTGGAAATAATGGCGTTCCATTCCTGCTGGGTACCGGGTAAAAACCCAGGCACATCTACCAGCACCAGCAGCGGAATATTAAATGCATCACAAAAACGAACAAACCGGGCCGCTTTCTTGCTGGCATGAATATCCAGCACTCCGGCCAGGGAAAAAGGCTGGTTACCCACTATCCCTATACTTTGTCCGCCCAACCGGGCAAAGCCAACCACGATGTTTTCGGCAAAGTCCTTATGTACCTCCATAAAAGAATCAGGATCAATGATCTGGCTGATCACCTCTTTCATATCATAGGGTTGGTTGCTATTTTCAGGTAATATCTGATCCAACTCAGGTCTCAATTCACTGCCTCCGGACTGGTATTGTATTCTGGGCGCTTCTTCTTCACAATTCTGGGGAATATAGCCAAGCAACTTTTTAATGTTTTGTATACATTCAAATTCATTGATGCAGGAGAAATGTGTCACGCCACTTTTAGAACCATGCACACTGGCACCACCCAATTCTTCCACAGAAACATTTTCATGTGTTACAGTTTTAACCACATTCGGACCAGTTACAAACATGAAAGATGATTTTTCTACCATTAAAATGAAATCAGTAATGGCCGGTGAGTAAACAGCCCCGCCGGCACAAGGTCCCATTATAGCAGAAATCTGTGGTACCACTCCGGAAGCCAGGGTGTTGCGGTAAAAAATATCAGCATACCCTCCCAAAGAGGAAACTCCTTCCTGGATCCTGGCTCCACCTGAATCATTGAGCCCAATTAAGGGAGCACCATTTTTCGTAGCTAAATCCATGATTTTCACGATCTTCTCGGCATGAGTTTCGGATAATGAACCTCCAAATACAGTGAAGTCCTGGGAAAACACATAGACTAAACGTTGGTTAATCGTACCATAGCCGGTAACCACACCATCTCCCAGGTACTGCTCCTTTTCCAGGTTAAAATTATTGCTTCGGTGCACCACAAAAGCACCAAGTTCATTAAATGAACCTTCATCCAACAACAACTTCAATCTTTCCCGGGCGGTCAGTTTCCCTTTTTTATGTTGTAAATTTATTTTATCCTCCCCTCCTCCTTTTGCACTTTCAGATATATTTTGTTCCAAAAGTTGAAATTTCTGCTGATTAGGTGTAGTGTTTTTTGAATTAGAATGGTTTTCCATTAATGATCGATATTAATTTAAATTAAAATTATTGTTAAAAATACAGGATTATAAGCATATATTGAAAATTTTTCTTATTCTTGCGCCCTTGAAAATGCGAATATAGATAAATTATGGTTGGTTCGACTTCTGATATTAAGTTGAAAATTGTTGGCATAATTATTGAAAATTTTTTATTAAAAAATTTAAACGATTTAATAAAAATATTTGTTACGGGTAGTAAGTCGCGAATTGACCAAGGCCTGTCTTTATCAAGTGATTTAAGAAAAGGGAAGAAAAATTATCAGGGAAGCATAATCAATTAAGTATTTAATAACCTGAAAATCAGAAGAATGTAAGTTGAATCTTACATAGTAATAAATAACTGTTTATGCGCTGGTTATTGCCGGAAATATAGTGTTATATTTCGCAAATTTTGATTAAATGAATAGAAGATTTGCCATATTAGATTTAGGGACAAATACTTTTCATCTACTGATAGCAGAATTAGTAGACGAAGGGTTTAAAACTGTGTACAAAGAAAAAATACCAGTTAAAATAGGTCAGGGGGGTATTTCAGAAGGGCATATCACCAGAGAAGCAGAGTTGCGAGCCATCAAGGCAATGATCCATTTTAAGAAAGTCATAAATTCCTATGACATACAGGAAGTTATAGCTAATGCTACCAGCGCTTTTCGGAATGCGAAAAACGGAAAATCCCTGGCCAAAAAGCTGACCCGGATTACCGGGATACGGGTAAATATCATTTCCGGAGACCATGAAGCTGAATTGATCTATTTAGGCATCAAAAAAGCATTATCCATAGGTCGTGATCTTTCCCTGGTGCTGGATATTGGAGGGGGCAGCAATGAATTTATTATTTGTAATGACCAAAAGATCTACTGGAAAGAAAGCTTTGAAATAGGAGCTCAGCGATTAGTAGACCTGTTTCATCACCATGATCCTATATTGGCAGAAGATATAGAAAGGTTGGAAAAATACCTGGATGAAAAGCTTAAAACTTTACGCAGGGCTATCAGAATATACCAACCTGCTACCTTGATCGGCGCTTCCGGCACCTTTGACAGTCTGGCTGAAATCTGCCGGGCTAAAAACAACCTGGTAAAGTCACCCCATGAGACTGAATACAACCTTCCTGTTGCCTGTTATAAGCACATTCATCAGGAAATTATTTCAAAAAATAAAGCAGACAGACTTCTTATTCCCGGTTTAATCGAAATGCGGGTGGATTTTATTGTTGTTTCTTCCACACTAGTTAATTACCTGATCAACAAGTACAGGTTCAGCAACATCAGGATTTCCGGTTTCTCCCTTAAGGAAGGAATTATTCAGGATTTGCTCAATTCCATTCATAAGAGCATCGAAGTCTCCTGACCCATTTCCACTTATTTACTTCTTTATGGCATAGAATGTTGTAACATCTGCTATAACTTATTTAGTTTTGCATGTTTTTACCTAACGAGTACACATGTTTACCTATGACAAATTAAAGCAGTTCTGTGAGCAGATTTTTCAACAGATGCAATTTAGTGAGCAGGATGCAGCATTAGCTTCAGATGTATTGTTATCAGCAGATCTACGAGGAGTTGATTCCCACGGGGTGGCCCGGTTATCCGGTTATGTGCGGCTGTGGGAAACCGGGCGATTGAATGCCCGTCCGGAGGTGCGAGTAGAGCATGAAACTCCCAGTACAGCTGTAGTGGATGGAGACAGCGGCGTTGGACTGGTGGTAGCGCCCAAAGCCATGGAAATTGCCATGGCCAAAGCCGAACAGGTTGGCACCGGATGGGTGGCAGTAAAGGATTCCAATCATTATGGTATTGCCGGCTATCATGCAATGATGGCTTTGCCGGAAGATATGATTGGTATCAGCATGACCAACGCCAGCCCCCTGGTAGCGCCTACTTTTTCCAATCAGAGAATGTTAGGTACCAATCCCATAGCGGTAGCCATACCGGCAGGAAAAGAGCCGCCATTTGTGGCTGATTTTGCTACAACTACCGTGGCTAATGGAAAATTGGAAATACTTGAAAGGAAAAATGCCCCGGCTCCCTTTGGTTGGGTGCAGGATAGTGAAGGACGACCTGCCACTGATGTAAAAGTATTGAAGCAGGGAGGTGCTTTGTTGCCTTTGGGCGGTGATCGTGATCATGGAAGTCACAAAGGTTATTGCCTGGGATCCATTGTAGATATTTTTTCAGCTGTCCTTTCCGGGGCTAATTACAGCAGCTGGGTACCTCCATTTGTAAGTTTTCTACCCCTGCCGGAAAATCCTGTTGGGGCCGGCATTGGGCATTTTGTGGGAGCCATGCGGATTGATGCCTTTCGAACCACTGAAGATTTTAAAGCTCATATGGATAACTGGATCGGATCCTTCAGAAAGGCTAAAACCATTAATGGCCAGGAGAAAGTTTTAATACCGGGCGATCCGGAAAGGGAAATGACGGCTGAACGTTTGAAAAATGGCATTCCTTTATTAGACCCTGTAATTGAGGATCTACATTTGCTGGCAGAAAAGTTCAACTTGACCTTTTAAATATTAAATCCCGCCCTTACCACCCAGGGGCTGTTATAGGGAGACCGGAATTGATCGTAAAGGAGATTATATAAAACGGAAATGGTAAATCCTGACCTTCTGCCAATAGGCTGGAACAATCCGCCTCCCAGAAAAAATCCGGGAACCCAATTCCTGTTGACCGACCGATCCAATGGGTTGTAAACCTTGGTGTTGAGTGACTCATATTCGGCCATGGCAAAAAGCTGCCTGCTTAACATCTGACGGGCAAAGACCCTGCCTCCGTAAGTATGGGAAGAAAAGTTGTCACGAAAATTAAAACTCACATATTGATAATTTATGCCTACTCCAGCAGCTGTAGTATTGGTGATGCGATAACCTACAGCCGGGGATAAACTAATCAGCGTGACATTACCAAACTGAAGGCTAAAGCCTCCACCAAAAAAAACCCGGTCTTTAAATCCACTTCCTCCCTGATCCTCTTCCTGAGCCAGCACCGGAAAGTGGCTTATAGCTAAGACAAAAAATAAAATAATTGATAATTTTTTAATCATATATTTACCTCTATTCTTCTTGCACTATCACATAGATATCTTCCGACTTTCTTTTCATAAGGTACTTTTCCCGGGCGAATTTCTCCAGCAGGTCATCATTACTGAACAGTTCTTCCCGATCAGCTTCTACCTCCTCAATTTTCTCCAGGTAATAGGTTTTTTCCCGTTCCAGTTCATTTAATTTGTGGGTAAGCTGAAACTGAGAAATAAAGTCATTGGAATCAAAAAACAACATCCAAATCAGGAATGCCAGGCCAAACACAAAGTAAAAATTTTTGGCAAATTTGGGCAGTTTCATGTTCATATGTACGAATATTTGCTAATAAAGTTAACTAATAAACGCTTATATAAAAAAAAGCCTCCCAAAAAAGAGGCTTTTTTAATGCTAAAAATATAATTTTTTTATTTTTTACTGGGATAGAAAGCTACTTCGCCTAATTCTTCCTCAATCCGCAACAGTTGATTGTATTTTGCCATTCGGTCTGAACGAGACAAAGAACCGGTTTTTATCTGGCCTGCATTGGTAGCTACCGCAATATCTGCAATGGTGGCATCCTCTGTTTCACCAGAACGGTGAGAAATTACAGCGGTCCAGCCAGCTTTATGGGCCATTTCAATGGCGGCCATGGTTTCACTCAATGAGCCGATCTGGTTAACCTTGACCAGGATGGAGTTGCCGGCTTTTTCCCTGATACCTCTTTCCAGGAATTTCACATTGGTCACCAGCAGGTCATCACCCACCAATTGACAACGATCTCCGATTTTTTGGGTAAGCAGTTTCCAGCCTTCCCAGTCAGTTTCATCACAACCATCCTCGATAGAATCTATAGGATACTTGGAAATCAATTCAGCCAGATAATCTACCTGCTCCTCTTTAGACCTGACAGCACCTTTTGAGCCTTCAAATTTGGTATAATCATATTTACCGTCCTTGTAAAATTCTGAAGAGGCACAATCCAGGGCGATTTTTACTTCATCACCTGGCTTATAACCAGCAGTTTCAATGGCTTTGATGATACTATCCAGGGCTTCTTCGGTGCCACCGGAAAAATTAGGAGCAAAACCACCTTCATCACCTACGGCAGTGCTTAAGCCCTTGTCTTTAATGATCTTTTTCAGGTTGTGAAAGATCTCAGCGCCCATTCTCAATGCTTTGCTGAAAGTGTTAGCGCCTACCGGACGGATCATAAATTCCTGGAAAGCAATAGGCGCATCGGAGTGAGATCCACCATTGATGATATTCATCATGGGTACGGGTAATACATAGGCATTAACACCGCCCAAATAGCGATATAAAGGCATCCCCAGTTCTTCTGCGGCAGCTTTAGCTACGGCTAAAGAGACCCCCAGAATGGCATTGGCTCCCAGTTTACTCTTGGTATCAGTACCATCCAGATCAATCATGATCTTGTCGATCAATTTTTGATCAAACACAGACATGCCGGTTAATTCATCAGCAATGACCTCGTTAATATTTTCAACAGCTTTCAAAACACCTTTACCTAAATATTTTGATTTATCGCCATCCCGTAATTCAACGGCTTCATTTTCACCAGTTGATGCACCAGAAGGCACTGCAGCCCGTCCTATAATACCATTCTCGGTGATTACATCCACTTCGATGGTGGGGTTACCTCTGGAGTCGAGTATTTGTCTTCCTTTAATTTTTTCTATAAAGCTCATAATACTAAAAGTTATTTATTTGACATAAAAGTTATAAAATCATTAAAAAGATATCTTGAATCATGTGGTCCCGGAGTGGATTCAGGATGATATTGAACCGAAAAGGCCTTCTTCCCTTTTACTCTAATACCTTCTATGGTACCGTCATTGAGATTAATATGGGTAATATCCATTTTTCCGGAGGATCTCAGCGCATCAGCCTCTACGGCAAAACCATGATTTTGGGTGGTTATTTCGCTCTTTCCAGTTTGAAGGTTTTTTACTGGGTGATTAAGCCCGCGATGCCCATGATGCATTTTATAGGTGGGTATATCATTGGCCAAAGCCAGCAACTGATGTCCCAGGCAAATGCCAAAAACCGGCTGGTCATGGTGTAAGATTTCCTTCACAGTATTTACGGCATAATCCATAGAGGCAGGGTCTCCCGGACCATTGGAGATAAAGTATCCATCCGGTTGCCATGATTCCATATCGGCAAAGCTGGTTTTGGCAGGAAAAACTTTACAATAACATCCTCTTTCAGCCATACTGGTCAGTATATTTCGTTTGATGCCAAAATCAAGCACTGCTACTTTATAGGAGGCGTATTGATCTCCTACGAAATAAGTTTCCGTGGTTGATACTTTGGAACCTAATTCCAGACCCTTCATTGAAGGGACTTTTTCCAGTTCGAATTTCAAAACCACCGGATCGAGGATCTCAGAGGAAATGATGGCATTCATGGCACCTTTGCTCCTGATGTGCCGAACGATTTCCCTGGTATCTACATCAGTAATTCCTACAATATTAAAATCCTCCAGATACTGTTGCAAAGATTTTGAACCAGTGTTGCGACTATAACTCTCGGAGAACCTATTCACTACAATACCGGAAATTTTGGGAGAATCAGACTCCTGTTCAGTATCATGCACGCCGTAATTACCTATGTGTGCGTTGGTATTAACAATGATCTGGCCGAAATAGGAAGGATCTGTATACACTTCCTGATAGCCGGTCATACCTGTATTAAAACAGATCTCGCCTCCCTGGGTACCAAATTTACCAATGGCATGGCCCCTGAAAGTGGATCCGTCTTCCAATAATAAGATTGCTGCTTTCCTTTGTGTGTACTTCATAATTTGGTGCAAAAATAAAGAATTTAAGATGAGTTATCCAATACGGAATTGATTTAAATTCGAACATAAAAAAGGGGATTAGAAAAAGATTCTAATCCCCTTTTTGTTATTTCCTGAAGAAAGTTTTTTACTTTTCCTGATCACCTTCTTTTTTTTCCTGATCCTTATCGTCTTCTTTTGATGCTTCTTCTTTAGTTTCCGGAGCCTCTGACTGTTCTTTCTGAGCTGTAGCTGCTTCCTCGGCAGCTGCTTCTATTTGCTCTTCCTGAGCAGTATCCTGCTCCGCAGTTTGTTCTTTTTCTACAGGCTTTTCTGCAGCCTTAGTCGATTGATCAGCACCAGACTGACTGGTGGTTTGATCAGATGTACTTTTTGATTTACCTCTACGCCTGCTTCTCCGGGTTTTGGTCTTACCAGCGCTTTCGGATTGCAACATGGCATCATTGTAATCCACCAGTTCAATTATACACATCTCTGCATTATCACCCAGCCTCTGACCAGTCTTTAAGATTCGGGTATATCCTCCGGGCCTGTTTCCTATGCGGTCAGCCACTTCATTGAACAATACTTTGACCGGGTCTTTATGCTGCAGGTAAGAAAATACTACCCTGCGAGAGTGCGTGGTATCATTCTTAGCCTTGGTAATAAGTGGTTCTACATATTTTCTCAGGGCTTTGGCTTTGGCCAGGGTGGTACTGATCCTTTTATGTATAATCAACGATCCAGCCATATTGGAAAGCATTGCTTTTCGATGTGGCGCTGTTCTGCTTAAATGGTTTATTTTCTTACCGTGTCTCATTTTAATTAGTCTTCATCCAGTTTATACTTCGACAAATCCATTCCGAAAGTCAGGTTCTTATCGGCCACCAACTGCTCCAGTTCTGCCAATGATTTTTTACCGAAATTCCTGAATTTCATCATATCTGATATTTCCAGTTGTACCAGATCTCCCAGGGTTTTTACGTCAGCCGCTTTGAGGCAATTGTAGGCCCTGACTGAAAGATCCAAATCATTCAACTGAGTTTTTAACAATTTACGCATATGAAGCATTTCTTCATCTACAGCTTCAGGTTCTTTAGAATCAGCTGATTCAAGAATCAGGGTAGAATCTGAAGAGAACAACATGAAATGCTGAATCAAAATATTGGCTGCTCCTTTCAAAGCCACTTCCGGATGTATGGAACCATCAGTTTCTATATCCAGGATCAGCTTTTCATAGTCTGTTTTTTGTTCAACCCTGGTATTCTCCACACTGTATTTCACATTTTTAATAGGGGTGAAAATGGCATCAATCGGAATAAAGCCGAAAGTCTGTTCGCCTACCCTGTTTTCTTCAGCCGGCAAGTACCCCCTGCCTTTTTCCACCAGCATTTCAATTTCCAAGTCTGTAGCTTCATCCAGATGGCAGATAACCAGATCCGGATTTAAGACTTCGAATGAGGAGGTAAATTTAGCAATATCTCCTGCTTTAAAAACAGACTGATTCTTGATCGAGATATTGATCTTATTATCGATGATGTCTGAAACTTTCTTCAACCTGATCATTTTTATATTCAGGATCATTTCAGAAACATCTTCTACCACTCCCTCAATGGTGGAAAATTCATGTAAAATACCAGGCACTTTAATACCGGTGACTGTATAACCTTCTAAGGAGGATAATAATATTCTTCTTAATGCATTACCAATTGTGACACCGTATCCTTTTTCCAGTGGTTTGAAAGTAAAAAGCCCATGAAAGTCATCGGCTTTCTCCATGACCACTTTTTCTGGCATTTGAAATGCTAATATTGACATATTTTAATTTTTATTTTATTTTCTAATAGGTATAGATTACTTAGAGTAAAGCTCTACGATCAGCTGTTCCTGGATATTTTCCGGGATCTCTTGTCTCTGCGGCAGGGAAACCATTTTTCCTACCATTTCACTTCCATCCCATTCCAGCCAGGGATATCGCTTGGCAGAACGGGAAGCCAGACTTTCGGTGACCACCAACAATGATTTTGATTTTTCTCTAACACCTACCAGATCGCCCACTTTCACAGAAAAAGAGGGTATATTTACTACATCGCCATTCACTACAACATGCTTATGTAAAACCAACTGCCGGGCAGCTCTTCTGGTAGGAGCCACACCCAAGCGGTATATTACATTATCCAATCGGGATTCCAGTAATTGCAATAGAACTTCTCCGGTTACACCTGACTTCCTGGAAGCTTTCTCGAAAAGATTGGCAAATTGTCTTTCTAAAACGCCATATGTATATTTTGCTTTTTGTTTTTCACCCAACTGAATGGCGTATTCAGATTGTTTTCTTCGTCTGTTTCTACCATGCTGACCAGGAGGGTAACTTTTCTTTTGTAGTACCTTACTTGGACCAAATATTGGATCGTTAAATCTTCTAGCAACTTTAGCCTTTGGACCTCTATACCTTGCCATAATTTAATCTTTAAATTTCTTAAACTTAACTTAATTATACTCTTCTTCTTTTAGGAGGGCGGCAGCCATTATGTGGTAGTGGGGTAACATCTTTAATGGCAGTTACTTCAATACCAGTATTCTGTATAGTCCTTATAGCCGATTCCCTACCTGCACCGGGCCCTTTCACATATACTTCCACTTTTCTTAAGCCAAGATCATAAGCCGTCTGAGCACAATTAGAGGCGGCCATTTGGGCGGCATAAGGGGTGTTTTTCTTGGATCCTTTAAACCCCATCTTTCCAGCTGAGGCCCAGGATATCACCTGTCCCACGCTGTTGGTCATGGAAATAATGATGTTATTAAAAGTCGCTTTGATGTGCGCCTGGCCTATCGCTTCGACATTAACAACTCTTTTTTTAGCTTTGTCTTTTCTTTTCTGTGCCATAATTATTGCTCAACTATTTAACAGCCTTTTTCTTATTAGCTACTGTCTTACGTTTTCCTTTTCTGGTTCTTGAATTGTTCTTGGTTTTCTGACCTCTCACCGGTAATCCTTTCCTGTGGCGAAGACCTCTATAGCAGCCGATGTCCATTAACCTTTTAACACTTAACTGAACTTCTGACTTCAGAACACCTTCTACTTTAAACTCATTGGCTATAACGTTACGAATGGCATTTGCCTCTTCATCGTTCCAATCTTTTACTTTTTTATCAATATCAATCCCGGCTTTTTCCAGAATTTGTTTTGCAGAACTGCGTCCTATACCATAGATATAGGTTAAGGCCACTTCACCTCTTTTATTGTCGGGGATATCTACTCCTGAAATTCTAGCCATAATTATCCTTGTCTTTGTTTAAATCTTGGATTCTTTTTATTGATTACGTACAACTTGCCTTTCCGGCGAATGACCTTACAGTCAGCGCTACGTTTTTTTATGGATGCTTTAACTTTCATAATTTCTATTTGTATCTGTAAACAATTCTACCTTTGGTTAAATCATAGGGAGACATTTCAAGTTTTACTTTGTCTCCGGGCAATATCTTTATGTAATTCATTCTCATCTTTCCGGAAATATGAGCGATCACCTGGTGCCCATTTTCCAATTCTACCCTAAACATGGCATTAGATAAGGCTTCCACTATTGTTCCATCTTGTTCAATAGATGATTGTTTAGCCATAAATTATCGTGTTAAAATTTCTTCAATATATTTATGTGTCGTAATAATTTCCGTTCCTTTTTCAGTTATAGCCACTGTATGTTCATAGTGAGCCGAAGGCTTCATGTCTTTGGTGCGTATGGTCCAACCATCATTTTCCTGCACCACATTTCTTTTTCCCAAATTGACCATCGGCTCAATTGCAATAACCATACCTTTCTTCATTTTTACTCCTTTTCCCCGCTTGCCATAATTGGGAACTTCCGGGCCTTCATGCAAATCCTTTCCTACACCATGCCCAACTAATTCCCGAATAATTGTATATCCGTGTTTTTCAACAAAAGACTGTATAGCAAATCCTATATCTCCTATTCTATTGCCTTCCACTGCTTTCTCTATTCCTTTGTATAATGATTCACGGGTAACTTTTAATAACTTATCTACTTCTTCATCAATCTGTCCAACCGGATAAGTATAAGCACAGTCACTATGAAAACCTTTATAATATACACCGCAATCTATTGAAATAATATCTCCTTCCTGCAGGGTATATTCTCCGGGAAATCCATGAACCACATTTTCATTCACCGAAATGCAAAGCGCATAAGGAAAACCATTATACCCTTTAAAAGATGGATGTCCCTGATGATCCTGAATATATTCACTGGCAATTTTATCCAGGGCTTTAGTTTGCACACCAGGCTTCACCATTTTAGCTACTTCAGCATGCGCCCGGCCCAAAATCTCAGCACCTTCTCTTATTATAGCTATTTCATCCGCTGTTTTATAGCAAATCATCTATTCTAGGCCACCGCTACATTCTGAGACCTTCCTTTGATTCGGCCAGACTTCATCATTCCTTCGTAGTGCCTCATCAACAGATAACTTTCTATCTGTTGCAGGGTATCCAGAATAACTCCCACCATAATCAATAAGGAAGTACCTCCATAAAATTGAGAAAATTGATTACCTACACCGGCCAGACTGGCAAAAGCAGGTAATATCGCCACAATTGCTAAAAATATAGAGCCAGGTAAAGTAATCTTAGTCAATACATTATCTATAAATTCAGAAGTTTGTTTCCCTGGTTTGATGCCGGGAATAAAACCTCCATTTCTTTTCATATCGTCAGCAATCTGGTTAGGATTGACGGTAATGGCGGTATAAAAGAAGGTAAAAACAATAATCAGGATACCAAACAATAAATTATATTGCCAGGAAGTAAAATCTGAAAATGCCTGTCCAATATAAGAAGCCAGATCGCTGTTATCCCTCCAGATACCGGCTAAAAGCGGCGGTAAAAACATCAGGGACTGAGCAAATATAATAGGCATTACTCCTGCTGCATTCACTTTTAAGGGAATGTATTGTCGTTGTCCTCCATACACTTTGTTACCCACCACCTGTTTGGCATACTGTACCGGAATTCGCCGGGTAGCCTGGGTCAGCATCACTACACCCATTACTACAAAGAACAATGCTACTATTTCTATAATGAATAACAAGGCCCCGCTTAATCCTTTTGAAACCATTTCAGCAATAATTGCTCCGGGGAAACGTGATATTATACCAATCATGATCAGCATGGAAATACCATTTCCGATACCTTTATCGGTAATTTTTTCACCTAACCACATACAGAATATAGTACCTGAGGTCAGGATGATCATAGAAGAAGCGGTGAAGAAAGTTCTATCTACCATAATGGCTTCGGCCGGAATGGTAGTGGCCAGATAACCTGCAGATTGAGCCAGTGTGATAAAAATGGTTAAAACCCTGGTAATCTGATTGATTTTTTTCCTGCCCGATTCTCCTTCTTTTTGCATTTTCTGGAAATAAGGCACCGCAACTGTCAACAGCTGCAATACAATTGAAGCGGTGATATATGGCATAATACCTAAACCAAAAATGGAGGCTCTGTTAAATGCGCCACCCAAAAATGTATTCAGTAAACCAAAAATACCTTCATTGCTTGTAGTTAACAAGTCAGGATCCACGCCCGGCAAAACCACCCAGGATCCTAACCGGAAAATAATTAAAAATCCAAGGGTATTGAGTATTCTTACCCTAAGATCTTCTATAGCAAAAATGTTTCTAATGGTTCTGAAAAACTTTTTCATGCTTTATAATTTGGTCACTGTCCCACCTAATTTCTCAATTACTTCTTTAGCAGAAGATGAAAATGCATGCACTTTTATTTCGACCTTTTTGTCTAATTCTCCTCTACCAAGAATCTTTACCAGATCATTTTTCCCAACCACTCCATTCTTAATCAACAGATCCACATCGATTGTATTACTATTGGTCTTTTCGACCAAAGCCTGAATTACATCTAAATTCACTGGTTTATACTCAATTCTGTTTCTGTTCTTAAATCCAAACTTGGGCACCCTTCTTTGCAAAGGCATTTGACCACCTTCAAAACCCATCTTCTGTGAATAACCTGACCTTGATTTGGCTCCTTTATGACCTCTGGTAGAGGTTCCACCTCTGCCTGATCCTTGTCCCCTTCCTACTCTTTTCCTTGTTTTAACAGAACCCTGAGCAGGTTTTAATGTCTCCAATTTCATAATTATAATTCTGTTACTGTAACCAAATGACTAACTTTTCCAATCATACCAGCGATCTGAGGGGTATTTTCTACTTCTACCGCTTTATTGATCTTTCCTAACCCCAGTGCCTGTATGGTCAATTTCTGTTTTTTAGATCGGTTGATGGTACTTCTTACTTGAGTTATTCTAACTTTTGCCATAACAAATTATCCGTTAAAAACTTTTGCTAAAGGTATACCACGATGCTGAGCCACAGTAAAAGGATCTCTCATATTTGATAAAGCATCAAAAGTAGCTTTTACTACGTTATGCGGATTGGAGGATCCTTTGGATTTTGCCAATACATCTTTCACCCCGGCGCTTTCCAATACAGCACGCATGGCACCACCGGCAATTACACCTGTACCCGGAGCGGCAGGTTTAAGTAAAACAAAGCCACCACTATATTTTCCTATAGCTGTATGGGGCACGGTTCCTTTTAAAACCGGTACTTTCACCAGGTTTTTCTTGGCATCATCAATCCCCTTGGTAATGGCATCAGTAACCTCATTGGCTTTACCCAATCCATATCCTACCACACCATTTCCATCACCAACTACTACAATGGCCGAGAAAGAAAACCTTCTACCACCCTTCACCACTTTGGCCACTCTTTTGATCGCCACAACTTTTTCCTTCAGATCAATTTCACTGGCTTTTACCGACTTTACATTTCTTTGTGTCATATCAATTAAAATTTAAGTCCTCCTTCTCTGGCACCTTCAGCCAAAGCTTTGATCTTACCATGATAGAGGTACCCGTTTCTGTCAAAAATAATGGTCTTTATACCATTTTCAAGGGCTTTTTCGGCCACTCTTTTGCCAACACTTTTTGCTGTTTCTATATTTATCGATTTCTTGTTAGAGAATTCATTGGACGATACAGAAACAAGCGTATGTCCTTTAATATCATCTATAACCTGAACGAATAACCCCCGGTTACTCTTATAAACCGAAAGACGCGGTCGTTCATCAGATCCACTGATTTTATTGCGGATCCCTCTTCTGATTCTAATTCTTCTTAAAGTCTTTTGCGTAGCCATCTTAATTATTATTTTGCTGCTGTCTTACCTGCTTTACGTCTTACATATTCGTTTTTATATCGAATACCTTTACCTTTATAAGGCTCAACTCTTCTCAGAGATTTTATTTTAGCAGCTACCTGACCTACCAGCTGTTTATCAATTCCCTCAATTAACACTTTGGGGGTTTGACCTTTAGCTGCTTCGGTTTTAACCGCAATCTCTTCCGGTAAAGAAAAGAATATGCTATGGGAATAACCTAAATTCAATTCCAACACCTGACCTTGAGCATTGGCCCGGTATCCAACCCCGATCAATTCCAATTCTTTGGTATAACCCTGGCTAACTCCCACAACCATATTATTGATCAGTGAGCGATATAACCCATGCAACGATTTATGCCTTCTGTGTTCGGTCGGTCTTTCCAACTTCAATACGCCATCTTCCATTTTTACGGATATATCCGGATCGACTTGTTGAGTCAATGCTCCCTTTGGACCTTTCACAGTGACCAAATTTGATTTAGACACTTCAATAGTGACATCCTTAGGCAGTGTTATCGGGTTTTTTCCAATTCTTGACATAATTCCAAATCATTAATAAACGTAACACAATACTTCACCACCGACATGCTGCTGACGAGCTTCTTTATCAGTCATTACTCCATTTGAAGTAGAGAGAATAGCAATACCTAAGCCATTCAGCACCCGGGGAAGTTTATCAGCCCCGGTATAGTGTCTTAATCCTGGTTTACTTATTCTTTCCAAATTAACAATGGCAGAGGTTTTGTTTAAAGGATTATATTTAAGGGCAATCTTAATTTTACCCTGAGGTTTAGCCTCTACAAATTTATAATGCTGAATATAGCCCTTCTCATGCAATACCTTGGTAATATCCATTTTTAATTTGGACGCAGGTATCTCCACCACCCGGTGGTTGGCCTTTACGGCATTTCTTATCCTGGTCAAATAATCTGCTATGGGATCAGTATTCATTTTTATTTCAATCTAATTTTTTCTTTTTTTAAACAGGCCCGCAAAGGTAGTAATTAATTTTTATCTATACAATTAATCACCCGATTACCAGCTAGATTTGGTTACACCGGGAATTTTTCCGGCAGCAGCCATTTCTCTGAAAGTAACCCTGGATATACCAAATTTGCGCATATAACCTTTGGGCCTTCCTGTCAATTTGCAGCGGTTATGCAACCTTACCGGAGAAGCATTTCTGGGCAGCTGATCCAAAGCAGTATAATCACCTGCTTCTTTCAATGCTTTTCTTTTGGCAGCATACTTAGCTACCATGCGTTCTCTTTTTCTTTCTCTTGCTTTAATTGATTCTTTAGCCATAATATTAAAATTATCGGTTTTGGTTAGCAAATGGCATACCAAAAGCTTTTAATAGTTCAAAACATTCTTCATCGGTATGGGCGGAGGTAACAAAGGTAATATTCATTCCTGAAATGCGATTTACTTTGTCAATACTGACTTCAGGAAAGATAATTTGTTCCGTAACACCCAGTGTGTAATTACCTCTTCCATCAAAACCTTTATCATTAACACCTCTGAAGTCTCTTACCCGGGGTAAAGCCACAGCCATCAACCGGTCCATGAATTCATACATTTTGTCTCCCCTTAGAGTCACTTTGGCTCCTATGGGCATTCCTTCACGCAGCTTAAAATTAGAGATCGATTGTTTAGCTATAGTGGGTACAGCTTTCTGGCCACTGATGGTGGTCAATTCTTCTACCCCCAGATCTACTAATTTTTTATCTGCCACGGCTGCACCGATACCTTTATTAATTGAAATTTTTTCAATTTTAGGTACCTGCATCACAGATTTATATTGAAATCTTTCCTTTAAAGCCTGAACGATTTCATTATGATATTTTTCTTTTAATCGTGGAGTCATAGCTTATATAAATTCACCAGTTTTCTTTGAATAACGCTGCAATTTACTTTCATTATTATGTTTGCGGCCAATTTTGGTAGGATCTCCAGTAGCGGGATTAACCACCATTAAATTGCTAACATGTATTGCCGCTTCCTGTTTATCAATACCTCCATTAGGGTTATTGGCATCAGGTTTCTTATGTTTAACCACCATATTCATCCCCTCTACGATCGCGCGTTGCTTAGCCGTAATTACTTCAAGCACTTTGCCGGTCTTACCCCGGTCATTCCCGGCTAAAATCTTTACGGTATCTCCCTTTCTAAGATGAAATTTGGTTTGCTTTTTATTTTTCTTATTCATGATTATAATACTTCAGGTGCCAACGAAATAATTTTCATAAACTGTCTTTCTCTCAATTCCCTGGCCACAGGTCCAAAAATACGGGTGCCCCGTGGTTCATCGTTTGGGTTGAGCAATACAGCGGCATTATCTTCAAAACGGATGTAAGAACCATCTCTTCGTCTGATTTCCTTTTTAGTCCTGACCACAACCGCTCTGGATACAGTGCCTTTTTTTAAAGTACTGGAAGAAAGCGCTGATTTAACAGTGACAATTATCTTATCTCCGATGGAGGCATATTTTTTACCGGTACCACCTAATACCCTGATGCAAAGCACTTCCTTGGCTCCGCTATTATCAGCTACATTTAACCTTGTCTCTTGCTGTATCATGACTATTTAGCTCGTTCAATAATTTCGACTAATCTCCAACATTTATTCTTACTCAGTGGCCGGGTTTCCATGATCTTAACAGTATCCCCTATGTTACATTCATTTTTTTCATCATGGGCCATCAATTTAGTGGTTTTACCAATAAATTTACCGTAGATAGGATGTTTCAATTTACGGTGAATAGCGACAGTGATGGACTTTTCCATTTTATTACTGAGAACTACTCCGACTCTCTCTTTACGAAGATTTCTTGTCACCATGGCTTAATTATTTTCTCTATTTTTTATGCTAATTTGTGTTTTAAGCCTTGCAATTAACCTTCTGTTTTCCTTAATTTTCATAGGGTTTTCAATAGGAGTAATTGCATGGGCAAATTTTAACTTTTGATAGTTATCCTGTTCAGCCTCCAGCCGTTGAGTAAGCTCATCCAGTGTGAGGGTTTTTATTTCTGCATATTTTTTCATGATGCTAAATCTCTTCTTACCACAAATTTAGTTTTAACCGGTAATTTCTGGGAGGCTAATCTTAAAGCTTCCTGGGCTAATTCTTTACTTACACCTCCGCATTCGAATAAGATCCTGCCTGGTCTTACCGGAGCTACCCAATATTCAGGAGCTCCTTTACCTTTACCCATTCGTACTTCAGCAGGTTTTTTAGTAATGGGCTTATCCGGGAATATCCTGATCCAAACCTGACCCTCTCTCTTCATGGCCCTGGTTACAGCAATACGGGCAGCTTCAATCTGGCGGCTGGTCAATCTTCCTATTTCCAAGGTCTTAATCGCAAATTCTCCAAAGGTAATGGTATGACCACGTTGGGCAATACCTCGCACTCTGCCTTTCTGCTTTTTCCTGAATTTCGTTCTTTTCGGCTGTAACATTATTTAATATTTTTAAAATATTCTACTTCTAAAAAAAATCTGTTATGATCTTCTTCTCCTTTTTGGAGGGCCACTCCGATCATCTCTTTTCCTTCGGCCACCACCTGGTCTGTCTCCTCCGGGTGCATTAGAAGTGACTCCAACGTTGGGTGATAAATCGCGTTTGCCATAAATTTCGCCTCTGAAAATCCATACTTTGATCCCAATCTTTCCATACACGGTATTGGCTTCAGAAACTGCATAGTCAATATCGGCTCTAAGGGTATGTAATGGGATCCTTCCTTCCTTATATTGTTCTGTACGGGCCATTTCAGCTCCTCCCAATCGGCCTGATACTTTGATCTTGATACCCTGGGCACCTACCCGGATAGCCGAAGCTATAGATTGCTTCATAGCCCGACGGTAAGAGATCCTGGCCTCCAGCTGCTGAGCGATGGATTCGCCTACTAACTTGGCATCCAGTTCAGGTCTTTTGATTTCGAAAATATTGATCTGAACATCTTTGCCGGTAATTTTTTTCAACTCCTCCTTGATCTTATCTACTTCTGCACCACCTTTTCCAATTACCACACCAGGTCTGGCAGTATGTATTGTTAAAGTTATTCGCTTTAGGGTTCTTTCGATAACTACTTTGGAAATACCTCCTTTAGGAATACGTGCGTCGATATATTTTCTGATATTATGATCCTCGATCAGTTTATCAGGAAAAGTCTTTCCACCATACCAGTTGGAATCCCATCCTTTAATTATGCCTAATCTTAACCCTATCGGATTTACTTTTTGTCCCATTATATACTAATTTATTTTATTCATTGTCATTTTCTGCCTCATTGTTACCAAAACTATCGATGACAATGGTGACATGGTTGGATCTTTTCCTGATTCGGTGGGCTCTGCCCTGTGGAGCTGGTCTCAGTCTTTTTAAGATCCGGCCACCATCTACTTTCACTTCCTTTACATACAGATCAGCCTCTTCCAGTTTAAGGTCTTCATTAATCTGCTGCCAGTTAGAAATGGCAGATAGTAAAAGTTTTTCAATAGCAGTAGATCCCTTTTGTGGCTGGTATTTTAACATACTCAGGGCTTTGTTTACCTTTTGCCCCCTGATCAAATCGGCGATCAACCTCATTTTTCTGGACGGTGTCGGGTAATTGTTTAATTTGGCAATTGCTTCCATGATCTATTTATATCTTTTACTATCTATTATCTTTTTCCTTTATCTTTTTTAGCAATATGCCCTCTGAAAGTTCTGGTAGGAGCAAATTCTCCAAACTTATGACCCACCATATTTTCAGTGACATATACCGGGATAAACTTATTTCCGTTATGCACGGCAAATGTATGACCTACAAAATCCGGAGAAATCATTGATCTTCTGGACCAGGTCTTAATGACAGACTTTTTCCCGGATTCATTCATAACGTCAACTTTCTTTTCCAGACGGACATCTATATAAGGTCCTTTTTTTAATGATCTTCCCATTATGATTTTCTTCTACTGATAATTAAATTATTGGAGTATTTATTTACTGGTCTGGTCTTTTTACCTTTAGAATATAAACCGGTTCTTGATCTGGGATGGCCTCCTGAAGCTTTTCCTTCTCCACCGCCCATGGGATGATCAACCGGGTTCATTGCAACCCCTCTCACTCTGGGTCGTTTTCCCAGCCACCGGTTTCTTCCTGCTTTACCCAACTTCTCATTCATATGATCAGCATTTGAAACAGAACCTACAGTGGCCATACATTTCACCAGCACCATTCTCATTTCTCCTGAAGGCAATTTCACAGTGGCATATTTACCTTCCCTGGCCAATAACTGCAGGTAAGAACCGGCGCTTCGGGCCAATACGCCGCCTTGACCGGGTTGTAATTCTACATTATGAATGATAGTACCCAAAGGAATTTTGCTTAAAGGCAAAGTATTACCCACTTCCGGCGCAACATCCTGTCCAGCAATAATTTGTTGACCCACCTTAATTCCATTTGGAGCCAAAATATAAGACTTTACGCCATCAGCATAAAAAATCAAGGCGATCCTGGCTGATCTGGACGGATCATATTCAATGGCTTTTACCGTAGCAGGAATTCCTAATTTATTTCTTTTAAAATCGATGTTTCTAAGTTTTCTTTTATGACCGCCCCCCACATTTCTGACTGTCATCCTTCCCTGATTATTTCGTCCTCCAGTTTTAGTTTGGGGGCTTACTAATCTTTTTTCCGGCTTTCCTTTAGTAATGGTTTCAAAATTTGAAGCCATTCTAAATCTTTGTCCCGGGGTTATAGGTCTTAATTTCTTGATTGCCATTTCAAATCAATTATATTCCACTGTAAAAATCAATAACTTCACCTTCAGCCACAGTTACTATAGCTTTTTTATACGAAGGTCTTCTCCCTACGATAATTTTGGATTTGGTATATCTGGATTTTTCCTTACCCAGATACCGCATAGTCCTTACGCTCTCCACATTCACGCCATACATGCTTTCTACGGCATTTTTAATCTGGATTTTATTGGCTTCTTTTTCCACCAAAAATCCATATTTGCCCTTCTCATTCAGATCGGACATTTTTTCAGTAACAAGTGGACTTACTAATACATTCATTTTATTATTTGCTTAATAAGTTTTCAATCTTTTCAACCGCGTTCTCACTTAAAATAAGCCAATCACAATGCAACAAATCATAAGTGCTGATGGCATTAACAGTAGTAACTTTGCTGTTTTTTAAATTTCGGCTGGATAAATAAATATTTTGGTCTGGCTCAGGTAGAATAAATAATGTTTTCTTTTCATTGACAGCCAGGTTGGTCAGGAGTTTCAGGTAATCTTTGGTCTTAGGTGCGGCGATATCAAGTTTTTCCAGTACTGCTATTTGGTTATCTTTGGCTTTATAGGTGAGCACTGATTTTTTAGCCAGATCTTTAAGCTTCTTATTCAACTTAAAGCTATAATCGCGGGGTTTGGGGCCAAATACCCTACCACCTCCAACAAATACCGGGGATTTTATACTTCCTGCCCGGGCAGTACCAGTACCTTTTTGTCTTTTGATCTTTTTGGTGGATCCGGTAATCTCTGCTCTTTCCTTAGATTTATGGGTACCTTGTCTTTGATTGGCCAAATATTGTTTTACATCCAAATAGATGGCATGATCATTTGGTTCAATATTAAATATTGATTCCGGTAAATTGACTTTTCTGCCCGTATCTTCCCCGTTGCTATTTTTAATAATTAATTCCATTTTCCTATTTCTCTAAGATTATATAAGAATTCTTTGATCCTGGAACAGAACCGCTTATCAGTACAAGATTCTTATCCGGAATGATCTTCATCACCCGCAGGTTTAATACCTTCACGCGCTCTCCTCCCATTCTGCCAGCCATTCTAAGTCCTTTAAATACACGGGATGGATAAGAACAGGCACCAATAGAACCCGGGTGTCTGGCCCGGTTATGCTGACCATGGGTGGTTTCACCAACTCCTCTAAAGCCATGTCTTTTTACCACACCCTGAAAACCTTTACCTTTAGATTTGCCAATAGCATCCAGAAAATCTCCTTCTTTAAATACTTCTCCTACCCTCACAGATTGCCCCAGCTTAACCCCTCCTTCAAATTCCACTCTGAAGTCTCTGAACTCTACTGTTTTCTTCTTGGGTGTGGTATTGGCCCGATCAAAATGACCCTTTAAGGCTTTAGGCGTTCTTTTTTCTTTTCTTTCGCCATAGCTCAGTTGAACAGCGGTATATCCGTCTGATTCCTCATTTTTAACGTGAGTTACTACGCAAGGCCCTGCCTCTATCAAAGTACATGCCACACTCTTACCGTCGGCATCGTAGTAACTGGTCATCCCTATTTTTTTTCCAATTATTCCAGACATTTTTCTACTCTTAAATTGGTTGTGTTTTAATTTTCACACAGACCTCCCCGTAAAGGACTGCAAAGATAGCAAATTACTTACAAGGTACAAAAAACCTATTAATAATTTTTTAATTATTACTTAACCATAAAAAAAGAACCAATAGTGAATATTATTGGTTCTTTCAGGATTTTTTGGTAAAGTATTTATACTTTAATTTCTACGTCAACACCACTGGGCAGTTCAAGTTTCATTAAAGCATCTACCGTTTTAGTGCTGTTGGAATAAATGTCCACCAGTCGCTTGTAGGTGCATAACTGAAACTGCTCCCGTGATTTCTTATTCACGTGGGGTGACCGTAAAACTGTAAAAATCTCCTTTTCTGTTGGAAGCGGAATAGGCCCACTCACCACAGCTCCAGTAGTTTTTACTGCTCTTACAATTTTTTCAGAAGACTTATCCACCAAATTATGATCGTAAGACTTTAGCTTTATTCTGATTTTCTGATTCATCGAAAATTTATATTAACTTACAACTGCTCCTTTTACTTTACTGATTACGTTCTCAGCCAGATTCGTTGGTACTACATCATAATGCGAGAAAGTAAGTGTGGCCAAAGCCCGTCCGGAAGAGATGGTACGCAAATCAGTTACATATCCAAACAATTCAGCCAATGGCACATCTGCTTTGATCACTTTAGAGATACCTTTGGTATCCATGTTTTTCATTATACCTCTTCTTTTATTCATATCTCCGGTAACAGGCCCGGTATACTCATCCGGTGTTACTACTTCTACGGCCATGATTGGTTCAAGTAGTTTTGGAGATGCTTTTTTGGCAGCTGTTCTAAAACCAATTCTGGCGGCCAATTCGAAGGATAATGAATCAGAATCCACATCATGAAAAGAACCATCAAACAACTTCACTTTCATACCTTCAACCTGGAACCCGGCTAGTGGTCCGTTTCTCATGGCCTGCTCAAATCCTTTCTGGACAGCCGGTATATATTCTTTAGGTATAGAACCACCCACTATCTTATTTTCGAACTGAAGCCCTCCTACTTGTCCATCATCACGAGGTCCTATTTCAAACTGAATATCAGCAAACTTACCTCTACCACCAGTTTGTTTTTTGTATACTTCCCTGTGAGAAATGGTATTGGTAATGGATTCCTTATACGCCACCTGAGGAGCTCCCTGATTGATCTCCACTTTAAACTCACGCCTCAATCTGTCAATAATTATTTCAAGGTGCAATTCTCCCATACCTTTCAGTACGGTCTGACCAGTTTCTTCATCAGACTGTACCACCAGAGTAGGGTCTTCTTCCACTAATTTGGTGATAGCCATAGATAGCTTATCCACATCTGCTTGTTTTTTAGCTTCAATGGCATATCCAATAACCGGCTCAGGAAAGGTAATAGATTCCAGTACTAAGGGGTTCTTTTCATCAACCAGCGTATCTCCTGTTTTAATATCCTTGAAGCCCACACCTGCGGCAATATCTCCAGCTTCTACTTTATCAATAGGATTTTGCTTATTGGAATGCATTTGCAACAAGCGAGATATACGTTCCTTTTTGCCAGTTCTCATATTGAAAATATAAGAACCTGCATTTAAGGTACCCGAATAAACCCTGAAAAAGGCTAATCTACCCACATAAGGATCTGTAGCAATTTTAAAAGCCAATGCAGCAAATGGTTCATCCACTTCAGGCTTTCTGATAATTTCTTCTTCAGTATCAGGATGTTTGCCAGTTACAGGAGGCAAATCAATAGGAGAAGGTAAATAAGCACATACTGCATCCAGCAATGCCTGTACTCCTTTGTTCTTAAAGGCTGAACCTACCAGTACAGGTGAGAATGACAGGTCAATCACTGCTTTTCTGATAGCGGCCATCATTTCTTCCGTAGTGATTGAATCCGGATCCTCAAAATATTTTTCCAGTAGCGCTTCATCATATTCGGCTACACTTTCCACCAACTTCTGACGCCATTCTTCCACTGTTTCTACCAGGTCTTCGGGAATATCTATTACATCATAGGTCATGCCCTTATCTTCTTCATTCCAGATGATGGCTTTGTTAACGATCAAATCTACCACCCCTTTAAAAGTATCTTCCGCACCAATAGGTATCTGTAAAGGAACCGGATTGGCACCCAGTTTTTCTTTAATCTCAGTAACCACATTGAAGAAATCAGCTCCGGCCCGGTCCATTTTATTTACAAAACATATCCGGGGCACCCTGTATTTGTCAGCTTGCTTCCATACTGTTTCAGATTGAGGTTCAACCCCTGAAACTGCACAAAATAACGCCACTGAACCATCCAATACCCGCAGGGAGCGCTCTACTTCCACTGTAAAATCCACGTGGCCAGGGGTATCAATAATATTGATCCTGTAATCCTGGGTGTCATCAGTAAGTTGCCCCTGATGGGTAGGATATTTCCAGAAAGTAGTAGTAGCGGCGGAAGTAATAGTAATTCCCCGTTCCTGTTCCTGTTCCATCCAATCCATTACGGCAGCTCCTTCATGAACTTCGCCGATTTTATGGGTCAATCCCGTATAATAGAGTATCCTTTCGGTTGTGGTCGTTTTACCGGCATCAATGTGCGCCATGATGCCTATATTTCTTAAAAATTTTAAATCTTTCTTAGCCATTATTAAAATCTAAAATGTGAAAATGCTTTATTAGCCTCCGCCATTCGATGTGTATCATCTTTTTTCTTAACTGCCGCTCCTTCACCTTTAGAAGCAGAAAATATTTCACCAGCCAATCTTTCTACCATGGTTTTTTCACCTCTACCTCTGGCATACCTAATCAGCCACTTTATCCCCAGGGACACTTTCCTGTCAGGTCTTACCTCCATGGGTACCTGAAAGGTAGCTCCGCCAACTCGTCTGCTTTTAACCTCTACGGCAGGCATAATATTATTCAGTGCTTTTTTCCATACCTCCAGGCCATTTTCATCAGCTCTTTTTTCTACCAAGCCAATAGCGTCATAGAAAATAGCATAAGCTTTATTCTTTTTGCCATCCACCATAAGGTAATTTACAAATTTTGATACCAGGGTATCCTTAAATTTAGGATCTGGCAATATATATCTTTTCTTCGGTTTAGCTTTTCTCATGTCGACTTCCGATCAATAATTGTTTATTTATTTCGCTTTAGGTTTCTTAGCACCATATTTGGAACGTGCCTGCAATCTTCCATTCACTCCGGCAGTATCCAATGCCCCCCTGATGATGTGGTATCTTACTCCAGGTAAATCTTTTACCCGGCCTCCACGGATCAATACAATAGAGTGTTCCTGTAAATTATGACCTTCCCCCGGAATGTAAGCATTCACTTCTTTTCCGTTAGTTAACCTGACCCTGGCTACCTTTCGCATAGCTGAATTAGGTTTTTTAGGTGTGGTAGTATATACCCTGGTACAAACTCCTCTGCGCTGTGGACAAGCATCCAAAGCAGGGGATTTTGACTTTGAAGTCAACTTACCTCTTCCTTTTCTAACTAATTGTTGTATAGTTGGCATTTATAATTTATTTATTATTATCTATCCTCTTCGAATTTCGGAGTGCAAAGGTATTTAATAAGTGCAATTATTCAAAATTATTGTTTTTATTTTTAAGATAAACTTAAGCCTCTCCGATAGTTCCACCAAAATTAATAGGAAACTTTGGGGCTTCCTCAGTTTTTTTGATTGGCCCAAAAGTTTCTTCATATTTATTAATATTGTCTTTCAAAGCATTCAGTAGCCTTTTGGCATGTTCGGGAGTAATTACAACCCGGCTTTTAACTTTGGCCTTAGGCACTCCCGGCATGAGCCGGATGAAGTCGATTACAAACTCACTGTTGGAGTGGGCAATCATAGCCAGGTTGGTATAAACTCCTTCTGCAATTTCTTCAGAAAGCTCAATATTTATTTGATTATTGGCGTTTTCCTCTTGTTTTTTTTCTTCAGCCATTAGAATTCAATTACTTGGTTTGAAGTTCTTTTGATTTTGAAAATTCTTCCTTGGAAGCAATCAGAGCTTCATATTCTTCTTTAGAACCTACAATGATGTTGCTGTAATTCCTTAATCCTGTACCGGCAGGAATCAGATGACCAACTATTACATTTTCTTTCAGTCCTATCAGATAGTCTGTCTTTCCTCTGATTGATGCTTCACTCAAAACTTTAGTAGTTTCCTGGAAGGAGGCAGCTGATATCCAGCTTTCTGTACCTAAAGAAGCCTGGGTAATCCCCTGCAGTGTAGGTCTGGACACTGCCGGCTCGGCATCTCTTACCGTAACCAGGCTCATATCTTTCCGTTTCAGACTGGAATTTTCATCACGTAACCTTCTGGATGTAATGATCATACCAGGCTTCAGATTTTCTGAATCTCCTGATTCCACCACCACTTTTTTATCCAGTATCAGATCATTTTCTTCCCGGAAGTTGAACTTATCCACTACCTGACCAGGCAGGAAGTTGGTATCACCGGGTTCGATAATCTCTACCTTCTGCATCATCTGCCTTACGATGGTTTCAATGTGCTTATCATTAATTTTCACACCTTGCAACCGGTATACTTCCTGAATCTCATTCACCAGGTATTCCTGCACAGCAGTAGGGCCTTTAATAGCCAGTATGTCAGCCGGCGTGATAGCGCCATCCGATAAGGGATACCCAGCTTTTACATAATCATTATCCTGAACCAGGATATGTTTAGACAATGGCACCAGATAACGCTTCTTCACGCCATCTTTAGACTCAATAAATATTTCGCGATTTCCTCTTTTGATACCGCCATAAGTGACCACACCATCAATTTCACTCACTACAGCAGGATTGGATGGATTTCTGGCCTCAAATAACTCCGTTACCCGGGGCAAACCACCAGTAATATCCCTGGATTTACCCATAGTTCTGGGGATTTTAGCCAGTACCTGACCAGCTTTGATCTTATCACCCTGATCCACTGCCAGGTGAGCTCCCACCGGAATGTTGTATGACTTGGACTCACTCTTGCCTTTCACCCCTATGGCCGGGTTCTTGGTCTTATCCTTGGTGTCCACAATCACTTTCTCACGGTGTCCGGTTTGCTCATCAAATTCTTCCCGGAAAGTAATTCCTTCTTCGATGGATTCAAATTCAATTTTTCCATCAAACTCTGATAAAATCACCGCATTATAAGGATCCCAATTGCACAATTCATCACCTTTTTCTACTTTGTCTCCTTCTTTCACCTTAAGGAAAGCACCATAGGGAACATGATTGCTATTTAGTACTTTTTTAGATTTTTCATCTATAATCCTGACCTCGCCAGACCTTCCCATCACCACATTCACTGCATCACCATCGTTGTTGGTTGTATTGATGTGCCGAATTTCTTCGAATTCCACTTTTCCACTGAACTTGGCTTTAATATTAGCTTCCACAGCAATATTTGAAGCAGTACCACCTACGTGGAAAGTTCTCAGGGTCAGCTGGGTTCCTGGTTCACCAATAGACTGCGCTGCAATAACGCCCACAGCCTCGCCTCTCTGCGCCATCTTTCCTGTAGCCAGGTTCCGGCCATAACATTTGGCGCAAACTCCCTGTTTTGTTTCACAGGTCAACACAGACCGAATTTCAACTTCTTCGATGCTGGTTTTTTCAATAATTCTGGCTATCTCCTCATTGATCTCTTCCCCGGTAGATACCAGTAATTCATCCGTAAGGGGATCATAAATGTCATGAACAGAAACCCTACCTAAAATTCTTTCAGACAATGGCTCTACAATATCTTCATTATCTTTTAAGGCAGTTACTGCTAAACCTCTCAGGGTTCCGCAATCATCCTCATTGACAACCATATCCTGAGCAACATCCACCAGCCTCCTGGTCAAATATCCGGCATCAGCCGTTTTAAGGGCTGTATCTGCCAAACCTTTTCTGGCACCGTGAGTGGAAATAAAGTATTCAATTACATCTAACCCTTCTTTAAAATTAGAAAGAATGGGGTTTTCAATAATTTCTCCTACTGAACCCTGAAGGTTTTTCTGAGGTTTGGCCATCAGACCTCTCATTCCTCCCAACTGCCTGATCTGCTCCCTGGAACCCCGGGCACCAGAGTGCATCATCATATAGATCGGATTAAATCCTTGCTGATCTTCTTCCAGTTGTTTCATCAGGGTATTGGTGATTTTGGAATTAACCCTGGTCCAGATATCAATTACCTGATTATATCGCTCATTATCGGTAATCAACCCCATCAGGTAATTATTCCAAACGCTGTCTACCTCTTCCTTGGCATTGACGATCAATTGATCCTTTTCAGTGGGGATTTTCACATCATTCAAACCAATGGAAAGACCACCTTTATAAGCATTAGAGAATCCTAAATACTTGATATCATCCAGGAACTTGGCTGTTCGGGCCATTCCTGATATTTTATATACATTAGAAATGATCTGCTGCAACTTTTTCTTAGTCAGCAATTCATTTACAAAACCAACTTCTTCCGGCACAAACTGGTTAAAAATAACCCTTCCGGCCACAGTTTCAATTACCTGAAGTACCAATTGATTCTTATCATCTCTGACCAAAGTCCTTACTTTGATCAGGGCATGTTTTGAAAGCCTCTTTTCGTTGATGGCAATGATCACTTCTTCAGGATTGTAATAAGTTTTACCTTCACCCAGTTCACCTTTCCTGCCTTTGGTAATATAATACAAGCCTAACACCATGTCCTGAGAAGGCACTGCAATTGGTGCGCCATTGGCAGGATTCAATATGTTATGGCTACTCAGCATTAATACTGAGGCTTCCAGGATCGCTTCATGACCCAGGGGTACATGGACCGCCATCTGGTCGCCATCAAAGTCAGCATTGAAGGCAGTACAAACCAATGGATGGATCTGAATTGCTTTTCCTTCAATCAATTTGGGCTGGAATGCCTGAATACCCAACCGGTGTAGGGTTGGAGCTCTGTTAAGCATTACAGGGTGTCCTTTCAATACATTTTCCAGAATATCCCAAACCACCGGATCCTTACGATCAACGATTTTTTTAGCAGATTTAACTGTTTTTACTATACCTCTTTCTATCAGTTTCCGGATAATGAAGGGCTTAAACAACTCTGCTGCCATATCTTTAGGTAAACCGCATTCATGCATTTTCAATTCAGGACCTACCACAATTACAGAACGCCCGGAATAGTCCACCCTTTTACCTAAAAGGTTCTGTCGGAATCTACCTTGTTTCCCTTTAAGCATATCACTCAAAGACTTCAGGGCCCGGTTTCCGTCTGAACGCACTGCATTTACTTTTCTGGAATTATCAAAAAGGGAATCAACAGCTTCCTGCAGCATTCTTTTTTCATTCCTTAAGATCACTTCAGGGGCTTTGATATCGATCAATCGTTTTAGTCGATTGTTCCTGATAATTACCCGGCGATAGAGATCATTCAAATCGGAAGTAGCGAATCTTCCTCCGTCCAGTGGCACCAATGGCCTTAATTCCGGGGGTATTACCGGTACCATTCTGATCACCATCCATTCCGGACGGTTTTCAATCCGGGTTCTGGCATCCCTGAAAGCTTCTACAACTTTCAATCTTTTTAGTGCTTCCGCTTTACGTTGCTGAGAGGTATCTGTAGCGGCCTGATGGCGTAAACTGTAGGACTGGTCATCCAGATCAATGCGAGCCAACAACATTTCCAGGGCTTCGGCACCCATTTTTGCTATAAACTTACCCGGATCGTCATCATCAAGTAACTGGTTTTCACGAGGCAACTTATCCAGAATATCCAGGTATTCATCTTCTGTAAGGAAGTCCATACGATTCAACCCTTCTTCTTCTTTGATACCGGGCTGGATCACTACATACCTTTCGTAATAAATGATTTGGTCCAGCTTTTTGGTAGGGAGCCCCAGCAAATAGCCTATTTTATTAGGTAGTGAACGGAAATACCAGATATGTGCTACCGGTACTACCAGTTCAATATGACCCATACGTTCTCTTCTCACCTTCTTTTCAGTCACTTCTACACCGCAACGGTCACAAATAATGCCTTTATATCTTATTCTTTTATATTTTCCGCAATGACATTCCCAATCCTTTACCGGACCAAATATCCTCTCGCAAAACAAACCACCCATTTCAGGCTTATAGGTTCGGTAATTGATTGTTTCAGGTTGAGTGACTTCACCATGAGAGCTATCCAGGATAGATTCAGGAGAAGCCAAACTAATGGTAACTTTGGAAAAGTCCTGATTTAATTTTTTATTCTTTCTAAATGCCATAGTTTTTGATTATATTTTAAAATATAATGGGGATGACCTGAACAGGGTCAGGCCTCCCAAATGTTTTTAATCTAACGAAATTTCAAGGGCCAATCCTCTTAATTCATGCACCAGTACATTGAATGATTCAGGAATATTTGGTTTAGCCATATTTTCACCTTTTACGATAGCTTCGTATGCTTTAGCCCGGCCAATCACATCGTCTGATTTTACGGTCAGGATTTCCTGCAAAACATTGGCAGCGCCAAATGCCTCAAGTGCCCACACTTCCATTTCTCCAAATCGCTGGCCACCAAACTGGGCTTTACCTCCCAGAGGTTGCTGAGTTATTAAGGAGTAGGGGCCTATAGAACGGGCGTGCATTTTATCATCTACCAGGTGTCCGAGTTTGAGCATGTAAATAATGCCTACGGTGGTGGGTTGATCAAATTTTTCACCGGTTAGGCCATCAAACAGGAAGGTTCTACCGAAAGCAGGCAATTTAGCCGACTTCAGTTCTTTCTGGATGTCGTCCATGGTAGCACCGTCAAATATTGGTGTGGCATAGGTTTTACCCAGTCTGCGACCAGCCCAACCTAACACCGTTTCAAATATCTGACCTAAATTCATCCGGGATGGCACACCTAAGGGGTTCAACACAATATCCACCGGGGTTCCATCTTCCAGGAATGGCATGTCTTCCTCTCTTACGATCTTTGCTACTACTCCTTTATTACCGTGTCTACCTGCCATTTTATCACCAACCTTCAACTTTCGCTTTTTAGCCACATATACTTTGGCCAGTTGTACGATTCCCGCAGGTAATTCATCTCCAACTTCGAGGGTAAAACGCTCTCTTTTGAAATTTCCGGCGATATCATTCCGCTTCTTGTTGTATTTCTTCACCAGTACCACCAACTGCTCATTGATATGCTCATCATCAGTCCAGTTATCCAGATTAAGGTCAGCCAGCAGATTCACCTCTTCCGCTACATTATAAGTACTTTCATCCCTGTAAACATTCTTTTCAGGGAAAATATTGTTATCAATATTCTGAAAAGCAAACTTCACCCCTTTGGAGATGATTTCATCTCCAAATTTATGTTTCACACCCTGGCTCACTTTACCTTCCAGTAATTTGGTCATCTTCTGGATCATCAGATTTCTGAGGGAAGTAAGATCCTGACTGTACTTGGATTTAAGCATTTCTACCTCTTTCTTGGCCTTGCTGCGTAAATCCTTATCTTTCTTGGGTCTTGAGAATAATTTAGTGTCTATCACAACTCCTTTTAGAGAAGGAGGCGCTTTCATAGAGGCATCTTTTACATCTCCGGCCTTGTCTCCAAAAATGGCCCTTAGCAGCTTTTCTTCAGGGGTGGGATCAGTTTCTCCTTTAGGAGTAATTTTTCCTACCAGTATATCTCCCTCCTTGATTTCTGCTCCTATCCGAATGATTCCATTTTCATCCAGGTTTTTCACAGCTTCCTCACTCACATTGGGAATCTCTGAAGTCAATTCCTCCTCACCACGCTTAGTATCCCTTACTTCCAGCTCAAATTCTTCAATATGCACAGAAGTAAATACATCGTTTCTTACAACTTTTTCTGAAATTACAATGGCATCTTCAAAATTGTAACCCTGCCATGGCATAAACGCCACCATAAGGTTTCTTCCCAGGGCCAATTCACCCCGGTCGGTAGCATAACCATCGCAAATCACCTGTCCCTTTTTCACTTTTTCTCCTTTGTGCACTGTGGGGCGCAGGTTAATACAGGTATCCTGATTAGTTCTACGGAACTTGATCAAATCATAGGTTTTGACCTCATCATCAAAACTGGTAAGTTTCCTTTCATCCGAAAGATCATAGCGTACTACAATTTTCTTTGCATCCACAAAATCAATCGTACCATCTTCCTCTGCTATAATCAGGGAACGGGAGTCGGAAGCAACCCTGTTTTCCAGACCAGTACCTACAATCGGGGCTTCGGGTTTAACCAACGGCACCGCCTGTCGCTGCATATTTGATCCCATCAATGCCCGGTTGGCATCGTCATGTTCCAGGAATGGGATAAGAGATGCTGCCACTGACACTATTTGATTAGGAGCCACATCCATATAAGATACCTGATCGCGGTCTACCAAGGGAAAATCACCCTCATAGCGGGCTTTTACTTTATCATTTATAAAACTCCCGATATCATCCAATGGTGCATTAGCCTGGGCAATATTATGTGTATCTTCTTCTTCTGCGGTAAGATAAATCACATCACCGGACATATTCACCTTTCCTGTTTCAGAGGTACGGTATGGGGTTTCAATAAAGCCCATATTATTCACCTTGGCGTGAACACAAAGAGATGAGATCAGGCCAATGTTGGGTCCTTCCGGAGTTTCAATGGTACATAAACGGCCATAGTGGGTGTAATGCACATCCCTTACTTCAAATCCTGCTCTTTCCCTGGATAAACCTCCTGGTCCTAAAGCAGACATTCTTCGTTTATGTGTGATTTCCGCCAGCGGATTTGTCTGATCCATAAACTGGGAAAGCTGGTTGGTACCAAAGAAAGAGTTTATTACTGAAGATAGGGTCCGGGCATTGATCAAATCAACCGGTTTAAAATCTTCATTATCCCGCACATTCATTCTTTCCTTAATGGTTCGGGCCATCCGGGCCAGACCTACCCCAAACTGGCTGTAAAGCTGCTCTCCAACAGTTCTTACCCTTCTGTTGCTCAGGTGGTCAATATCATCCACCACCGCTTTGGAATTGATCAGTCCGATCAGGTATTTTACAATCAGGATAATATCTTCTGTAGTCAAAACCCTGACACTGGAGTCAATATTCAGATTCAGTTTTTTATTGATTCTGTAACGTCCTACTTCACCCAGATCATAACGTTTATCACTGAAGAAAAGGCTTTGTATGATATCTCTGGCAGTTTGCTCATCCGGTGCTTCTGTATTACGCAATTGCCGGTAAATTTGCTCTACTGCTTCTTTTTCCGAGTTGGAATTATCTTTTTGCAGGGTATTATAGATAATGGAATAATCGGTAATGTTTACATCTTCCCTGTGCAGAATAATAGAAGTAGTACCTGATTCAAGGATGATATCTATATCATCTTCTTTAACCACAGAATCTCTTTCCATTAACACTTCATTACGGTCAATGGAAACAACCTCTCCGGTATCTTCATCTACAAAATCTTCTGTCCAGGTTCTAAGAACTCTGGCTGCCAGTCTTCTTCCCACTACTTTTTTCAGGTTCTTCTGATTAGCATCTACTTCTTCTGACAGTCCAAACAGGTCCAGAATATCTTTATCTGTACCATAACCAATGGCACGCAATAAGGTAGTTACCGGAAATTTCTTTTTTCGGTCAATATAGGCATACATGACATTATTCACGTCAGTGGCAAACTCTATCCAGGAACCTTTAAAAGGAATGATTCTGGCGGAATAAAGCTTGGTTCCATTGGTATGCTTGCTTTGAGCAAAAAATACTCCGGGGCTTCTATGAAGTTGGGAAACGATCACCCTTTCTGCCCCGTTGATCACAAAAGAGCCTTTGGGAGTCATGTATGGGATATTCCCCAGGAAAACTTCCTGCTCGATGGTTTCAAATTCCTCATTATCCTCATCATTGCAGGATAATCTTAATTTTGCTTTAAGGGGAACAGAATAGGTCAAACCCCGATCAATACATTCTCCCACGGAATATTTTGGAGGATCGACCAGATAATCTATAAACTCCAGAACAAAATTTTCCCTAGAGTCGGAAATAGGAAAATTTTCTGAAAACACTTTAAATAAACCTTCCTGGGATCGTTTTTCAGCTGGGGTATCCAATTGAAAAAAGTCGCTAAAAGACTTTAGCTGTACATCCAGAAAATCCGGATAATCGATCACAGTTTTTATTTTTGCGAAACTTTGTCTTGTGGTGTGATTAGTATTAACCAAGGTTATATGTATTTTAAGTTTGCGAATAAACTATATTAACAGCAGAATTCTGCTGCTATATAACTGATATGTGGTTCAAATATTATATGTACATGTTAAAACATGCACAAACAGGAAAAGACCTGACTACTCTGCCAGGCCTGAGAATATTGCAACCATTAGAAAAAATGGTCAAATTCGTCTATTTAATTTCTACTTCTGCTCCAGCTTCTTCTAATTGTTTTTTCAGGGCTTCAGCCTCGTCCTTAGTTACACCTTCTTTTAAAGGTTTTGGAGCACTATCTACTAAATCTTTTGCTTCTTTTAAGCCTAAACCGGTTAATTCCTTAACTGATTTTACCACTTTAAGTTTTGCAGCTCCAGCTGAGTTCAATATTACATCGAAAGATGTTTTTTCTTCAACTGCTTCTTCTGCTGCGCCACCGGCACCAGGTGCCATTACGGCAGCAGCTGCGGCTGCTGGTTCAATTCCATATTCATCTTTTAAGATTTCTGCTAATTCATTAACCTCTTTCACAGTTAAATTCACTAGCTGTTCTGCAAATGCTTTTAAATCCGCCATTTTTTTCCTTAATTTAAATTAATTTGATTAACCAAAACTATTCTTCTTTATCAGACAAGGTTTTTACAATACCTGCCAATTTGTTTTTACCACTAAGTAATGCACCCAATACATTCTTAGCTGGTGATTGCAACAGACCAATTATATCTCCAATCAATTCATCCTTGGATTTGAGACTACTTAAGGTATCGAGTTGCTCATGTCCAATGAACAGAGCGGTATCGATGGAAGCACCTTTCAGTAATGGTTTTTCAAAACCTTTTTTTCTAAAATCCTTAATAATCTTGGCAGGCAAATTGTTTGATTCCGGGGAAAACATGATCCCGGATGTGCCTTTTAAAACCTTCTGATTAAATGGAGAATAATCAGTATCTAATCTTTCTAATGCCTTCTGAATTAAAGTATTTTTAACTATTCTATATTCAATACCTTTTTCATAACACATTTTCCTAAACTCATTTATATCGGCTACAGCCAAACCTGAGCTGTCAGCAATATAAAAAAAGCTTGTATTGGAAAACTTTTCTACTAATTCTTCTATAACTTGTGTTTTCTCCTGTCTTGTCATGACTATATTCCTGGTATACTGTTTTTATCAATCGAAATACTGGGACTCATTGTACTTGACAAATGGATACTTCTGAAATAAGTACCTTTAGCAGATGCTGGTTTTAACTTTGCCAATGTTTGGATCACCTCACGTGCATTTTCTAAAATTTTATCAGGTGTAAAGGAAACTTTTCCTACGCTGGTATGAATGATTCCAAACTTATCTACCTTGAAATCGATCTTACCTGATTTAACTTCTTGCACTGCCTTGCCAATATCCATAGTAACGGTTCCGGCTTTAGGGTTAGGCATTAGTCCACGAGGACCAAGAATTCTACCTAATTTACCTACCTTTGCCATTACAGTGGGCATCGTAATGATCACGTCTACATCAGTCCAGCCATCTTGTATCTTCTGAATAAACTCATCCAGCCCTACAAAATCAGCTCCGGCATCTTTGGCTTCCTGCTCTTTGTCAGGGGTACACAGTACCAGTACCTTCATTTCTTTTCCTGTGCCATGGGGCAGTGCCACTACGCCTCTAACCATCTGATCGGCTTTTCGGGGATCCACCCCTAACCGGACATCTATGTCAACGGATGCGTCAAATTTAGAATAATTCACTTCCTTCACCAGGTTTGAAGCCTGATCAAGCGGATAATCCTGAGTAGGATCATATTTACCTAACGCAACTTTTTGTTTTTTTGTTAATTTACCCATTGCTTGATTTTCTTTTAACTTTCCCAGGGTGCAGCTCCGGTTACACGGATACCCATACTTCTGGCAGTACCAGCTACCATCCTCATGGCAGATTCTACTTTAAATGCATTTAAATCCGGCATCTTGGTTTCGGCAATTTCTTTCACCTGATCCCAGGAGATCGATCCCACCTTATTCCGGTTAGGTTCAGCCGATCCCTTTTTTTGCTTGGCCGCTTCCATAATTAATACGGGCGCCGGCGGCGTCTTAACTACAAAACTAAAGGATTTGTCTTTGAATATCGTAATTAAAACAGGCAGTAAAACTCCTGCTTTTTCCTGAGTTCTGGCATTAAACTGCTTACAAAACTCCATGATATTGAGACCCTTACTACCCAATGCCGGACCTACCGGGGGAGAAGGGTTTGCAGCCCCTCCTTTTATCTGCAACTTCAAGTAACCACTTATTTCTTTAGCCATTTGTTTGCTATTCTAATTTTTCTACTTGCATATAATTTAATTCTACCGGAGTATTTCGGCCAAAAATCTTGACCATAACATTCAGTTTTTTCCTTTCCTCAAATACCTCTTCTACATTTCCTGTAAATCCACTGAATGGTCCGTCCATTACCTTTACGGTTTCTCCAACTATAAAAGGTGTGTCCAGCTTTTCTTCAAATTCATCCACTTCATCTACCTTACCCAAAATCCGATTAATTTCAGATTGGCGCAAAGGCACAGGAGTTTTGGCGTTGCTACCACCACTGGCCCCTAAAAATCCAATCACGCCAGGAATACTATTTACCAAATGATAAGCCTCACCATTGGTTAAATCGGCTGATACCAGCACATAACCAGGAAAAAAGTTTCTCTCTCTTACCCGCTTTTTTCCATTGCGCATTTCGTAAACCTTTTCTGAAGGGATTAAAACCTGAGGAATGAAATCCTGCAAATTTTGTCGAGTTATTTCAGTTTCAAGATAAGATTTGATCTTCTTTTCCTGACCACTAACAACTCTTACTACATACCATTTCAACTCACCCATCAGACCTGATGCATTTAATTATATTTTAAAATACTTGATAAAACCATTCCTGTAATAAGCCCCTGAAAGCTAAGTCTATGAGGCCAATGATCAAGGCAAAGATCAATGAGGCAACCAGCACTAAAATAGAACTATTCTGCAACTCACTGTATTTGGGCCAGGAAACTTTATTTCTTAACTCATTATAAGAGTCCAGAACAAATGATTTCAATTTCAACAACATATTTATCCTCTATATTAGCACGGGTGGAGAGACTCGAACTCCCAGCCAATGGTTTTGGAGACCACTACTCTACCAATTGAGCTACACCCGTAAAATTCACATTTTCGAAAAATGTTTGCAAATTTATTAAAAAATGTGCAAACAGACAAATGCGTTTCTGAAAAAATTTCCAGAAACGCATTTCCTTTCTATATGCTTGAATAGATTAGTCTAAGATCTCCGTAACCTGTCCGGCTCCAACTGTTCTACCACCTTCACGGATAGCGAAACGCAATCCTTTTTCCATAGCTACTTTATTGATCAGGGTTACCTCGATAGTTATGTTATCACCAGGCATCACCATTTCAACGCCCTCCGGTAATTTAATCTCTCCGGTTACGTCCGTAGTTCGCAGGTAAAATTGGGGACGATACTTATTAAAGAACGGAGTATGACGACCACCTTCCTCTTTGGATAATACATAAACTTCTGCTTTGAAATGAGCATGAGGATTAACTGAACCAGGCTTACAAATAACCATACCTCTCTTGATATCGGTTTTTTCTATACCTCTCAATAATAATCCTGTATTGTCTCCAGCTTCTCCCCTGTCAAGGATCTTTCTAAACATTTCAACCCCTGTAACTGTGGATTTCATGTTTTCAGCACCCATTCCTAGGATATCTACCGGATCACCAGTTTTGATCACACCTCTTTCAATCCTACCTGTAGCCACAGTTCCCCGACCTGTGATAGAGAATACATCTTCTACCGGCATCAGGAAGTCTTTGTCAACCAACCTTTCAGGTAAAGGAATATAGTCATCAACAGCATCCATCAATTCCATGATCTTGTCCACCCATTGAGGCTCACCATTCAATCCACCCAAGGCAGAACCCTGAATAACCGGAATGTCATCACCAGGGAATTCGTAGAAGCTGAGCAGTTCTCTAACTTCCATTTCAACCAGTTCTAACAATTCTGGATCATCTACAAGGTCAACTTTATTCATGAACACCACCAATGCAGGAACACCTACCTGCCGAGCCAGAAGAATGTGTTCTCTGGTTTGAGGCATAGGTCCGTCAGTAGCGGCAACCACCAGAATGGCACCATCCATCTGAGCCGCACCAGTAACCATGTTCTTTACATAGTCAGCGTGACCGGGACAGTCTACGTGTGCGTAATGTCTTTTTTCTGTTTGATACTCAACGTGCGCCGTGTTTATAGTGATACCTCTTTCTTTTTCCTCTGGAGCATTGTCAATAGAAGAGAATTCTTTAAAGTCAGCAAGACCTTTTTCACTAAGAATCTTAGTAATCGCAGCTGTTAAAGTAGTTTTGCCGTGGTCAACGTGTCCAATTGTACCGATATTAACGTGCGGCTTTGAACGGTCAAAGGTTTCTTTAGCCATATCTGAAAATTCTTATGTTTAGTTATAAAATTAGTTAATAATATTAAATTTCACCTTAAAAGTCGAGCCAATGACGGGATTTGAACCCGTGACCCCTTCCTTACCAAGGAAGTACTCTACCACTGAGCTACATCGGCCAAGAAATCTGGATACTTAAACAGAGCGGGCGACGAGGCTCGAACCCGCGACCTACAGCTTGGAAGGCTGTCGCTCTACCAACTGAGCTACGCCCGCTTGTTATAATTTAAATATCAAGATCTGTCAGAAAAGTTCCCTAAAACCCAAGTAAGATTCAGGGATTAAAAACATTAACAAATCCTGTGATAAAAATGTGGGGGGAGCAGGATTCGAACCTACGAAGGCATTCGCCAGCAGATTTACAGTCTGCCCCAGTTGGCCACTTTGGTATCCCCCCGTTTATAACATCAATATCTAAAGAACTTTACCCTTGCCCTGATACCCTTTTGATTAGGCCTTGTGGAAAGGGATTGCAAAATTATATTGTTTTTCGTTATATTCAAACTTTTATCAAAAAAAGATGTAATAAATTTTAGTGCTTTTAAGGGTAATCCTTAGGCTATATATCTTCCCGTCTCAGGGGTTTCAATTGATGTTGGAATAGATCTGATTCAGCCGGTAATCTTTCTCATTCCTGCGAATATCTTCACGCAGCTTGTCAATCCCATCTACATCCAGTAATCCCAGGGCCTGGTAAGCAGCCAGCCTTACAAAATAGGATTTATTGTGCCTGGCATTTTCCTCCAGAATGGCCACACCTTCCATTTTCTGAGGATTGGGAGCATTCATCAGAAACTCGCCGAAATATTGAAGCATATACCAAAGATCTGTTCCATTCAACAGGCCTATCTTTCTGGTAAACCAGTCATATTTTTTATACTGCTTTTGCTCTACATAGTAATTAGCAATCGGTAAAAAAACGTTCACGTTGTTTAAATGCTCAAACCTATTGAAAATATCCAGTTTGTCTTTTGTGTCGGAATCACTCAGTGCAACCAATGTGATGCCCAGTACAGCATAGGAGGAATCGTTTAATGTTTCATTATACAAGTCTGTGTATTTATTCACATTAAATGACGATAAAACACTAATAGCATCAGCTCTTACCATGGAATGACCATCCTCTTTAGCCAAATCAATCAGTTGCTGTTCCATTTTAACAAACTGATCACCTACATATCCATCAAAAGCATTAATGGCCATCTGCCTGATCACCCATGATGAATCATTTAGGGCTTCCAGCAATATTTCAGCATTCTTATGCGGATCATTCTTAAGATAATCAATGGCCTGGTATCGGGCTAAAAATTGATTTACTTTTCGATATTGAAACAAATATTCCTTCCGGGTTTTGGGGTGGTCAATTTCAGCCAGTAACTGCTGTTTGGCATCAAAAAGGAATAAATCCGGTTGCTGGTCTACCGGAAAATTGAACTGCTGGTAAGCATCTTCTATCATTAAGGAATAGGTGATCTTTTTATCTCCCTGCCAGATAGCCAGATCCAACGGCAGTTTGTAAAGCGGTGTTTCCTGGAAATCCTGCATTTGCCAGATCTCGACTTTCAGGTTACCATCCTGATAGTTGTGTCTCACTTTTAGCTGGGGATGCCCTTTGTCCAGGAACCATTGATTGAAGAACCAATTCAGGTCCTGCCCGGTCACTTCCTCAAAAGCCAGTCTCAGATCATGAACTTCCACATCGGAATAGGCATTTTCCTTAATATAATATTGCAGGGACTGAAAAAAAGCATCATCACCCAAATAGCTCCTCAGCATGTGTAAAATCCTGCCACCTTTAGCATAAGAATGGCTGTCAAACATATCCTCCCGGTGGTCGTAGTGAAAACGTATAAGGTCTACCTGCTTACTTTCTGATTCCTGCAGGTACTGCTGCAGTTCCTGTAAACCATGGTAATCTGCCTCATCCTTACCGTATTTGTACTCAAACCACAGGTACTCACTGTAATTGGCAAAAGCTTCATTAAGTGTCAAATTAGCCCATGATTCGCAGGTTACCAGGTCTCCGATCCATTGGTGAAATAATTCATGGGCAATGATCCCATCCCAGTGATAGTCCAGTAATTCCCGGCTATCCACCTGCAGGTCTTCCATGAAAACAGAGGCTGTTGTATTTTCCATAGCCCCTGACACATAATCCCTGACCACTACCTGAGCATATTTTGACCAGGGATATTTATAGCCTAATTTTTCTGAAAAGAACGATAACATCTCAGGAGTATGTCCAAATATATCCCGGGCATACGGCTCATATTCCGGCTCCACATAATAACTGACTTCCATTCCCTCCCATTGGTCCTGTACTATAGCAAATTCCCCAATAGCCATCATAAATAAGTAAGGAGCGTGAGGCAGATCCATTTTCCAGTAATCGGTTCGGGTTCCATCCTGGTTGTGAGAAGAAGATATCAACAAGCCGTTGGATAGGGTTTCAAACCTATCATCTACAGTAATCAGCATTTCCTGGGTGGTTCTTTCATTGGGCGCATCAATGGTAGGGAACCAACAGGAACTAGCTTCTGTTTCTCCCTGGGTCCATATTTGCTGGGGCTTGTGCGGGTCAGATCCATCTGCATTTATAAAGTATAAGCCTCTGTCTGAGGTAATGGCAGTACTGCCTCCGGCTTCTCTTTCATAAGGCTTGGCCGTGTAATCAATTTCTATTAAATATTTTTCACCTTTTTGATATTCCCGGTCAAGATTAATAGCTATTTTTTCCAGATCATATTCATACTCCAGCGATTTGTTTCCCTCCGGTGTCAACAACAAGACCTGGTGAATATCAAAATTTTTGGCATCCAAAACCAGTTTGTCCTGGGGGAAGAAGTAAGGGGTCAATTCAAGTGTTGCGGTACCAAATAAATACTTTTTAGACCAGCTAAAACTAACATCTAACCTGGTATGCAACAAATCATGCAACCTGGTTTTTTCAGCCCGGTAAACCTGAGTGGGAGGAACATAAAACACTGAATCTTCTTCAGCAGATGGCAAAGTTTCGACTTCAGAAGATGTGGTAGCAACAGGATTATTTACTTTACAGGCCGATAAAATCAGTACTATAAAGTAAATTTTTAATATATTTAATGAATTTTTAAGCATTAGCCCTGAATAATTATTGCAAATATTATTTTGATTTTCAAATATAATATATTTAAGTTTTTTACCTAAATATCTTTGTTATGTATAAGGTACACGTAAAACCTTACTTAAATGAAAAAGCTGAAATCCGGGAATTTGAAACAAAAATCAATCCAAATTCAGCTATTTTAAATAACCGCCAGACCAAACTTGATATTGTCAGGATCAGAGAAAATTATTTTCATATCATTTGGGACGGTTATGGTTACCGGGCAGAACTATTAAATTCAGATATGCAAAAAAAAACATTTCTGGTTAAGATCAATGGAGAAGTTTTTGAGTTAAAAGTGGAGGATCAGTTTGATCAACTCCTTAATAAAATGGGATTAAACCAGGTAGTTGATAAAAAGATCAACGATATTGTGGCACCTATGCCGGGAATGATCCTGGAAATAATGGTGAATGCAGGGGATCAGGTAAAAAAGGGAGACCAATTGCTAATATTGAACGCCATGAAAATGGAAAATGTAATAAAATCCCCGGGTGAGGGTACTGTAGCTAAGATCCTGATAACAAAAGGTGAAACGGTGGAAAAAAATCAAATTTTAATACAATTTTAAAAAAACCTATAGAAATATAATCAGCCCTTGTATCTTTGTTTAGATTTACCAGAACAACTATTATAGATGAAATATCAAAGAATTTTGCTCAAACTCAGTGGTGAGGCACTAATGGGTAAGAAACAGTATGGCATTGATGCCGATCGCCTGGAACAGTATGCCCAGGAAATTAAAAAAGTAAAGGACCTGGGTCTGGAATTGGCCATTGTGATTGGCGGAGGCAATATTTTTCGGGGAGTTCAGGCGGATAGTGTGGGAATAAGCCGGGTACAAGGAGACTACATGGGTATGCTGGCCACGGTCATAAATGCCATGGCCTTGCAAAGTGCTTTAGAGAATATCGGCTTGTTCACCAGGCTCATGTCTGGCTTTCGTATAGAGCAGGTTTGTGAACCATTCATCAGAAGAAGGGCCATCAGACATCTGGAGAAAGGAAGGATTGTCATATTTGGTGCCGGCATAGGAAATCCGTATTTTACCACCGATTCAACAGCCAGTCTCAGAGCCATAGAGGTTGAGGCAGAAGTGGTATTGAAAGGGACCCGGGTAGATGGTGTATATTCGGCCGATCCCGAAAAAGATCCTACTGCTACCAGGTATTCCGACATTACTTTTCAGGAGGTATACCAAAAAGGCTTGTCGGTGATGGATATGACTGCGTTCACACTCTGCCAGGAAAACAACCTGCCGATCCATATATTTGACATGAATAAACCAGGTAACTTATATAAATTGATCATGGGTGAGGCTGTTGGCACATTTGTTCATTAATTCAACTAAAAAATAAAACTATGGAAGAATTAAATCTATATTTAGAAGAAGCCAAAGAGTTGATGCAAAAATCTGTAGCACATACGCAACAGGAGTTTTCCCGGATAAGGGCTGGTAAAGCAATGCCTAGTATGCTGGATGGTATCATGGTAGAATACTATGGCAATCCCACCCCAATAAATCAGGTAGCTTCAATAAATACCCCGGATGCCCGCTCTTTAGTGATAAAGCCGTGGGAAAAAAAGATATTAGGAGATGTTGAAAGAGCCATTATCAATAGCGATTTAGGTCTAAATCCTCAAAATGATGGGGAGCTGATCCGTCTAAACATACCACCTCTTACCGAAGAAAGAAGAAAATCTCTGGTAAAACAGGTAAAAGCAGAAGCTGAAAACGGAAAAATCAGCATCAGGAATGTGAGAAAAGACAGTTTGCACAATATTAAAAGTCTGCTGAAGGAAGGTCTTTCTGAGGATGAGGAGAAAAGAGCAGAAACAGAGATCCAGGAATTTACTGATAAATATGTAGCCAGAATTGATGAGCTAAGCGCTCAAAAAGAAGATGAAATCATGAAGGTGTAATCCAGATTTATCTCAACATTCCAAATTATGTTAGTTACGGGCTGTTTTTATCAACAGCCTTTTTTATTGGTATAATTTTTTGGATTGGATAAAATCTGTTACAGAATCCGGCACCAGGTACCTGATAGACCGCTCTTTTTGAATACATTGCCGGATAAAGGTGGCAGAAATATCCAGTAGAGGCGCTTCAAATACCTTCACATGAGGGTGTTTCAATAATATTGTCTGATCTGAATCATTGGGATGAGCCCCGGGACGGGGATAAATATACAATCCAAACTGATTGAGAATTACTTCACTATTCTTCCATTTGGGAAAAAACTTCATATTATCACTACCCATGATCAGCTTAAATTGATGATGAGGATGTTTTTCCTGTAAATAGACTAATGTATCTATGGTATAACTGGGCCGGGGCATTTGAAATTCGACATCAGTAGCTTTGAAATGATAGTTATCTTCAATGGCCAGGCGAACCATATGCAGACGATCAAATTCATGAAGTAATGTGCTTGAACTTTTAAATGGATTCCGGGGAGATATTACGAACCAAACTTCCTGCAGATCAGTAGTTTCTACCAAAATATTAGCTACAATTAAATGTCCGTTATGGATCGGATTAAAAGACCCAAAATACAATCCTATTTTCACAAAAATTTATTTTTTATCGAGGGAATTGATGGAGTCGGAAACAGGTTTTTTGATAAACTGCTCTATCAGTAAATTTACCTGGTTCAAGGCTGTATCCAGGTCATCATTTATGATTTCAACATCAAATTCGGGGGCGAATTGGTTTTCATATTCTGCTTTTTCAATTCTTTGCCTGATACTTTCTTCCTGGTCGCTTTTACGTCCTCTTAATCTTTGTTCCAGTATTTTACTGGATGAAACTCTAATAAACACAGCCAGCGCTTTGTCTCCAAAATATTTTTTAAGATTCAGACCTCCTTTTACATCCACATCGAAAACCACATGCTTGCCTTGCTGCCAAAGTCGCTCTATTTCTGATTTAAGGGTGCCATAGTAGTTTCCCTGATATACTTCCTCCCATTCTACAAATTCATCTTTATGAATCTTTTGTACAAACTGGTCTGACTGAAAAAAGTAATAATCTTTGCCATCCCGTTCATGTCCCCGGGGAGATCGGGTGGTAGCCGAAATGGAAAACCCTAAACCAGGGTAGTGTTTAAGCAAATGTTGTACAATTGTGGTTTTTCCTGATCCTGAGGGGGCAGAAAAAATAAGCACCTTTCCTGTATTCATGGAGAAATTTAAGCCGTTCCTTTAATTTTCAACTTGATAGATTCTACCAGGTCTATTGGAACCTCTTCTTTTTTGATTTTACTTTTGATCAGATCCCGGATTGACTTTTCAACTTTAAAACTGTTAAAACAGTAAACACATTTATCTACATGCTCATGGAAAAAGTTTTCCTGCTCTTCAGTGGCTTCTCCATCCAATATCAATTGGAGCAAATGATTGCAGTGATCAGATTCCTCACAGTGCTTGGTTACATTCTTCTTAGGCCAAAAAATATTTTTGATCCATCTTGAGGTTAAAAGTGTCATAATAAGTAATTATTTATATCCCATTGATACTGCATAAGATTTTAGTTTATCTTTTAATAGATTTCTGGCTCTGTGTAACCTGGATCGGACCGTACCTATTGGGATATCTAGAATTTTGGCCATTTCTTCATAAGTAAATCCTTCAAGATCACACAAAATAATAACAGTTCTGAAATCAATTGCCAATGCATTAAGTGCATTGGAAACTTCATCACCAATCATTTCCTGAACTGCTTCAACACGTAAATCACTGGTAATAGGTTCATCAACTTCTTCAGAATTATAAAAAGTTTCGACATCCTGGTAATCTACCTTGGCCGGCTCTTTACTCTTCTTTCGGAAATCATTAATGAAACTGTTTTTTAATATTCGAAACAACCAAGCTTTAGCATTAGTTCCTTCCTGAAATGAATCTATGAATCTATAGGCTTTAAGGTAGGTTTCCTGGACTAAATCTTTTGCATCATCCTCGTCAAATGTTATTCTATAGGCAAAATTATACATAGAATCTATGTGAGGCAGAAATTCTTTTTCAAAAATTTCTACTTTTTTAGACCTGGTATAATTTTTTTGTTCCGTATTGTCTGACATATTAATCAAAAATAATAAAAAAACTTGTTCTGTTGAAGTTTTTTCAGATTAAGTCCTTTATACTGAATAACTAATTTAAGGTAGCAAAGGTTACACTTGATGCATTTATTCTGCTGGGAACAATCCCATGAAAGATCATGTGATTAATGTTAGGCCACAGGTTCCATTTCTATCTGTGAAGTTAGCCGGTCATCGATATAAACCAGGTAATCTCCTTTGCTGAAGTCAGTTTCAAATCCAGAAAGAATTTTATATAGTCCCTCCGGGGTTTTGATAAATAAAGGAATCATTTTCTTTTTGTTTTTTTCCATAAATTCCTCGAATTCTGAAGGTGATGAAAATTGCTTTTCTTTAATGGGTGGCTTACGCCGGATGGTCTGTAACAGGGTATAATAATCAATATTGCCATCAAACAGCAGATTCTTGGGTTTGTCCAGTTCTTTCAGTTCACTTTCCCTCCTGGTGATCAGACGGTAAATATTTTCTTCTCCAAATTCTTCCTGAAAGAGTTTACAGGCCAGCATATTGATCTCACTGCTGGACGTGAGTGACATCAACCTTCCGGTAAAGGAGGTATCCAGTTCTTCCAGGATATTGTCTTTTAATACACTGCCTTCATGCACGTTCAGACCCATATTTTTTGAATCTAAAATATTGGCATGTGAAGTATCCACCAATAGCACTGTTACTCCGTGTTCCTGCAAATACTTGGCAATATATCGAGCCGGTTCACTGGCTCCTACAAACAAAACGCCCTGCGGATCCTGGCGCTCTACCCCTAGCCATTTGGCTACATATTTGGCAGATCCTCCCTGAATGATGACAGTTCCAATGATCATCATAAAAACCAAAGGCAGGATCATATTTGCATCTGCACTTTCAGAAGCACTTACACCAGATTCAGCCCTGATCAACTCCAGAGAAAATAAAGAAGCTACCGCTGCAGCTACTATTCCTTTGGGCCCAATCCAGGAGATGAAAAGCTTTTCTCTCAGGTTAAGATTAGACCGCAGGGTACTCATAAAGATTGCCAGTGGACGGATTACAAAAATAATCACCGCAAAAAGGATAAGACTTTGAATACCCAACCGGTTAATCTGCTCGATATTGATCCGGGAGGATAAAATAATAAACAATACAGAAATCAAGATCAGGTTGATATCTTCCTTAAAAGATAAAATATGTTTAATTTCCGGGATCCTCAAATTGGCCAGAATAATACCCATAATGGTGGCAGTCATTAATCCTGATTCCCTCATCAGAAATTCAGAAAAGGCAAACCCCATGATCACAATAGCCAGGGTAACTACATTACGCAGGTAAGCAGGCAACCTGTTTTTTCTTAACAAATAATACAGCAGAAAGGCGCAAATTATACCAATGAAAACACCGGTGGAAATGGTTAAAAAAAAGCCCTTCAGAGCCACCAGGGTATATTCTTCCTGAGGTCTGCTGGAACGGACAAACTCGTAGGCCAATACTGCAATCAAAGCGCCCAGAGGATCTATTAAAATCCCTTCCCATTTCAGGACTGTATTGATCTTTAAATTAGGCTTCACATTTCTTAAAATTGGCATGATCACAGTAGGGCCGGAAACAATGATCAGGGCTCCAAACAAAAAAGCTATGCGGAAATTCAGTCCCAGCAAAAAAAGCGCAGCAAATGTACCACCCAGTAAAGTGATCACTACGCCAATGGTTAAAATATTGCGGACTGTGGAAGCCAGGGTCTTGATCTCTTTCAGCTTTAAGGTAAGGCCTCCCTCAAATAAAATTACCGCCACTGAAATAGATACAAATGGAAATAAAAAATCCTGATTGAAAATCAGATCACCATCCAGTAATTTTTCTCCATCAGGAGTAATAAAGGTGGAAAGCGGACCAATGGTCAACCCAATCAGGATCAAAGGTAAAATGGCCGGAAGTTTGATTTTCCAGGCCATCCATTGGGCAAAAATTCCTAAAACCAGAATTCCGGCAAGCTCTAACATAGAATTGCTGATAAGTTTAAAAGTTGTAAACTAAAAAAATTGTAGAATGTTAAGCTGAAATTAAGACTAAAAGCCTTTGTATGGATTTAAAGATAAATAAAAAAATGTTAGCTTTTTAATGCGGGTATCTCAAAAACAAAAATACCTGATAAAAAAGCCCATATAAGGCTTTGCCATTTTTTATTTCCTAAAATACCGGATTTAAAAAATAAGAATAGGATATTTTTTCATTTTTGACCCGAAACTGTGACTCAGGTAAAGCGTTCTTGCTCCAGCTATCATATCCTCCCACGCCCATTTGTTTATAATCAATATTAAGGAATAAAGCAGGCTGAGGAGTCATTTGAAAAGTATACTGGCTGGCTTCCATTGCTTCTCTTTGATACTGACTAACGCCAAAGCCTATTAACGGAGCTCCGGCAAATAACAATCCCTGCCCCTGGTCATTCACCAATTTCACCCATCTCACATCCGTATGGTAACCATTTTCCTGGGGAGCTGAATACTCCACCCATTCCTTTGATACCTCAGAATGATAAACCCCCACCTTTTCCTGGTTGCGATCCCAATAGGTAGGAATTGGACCAGGACCATACCAGCTTACCTGATCATATTCAGGGGCAAGTGTCATCCTGGAGCCAAACCGTGGCATAAATTCAGGCAGAGTGGCCTGACCAGGTGTATAAGAAAAGTCGACCTGGATGGTGCCGTCTCCGGCTATCGTGTAGGTGGTATTCATTTCAGCCTGTAGAGCCGGTACAATGGCATCTACCACTACCTTAACCTTTCCTTCATGGGTATCCATCTGAAAGTTTTTGACCATCCAGTCTCCGGCTGACTTCCAGATATGTTGAGATGCTTTATCCTGGCGGCTGGCTTTTAAAGCGCCGATATCATTATCGGTGGGCACCCTCCAGAAGTCAGGCTGAGGTCCATCCAATATTACCTGTTGATCTTTGATCCAGTAAGATTCAATATTTCCATTCAATACGCTGAACACTACAGAAAAATCTTTCCCGGCCACAGCAGCATGCTCCCCGTTATTGCTGGTTTGTAATGCTGATCCGGAAGCCAATGCTGGCATATGGACATATTCACTTTGGGGCAGCTTAAATTGCTCCCAGGCTAATTCATGGTAAGCCGGAGCATAGTCAGAACTGGTAGGAGTGTAAAAGTTGAAGGAAACAAAATATTCGCCTGCTTCAGCATTTTGACCGGGCAAGGGAAGAACCACCTGAGCCGATTGACCCGGAGCGATATCCAGGCCCTGTAGCTGACCTGAGTTTATGATTTCACCATTTTTAGTCAGCTCCCATTTTCCTTCCAGTTTTTCATTAAGCCGGACAAAATCATAACGATTAGTAATTTCAAACTTACCTGATATCAGATCTAAAGGTATTACTTTTACATTTTGATAGATGTATTTAATCGCAGCCAGACCCGGATGCGGTTTTCTATCGGCAGATACCAGCCCGTTCATGCAGAAATTACCATCGTTGTAGATACCATGATGATCTTCCCACCACCCTCCATAGGCCATAAAATGATCAAGACCAGAGGTTTTTCTATAAGTTTCAGGTACCGGCTGCTGTAACCCCTGATCCACCCAATCCCAGACAAAGGCCCCCTGAAAGTTATTGTCATCATAGATCAAATCCCAATACGCCTTTAAATTTCCATTGCTGTTTCCCATGGCATGCGTGTACTCACACAGAATCAAGGGTGTTTCCGGATGTTCTTCCACAAATTTCGCACACTGCTCCGGAGTGGCATACATCCAGGAATTTACATCTGAATTTAAACCATCCTCATACCGGGTACCCTCATAATGAAAGATGCGGGAGGGATCGGTTTGTTTCACCCAGTCATACACCGCTTTTACATTAGGACCATCCCCACTTTCATTACCCAATGACCACATGATGATGGAAGGATGATTTCTGTCCCGGTACACCATTCGTTGTACCCGGTCCAGATAAGCCTGTTTCCATTCAGGATCATTACTTAAGCGGTTTCCCTTATTATTGCCGAATCCATGGGTTTCGATATTACCTTCATCAATTACATAAAGTCCATATTCATCACACAAGTCATACCAGGCCGGCACATTGGGATAATGAGAGGTACGCACAGCATTTATATTATTTTGCTTCATGATCAAAATGTCCTCGATCATATCGGCCCTTGTGACGTAGTGACCATGGAGGGGATGATGCTCATGACGGTTGACGCCTTTGAAAAGAACAGCTTTCCCATTGACCAGCATTTTTCCTTCATTGAGTTCCACCTTTCTGAATCCCACTTGCCAGGGAATGACTTCCAGGACCTGACCCGTGGGACTTTTTAGGGTCATATACATTTGATACAGATGAGGTTGCTCAGCATTCCAGGAGTTTACATCAGTCAATGTTTGTTGTTCAAATCTAAAAGCAACTGAATTTTGATCCAGATTTATTGTTTGCTGATCAGACAACACTTGTCTGCCATTAGGATCGAGTAAAATATAGCTTAGTTGATGCGGTCCTTCAACGGCTTTTTCTTTTACAACTTCTCCGGTTAATGCAAACACTCCGTCCTTATAGTCCTGATCCAGGGTAGCTTCTACCTGGAAGTCACGCACATGAGCCTGGGCCGGGCTCCAAAGGTAAACATCCCTGAAGATACCGCTTAACCGCCAGAAATCCTGGTCTTCCAGGTAAGATCCGTCACTCCAGCGAAAAACCTGTACTGCAATCAGATTTTGTCCCGGATTCACCAGATCACTAATATCGAATTCTGCCGGGGTTCGGCTCCCCTGGCTGTAACCTACATATTTTCCATTCACCCATAGGTAAAAAGCTGATTGTACACCATCAAAAGTGACGTGTACCTGACGCTGATCCCAACCTTCCGGCAACAGGAACTGCTTTCGGTAAGAACCTACCGGATTCCAATCTGTTGGCGCCTGAAGGTCCTCGATGGGATAAGGATATTTTATATTGGTATAAATGGGAATGCCATAACCCTTGAGTTCCCAGTTAGAAGGCACTTCAATCGGTTGCCATTCCTGATCATTGAAATTGGCTTTAAAGAAATCCATAGGTCTGTCTGCCGGTTTTTTAACCCAATGGAATTTCCAGGTACCATTTAAAGATTGATACCAGGGTGATCTTTCCTTCAGATTTTCACTGGCAGAAGTTTGAGATGGAAAAACCATTAAGTCAGCATGTGGTTGTTCCCTGTTCTGCTGTAATATATCTACATTATTCCAGGCTGACTGGTCCTGTGCCAGGATGTTGTTAAAATTAATAAATATGAAGAATACTGTCAGTATTTTACTGATTACCTTTTTCAATGATATAGTCATGATCTTATTCAATAAGGAAAAAAACAGTCCAATTTATAACGATAATTTTTGGGCAGAGATTAAATGTAGCCCTGATTGCATAAAGTTATTTAATTTTATCTAATAGCCAATGTGATTTGATAAATTGCTATTTTTAATTCTTCTTATGACCTTTAAACATCAAAATGTATGGTATCAACCAAAATCATATCGGTTATAGGTCCAGGGAAAACTATGTGCAGCAGCGAAATTTATTCTTTTGGACTTCAATTAGGGCAGCGACTTATAGAAAAGGGGTATTTTATATCCTGTGGGGGTATGAGTGGTTTAATGGAAGCAGTTTGTAAAGGGGCCAGGCAGGCTAAGAACTATCAGTTTGGTTGTACCATTGGTATAATTCCCACCTTAAATAAACAGGATGCCAATCCTTATTGTGATATTGTGATTCCTACCGGCCTGGGTATGGCCAGAAACCAACTGGTGGTAAGTACTGCTGACCTTATCATTGCACTCAATGGCGGGGCAGGCACATTGTCAGAACTGGCCATAGCCTGGCAGTTTCGAAAAAGGGTGATTTGCTATACTGGTTTTGAAGGCTGGAGCCAGGAATTGGCAGGCCAAAATATAGATCGCCGGTCTGAGGACCTGTTTCAACCAGCCCATTCTCTGGCTAGTATTCTCCTGCTGGTGGATCAAATACTTGCAGTTTAAGGAGTGGTATCCACGACAATTTTACCTGCAGCATGACCATTTTCACTTTCTTCCTGAGCCTCAGACAATTGATTTAAAGGGTAAATGGCATGAATCAGGGGACGGATTTTATGATCCTCTACCAGTGTTCTCAAATGCTGCAGGTCTTTGGCATTTGAATTGGTCAGGAAAAATTTCACTTTTTGCCTGGAAAAAACAGTATAGAACCAGGCCCAAATAGTGGCTGCGGTGGGGGCAAAGGCAATGAAAGTAGATTTATCCTGTAAAAAAGGCTTAAACTTATGAAATGCCAGTGAACCAATTGGATCGAAAACAATATCATATTTTTGATTATGCTGATAGATATCCTCTTTTTTATAATCTATCACCTGGTCTGCTCCTAATTTTTTAGCCAGGGGGATTTTACCCGTACTACAGATGCCGGTAACATTAGCACCTCTGGCTTTACAGTATTGTACTGCCAGGTGGCCTACCCCTCCGGCACAAGCATTTACCAGTACATGATCGCCGGCTTCAATAGCACCTTTGTTTTCCATTACCTGTAGCGCTGTAAGGCCAGCCAGAGGCAGTGCTGCTGCCTGTATAAAGGTAAGGTTTCGGGGCATGTGCGTCAACTTCTGTTGGTTTACAGCCAAATATTGACTGTATGCGCCACCTTTGACTGGATTTTGCATTCCATAAACCAGGTCACCCTTTTTGTAACCGGAAGCGCGGGAATCTATGACGATTCCGGCAAAATCACTGCCTGCCCGTTTAGGGAAGCGGATTCCTGTTACAAATTTCAGGTTTCCTCTTCTGATCTTCCAGTCTACCGGATTTACTGATGAAGCTTTAACTTCCACTAATACCTGGTTCTTTTTAAGTTTAGGATCAGGTACCTGATCCAGGTAAAAAACAGTGGGTGGGCCATATTTTTTGTATTGAGCGGCTAACATTCCTTTCTGATCTTTTAATCTTAAAGACATTTACAGCTCAAATGTTCATGCTGCCTGCATTAAATGAAGTGGTTAATCATCAACCATTTTAAATAAAAAGTAAATTGTAAATGACGTAATTCTGCTACCGCTGATCGCCAACGTTGGTACGAATAAAGTAAGGCCTTTCCGGCCAGGACAAGAGATGGAGGAATGTAGAATGTCACTTTAGCGGCAGACCAAAGCTCCAGGTCCACCCTGAAGCCTTGTTTTTGTAAGAAAGAACACTATTGACTACTGCTTCCCAAACGATTCTTTTCTTCCTCCAAACCGGTAGTCCGGCGGCGAGCACCTTTCACCTTCTGGTTGCCTATGCGATAAGTAAATCCTACACGAAGTTGCCTGGAATCATTTCCTCCTATTCCATCCATGACTAAACCACCATATTCCATACGTCCATTCCAGTTAGCAGTTTTAAATATATCATTCAATGAAATATTAATAGTTCCTTTGTCATTCATAATGCTTTTCTTGAGGCCCAGGTTCATGGACCACATGCGATCCATTCTGAAGGTTCCACCCCATACAGAAGGCGAATTGTACCAACCGGAAAGTTCCAGGCTGATGTCGCCGGGCATGATAAAGTTGTTCTTTAGGTAAATATTATAAGTAGTCTGATCCACATCAATGGCAATGCGTTCTGCATCTCCTGTATTAAATGCTGCATGGTATAGGTTCAGATTAATAAATGCATTCCACCACTTGGTTAGGTCATGATTAAGGTTCATATTAAGTCCCAGATTTTTGGCTGTAGCAATATTTTGTTCAGAGATCATACTGGCCCTGCCTCCTATGGTATCCGTCACCTGAGCAAAATAATCGCTGGTTACACTGTAACTTAGTTGGGTATTCAGCTTTTGATTAAATGCATGAGATAACTGAAAATTATTTGTGTATTGTGGCTTCAAAAAAGGATTACCCTTGCGATAGGTTAATTCATCCAGTTTGAACTCAAAGGGATTCAGGTTTTCATAATTGGGCCGATCAATCCTGCGGCTGTAATTGACCGAAATTTTATTTTTCTTATCCAGCTGGTAAGCTAGTCCTCCACTGGGGAAAAGGTCGGTATAATTTCTTCCCACCTGATCATCTTCCTGATCCTGAATGCTTTGCAAAACACCTTTAGAATAGGTTTTTTCCACTCTAAGACCGCCGTTCAGGTTTAGTTTATCATTGACCTTGATAGCATAATTAATATAGGCGGCAGATACCTGTTCATCATAATTAAAATCATTACTGCGTTCCCGGTCCAGAATCTTTTCATGGTCTTCCAGCTTATAAAAATCAAAACCATTATCGGTAATTATGTCAGAAATCTTTCCTCCCAGGGACAAATTTCCCGGACCCAATTTTCGTTCATAGTCGGCCTTCAGGGTATAAATGTCAATACTGGTCACCTGCCGGTCAGTAAATAATCTGGCTTCAATCAATTCAGTACCAGTAGCATCCATGTAATTATTAATTTGATAGCTGGAAGCATCCTTGGTAAAATATCCATAATCTGCATCTATATTTAATTTGCTGTCGTCCTCTCCAGTAAACTGATAATTGATATTGGTATTGATATTTGTGCGGGGAATTAGTCTGTCACTATTAGCCAATAATTGCTGATCTACCTGTCTATCGGACAAATCTCCAAAAGGAGTAGTGGATTTAGAATCAAATTCCACGGAATTATCATTACCATGTACAATGAACCCAATTAAATGCTTTGAACTGATAAAATAGTCGGCCCCTAACCTGAAATTATGACCGCGGTGATTCCAGGTCATGTCATTTTGCTGATCAAAGAAATATCCATTCATTTCTTTGTCGAAATATTCAAAGTGGTAACCTTTATTGTCATTATAATTATAATTGCCAAACACATTGATTTTTTGATTTCGGTAATTAAGATTCAATCCTCCTCTATAACTATTGTATTTTCCATAATTGTAACCAGCATTGAAGGTTGCATTATAGCCCAGGTTCTTATCTCTTTTCAATTTGATATTTATGATGCCGGCATTTCCTTCAGCCTCATATTTAGCTGGTGGATTGGTGATAATTTCAATAGCATCTACCCCTTCAGCCTGCATACTGCGCAACATGGCTACCAGGTCATCACCACTCAATCGGGATGGTCTACCATCTATATACACCCGAACCCCGTTTTTGCCTTGTAACATAATGTTGTCATTGTTATCTACTACCACCCCAGGCGCTTTTTTTAGCAATTCAAGGCCATCATCTCCAGTGGCATTTACGCTGCCAGCTACATTAAACACCATCTTATCCGGTTGTATATCAACCAGGGGACGGGTAGCTTTGATCTCCACTTCATTAAGTTGCTGAATGGCGTTGTCCAATACTATATTATTTAAATGTAGCTTTTGACCTGATTGAAGTAATAATAAATCGGTGATATAGGTTTGATATTGCAAGCTGCTGAACTTTACCTGGTAGGTGCCTGATGGAATATCCTTAAATTCAAATGAGCCATCCTCCCTGGAGTAGTCAGCCTTTACTAAGACCGAGTCCTGATTGAGCAGGATGACATTGGCATAGGAAACAGGATCTCCCCTATCCTCTTGAATTTTTCCATAAATGATACCTTTCTGATCCTGGGAACGGGTGGTAAAAACAGATGCTAACATCAAAATGATTAGTAAAAAAAATCTTGCCATAATTTTAGTTTTTGAATACAAACAGGACAATAGGTGTGCCGGGATAAGTGATTGGGGCAAAAATGGCAAGATAACTTTTTAAGAGGTTTTATTTTTATTTGAATAGTTTCAGCAATGATAAACGCTGTTCATATTCGTACGCAAACTGTATAATTACGTACATTTTTATTATTCCATTTAATCATTTTCAATACAAGAATATTTCTTAATTTATGTTGCATTTTTTCCATCTTCAAATTCCTGTGATCTTCACGGATTTAAATACACGTACCATTTTCGGTTTAAAAAAAGATTAGGAGTGACTAAATGCTGCAACTGCCCATGAAAGATCTCCCCTGCCATTACACTGACGCTTGCGGGCTAAAGAAAAAAAACAGACATTTATATAGGGGTAATCTAAACTTCATCTGTATAACAATTGAAAGCACGCTAAACTAAATGAAAAACATTGACCTTTTTATCAAAATGTATGAAATGCTAAGATCTGAAACCTTTTTATGGATCAGTGTGGCTTTTTATTTTATTGGATTTATGACCCTTTCTATTTTGATGTTCAACTTATAGAGTCCTCATCATCAAAAAAGATATAATAAACGAGTCCCTTGATTTACTTTTTCAACCTGATCAGGGAAGAGCCTTCGCCTCCTTTTTCCCGGGGAGCATCAGTCACACTTTCAACTTCTTTAAACTGCCTGAGCCAGGCCCTTACCGTATCTTTGATCACGCCACGCCCGTGAATGACCTTAAGATCCTGTAACCCTAACAATATGGCATCATCCAACCAGGGAGGCATTATCTCCATTACTTCTTCTTTCATTTTACCTCTCAGATCCAATTCAAACTGAAAATCCATCAGTTTTTGTTTGGTATCTATTCCGGAGGCATTCACCATATCAGTCGATTCCGTTTCATTGGCTGAAGCCGGTGGGGCCACCTGCTGCAAACGGTTTCGTTTCACCATCATTTTCATAGGCCCCATTGCAATTTCCACTTGATTACCTTTCAGGCTTATTACCTCTCCTATGGTATCCTGGCCAATTATTTTAACAAAATCACCGGTTTTAAGATCTGTCATAGTTTTAAAGAATTATTCTTACAAAGCTCATCATTTTTTAATATAAACAAAAAAAGCCACCTTGTTGCAGGCAGCTCATTTTTTTCATGTTTTCAAGCTGGCAAATTACCAGATATAAATCCTTTCCGATGCTGGTTTAAACATGTCACTGTTTTCATTAACGTTAAATGCTTCATAAAAAGCTGCAACATTTTCCAAAGGACCAATAGCCCGGATCATTCCGGGAGAATGGGGGTCTGTATTGATTTGATTCTTTAAGGTCTCATCCCTGTATTTGGTTCGCCAAATAGTTCCCCAGGACAGGAAAAAGCGCTGATCCTGGTTATATCCGTCAATTAGTCCGGGATCACCATGTTCCTTCAGATGTCGCTTTAAGCCATCATAGGCTACATTGACTCCGCCAAGGTCACCAATATTTTCGCCCAGAGTAAAGGTACCATTCACATTCACCCCTTCTAAAACTTCATAGTTGTCATACTGGCTGATCAGCAATTTGGTCCTTTCTTCAAAATTGGTCCGGTCCTGATCGGTCCACCAGTTTTTCAAATTGCCATCAGCATCAAACCTACTACCCTGGTCATCGAATCCATGTGAAACTTCATGACCAATCACTGCTCCAATTCCTCCATAATTTACAGCCGGATCAGCTTGGTAATTATAAAACGGAGGTTGCAGGATCGCAGCCGGAAATACAATTTCATTATATAATGGGTTATAGTAAGCATTTACCACCTGGGGTGCCATTAACCATTCCGTTTTATCTACCGGCTTACCTATTTTGGCCAGGTCTCTATCCCAATTCCATTCAGTGATATTAATGATGTTGCCCAGGTAGGATCCACCTTCATCTTTTCCTTCAATTTCCAGATCACCGTAATCCTTCCACTGGTCAGGATAGCCAATTTTCACCTTAAAGGTGCTCAATTTGTGCAGTGCTTTTTCCTTGGTATCATCAGTCATCCAATCCAGGTCTTTAATTCTATCTCCAAATGCTGCCAGTATATTACTAACCATTTCTTCAGCAGAAGCTTTGGCTTCCGGGGGGAAATATTTATCGGTATATAATTTACCTATGGCTTCACCGATTGACCAGTTGGCCTGATCCAGTACCCTTTCCCATCTTTCCCGCTGGGCCGGAGTTCCACGCAACACTTTTCCATAAAACTCGAAATTTGCCTGATCCAGATCAGTAGTAAGGTAACTGGCAGATGCATTCAATAAAGTCCATTTCAGGTAGTCTTTGATAACCGGCAGATTTTCCTCTTTCAGCAGACTTGCCAAACTTTTCACATAATTAATATCTGTCACGATCACTGTGTCCACCTGAGCCGCTCCGATACCGGTAAAGTAACCCCTCCAGTCAATAGCAGGAACTATTTCATTTAACTCTGCCACGGAACGGGGATTATTCATCAACAACGGGTTTCTGCGATCTTCCTTGGTAAGCATGGCCTGAGCCATTCTGGCCTCCAGTTGAAAAATCTCCTGGGCCAATTCAGCAGCTTCTTCCTGTTCTACCTCCATAAATCCAAACATCCGGGCGATATGTTTCTTATATTCTTCCTGGATGTTTTTAGTGTCTTCATCATCTTTGGTATAATAATCTCTTTCAGGTAATCCCAAAGCTCCGCTACCCAAAAAAGCAGCATTATAGCTACTATTGTTTAGATCTGCATCCACACCGAAGCCAAAAAGATAACTATTTTGCCAGGAAGCTGATTTTATCAAATAATGCTCCAGGTCTTTCAGATCCTCGATGTTATCTATCTCTGACAATTCATTATACAAAGGTTCCATACCCACCTGATCCAGGTAAGTGGTATCCATGGCCGTTTGATAAAATAACGCAGCTTTGGCCTGATCAGTAGAGGCATCATATTTTCCACTTTGAATGGCTTCTTCCAGTACTGCTAGTACCTTTTCGCTAGTTGCTTTTCTTAATTCGTCGAAACTGCCCCATCTGCCCCGGTCGGCGGGCATTTCTACCTTTTCCATCCAGCCGCCATTCACAAACCGGTAAAAATCATCCGCAGGAGCAACGGTAGTGTCCATATTACTCAAATCCAACCCGGAAACCATTTCTTTTTCCTGATTACCAGACTGACAGGCAGAAAATGCCACTACCAACAAACCTGTGATGAAATAAATTAAATTGTGCTTCATGTTCATCCTTTTTTTTTACTAATGGTGATAATATTATTTTTAATATTAAAGTTCCAAATTAACGATATAAATCTGATTTATGATATACCTTTTATTTAAGCAGGCAAATTCATTATTTCAATGGTAATTATTTTTCATCAAATTTTCATTCAGGCCAGCTGCTTTTACTGATACTAAGCATGAATATGTTTTAAATTAGGTCTGAAATGTTTAATTTTATTAAATGTGGTAAACTAAAATTTTATTCTTTTAGTTAAATGAATTGTGAAAGTTAAATAAGCTATGTGCCTGCGGACCCTTTTTCTCTTTAATTGCTTCTTTATATTCTCCGGAATAAAAGCCCAATCGGCGGTGGAGATCCCTTTTTTGAATTATGAAGATTATGTCATCATCACCGGTGAATTAAAGGGCGAAAAACTTAATTTTATTTTTGACACCGGGGCCAGTCATACCATTTTGCATAAACAGACGGCTGATCAGCTGGGATTAAAACCTAACAGCTATGCTTTTTCCAAAAGAAGTGGTTCTTTTATTTCTTCTTTATCCGATCAAAAGGTGAAAATGGGTGCACTTAAACTGAACCTTAAAATGTTTTTCATAGATTTAACCCAACTAAACGATGTCCTGGATTATCGTATAGATGGTATCATTGGCTATGACCTTCTGGCTCAGAACATTTTACAAATCAATTATGATCAGCAGCAACTCATTTTATTTAAAAAATATGAGCCTGATCCGGAGGCCCATATTTATCCTATCGAAGTGGCAGCGGGGCGATCCTACTTGCCACTGAAGATCACCTTTCATGACCAGGAGCAAGTGGAAGAAAGGTTTTTACTGGATAATGGGTCCAGCTATCCCGTATCCATTACCTCCTATCATCTGATTGAAGAAAAAAATCTTTTTGAGCGAATTGGGGATTATTACGAATTTCACAGCCTGGAGATCTTTGGGGACCTTAAACGTAAAATCGGAGGGAAAGTACGGCAGATTAACCTGGGCAACCATTTATTTAAGGATGTTCCACTCAGCCTGAACATCCGGCTAATCAAAAATTCTCGGCTAAACAGCGGGTTTTATGCCGGTACAATTGGTAATGAACTGATGAAGAAATTTAATATTACCCTGGATTATAAAAATCAAAAATCCTATTGGATGCCTAGTCAGAACTACTTATCTCAATTTAGGGTAAACAGGCTGGGCTGCGTTTTACGTAAGGATGATTCCATTGACCGGATATTTATCAAATATGTATTTGAAGATTCCCCGGCTGAAAAAATTGGCTTGCGACCAAATGACATCTTGTTGAGAATCAACCAAAAAGAAATTAATTCCCAGCGAATCAGTCAGGTATATGATCTACTGGCCAGTGATTTGCAGCGACTGGAAATACAACGGGGAAGAACCATCATTCATATTGATCCGGTACCGGGAGATCTTGGCTTTATTCCTCAACCTTAAAATCTCCTGCCTTTTCATTCATTTTGATCTGAATAGAATCTTA